>NZ_JANEWG010000013.1 GCF_028069725.1 Citrobacter sp. Awk 4
CATGAACATTTTGTTGCATTTTAACGGCATGTTTAATTTATGTTTCATTAGCTATTAGACACAATTAAAACCAATGATTAGCGACATTAAATTTACGGACTGAAATTATATTACACAGTGGCAAAATGATTCCCCGCGCAGCGGATATATCATGCCAGACAGATTATTCATCCGGACAAGTTAACCAGTCAGTGGGAGTGTATAACGGTAAAAGAAAGGCGCCATGTTGGTTGTATCACGAGACATATGCCAGCGCCGATTTTCGCTCACCGCAACGTTACGCTTATCCTCTGACGTCATCATTTCTGCCGTTTTAAGCGACACAGACTCTGCCTCTTGTTTTCCTGCCATAAAGAGTCCGCTATCATGCTCTCTATGTAGCCATGAACAGATAATGTAGATGTTCATGAGATCCAATGAGACGCCGTGAAACTTAATGAGAACAACAAAAATCACTCACTCATTAAAATTAAAGAAAATGGACATCACAAACCAATGACTTCAATAGCAAATTTAGATTCCCATACCCCCATGATGCAGCAGTATCTCAAGCTGAAAGCACAGCATCCGGAGATCCTGCTGTTTTATCGTATGGGCGATTTTTACGAACTGTTTTATGACGATGCCAAGCGTGCGTCTCAACTGCTCGACATCTCACTGACCAAACGCGGCGCCTCGGCAGGCGAACCGATCCCGATGGCAGGCATCCCGCATCATGCGGTAGAAAACTACCTCGCCAAATTGGTCAATCAGGGCGAGTCCGTGGCGATTTGCGAACAGATTGGCGATCCGGCGACCAGCAAAGGTCCGGTTGAGCGTAAGGTCGTACGCATTGTGACGCCTGGCACCATCAGTGATGAAGCGTTATTGCAGGAACGTCAGGACAACCTGTTGGCCGCTATCTGGCAAGACAGTAAAGGCTACGGCTACGCCACGCTGGATATCAGTTCCGGGCGTTTTCGCGTAAGTGAGCCCGCTGACCGTGAAACGATGGCGGCTGAGTTGCAACGTACCAACCCCGCCGAACTGCTCTACGCGGAAGATTTCGCTGAAACGGCGCTGATCGAAGGTCGTCGCGGGTTGCGTCGCCGTCCGCTGTGGGAATTTGAAATCGATACCGCTCGCCAGCAGCTAAACCTGCAATTTGGCACGCGGGATCTGGTCGGTTTTGGCGTGGAGAACGCCCCGCGCGGCTTATGCGCTGCGGGCTGTCTGTTGCAGTATGTAAAAGATACCCAGCGTACTTCGCTACCGCATATTCGTTCTATCACCATGGAACGCCAGCAGGACAGCATCATCATGGATGCGGCCACACGCCGCAACCTGGAGATCACGCAAAATCTGGCAGGGGGCGTGGAGAATACACTGGCTTCCGTGCTTGATTGCACCGTCACCCCGATGGGCAGCCGAATGCTCAAACGCTGGCTGCATATGCCGGTGCGCGACACCAAAATTCTGACCGAACGCCAGCAAACCATTGGCGCATTGCAGGATGCCACCAGCGAACTGCAACCAGTACTGCGCCAGGTGGGCGATCTGGAACGTATTCTCGCTCGTCTGGCGCTACGCACCGCCCGCCCACGCGATCTCGCCCGTATGCGTCACGCCTTCCAGCAATTGCCGGAGCTGCGCACTCAACTGGCAACGGTGAACAGCCATCCCGTACAGATGCTGCGTGAAAAAATGGGGGAGTTTACGGAGCTGCGCGAATTGCTGGAGCGAGCGGTTGTCGATGCGCCGCCAGTGCTGGTTCGCGACGGTGGCGTCATTGCTCCGGGTTACAATGAAGAACTGGACGAATGGCGTGCGCTGGCAGATGGCGCAACCGACTATCTCGACCGTCTGGAAATTCGCGAGCGTGAACGGACAGGGCTGGACACCCTGAAAGTGGGCTATAACGCGGTACACGGTTATTACATTCAGATCAGCCGTGGGCAGAGCCATCTTGCGCCAATCAACTATGTGCGCCGCCAGACGCTGAAGAACGCCGAGCGCTACATTATCCCTGAATTGAAAGAGTACGAGGACAAAGTTCTCACCTCGAAAGGCAAAGCACTGGCACTGGAAAAACAGCTGTATGACGAGCTGTTTGACCTGCTGTTGCCACACCTGGCAGACCTGCAACAGAGCGCGGCTGCGCTGGCTGAGCTGGACGTACTGATCAATCTCGCCGAACGCGCGTACACGCTGAATTACACCTGCCCAACCTTCACGGATAAACCGGGCATTCGGATTATCGAAGGTCGCCATCCGGTGGTGGAACAGGTGCTCAGCGAGCCGTTTATCGCCAACCCGCTAACGCTCTCTCCGCAGCGTCGGATGTTGATCATTACCGGCCCCAATATGGGCGGTAAAAGTACCTATATGCGCCAAACTGCGTTGATTACGCTGCTGGCCTACATCGGCAGCTATGTACCAGCGCAAAGCGTGGAGATCGGTCCTGTCGACCGTATTTTCACCCGCGTCGGCGCGGCGGACGATCTGGCTTCCGGTCGTTCAACCTTTATGGTGGAGATGACCGAAACCGCCAATATCCTGCACAACGCCACCGAAAATAGCCTAGTGTTAATGGATGAGATTGGCCGCGGCACCTCTACCTACGACGGCTTGTCGCTGGCATGGGCGTGCGCGGAAAATCTGGCAAACAAGATCAAAGCGTTGACGTTGTTTGCCACCCACTACTTCGAACTGACGCAACTGCCGGAGAAAATGGAGGGTGTTGCCAACGTCCATCTGGATGCGCTGGAGCACGGTGAAACTATCGCGTTTATGCACAGCGTGCAGGATGGCGCAGCCAGCAAGAGCTACGGCCTGGCGGTTGCCGCGCTTGCCGGAGTGCCAAAAGAGGTGATTAAACGCGCGCGCCAGAAGCTGCGTGAACTGGAAAGTATTTCACCGAATGCCGCCGCCACGCAGGTAGACGGTACACAGATGTCTCTGCTGTCGGTCCCGGAAGAGACCTCCCCTGCTGTTGAAGCGTTGGAAAATCTGGATCCGGATTCCCTGACCCCGCGTCAGGCGCTGGAGTGGATTTATCGGTTGAAGAGTTTGGTGTAAGACGTATTGCCTGATGGCGCTGCGCTTATCAGGCCCACAACTCTTCAGGACGGGTTACGCAAAAGAAAAAGGCCAGCCTCATTGAGGCTGGCCTTTCTTGATATAACTTTGCTTACTCGCGGAACAGCGCTTCGATATTCAGCCCCTGAGTCTGCAGGATTTCACGCAGACGACGCAGGCCTTCAACCTGAATCTGGCGAACACGTTCACGTGTAAGACCGATTTCACGGCCCACATCTTCCAGTGTCGCAGCTTCATATCCCAGCAGACCGAAACGACGTGCCAGCACTTCACGCTGTTTGGCGTTCAGTTCGAACAGCCATTTGACGATACTTTGTTTCATATCATCATCTTGCGTGGTGTCTTCCGGACCGTTTTCCTTTTCATCGGCCAGGATATCCAGCAACGCTTTTTCGGAATCGCCACCCAGCGGGGTGTCTACCGAGGTAATGCGCTCGTTAAGACGAAGCATACGGCTAACGTCATCAACCGGTTTATCCAGTTGCTCTGCAATCTCTTCCGCACTCGGTTCGTGGTCCAGTTTATGCGACAACTCACGCGCAGTACGCAGATAGACGTTCAGCTCTTTAACAATGTGAATCGGCAGTCGAATCGTACGGGTTTGGTTCATAATCGCCCGTTCAATCGTCTGGCGAATCCACCAGGTTGCGTATGTTGAAAAGCGGAACCCACGCTCAGGGTCAAACTTCTCGACGGCACGGATAAGCCCCAGATTGCCCTCTTCAATCAGATCCAGCAATGCCAGACCACGATTGCCATAACGGCGGGCAATTTTCACCACCAGACGCAGGTTACTTTCAATCATCCGACGGCGAGAAGCGACATCTCCACGCAGTGCGCGACGCGCAAAATAAACTTCTTCTTCGGCCGTTAGCAGTGGTGAATAACCAATCTCACCAAGGTAAAGCTGAGTCGCGTCCAACACACGCTGGGTGGCACCCTGCGATAACAGCTCTTCTTCAGCCAGGTCGTTATCACTGGGTTCCTCTTCACTCAAGGCTTTTTCATCAAAAGCCTCTACTCCGTTCTCATCAAATTCCGCGTCTTCATTTAAATCATGAACTTTCAGCGTATTCTGACTCATAAGGTGGCTCCTACCCGTGATCCCTTGACGGAACTAGCAAGTGAAAGCCTGGTTCCGACGCTTTATCGCTGCGGCAAATATTGCAGCGGGTTTACGGATTTCCCCTTGTAACGAATTTCAAAATGCAAGCGTGTTGAACTGGTTCCGGTGCTACCCATGGTAGCGATTTTTTGCCCCGCCTTGATGTCTTGTTGTTCCCGGACCAGCATCGTATCGTTATGGGCGTAGGCACTCAGGTAATCATCATTGTGTTTGATGATAATTAAATTACCGTAACCGCGCAGCGCATTACCGGCATATACAACGCGTCCATCTCCGGTCGCGACGATTGCCTGTCCTTTACTGCCTGCAATGTCGATGCCTTTATTGCCACCCTCGGTAGCCGCGAAGTTTTCGATCACTTTGCCGTCCGTCGGCCAGAGCCATTTAGAGATTGGCGCACTGGTAGACATACTGCTTGCAGTCGGTTGGGTTGTGCTCGTTGTTGATGCCGTTACAGGGGCTGTGACAACCGTCCCAGCTGGCTTGTTGTTCGGCAACATTTTATTAGCACTCTGTTCACCTGAGTCCTCAGAATACGTAATTGTCGGTTTGGACGCAACAGCAACGGTGGAATTTTGTGCAGGGTTGGTCACAACTCCTTGCTGTGCTGCATCCGCCTGGGTGATGGCATTTCCACCCGTAATTGGCGCACCGGATGCATTACCTACCTGAAGTGTTTGTCCTACGTTCAATGCGTAGGGAGCTGCAACATTGTTGCGCTGAGCAAGGTCACGGAAGTCGTTACCGGTGATCCAGGCAATATAGAAAAGAGTGTCGCCTTTCTTAACGGTGTAAGTGCTGCCGCCAGTGTAGCTGCCTTTCGGAATGTCCCCGTATTTTCGGTTGTATACAATACGGCCGTTTTCCGTCTGCACGGGCTGTTGCGCGACAGGCTGGATTTGCGCAGGTTGGGTGATCTGGGGCTGCTGCTGCACGGGCTGAATTTGCGGCGTTGATTGCGCCGTCGCCGTTGTCCCCATTTTTGGCGGAGGCGTGATCAGCATGCCTGAGTTGGTGCTCGATGGTGCGCTGCCATCAACAGAGTTGACGGGTGCAGGCGGATTAGACGTGTTGGAACAACCTGCCAGCCACAGCGAAACCAGTGACAATGCCGCAATGCGGCTAACGGTGAATTTTGGGCTTCCCGCGCTCATTTATCCCCCAGGAAAATTTTGGTTAATAACCAGTGACGTAATAACCGTGCAAAGCATCAGGCTGAACACTGGAAAACGTGTTCACCATACGCTTACCCATTGCAAAATAACCAGGAAAAATCCAGGTATTCAGGAATGCGCTACGCCAGTTCACCTTTAACTAAAGGAACAAAGCGAACGGCTTCCACGGTATCGATAATAAATTCGCCTCCCCGACGACGCACCCGTTTCAAATACTGATGCTCATCTCCCACAGGCAAGACGAGAATACCGCCTTCATCCAACTGTGCCATTAACGCAGTAGGAATTTCTGGCGGCGCAGCCGTCACAATGATGGCATCAAACGGGGCACGAGCTTGCCAGCCTTGCCAGCCATCGCCATGACGGGTCGAAACATTGTGTAAGTCGAGCTGCTTGAGGCGGCGACGCGCCTGCCATTGCAGCCCTTTGATACGCTCGACGGAACAGACATGATGCACCAAATGCGCCAGTATCGCCGTCTGGTATCCCGAACCTGTCCCTATTTCCAGCACCCGGGATTGCGGCGTCAGTTCCAGTAACTCCGTCATTCGCGCCACCATATAAGGCTGCGAAATCGTCTGTCCCTGGCCAATCGGCAGTGCAATGTTTTCCCAGGCTTTGTGTTCAAACGCTTCATCAATGAATTTTTCGCGCGGGACCGCAGCAAGTGCGTTCAGCACCAGCTCATCGCGGATCCCCTGAGCGCGCAATTGTTCAAGAAGGGTGTGTACGCGTCTGCTTACCATTGCGTGTCAACTCCCACGCTCTCTAACCATGTTGAAACAACATCATGCGCGTTGTATGCGGTTAAATCCACATGCAGGGGCGTAACGGAGACATAGCCTTCATCTACCGCAGCAAAATCGGTGTCCGGCCCGGCGTCGCATTTATCGCCCGGCGGGCCAATCCAGTACAACGTATTGCCACGGGGATCTTGTTGCGGAATCACTTTATCCGCCGGATGGCGGCTTCCGCAACGCGTCACACGAATGCCTTTGATTCTTTCCAACGGAAGATCCGGTACGTTGATATTCAGAATGCGGCCAGTTCGCAGAGGTTCACGACGTAGAGCACGTAAAAGAGTGCAGGTGATCGCAGCGGCGGTATCGTAATGTTTATGACCATCCAGTGAGACCGCCAGCGCAGGATAACCGAGGTGACGCCCTTCCATCGCTGCTGCGACGGTGCCGGAATAGATGACATCATCACCCAGATTAGGGCCAGCGTTAATCCCTGACACCACAATGTCCGGACGCGGACGCATCAATGCGTTGACCCCGAGATAGACGCAATCCGTTGGCGTGCCCATTTGGACGGCGATATCACCGTTATCAAAGGTAAAAGTGCGAAGCGAAGATTCCAGCGTCAACGAGTTAGACGCACCGCTGCGGTTACGATCGGGGGCAACCACCTGTACGTCAGCAAACTCACGCAGGGCATTTGCCAGCGTTTGTATACCAGGCGCGTGAACCCCATCATCGTTACTCAGCAATATGCGCATAATCACCCAATGTGTTGATAAGTTCCCTTACAACACTGGTGGCAAAACTCCCTGCCGGTAGCCAAAAGCTTAACTCGACGGTTACGTCATCCCACCAGTTCCAGCTTAATTGTTGCGGATACAACAACATAGCGCGGCGTGAAGCCTCCACCTTTTCCCGCAACAACAGCGATTGCAGCTCCGTTTCACTGGCGATGGCGGCTTCTTCAAACGCCAGCGCTTCACGCTGGGTTCCCCACTCACCGCTGCCAGGTAACGCAGCTGTAATCATTAACTCTTTATCATCGACGCGGCGTTGTAATTCGGCCTGTTCTTCCGTTGTGGCGACAAACCAGCTGCCGCGCCCCGCTAATTGTAGCGCATCGCCGTCAACAACTTGATTAAAGTCTGTTTTTTTCAAACGTTCATCGACAATTTGATTAAACAACGCACTGCGGGCTGCCGACAACCAAAAACTGCGTTTATTGCGATCGCGTACCGGTGCATCGCTTTGCGCCCAACGCAGCGCTCCCTGCAGGTTACTGCCGCCAATGCCGAAGCGCTGGGCGCCAAAATAGTTCGGTACACCCCGTTCGCTAATCACCTGCAGACGCGCTTCAACGTCATCACGGTGGCTCACTTCGCGCAAAACCAGCGTAAATGCGTTGCCTTTCAGGGCCCCTAACCGCAGCTTACGCTTGTGGCGGGCGTATTCCAGTACTTTACAACCTTCTAACTGAAATGCGCTCAGATCGGGCAGATCTTTGCCCGGCACGCGCGCGCACAGCCACTGTTCCGTGACCGCATGTTTGTCTTTCTGCCCGGCAAAGCTGACTTCACGGACATGAATTTTAAGGAATTTTGCCAGCGCGTCAGCGACAAAACGGGTGTTGCAGCCGTTTTTCAGAATACGCACCAGAATATGCTCACCTTCCCCGTCGGGCTCGAAGCCTAAATCTTCGATAACCACAAAGTCTTCCGGGTTTGCCTTCAACAAACCGCTCCCTTGTGGTTTCCCGTGGAGGTAAGTCAGGTTTTCAAACTGTGTCATTTCGTTGCCTTAATGAGGAGCGCCACCGCTTCACAGGCAATCCCTTCCCCACGTCCGGTAAAACCGAGTTTTTCCGTGGTGGTCGCTTTTACGTTAACGTCATCCATATGGCAGCCGAGATCTTCGGCAATGAACACGCGCATTTGCGGAATATGCGGCAACATCTTCGGCGCCTGGGCAATGATGGTTACATCAACGTTACCCAGGGTGTAGCCTTTGGCCTGAATACGACGCCAGGCTTCACGCAGCAGTTCGCGGCTGTCTGCCCCTTTAAAAGCCGGATCGGTGTCAGGGAAAAGCTTACCGATATCCCCCAGCGCCGCTGCGCCTAGCAACGCGTCGGTTAACGCATGCAGCGCGACATCGCCATCCGAATGCGCCAGTAACCCTTTTTCATACGGTATACGTACGCCACCAATGATAATTGGGCCTACGCCACCAAAGGCGTGTACGTCAAAACCGTGTCCAATTCGCATTATGCATTCTCCTGGTGGATGGTTCGGGTCAAGTAGAATTCAGCCAGTGCCAAATCTTCCGGACGGGTCACTTTAATATTATCAGCGCGTCCTTCAACAAGCGCAGGATGATAGCCACAATATTCCAGCGCTGAGGCCTCATCGGTGATCGTCGCGCCTTCATTGAGCGCGCGGGTCAGGCAATCATGTAGCAACTCGCGAGGGAAAAATTGCGGGGTGAGCGCATGCCATAAATCGGTACGCTCCACGGTATGCGCAATGGCGGTTTTACCCGGCTCGGCGCGTTTCATCGTGTCGCGTACTGGCGCGGCAAGGATGCCGCCCGTACGGCTGGTTTCACTGAGAGCCAGCAGGCGGGCAAGATCATCCTGATGCAGACAGGGTCTGGCGGCGTCATGTACCAGCACCCACTCGGCGCCGCCGACGGCCTGCAGCCCGGCGAGTACAGAGTCGGCGCGCTCATTACCGCCATCAACGACCATAATCTGTGGGTGTTGCGCCAGAGGCAGTTGTGCAAAGCGGCTGTCGCCGGGACTGATTGCAATGACAACACGCGTCACCCGGGGATGCGCCAATAACGCATGAACCGAGTGTTCAAGAATGGTTTTATCACCGATTGAGAGGTACTGCTTAGGACATTCCGTTTGCATCCGACGGCCAAATCCAGCAGCCGGCACCACGGCGCAAACGTCCAAATAAGTGGCTGCCATGTTAAATCCTTGGCTGTTTATCGATTATTTTGCCCCGCCGTCTGAGCGCGCTTAGAGGCGTCAGGCACCAGACGGAAAAATGTTTCGCCTGGTTTAGTCATACTCAATTCGTTGCGAGCACGCTCTTCAATGGCTTCCTGACCGCCATTAAGATCGTCAATTTCGGCAAAAAGCTGATCGTTACGCGCTTTAAGCTTCGCATTTGTCTCTTGCTGCGCGGTGACGTCATCATTGACGCGGCTATAGTCATGTAAGCCGTTCTTACCGAACCACAGTGAATACTGCAGCCAGACCAGTAAAGCCAGCAACAGCAGCGTTAGTTTACCCATCCTGCCCCCTGAAAAACGGCGCCATCATCCCATAACTTCCTCTGAGACTCTACTCAGAGGGCGGGAATGCCGCGACAACGCGGGCAAATGTATCACATTTATCCACCGATCCGCACACCTCGAACAGGGAGAACATAATCTAATTGTTGGTTACGGTTTGAATTATGACCACCCACAGCAGTCATCAAAAAAGAGGAAAAGCGACCTACCCCAGCAACCACAAGAACAAGGCGCCAAACATGGTGCCAACGGTTAACAAGGTTGAAATAACACTGAACAGCAGTTTGCCTTTCATCAGCGAATGCAGGGCGATCCCAACCACTACGGCAACAGGTATGAGCGCCAGAAAAAAGGGCCAGGTATAAAGAAAGAAAAACAACGTGTTAGAGCCATAAATGAGGAAAGGAAAACCCAACGCCAGCAACCACGACACGAAACCAACCACGGCCCCTGATAGCGACCAGGTGGTTTCGTCTTCGGCAGTGAACGTATCTGACGTTGTGATAGTAATGTTATGGCTGTTCCGCATATAAAATCCTGTGACCTTGACGAGCCAGGCATACAAGCCCGGTAGTGTCTCAGGATCTGATCATATCGCCCTCTCTCAGTAGATCTAATAATTGGCGGACTAAATTTGTTACTAATTGTTCACCATCCAGGTGAATTTCTGGTGATTCAGGCGCTTCGTAAACCGAGTCAATGCCGGTGAAATTACGTAACTCACCCGCCCGTGCTTTTTTGTACAAGCCTTTCGGATCGCGCGCTTCACAGGTGGTCAGCGGGGTATCCACGAAGACTTCAATAAAGCGTCCCTTGCCTACCCGATCACGCACCATCTGGCGTTCCGCACGATGCGGGGAAATAAACGCCGTCAGCACCACCAGTCCGGCATCGACCATCAGATTGGCGACCTCCCCCACCCGACGGATGTTCTCTTTACGATCGGCTTCGCTAAACCCGAGATCGCTGCACAACCCGTGACGTACATTGTCGCCATCCAACAGGTAGGTGCTCACACCGCGTTGATGCAGCGCTTCTTCCAGCGCCCCCGCCACCGTAGATTTACCCGAGCCGGAAAGCCCGGTAAACCACAGAACAACACCACGGTGGCCGTGGTGTTGCTCGCGCTGCTGCGGTGTCACAGGATGCGCATGCCAGACGACGTTTTCGTCGTGCAGCGCCATTATTGGCCTCCCAGCAAATCACGCGCACCCCAGTGCGGGAAGTGACGGCGCACCAGCGCATTCAGTTCCAGCTCAAACGCGCTGAATTCGGACGGTGTTGAGACAGATTCCGCGAGCGGTTGGCGTACCATACCTGCTCCAACGGTCACATTACTCAGGCGATCAATAATGATAAGCCCACCGGTCACCGGGTTTTGCTGATAGCTATCCAGCGCCAACGGTTCATCAAAGGTAAAATTCACCAGGCCAATGCCATTCAATGGCAGATTTTCAACCTCACGCTGGGTCAGATTATTGATATCCACCTGATATTGCACGTTATCCACGCGGGCGCGGGTCTTTTTCCCGGCAATCTTAATATCATAACTCTGCCCCGCCGACAGCGGTTGTTCCGCCATCCAGACCACGTCAATGGCGGCGCGCTGTACCGCAGGCAATGCTTCGCTGGCGTCAAGCAGCAGGTCGCCACGGCTAATGTCGATCTCATCCTTTAGCACCAGAGTGATGGCTTCACCCGCATGCGCTTGTGGTAAGTCTCCGTCAAAGGTCACAATGCGCGCCACGCTGGATTCAACGCCGGAGGGCAGCACTTTGATTCGCTGACCCACCTTCACGGTGCCAGACGCGAGCGTTCCGGCGTAACCGCGAAAATCCAGATTCGGGCGGTTCACATACTGCACCGGGAAACGCATCGGCTGGGTATCGACCACACGCTGGATGTCGACAGTTTCCAGCACTTCCAGCAGCGTCGGGCCGCTGTACCATCGCATATTCGCGCTCTGAGACGCCACGTTATCGCCTTCCAGCGCAGAGAGCGGAACAAAGCGAATATCCAGATTCCCCGGCAACTGTTCGGCAAACGTCAGGTAATCTTCGCGAATACGGACAAATGTCTCTTCGCTGAAATCCACCAGATCCATTTTGTTGATCGCGACCACCAGGTGTTTGATCCCCAGCAGCGTAGAGATGAAACTGTGGCGACGAGTTTGATCCAATACCCCTTTACGGGCATCGATCAGTAAGATCGCCAGATCGCAGGTTGAGGCGCCTGTCGCCATATTACGGGTGTACTGCTCATGCCCTGGGGTATCGGCAATGATAAATTTGCGTTTCTCGGTAGAGAAATAACGATAGGCCACGTCAATTGTGATCCCCTGCTCGCGCTCGGCCTGGAGACCATCCACCAGCAATGCAAGATCGAGCTTCTCGCCCTGCGTACCGTGACGTTTGCTGTCATTATGCAGCGAAGAAAGCTGATCTTCGTAAATCTGGCGCGTATCGTGCAGCAAGCGGCCAATCAGCGTACTTTTGCCGTCGTCCACGCTGCCGCAGGTTAAAAAGCGCAGCAGACTTTTATGTTGTTGGGCGACCATCCAGGCTTCGACGCCGCCTTCATTAGCGATTTGTTGGGCAAGTGCGATGTTCATAGCGGCTCCTTAGAAATACCCCTGACGTTTCTTCAGCTCCATGGAGCCCGCCTGGTCGCGGTCGATCACGCGCCCCTGACGTTCACTGGTGGTTGAAACCAGCATCTCTTCGATGATCTCCGGCAGCGTTTGCGCATTCGACTCCACCGCGCCCGTCAGTGGCCAGCAGCCCAGCGTACGGAAGCGCACCATCCGTTTTTTGATCATTTCGCCAGGTTGCAGATCGATCCGATTGTCATCGATCATCATCAGCATACCGTCGCGCTCCAGCACCGGGCGTTCAGCCGCCAGATACAGCGGGACGATCTCAATATTTTCCAGCCAGATGTACTGCCAGATATCCTGTTCGGTCCAGTTGGAGAGCGGGAAGACACGAATACTTTCACCTTTGTTTATCTGCCCGTTGTAGTTGTGCCACAGTTCCGGGCGCTGGTTCTTCGGGTCCCAGCGATGAAAACGGTCGCGGAAGGAATAGATCCGTTCTTTGGCGCGGGATTTCTCTTCATCGCGACGCGCGCCGCCAAACGCAGCATCAAAACCGTATTTATTCAGCGCCTGTTTCAGCCCTTCGGTCTTCATGATGTCGGTATGTTTCGCGCTACCGTGGACGAAGGGGTTAATCCCCATTGCCACCCCTTCCGGGTTTTTATGCACCAGCAATTCGCAACCGTAGGTTTTGGCAGTGCGATCACGGAATTCATACATCTCGCGGAATTTCCAGCCGGTATCAACATGCAGCAGCGGGAACGGCAGCGAGCCTGGATAAAACGCTTTACGCGCCAGATGCAGCATCACGCTGGAATCTTTACCGATGGAATACATCATCACCGGATTAGAGAATTCGGCGGCCACCTCGCGAATGATATGGATGCTTTCCGCTTCCAGTTGCCGCAGGTGGGTGAGTCGTTTTTGGTCCATAACCGTTCCTTAAGCCAGATTGATTACAGAAGAACCGAAGCCTTCTGTGTCTGTGGTGTGTTGAAACCAGGCGAGCGTGTCGTGAAGTTGTACGACTTCCCCCACGACAATCAGAGTGGGCATAGGGGCGTCTTTCGCAAGGATTGCAAGGTTGTGTAATGTGCCGGTAGCGACATGCTGATCGACGCGCGTTCCGCGAGAAATCACCGCCACCGGCGTTGTCGCATCGCGACCGTGTTGAATGAGTTGTTCGCTGATTTCCGCCGCTTTCATCGTGCCCATATAGATGGCAAGCGTCTGTCGGCTCTGGGCCAGATGCGCCCAATCAAACGGGAGGCTGTCAGCCTTGTAGTGCCCCGTCACAAACGTCACGCTCTGGGCGTAATCGCGATGGGTGAGCGGAATACCGGCATATGCGGTGACGGCGGATGCCGCCGTGATCCCCGGCACCACCTGGAACGGCACACCCGCTTCGGCGGCCGCCTGAAGTTCTTCGCCACCGCGACCAAAGATGAACGGATCGCCCCCTTTGAGGCGAACAACGGTTTTGCCTGCTTTTGCTGCCGCAATCAGCATCTGATTAGTTTCGTGCTGCGGCACGGAGTGTTCACCCGCCCGTTTGCCCACGCAGATCTGTTCCGCATCGCGACGAATCAACTCTCGCACGCCGTCGCTCACCAGATGGTCATAGAACACCACGTCGGCATCCTGCAGCACCTGCAGGCCGCGCAGGGTCAGCAACCCGGCATCTCCCGGCCCGGCGCCTACCAGAATCAGTTCCCCGGCGCTACTGCCTGGGTTATCCAACTCATCTTCCAGAATCTGCTGTGCGGCAGACTCGTTACCGGCATGCATCAGGCTGGCAAAACGGCCACGGAAAACGCGCTCCCAGAAACGACGGCGTTCGGTCACGCTGGTCAGCCTCGTTTTCAGATGGTTACGCCAGTAGCTGGCTTTTTCCGCCATGCGCCCCAGGCTCGTCGGCAGCAACGCTTCGATTTTTTCCCGCAGTACGCGCGTCAGAACCGGCGCGGTCCCACCGGAGGAGATCGCCACCAACAACGGTGAACGATCGACAATCGACGGGAAGATAAACGAGCAGTGCGGCGGATCGTCCACCACGTTGACCAGGCGATGGCGAGCTTGTGCGGCCATCGAGATCCGTTGGTTGAGTTCACGGTCACGGGTGGCGGCGACGACCAGCACCACGCTGTCGATTTGCGATTCCACAAAATCCGCGTCGCTGACTACCTGCACCTGCGCACCCGCACGCTGCAAGAATGCGACGTTGCGATCGGCAATCTCACCCGTACCGACAACCAGGACGGGTCTCTCTTTTATCGCAACAAATAAGGGCAAATAGTTCACAAGTTACAACTCGCTAGCAATCAGGAATAGAGTGACTATAGGGAGCGCGGGGGAACGAATGAAATTACGAATTGGAATGAGTAGTTCCTCAAAAGAATAACGATTTGAGAAAGCAAATATCAAAAAGTGCTTAACCCGCAGAAATTCGGGCATTTCGGAGCAAATGAAATTGTTTTACCCCTGTCACGGTTTCATACTAGGTGGGTAAAAATTTCTGCTTTGCATTTAAGGACTCACTATGTTTTCCGCATTGCGCCACCGTACCGCTGCCCTGGCGCTCGGCGTATGCTTTATCCTTCCCGCACACGCGACGTCGCCGAACACTGGCACTATTGCAAATACCCAGGCTCGACATATTGCGACCTTTTTTCCAGGACGAATGACCGGTTCACCCGCGGAAATGCTGTCGGCCGATTATCTTCGTCAGCAATTTGAACAGATGGGATATCGCAGTAATATTCGGACGTTTAACAGTCGTTATATTTATACCGCCAGGGATAATCGCAAAAACTGGCATAACATTACGGGAAGCACGGTTATTGCCGCGCATGAAGGTAAAGTGCCACAGCAGATTATTATTATGGCGCACCTGGATACCTACGCGCCGCAAAGCGATACGGACTCTGATGCCAATCTTGGCGGACTGACGTTACAAGGCATTGACGATAACGCCGCAGGTTTGGGCGTTATGCTGGAACTGGCGGAAAGACTGAAAGATGTTCCTACCGAATACAGTATCCGCTTTATCGCCACCAGCGGCGAAGAAGAGGGAAAACTGGGTGCCGAAAACCTGCTTAAGCGGATGAGCGCCACCGAGAAGAAAAATACGCTGCTGGTGATCAATCTCGATAATCTGATCGTCGGCGACAAGCTCTACTTTAATAGCGGGCAAAAAACCCCGGAAGCGGTGCGTAAACTGACGCGCGATCGCGCCCTGACCATCGCCCGCCATTACGGTATTGCCGCCAGTTCCAACCCCGGTTTTAACAAAAACTATCCAAAAGGAACGGGATGCTGCAACGATGCAGAGGTTTTCGATAAAGCGGGGATTGCCGTGCTCTCTGTTGAAGCCACTAACTGGAATCTGGGTAAAAAAGACGGTTATCAGCAACGCGCAAAAACCGCTTCCTTCCCTGCCGGAACCAGCTGGCACAATGTGCGACTGGATAACCAGCAGCATATCGACAAGGCGCTGCCTGGACGCATTGAGCATCGTAGCCGCGACGTGGTTCGCATCATGCTGCCGCTGGTGAAAGAGCTGGCAAAAGCCGAGAAAATATAGCGGTTATTCGTGTGACCTGACCGTTTCGCCTTTTATTATCGGTGTTCTCTTCTTATGTGGGGAACACCGGGGAGTCAGATGTACTCACGAGTTGCACTGCATCAGTGCCCTGCCCTCTCGTCTGTTACCCTAACAGTCAGTAAAAATCTCGGGCTGCGACGGATTGCACTTTCCAGATGCCGTCTTCTTTGACCATGCAGTCAATAACGGTGTGTTCTTTCTTCTTGCCAAACGCGATATAGACGTTCATGCAAACCGGATCGGTATCGCCAGCAACGACTGCAACAAAGTCGGCCCAGTCCTCGCCGATGTAGTTCGACTTTGTAAACATGTCTGCATCATAAAATTTTTCGTCAGCAAATTTTGGATCTTGTGCGTGGCGTAACTTTTTCAGTGTCTCAGCAGTGACGTATTCATCAATTTCATGGCCATCAGTTATGGGATAGCGATCCGCGTTAATCTGATTTATGTACCATTTATTGAACTCAACCGCCCGGAACTCAGGCTCGCTTGTGCCCGCCATAACGGTTACGGAAAAAAATAGTAATACAAAAAGAGACCTCATATTAGTTATGCCTGTAATAAACGACTCTCGGTTGTATTGTCCTGTAGCGCGGACCGGGGTACATGCCATGTTGAATAAAATCCGAATACCAGTTTCCTGCACCATCATAGATACAGGCATGGCCGTATTGACCGGTGCCAGGAAGCGCATCAATCACTGCTATATCCCCCTCAATTAGAGGGCCATGAACCAAGGTGAACCCGGCTCTTTCAAGCGATCTTCCAAGGTCTTTTGCGTTTGCGCCTTCGACTCTTACGCCCCCGGCACGGATGGCTGCTGCGACTGCGCGAGCGCAATAGTGTGTGGTTTGCATGCGTGCGTGGAGACGGGCGTAAGAAACAGCCTCATGGGGTTTCCATGACATGTTTTATGTCCTTATCAATTGACCGAATAATAAAGAATATTTTGCACCTGTTTTTGATGAATTTTTGTAATTGATAATGCAGCAATATTAACTACTATCCACGATAACCATATAAAGAAAATTAGATATTTACAGGTTAAATGTCTGCCAATTGAGCTGACTTTTTTACGAACTGAGGGAATGATGGAAAAGGCAAAAAAAACAGCAATTTTAGGGTTTTCTTCAGCAGTAAGGGGAGAAGATCGGATTGATCCTGATCGCTATCGTTGCAGCTGTCAGCTGCGCTATCTACCCAGAAACACAATACAGGGTGATATCAACCTGCGCCTATTTGCCGCTAAAGTACACGGAACAATTTTTGCCAATAAAATCGTGGGTATACCAGTTAACTCCGATGGTTTATCCCTGCTCACGCGGGAAACATAAAGGAAATCCCCACACGCCCTGCCAAATTGACCAGACAAGGTTCTGTTTTTTGCCAGACATGTGGGGATTAGCGGATGGTGGATTACCCTTCGTGCAGTCCGCACTCGCGTTTAAGTCCGAAGAAACGGGTTTCCTCTTCGGCCATTCCGGGTTCCCATTTGCGGGTTGTATGAGTATCGCCGACCGACAGATATCCCTGATCCCACAACGGATGATAGTTCAGGCCATGTTTTTGCAGGTACTGATAAACCGTACGGTTGTCCCAGTCGATAATCGGCAGCACTTTAAAAACCCCTCTCTGGATCGCGAGCACCGGCAAATGTGCGCGACTGCCCGACTGCTCGCGACGCAGACCGGCAAACCAGGTTTGCGCGTTAAGTTCTTTTAACGCCCGACTCATCGGTTCCACCTTGTTGATTTCATTGTATTTTTCAATGCCTTCAACGCCCTGCTCCCACAATTTACCGTAGCGTGCTTCCTGCCACGCGGCGCTTTCCGTTGCACGATAGACCTTCAGGTTCAGCCTGAGCTTGTCAGCTAACTCATCGATAAACTGGTAGGTTTCCGGGAACAGATAGCCGGTATCGGTGAGGATCACCGGGATATCCGGGCGGATCTGATTGACCAGATGCAGGCTGACAGCCGCCTGGATGCCAAAGCTGGAAGAGAGCACGTATTCGCCGGGCAGATTTTCCAGCGCCCAGGCCACGCGCCCTTCAGCGTCGAGCTTTTCCAGCTGGCTGTTGATTTGCGCCAGCGCCATCACCCGCTCAACTTTCGGCAGTTCGTTAAGCATGTTTAGATCAGGTTTAGACATCGTTACCTCACTGTTCGCCATGCCTGATGGCGCTACGCTTATCAGGCCTACACAATCCGTAGGCCCGGTAAGCGCAGCGCCACCGGGCAACAAACCGCACTATTCCCAGAAATCTCTCGCCGGATCGAGCACCGGACGAATGATGCCGGCACGTACGGTAAAATCACCGAAGCCTTCACCCGCTTCACGCTCTTTCACCCAGCGCCCAATCAGTTCATCAAGAGAGGCCAGAATCTCCGGCTCGGTGATATTCTCTTTGAACATCCGCGGGATGCGCGTTCCGATGCGATTACCGCCCAGGTGCAGGTTGTAACGCCCCGGCGCTTTCCCGACCAGGCCGACTTCTGCCAGCATGGCGCGACCGCAACCGTTCGGACACCCCGTCACACGCATCACAATATGTTCGTCGCTGACGCCGTGCTTCGCCATCAGCGTGTCGATATTATCGATAAACGTCGGCAGGAAACGTTCTGCTTCCGCCATCGCCAGTGGACAGGTCGGGAACGACACGCAGGCCATTGAGTTTTCGCGCTGCGGCGTGACTGAGTCCATCAGACCGCTGTCGCGCGCCAGTTTTTCGATCTTCGCTTTCTGGCTCTCAGGCACCCCGGCGATGATCAGATTCTGGTTGGCGGTGATACGAAACTCGCCTTTGTGGATCTTAGAAATCTCCAGCAGACCCGTTTTCAACGGACGCCCCGGATAATCCAGAATACGGCCGTTCTCAATAAACAGCGTCAGATGCCATTTATTGTCGATGCCTTTCACCCAACCGATACGATCGCCTCGTCCGGTAAACTCATACGGGCGGATCGGCGCGAATTTAATGCCTGCGCGGCGTTCCACTTCCGCTTTGAACGTCTCAACGCCTACACGTTCCAGCGTGTATTTGGTTTTCGCGTTTTTACGGTCGGTACGGTTGCCCCAGTCGCGCTGGGTCGTGACCACCGCTTCCGCCACCGCCAGCGTATGCTCCAGTGGAATATAGCCAAACTCGCTCGCCGTACGGGCGTAAGTTTTTTTGTTGCCGTGTTCGATGGAAAGCCCACCGCCGACCAGCAGGTTAAAGCCCACCAGCTTGCCGTTTTCGGCAATCGCCACGAAATTCATGTCGTTGGCGTGCAGATCGATATCGTTCTGCGGCGGGATCACAACCGTAGTTTTGAACTTACGCGGCAGATAGGTCTGACCGAGGATCGGTTCTTCATCGGTGGTCGCAACCTTCTCCTGATCAAGCCAGATCTCCGCGTAGGCGCGGGTGCGCGGCAGCAGATGCTCAGAGATCTTTTTCGCCCATTCGTAGGCTTCGGCGTGCAGTTCGGACTCATACGGGTTCGACGTGCAAAGCACATTACGGTTCATGTCGTTGGCGGTTGCCAGCGCGTCCAGCCCCACCGAGTGCAGCATTTGATGCACTGGCTTCACGTTCTTCTTCAAGATGCCGTGGAACTGGAAGGTCTGACGGTTGGTCAGACGGATGCTGCCGTAGATCGTATTGTCATGAGCGAATTTATCAATGGCCTGCCACTGTTTGGTGGTGATTACCCCACCCGGCAGACGGCAGCGCAGCAGCATCGCATGACGCGGCTCCAGCTTCTGTTCGGCACGCTCGGCGCGGATATCGCGGTCATCCTGCTGATACATGCCATGGAAGCGGATCAGCAGGAAGTTATCACCAGTGAAACCGCCGGTAAGCTCGTCTTTCAAATCCTCGGCAATGGTGCCGCGCAGATAGTTGCTTTGAAGCTTCATGCGCTCGGCATCAGTCAGTTTGCCTTCGACCACTAAAGGTCCTGGGTGTTTTTCGCTCATTAGTAGACATCTCGCTGATAACGGCGCTCTACGCGCAGCTCACTTAAAAATTCATCCGCTGCTTCGGCGTCCATACCACCGAATTCAGCAATCACATCCAGCAGAGCCTGTTCAACGTCTTTCGCCATGCGATTAGCGTCGCCGCAGACATAAAGGTGGGCACCGTCATTGATCCAGCGCCACAGCTCTGCGCCCTGTTCGCGCAGTTTGTCTTGTACGTATATTTTTTGTTTTTGGTCGCGGGACCAGGCCAGATCGATGCGACTCAGCACACCCTCTTTGACGTAACGCTGCCACTCCACCTGGTAGAGGAAATCTTCCGTAAAGTGCGGATTACCAAAGAACAGCCAGTTTTTGCCCGGCGCTTCATCCGCCGCACGCTGCTGCATAAAGGCACGGAACGGCGCGATACCGGTGCCCGGACCAATCATGATTATCGGCGTTTCCGGGTTGGCAGGCAGACGGAAGTTGTCGTTGTGTTCGATGAACACGCGCACTTCACCCTCTTCTTCGACGCGATCGGCGAGGAAGCTTGACGCCCCACCCGCGCGGGCACGCCCCTCGATGTCATAACGCACCGCACCGACCGTGATATGGACTTCGCTCTCCACCTCCGCCTGCGACGACGCGATGGAATAGAGGCGCGGCGTCAACGGACGCAGCAGGCCGATTAACACCCCGGCATCCAGTTGCGCTGGCGCGAAACGCACCATGTCCACAATCGGAGTCGTCGCGGCGTAATGCTGTAATTTGGCTTTATCACCCACCAGCGGCAGCAACGATTCGCTGCGCGTTAACGTGGCATAGTTTTCAACGATATTGGCGGTGTTGACCGTCAGTTCAAAATGCCACGCCAGTGCGTCTGAAAGCGGCAGAATTTTGCCTTCGACGGTGACGGGTTCATCCCCTTTCAGCCACAGCAGCTCAACAATCTCTTTGACCAGTTCAGGATCGTTTTGATACCAGACGCCCAGCGCATCGCCAGGCTGATAACGCAGGCCGGAATCGCCTAAATCGATTTCGATATGACGCACGTCTTTTTCGGAATCGCGGCCAGTAATTTTCTGATTAACGGAAAGGCTCGCGGAAAGTGGCGCTTCTTTGGTGTACGGGCTGGTATGAATGTCATTGACCGCCCCCGTCGCGACCGACACTGAAGGTGCGGCAACAGGCGCCCGCGCTTTCAGCACCTCGACCACCCGTGCGCGCCACTCGCTTGCGGCTGGCTGGTATTCCACATCGGCATCAACGCGGTCGAGCAGACGTTCGCCGCCGAGCTCCGCCAGTTTACTGTCAAAATCTTTCCCGGACTGGCAGAAAAACTCATAGGAGGTATCGCCGAGGCCAAATACGGCGAAAGCGGTGCCGTCGAGTTTTGGCGCTTTTTTCGAGAACAGGAATTTATGCAGTGCGACAGCTTCTTCTGCTGGCTCCCCTTCCCCCTGCGTCGACGCAACAACGATCAGCAGTTTTTCATTGGCGATCTGTTTGAATTTGTAGTCGCCCGCGTTGACCAACGTGACACGGAGTTTTGCCGCCAGCAGATCGTCGCGCAGAGCTTCGGCCACGCGGCGCGCATTGCCCGTCTGCGAGGCACAAATCAGCGTGATGCCCGGCATTTCAGCCGCAGGTGCGGGTGCCGTCGCCGTTGAACCGGGTTGCTGATTCAGCATGCCCCAGAAATAGCCGGAAACCCACGCAAGTTGCGTAGGCGTGAGATCGGTCGCGGCCGCCTGAAGGCGGGCCAGTTGCTCCGGGTTCAGCGGAAGCAAAGCGGAAGGTGGGGCCTGTGTCGTCATGCGTCGTTATGTTCCAGTAAGCGATGCGGATTTAAGCAATAAAACCCAAACTGATGATAAGGTTAACGGCGGGGATAGTAACAATTAAAGAAGGGATGGAAATAACAAATAACCAAATGGACTAACCTGTTTTAACTATACTTATTAACAGCAAAACCGATTATCTAATCACATGAAATTAAACATAATAAAAAAGTTAAGCGGGATAAATAACCTAATCAGTGGCTGAGCGCCGTTTTAGTTAATGATAAAAAATGTACTTTCCGGTACCCTACGGCGGTTTTTCGTATCATTGAGAGCTAATCATGACCACCACCCTGTTTAAAGATTTCACCTTCGAAGCCGCCCACCGCCTGCCGCATGTACCTGCCGGGCATAAATGTGGCCGTCTGCACGGTCATTCGTTCATGGTGCGCCTCGAAATTACCGGTGAAGTCGATCCACATACAGGTTGGATCATCGATTTCGCCGAACTCAAAGCGGCGTTCAAACCGACATATGATCGTCTGGATCACTACTACCTGAACGATATTCCAGGTCTGGAGAATCCGACCAGCGAGGTGCTGGCGCACTGGATTTGGGACCAGGTTAAACCTGTCGTCCCTCTGCTAAGCGCGGTGATGGTGAAAGAAACCTGCACGGCAGGCTGCATTTATCGCGGCGAGTGATTTTCGCTTTTTGCCGGGTGGCGGCTTCGCCTTACCCGGCCTACAAACTCGTCGCCCTTGTAGGCCGGATAAGCGCAGCGCCATCCGGCTTTTAAGTCACGCGATATTCAGATATTTGTGCGTCTGCATAGAGAGACGCCAGTTGCGGGCGATACAGGTTTCAATGCACAGACGCGTTGCGTCTTCTTTCTGACTGATAGGCTGCAGCGCAATGATACGCGGTTTATCATCGGTCAATGTGGCCAGCAGTTCATCCAGCGCTTCAATATCACGAACCCGCCCAACCGGATGTTTGATTTCATTGGCACGCTCCAGCGCCTGTGAAAGCACGTCATAGCCACCGCGCATATTCACTTTCGGAGAGACCGTCACCCAGGTATTGGGCGTACAACGGACTTCGTGGGTGCCGCTGGTCTCAATCTGGCAGCTGAAACCGTTCTTTTCCAGCAACTCGGTAAGCGGCGTCAAATCATGAATGCAGGGTTCACCGCCGGTAATCACCACATGACGCGCGGTATAACCCTGTCTGCCAATCACTGCCAGCAGATCTTCACTGCTCGCCGCGCCCCATTTGTCGCTCTCTTTGGTTTTTGCCAGGATGCTATACAGGGAAACTTCCCGATCCTCAAGCTTATCCCAGGTGTGTTTGGTATCGCACCAGGCACAGCCAACCGGGCATCCCTGTAAACGAATGAAAATAGCGGGGACACCGGTAAAATAACCCTCACCTTGCAGGGTCTGGAACATCTCGTTAATCGGGTACTGCATAATCATCTCAATGTGGGGATAAACGATAATTATCGCAGATCCCCGCCAAAGTATCATGCCCCATCGGTGCTTTAGGCTGTGATTGCCGCAATAAAGCGCTCCGTTATCTGCTGCGGACGGGTGATTGCGCCGCCCACCACAACGGTGTGTGCGCCTAACGCAAGGCAACGCGCTGCCAGTTCAGGCGTTTCGACATTACCTTCCGCCACCACCGGGACCGATACAGCAGCCAGTACATCGCGTAAAAAGCGACAGTCATTCTCCGGTAACCGGTGGCTTGCAGTCTCTGCGGTGTAACCATAGAGCGTGGTCCCTACGCAGTCGAACCCCAGCGCCTGCGCCGTGACCGCTTCTTCTACGCTGGCAATATCCGCCATCAGTAAAACCACCGGATAGCGGGAACGGATCTGCGCAACCAGCGCCTCCAGCGTTTGCCCACCAGGGCGCGGGCGCGCGGTGGCGTCGAGAGCAATAATTTCCGGACCCACGCTCATCAGCTCATCCACTTCTTTCATCGTGGCGGTAATGAAGACCTCGCTGTCCGGGTAATCACGTTTGATGATGCCAATCACCGGCAAAGAGACCTGCTGTTTGATGGCGGCAATATCCACCACACTGTTCGCACGGATCGCTACCGCTCCGCCCTGTGCTGCCGCCAGCGCCATGCGCGACATAATAAACGGGCTGTGTAGGGGTTCATGTTCCAGCGCCTGGCAGGAGACGACGAGTTTGCCTTTCAGGTTATCCAGTACAGTTTTCATTGCGATAATGTCTCTTCAATTTCATTTTTGATGATCGTGACGTGCGGGCCATAAATAACCTGGACACCGTTACCACGCAGGATGACGCCACGCGCGCCGGTCGCTTTCAACGCCGCTTCATCCACCTTTGCGCCCTCTTTGACCGTGACACGCAAACGCGTTGCACAGCAGTCCACTTCCTCAAGATTGTCTTTGCCGCCCAGTCCGGCAATCACTGCCGCCGCGCGTTCGCTTTGCGAAAGCACACTGTCCACCGTTGTCTCTTTCTCACGCCCCGGCGTCAGAAAACCAAAGCGGTTAATCAGGTAGCGGAACGTAAAGTAGTACAGGAAGAACCACGGTACGCCGACCAACGGTACGTACATCCAGTGCGTTTTAGCTTCGCCCTGCAGCACGCCAAAGAGAATGAAATCGATAAACCCTCCAGAGAACGTCTGACCGATCGTGATATGCAAAATATGCGCGATCATAAACGCCAGCCCATCGAAGAAGGCATGAATGACATACAGAACCGGCGCCACAAACAGGAAGGAGAACTCAATCGGCTCGGTGATCCCCGTGAGGAAGGAGGTCAGCGCAGCAGATAACAGCAACCCGGCAACCCGTTTTTTGTTCTCCGAGTTTGCCGTGTGATACATCGCCAGGCACGCGCCAATCAGGCCGAACATCATGGTGATAAAGCGACCGGACATAAAGCGCGAGGTACCAATGTAAAACTGTTGGACAGTGGGGTCAGCTAGCTGGGCGAAGAAAATACGCTGCGTGCCTTCAATCAGTTGACCATTGACGATTTCACTCCCTCCCAGTGCCGTCGTCCAGAAGGGAAGATAGAAGATATGGTGCAGACCAAACGGGCCGAGCATTCGCAGAATAAAACCGTACAGAAACGTCCCCAGATACCCTGTCGCATCCACCAGCCCGCCAAGGCCAAAAATCAGTTTCTGGAAATGCGGCCACACGACGGTCATTGCCGCACCCACCAGTATCGCCGCCAGCGAACTGATGATCGGTACAAAGCGTGAGCCGCCAAAAAAGCCCAGGAACTGCGGCAATGCAATTTTGTTGAAGCGCTGATGCAGTACACAGGTCACCAGACCAATAACCACACCGCCGAAGACCCCCGTTTCCAGGGTCTGGATGCCCAGCGTCATCCCCTGCCCAACCGCGCCAGGATTTTCGAGCGCCAGTGTATCGGTCAGGATCAGCAAGGCGTTGATCGTGGCGTTCATCACTAAAAACGCCAGCAGCGCCGCAAGCCCTGCGGTACCTTTATCGGTTTTCGCCAGCCCTACTGCGACCCCAACGGCAAACAGCACCGAGAGGTTAGCAAACACAATCGAGCCCGCGCTGCTCATGATCGTAAAAATGGCCTGTAGCCAGCCAATATCCAAAAACGGATAGGCTGTAATGGTATTCGGATTCGAGAGCGCGCCACCGATCCCCAACAACAAGCCCGCAGCAGGCAACACCGCAATCGGCAACATGAACGATTTACCGAACCGCTGCGCCTTTTCAAACCAGGCACCCGAGGAGGCACCACTGAATATTTGCATCATTTTTTCACTTCCCCATCAACAGATGAAAATTTTTACCATATAAATAAATTAAAGTGAAAATTATCACCATAAATCAGGAAGCGGATCATACTTTTTTAAAATGACTGGCGTCGATCCCCTGGTTTCCGCCACACTAGCCGCAGAGAAACACATTAAGGATCTTGCATGTCAGAAAATGAAAATCTGCTGCTGAGGCTGCGCCAGGGGGTCTCCGGATACAGCCCGACTCAGCAAAAGTTGGGAGAGTTTGTCCTGAACGACCCGGCCAGAGTGCTTTACCTGACGATTACCGAACTGGCGCGTGAGAGTGAGACCAGCGAGGCGAGCGTGACGCGCTTATGCCGCACGCTGGGATGTAAAGGCTATAACGAATTTAAGATGGCGCTGGCGCTGGATATTCAGCAGGGGCAACCCGCTCATCAGAGCGGCGATGAGATTGATAACGTCGTCAGTGAGTCTGTGCAGGCATTGCAGGACACGGCAAAATTACTCGACAGAACAATGCTGGAAAAAGCCGCGCTTGCGCTGCATCAGGCACACTCTGTGCAGATCTATGGCGTTGCCGCCAGTGCGATTCTTGGGGAATATTTGCATTACAAGCTCCTGCGACTCGGTAAACCTGCGCAGTTGTTCAGCGATATGCATCGTGCCGCCATGAATGCCGCGACGCTGTCAAATGAGGCGCTGGTGGTAGCGATCTCCAGTTCAGGCTCGACCCGCGATTTGCTGCATGTGGTTAAACTTGCCCGCAAACGCGGAGCTCCGGTGCTGGTCCTGAGTAATACGCCGCGTAGCCCGCTGGGCTCATTGAGTGACTTCCAGTTGGTGGCCGCCAAACCTGAAGGGCCTCTGAGCGCCGGGGCGCTGAATGCCAAAGTCGGGGTCATGCTGTTAGTTGAACTGCTCACCACGTCGCTGATTGCGCTGGACGAGGGTTATAGCAATGTAAGCCAACAAACAGCCAGCGCGACGCTACCGCTGCTGCTGTAGTGCAGAGATAAAAAAACCCGCCGAAGCGGGTTTTTTCTTAAGAGGTAAGGTTCAGATTACTGACCTTTGATCTCTTTACGACCGTTGTACGGTGCTTTTTCACCCAGCGCTTCTTCGATACGAATCAGCTGGTTGTATTTAGCAACACGGTCAGAACGGCTCATAGAACCGGTTTTGATCTGGCCAGCAGCAGTACCAACAGCCAGGTCAGCGATGGTCGCATCTTCAGTTTCGCCAGAACGGTGAGAGATCACAGCGGTGTAGCCAGCGTCTTTCGCCATTTTGATCGCAGCCAGAGTTTCGGTCAGAGAACCGATCTGGTTGAATTTGATCAGGATGGAGTTAGCGATACCGTTGTCGATACCACGTTTCAGGATTTTGGTGTTAGTTACGAACAGGTCGTCACCAACTAACTGAAGTTTGTCGCCCATAACTTTAGTCTGGTATGCGAAACCATCCCAGTCAGACTCGTCCAGACCGTCTTCGATGGAAACGATCGGGTACTGTTTAGTCAGGTCTTCCAGGAAGTGGGTAAATTCTTCAGAGGTGAAAGATTTGTTGCCTTCGCCAGCCAGAACGTATTTACCGTCTTTGTAGAATTCAGACGCTGCACAGTCCATCGCCAGAGTGATGTCGGTGCCCAGCTCGTAACCTGCTGCTTTAACCGCTTCAGCAATAACTGCCAGCGCTTCGGCGTTGGAACCCAGGTTCGGCGCATAGCCGCCTTCGTCGCCAACAGCAGTGTTCATGCCTTTAGCTTTCAGCACTTTCGCCAGGTTGTGGAACACTTCAGAACCCATACGTACGGCTTCTTTCAGGGTTTTCGCACCAACCGGCTGAATCATGAATTCCTGGATATCAACGTTGTTGTCAGCGTGCTCACCACCGTTGATGATGTTCATCATCGGAACCGGCATAGAGTATTTGCCCGGAGTACCGTTCAGCTCAGCAATGTGCTCGTACAGCGGCATGCCTTTAGCGGCAGCAGCAGCTTTGGCGTTAGCCAGAGACACAGCCAAAATAGCGTTCGCACCGAAGTTGGATTTGTTTTCAGTACCGTCCAGGTCGATCATTATCTTGTCGATGCCAGCCTGATCTTTGGCGTCTTTGCCAAGGAGAGCCTGAGCGATCGGGCCGTTAACCGCGCCAACAGCTTTCAGAACGCCTTTACCCATGAAACGGGATTTGTCGCCATCGCGCAGTTCCAGCGCTTCGCGGGAACCAGTAGAAGCACCTGACGGAGCAGCTGCCATACCTACGAAACCACCCTCCAGGTGTACTTCGGCTTCAACAGTCGGGTTACCACGGGAGTCGATGATTTCACGACCGATGACTTTAACGATTTTGGACATTAGATTTTCCTCAGTACAAGTTAAACTAAAACTCCAGACAAACAACGCGTACCTAAGGTACGCGTTGCCGTTCTAACTTTTTACTTCTTACTTCGCCTGACGCTTCTGATGCTCGCTGGCGGCTTTCACAAAGCCCGCAAACAGCGGGTGGCCATCACGTGGCGTGGAAGTAAATTCCGGATGGAACTGACAGGCCACGAACCACGGATGATTCGGTACCTCAATGATCTCGACCAACTGATCATCACCGGAACGGCCTGCAACGCGCAGACCCGCAGCTTCAATTTGTTTCAACAGCATATTGTTGACTTCATAGCGGTGGCGATGGCGTTCAACAATCGTCGGCGCACCGTACAGCTTACGCACCAGACTCTCGTCGTCCAACTGACACTGCTGCGCGCCAAGGCGCATCGTGCCGCCCAGATCGCTCTTCTCGGTACGGACTTCAACGTTACCGTCTTCGTCACGCCATTCGGTAATCAGGGCCACCACCGGGTACTTACAGTCTGGCACAAATTCCGTCGAGTTGGCGTTCTCCATACCGACGACGTTACGCGCAAACTCAATCAACGCAACCTGCATACCCAGGCAAATGCCCAGATAAGGAATATTGTTCTCACGCGCATAGCGTGCGGTAGCGATCTTACCTTCTACACCACGGTAGCCAAAGCCGCCAGGGATAAGAATAGCATCCAAATCTTTCAGAATTTCGACGCCACGCGTTTCAACATCCTGCGAATCGATAAGCTTGATGTTGACGGAGACACGATTCTTCAGACCACCGTGTTTCAATGCTTCGATAACCGACTTATAGGCGTCCGGCAGTTCGATGTACTTGCCGACCATACCAATCGTCACTTCGCCTGCCGGATTGGCTTCTTCATAGATAACCTGTTCCCATTCTGACAGATTAGCTTCCGGACAGTTCAAGCTGAATCGTTTACAAATATAATCGTCCAGCCCCTGAGATTTCAACAGGCCTGGAATTTTATAGATGGAATCGACATCTTTCAGAGAAATCACCGCTTTTTCCGGTACGTTACAGAACAATGCAATCTTCGCACGTTCATTCGCCGGTACAGCACGATCGGATCGGCAAATCAGGATATCTGGCTGAATACCGATAGAAAGCAGCTCTTTTACAGAGTGTTGAGTCGGTTTAGTTTTGACTTCGCCTGCCGCTGCCATATACGGAACCAGCGTCAGATGCATAAACAGCGTATGCTCGCGGCCAATCTCTACGGCCATCTGCCGAATCGCTTCAAGGAACGGAAGTGATTCGATATCACCCACCGTACCGCCGATTTCGACCAGTACAACATCATGACCTTCGCCGCCTTCCAGAACGCGCTCTTTAATCGCATTCGTGATGTGCGGGATAACCTGTACGGTTGCGCCAAGATAATCGCCACGGCGCTCTTTACGCAAAACGTCGGAGTAGATACGACCTGTGGTGAAGTTGTTGCGGCGGCTCATTTTGGTGCGGATGAAACGCTCGTAGTGCCCCAGGTCCAGATCGGTTTCAGCGCCGTCTTCAGTAACGAACACTTCCCCGTGTTGGATTGGGCTCATCGTGCCCGGATCGACGTTGATATACGGATCCAGTTTCATCATGGTCACATTGAGACCACGGGCTTCAAGAATGGCTGCGAGGGAGGCTGCGGCAATGCCTTTTCCCAGAGAGGATACAACCCCGCCGGTCACAAAAATATAGTTCGTTGTCATGCTGAACCTGAGAAGTTAGGTTTAAAAGACGATGGAATAACCAGGACGGGAAAGCAGTATACCCGAACATGACGTACGCCACAAACTTTCATTATTCCTCCTCTTCATCAGGCTCACATTCATATTGGGAGTGAGAAAATAGCCCCTTTGGGCTAAATGTTTTTGACGCAAATCAAGAGCTTGTTATTTAAAAAATCACACAAAACGCCCTTGACCGCTTAAATTCCTTAGAGATCAATTTCCTGGCGTTTTACCTGCTGCCAGACCTCTTCCATGGTTTCCAAATCTACCCCAGTCATTTCCAGACCTCGGGCTGCGACAATGCGTTCAACCTCCCGAAAGCGACGTTCGAATTTTTCGTTCGCTTTTTGTAACGCCGTCTCCGCTTTGGTGCCTAAATGGCGAGCCATATTCACTGTAGCAAACAGCAAATCGCCCATTTCCTCCTCCAGTTTAGCCTGGTCTACAACGGCCTGCCGCGCCTCAAACATGACCTCGTCAATCTCTTCGTAAACCTTGTCGACGACCGGTCCGAGCGTAGTCCAGTCAAAGCCAACATTTGAACAGCGTTTCTGAATTTTTTGCGCGCGCATTAATGCCGGTAAACTGCGGGGAATATCATCCAGTGCCGAAAGCTGTGCTTTACCGGCGCGTTCTTCCGTTTTGATCTGCTCCCAGCGGGTAAGCACTTCAGTACTGGTATTGGCGCTCGCATCGGCAAACACATGCGGATGGCGGCGTTCAAGTTTGTCGCTAATGGCGGCGCAAATATCGTTAAAATCGAATCGCCCCTCTTCCTGCGCCATCTGGGCGTAGAACACCACCTGAAATAACAGATCGCCCAATTCACCGCGCAGATCGTCAAAATCTTCGCGGGCAATGGCATCCAGCACTTCGTAAGTTTCTTCCAGCGTATGCGGCGCAATGGTGGCAAAAGTTTGCTCTTTATCCCACGGACAGCCATTTTCCGGGTCACGCAAACGCTTCATGATGCCGAGCAGGCGGTCTATTTGATTCATGTGAGATCCTGAGAGTTGTAACCCATGTTGGCCTGACAAAACGTCTCGCGTCGCCATCAGGCAAAAAAATGCCGGATAGCGGCTAATGCCTTATCCGGCCTAAAGATTAAAATTAACTTCCGTGCAAACGACGTGCGTCGATCACATCCGGCACCTGGTTCAGCTTACCGAGCACGCGGCCCAGTACCTGCAGGTTGTAAATCTCGATGGTCATATCAATGGTGGCAAGCTGTTGCTTCGTATCACTGCGACTGGCAACGCCCAGTACGTTCACTTTTTCGTTCGCCAGAATGGTGGTGATGTCGCGTAACAGCCCGCTGCGATCGTTGGCCTGAACACGCACAACCAGCGAATAACCAGCGGAATAACTTTCGCCCCAGACCGCATCGACAATCCGCTCCGGCGCGTGGGAACGCAGTTCCGTCAACTGCTCGCAGTCCGCACGGTGTACGGAAATGCCGCGCCCCTGGGTGATGAACCCGACGATCTCGTCGCCCGGAATCGGCTGGCAGCAGCGGGCAATGTGGTGCATCAGATTCCCTACACCTTCCACCACCACCCGACCATCATCTTTGCGACGGTTCTGCGGCGCATGCGCTTTCTGCTGCAGCTGTTTCAGCGCGGCAGCATCCTGTTCGGCGGCACTGGGTTTATTGAACTGTGACTGCAGGAAGTTCACCATCTGGTTCAGACGGATATCCCCTCCGCCAATGGCCGCCAACAGTTCATCCAGCTCGTTAAAGCTGTAGCGTGGCAGCAGATGCTTTTCCGCTTCTTTCAGGCTGATGCCCAAATGTTCCAGTTCGTCGTCAAGGATCTGACGACCCGCAAGAATGTTTTTGTCCCTGTCTTGCTTGCGGAACCAGGCATGAATTTTTGACCGGCCACGGCTGGTAGTGACATAGCCCAGGTTCGGGTTGAGCCAGTCACGGCTGGGGTTTGGCTGCTTCTGGGTGATGATTTCTATCTGATCGCCCATCTGCAACTGATAGGTAAACGGCACAATACGACCGCCGATTTTCGCCCCAATGCAGCGGTGCCCTACATCACTGTGGATATGGTAAGCAAAGTCGAGCGGCGTAGAGCCTGCGGGCAAGTCCACCACATCGCCTTTCGGGGTAAAGACATACACCCGGTCATCAAAGACCTGGCTGCGTACTTCGTCCAGCATTTCGCCGGAATCCGCCATCTCTTCCTGCCAGGCAATCAGCTTACGCAGCCAGGCGATCCGGTCTTCGTGACCAGAACGAGCTGCCGCCCCCGAAGCAGTTCCCTCTTTGTACTTCCAGTGCGCTGCGACGCCCAGTTCAGCATCTTCATGCATCTGTCGGGTACGAATCTGGATTTCTATGGTTTTTCCACCCGGCCCAAGCACAACGGTATGGATAGACTGATAACCATTGGGTTTCGGATTGGCGACGTAGTCGTCAAATTCATCGGGGAGATGGCGATAGTGCGTGTGCACAATCCCCAGTGCGGCGTAGCAATCCTGTAAACGCTCCGCCACGATGCGTACGGCACGCACATCGAACAGTTCATCAAACGACAACTGCTTTTTCTGCATTTTGCGCCAGATGCTGTAGATGTGTTTCGGGCGACCGTACACCTCCGCTTTCACGCCTTCGGTCTTCATTTCCGCACGCAGATGACCGACAAACTCGTCGATGTAGTGTTCGCGGTCAATGCGCCGTTCATGCAGCAGTTTGGCAATGCGTTTGTATTCTGCCGGGTGCAGATAACGGAAGCAGTAATCTTCCAGCTCCCATTTCAGCTGCCCGATCCCTAAGCGGTTCGCCAGCGGCGCGTAGATGTTGGTGCACTCTTTTGCCGCCAACACGCGTTCGTCTTCCGGCGCGTCTTTCACTTCACGCAGATGCGCAATACGTTCCGCCAGCTTGATGACTACGCAGCGGAAATCATCCACCATCGCCAGCAGCATCCGGCGAACGTTATCAACCTGTTCAGAGGAGACGGAATCGGTGTGCGTCGCTTTAAGCTGGCGGATTGCCGCCATGTCGCGTACACCATGAATAAGATTAACTATGGACTTACCTACGCTCTCACGCAGAACATCTTCACTAACAACATTGCCATCCGCCAGAGGGAACAACAGCGCAGCCCGCAACGTGTCGATATCCATACTCAGCATGGAGAGAATTTCCACCATCTCCACGCCACGCCACAGCAACAACTCGGCATCCGGGTGTCCCTGTGTCTGTTGCAGGCAATACGCCCAGGTTTCGGCTAAGCGCTCACACGACGACTGGCTGGTGATTCCCAGACTCGCGATCCATTTTTTCGGATCAAATTCACCCGCTTTATTAAGATGTGCACTTCTTACCGCAACCATTGCCTCTCCTTAAGGGACCCGGTCTGCCAACGTCGGCAAACCGTGATTCATTACAACTGCTCAAACAACACCATCGACTCCAGGTGCCCAGTGTGAGGGAACATGTCGAGCATAGCCAGCCGCTGAATTTGATAACCTGCGCTCAACAACGCTTCGCTATCACGAGCCAACGTGGCTGGGTTACAGGATACATAAACAATGCGGTCAGGGTTCAATTTTATAATATGTTGCATCACGCCTGCAGCCCCAGCGCGAGCTGGATCAAGCAAGATTTTGTCGAAACCTTCAGCCGCCCACGGCTGCTGAGTAACATCGTCTTCGAGATTCTCGTGAAAGAATGTCACATTGTGTAATCCGTTGCGCAACGCATTTTCACGCCCTTTTTCTACCAACGCGGGCACGCCTTCTACCCCCACCACGTGACGCGCGCGCGTTGCCAATGGCAGGGTAAAATTGCCCATGCCGCAGAAAAGATCTAACACGCGATCTTGAGGCTGGATATCCAGCCACTCCAGCGCTCGCGCGACCATCAGTTGGTTTACCCCGGCGTTAACCTGGATAAAGTCACGTGGACTGAAGGTTAAGCGTAGCCCGTTTGAATCGTACCAGGGCGCCTCCCCGGAAATCGGCTCAAGTATGTCGCTTTGAGGCGCCAGAAACAGAAACAGTCCCTCAGAATGCGAAAAGCGTTCCAGTTTTTCTTTGTCTGCCGCGCTTAATGGTCCGGTATGACGCAGGATCATCAACGTGCCATTCTCTGCCTGTACCAGCTCAACATGGCCAAGATGGCGAATGGCCTGTAGATCGGCAAGGCATGCCCTGAGACTGGGCAACAATGCCTCTAGCTGGGGCACCAAAACCGGACACTGCGTCACTTCAACAATGTCACTGGAATTGGCTTTGCGAAATCCCATCTGGAGATGCTGCGTTTTGGGTTGATAGTTCAGGCTCAGCCGCGCGCGACGACGATAATTCCACGCAGAACCGGCAATGACTTCAGAAACCTCATTTTTCATTAAACGCGCGAGCGCCGCACTTTTGCTTTGCTGTTGCAGGGCAATGCTGGCATGTTGTTGCTGACATCCGCCGCAGACGCCAAAATGCGGACAGCGTGGTGTTTCACGCTCCGGACTCTCTTTCAGACGACGTTTAACCTGGGCGCGGGCGTACTGTTTTTTCTCTTCGGTAATAACGACTTCAGCGCTTTCTTGCGGCAGTAATCCCTGGATAAACAAGGCTTTACCGTTGTGGCGAGCAACGCCCTGGCCAAAGGGATCCAGGTCATTGACTGTAACGGTTATGATCTGACGCGTCGTCACGCGTCGTTTTGCAGAGTAGAATTGCGCCATCGACGAGATTTTTCTCAATTTAACAGTGTGACCCTAATTGTCCCATAACGGAACTCCATGACCAACTACAGCCTGCGCGCACGCATGATGATTCTGATCCTGGCACCGACTGTCCTTATTGGTTTACTGCTCAGTATCTTTTTCGTCGTGCATCGCTATCACGACTTGCAGCGTCAACTGGAAGATGCCGGTGCCAGCATTATCGAACCCCTTGCGGTCTCCAGCGAATATGGCATGAATCTGCAGAACCGCGAATCCATCGGCCAGTTGATCAGTGTCCTGCATCGCCGTCATTCCGATATTGTGCGGGCGATTTCGGTCTTTGATGAAAACAACAGGCTGTTTGTCACCTCGAATTTTCACCTCGACCCGACAGACATGCAGCTCGCCACTGGCACACCGTTCCCCCGCAGGCTGAGCGCGATCCGCCACGGGGATATTATGATTCTCCGCACGCCTATTATTTCCGAGAGCTATTCGCCGGATGAGTCTGCGGTAAGTGACGCCAAAAACACCAAAAACATGTTGGGGTATGTGGCGCTGGAACTGGATCTCCGCTCGGTGCGACTACAGCAGTACAAAGAAATCTTTATTTCCAGCGTCATGATGCTGTTTTGCATCGGCATCGCGTTAATTTTCGGCTGGCGGCTGATGCGCGACGTCACCGGGCCTATTCGTAATATGGTGAATACCGTTGACCGGATCCGCCGGGGGCAGCTCGACAGTCGCGTCGAAGGGTTCATGCTGGGCGAGCTGGATATGCTGAAAAATGGCATCAACTCGATGGCCATGTCGCTTGCGGCTTATCATGAAGAGATGCAGCACAACATTGATCAGGCGACCTCGGACCTGCGTGAAACGCTGGAGCAGATGGAGATCCAGAACGTTGAGCTGGACCTGGCGAAGAAACGTGCCCAGGAGGCTGCGCGCATTAAGTCTGAGTTTCTGGCGAACATGTCCCACGAGCTGCGCACACCACTCAATGGCGTGATTGGCTTTACACGTCTGACGTTGAAAACCGAGCTAAATCCGACCCAGCGCGATCACCTGAATACCATCGAACGTTCGGCGAATAACCTGCTGGCGATCATTAATGATGTGCTCGACTTCTCCAAGCTGGAAGCAGGCAAACTGATACTGGAAAGTATTCCCTTCCCGCTGCGTAATGCGCTCGATGAAGTCGTGACCCTCTTAGCCCACTCCTCGCACGATAAAGGGCTGGAGCTAACGCTCAATATTAAAAATGACGTGCCGGACAACGTCATTGGCGATCCGCTACGTCTACAGCAAGTGATCACCAATTTGGTGGGGAACGCCATTAAATTCACCGAAAGCGGTAATATCGATATTCTGGTGGAGAAACGCGCGCTCAGTAACACCAAGGTGCAGATTGAAGTGCAGATCCGCGACACCGGCATTGGTATTCCTGAACGCGATCAGTCGCGGTTGTTCCAGGCGTTCCGCCAGGCAGACGCCAGCATTTCGCGCCGCCACGGGGGAACCGGGTTAGGACTGGTGATTACGCAAAAACTGGTCAACGAAATGGGCGGGGATATCTCGTTCCACAGCCAGCCTAATCGCGGCTCTACCTTCTGGTTCCATATCAATCTCGATCTCAACCCTAACGTTATCAGCGATGGCCCCTCGACCCGCTGCCTGGCGGGGAAACGTCTGGCGTATGTCGAACCGAATGCCACCGCCGCGCAATGCACACTGGATCTGCTGAGTGATACACCGCTTGAAGTGATTTATAGCCCGACATTTTCGGCCTTACCGATCGATCACTACGATATTCTGCTGCTGAGCGTGCCGGTTACGCTCCGCGAGCCGCTCACCATGCAGCATGAAAGACTGGCAAAAGCAGCATCAATGACCGATTTCCTGCTGCTGGCGCTGCCTTGCCACGCCCAAATCAACGCAGAAGCGCTCAAACGGGGCGGAGCGGCCGCCTGTCTGTTAAAACCGCTGACCTCCACCCGTTTGCTGCCTGTATTGAGCGAATATTGCCATCTGAACCAAAGCGCCGAGTTACTGCCCGTTAATGAACGTAAAATTGCGATGTCGGTCATGGCGGTGGATGATAACCCCGCCAACCTGAAGCTTATCGGCGCTTTGCTGGAAGATAGCGTGCAGCACGTTGAGCTTTGCGACAGCGGCCATCAGGCGGTGGATCGCGCCAAACAGCTACAGTTTGATTTGATCCTGATGGATATTCAGATGCCGGATATGGATGGCATTCGCGCCTGCGAACTGATTCATCAACTTCCCCACCAACAGCAAACGCCGGTTATTGCCGTCACCGCACATGCTATGGCGGGGCAAAAAGAGAAGTTGCTGAGTGCTGGGATGAACGACTATCTGGCTAAACCGATTGAAGAAGAGAAGCTTTACAACCTGCTGCTGCGCTACAAGCCAGGAGTGGGAGTGACGAACCGAGTACAGGCGCCCGAACCGGTCGAATTTATCTTCAACCCGGATGCCACGCTCGACTGGCAACTGGCGCTCAGGCAGGCGGCGGGAAAATCCTCCCTGGCGCGAGATATGCTGCAAATGTTGCTCGACTTTTTGCCGGAGGTTCGCAATAAGATTGAAGAACAACTGGTCGGGGAGAACCCGGAAGGCCTTGTTGATTTAATCCACAAATTGCATGGTAGCTGCGGTTACAGCGGCGTACCGCGCATGAAAAGTCTTTGTCAGTTCATTGAGCAACAGCTGCGTAACGGAATCAAAGAAGAAGAGCTGGAGCCGGAACTGCTGGAGCTGCTCGATGAAATGGATAACGTCGCGCGGGAAGCCAAAAAGATGCTGGGATAAAACGTTAAGTCTGAATGGCAATGCGTCTTATCTGGCCTGGGCATGTAAGCCATCAGGCCAGATGAGCCAGCCTCAACAGACAATCAGCGTACCCGTTGCCCCAATCTGATGGTCGCAGCCACGTTTCGCGCGGTCATCCGCACATTCTCGGCAGCATTTTTCAGCGCATCGTCCAGAGTGCAAATGTTATAAATCACGCTAAATACGGCATCGATGCCATGTTGGTGCACCACGCCGACGTCTGCCGTTAAACTCCCGGCAATGCCTATCACCGGCTTATTGTAACGTTTCGCGATGCTGGCGACGCCAACGGGGACTTTGCCATGAATTGTCTGGCTGTCGATACGCCCTTCCCCGGTGATCACCAAATCCGCATCAATGACACAGGCATCCAGATGCAGAGCATCAGTCACTATCTCAATCCCACTACGTAATTCAGCGCCACAAAACGCGTACAGGGCGGCCCCCATCCCCCCCGCAGCACCACCACCAGCAAGCTCAGAGACATCAACATCCAGATCGCGGGCAATCAACTGCGCATAGTGCGCCAGTGCCTTATCCAGGCGAGAGATCATTTCCGGCGTCGCCCCTTTCTGTGGGCCAAATACAGCCGACGCCCCCTCGTTTCCGGTTAATGGGTTAGTCACATCGCACGCCACGTCAATGTGGCACGCGGCAAGGCGTGTATCCAGTTGACTGATATCGATCTGTGCCAGTGCTTCCAGCGCTGCGCCGCCCGCCGCTATCTCGTTTTGTTGAGAATCCAGTAATCTTGCGCCCAGCGCCTGCATCATGCCCGCGCCGCCATCATTCGTGGCGCTACCGCCAAGGCCAATTATGATGTGTTCGACGCCTGCATCTAAGGCGTAGCGAATAAGCTCACCCGTCCCCCACGAAGTCGTTTTGAGCGGATCGCGCAGTCCTGGCGGGACGTGTTCCAGACCGCTGGCGGCAGCCATTTCGATGAAGGCTGAGCGCTCATCGCCAGACAACCCGTAAAATGCGTCAACAGGCTTACCCAGAGGTCCCGTCACCTTAACATGTACAATTCGCCCCGCCGTCGCCTCAACCATAGCCTCGACCGTCCCTTCTCCACCGTCAGCAACCGGAATCTTCACGTAATCCGCGTCAGGCCAGATTTCGCGAAACCCCTGCTCAATGGCGGTCGCCACTTCAAGAGCACTCAAACTTTCCTTATATGAGTCCGGCGCGATCACTATTTTCATAAAGCATCCTTAATACAGGTCGACTCTGTTAAGCATACACTTGGTTTAGTGATAAAAACTGCCGGTTCCCTTCGAAACCGGCACCTTGCTTAACGCACCATGCACGGGCGCTTGTTGTCGAATGTCCAGTTAGGGATCAGGTACTGCATCGGACCGGCGTCATTACGCGCACCACCCGCAGCTTTTGCTGCAGATGTTTAACGCTCGCGCAAACTGAACGTCACAGGCATCATCCGGTGCATAACGTTTTGTTGAATGGCAAAAGACAGGAGACCCCCTCATTAGGGGTCTGGATTCAGGAAAGTAGCGTGCCCCAGTGTTCAACCCAGGGATTTGATTCGCTTTCGGGTTCCGGATGTTCGCCAGCATCAATCAGCAACATTTCTCCCACCCGTTGCGCGCTTTGTTCCTGCAATAACGCGTCAAATTGCTTACCGCCGTTACAGAAATTGGTGTAGCTACTGTCACCCAATGCAATCACGCCATAGCGCAGATTTGGCTGAAAGCCGAGACTCTCTTTGATGCCCTGGAACAACGGCACAATACTGTCGGGAAGATCGCCCTGACCTGTCGTTGAGGTGACCACCAGAACGACTTTATCCTGATACGGCTGCCAGTCGGTCAACTCGGGATCTTCAAACACCTTAGCCTTATGACCCTGCGCGGTAAGGATAGCTTCCGCCTCCTCCGCAACCAGCAACGCGTTTCCATACATTGTGCCGACAAAAATACCAATTTCCGCCATGACGATTTTCTCCCTGAATTAAACCTGATGATGCTCATCCTGACTGGACGGCTCACTAAACTCAACCCTTTCATTCTCAGGGAGAAGTCCGCGCCAGCCAAACTGTGATAATGCCTGCATCCAGACCGCATCCAGCCCGGCACGAATCGTCAGCGGTTCGCCAGTGAATGGATGTGTCAGCGCAAGCTGGCTCGCATGCAGCATCAATCTCTGGCAACCAAAATGCTCTGCCGCACTGCGGTTCTGGCGCAAATCGCCGTGTTTGCTGTCACCAATAATGGGATGGCGCAAATGCGCCAGATGGCGTCGGAGCTGGTGCTTGCGACCTGTTTTGGGATCAAGCTCGACTAAACCATAACGGGTCGTGGGGTAACGCCCGGTCGCCACCGGCATTTCAACAGTCGCCAGACCACGATAATGCGTCACCGCAGGCTGCGGGCCTTTATCATCACGGGCAAACTTATCGGCAATTTTATCCAGCTCTTCCACCAGCGGGTAGTCCAGTACAGCGTCATCCATTAACCAGCCACGGACAATCGCATGGTAGCGTTTCTGAATTTGGTGCTGTTCAAATTGCTGCGCAAGCCGACGCCCGGCTTCGCTGGATAACCCCATCAGCAGTACGCCGGAGGTGGGTCTGTCGAGTCGATGAGCGGTAAAGACATGCTGACCAATCTGGTCACGCACCGTTTGCATCACCACGACTTTTTCATCGCGATCCAGCCAGCTACGGTGCACTAACCAACCGGAGGGCTTATTCACAGCAACCAGCCACTCATCCTGGTAAAGAATTTCCAGCATCAGGCTTTATCGCTCGTGAACAACGCATCCAGTTCCTGCAACGCCTGCAGGAGTATTTCGCGCTGCGGATGATCGGCCTCCAGCGCCATTTCATAATAAGGGGCGATAGCAAAAGCGTCCGGGAGCGGCTGCGCGTCGTCGATCAACGCATGCATACGGGGGATTAGCACCCATTGCAACCATTCGACAGGCGCCATGGTATCCATACAAAAAGGCTGTGTGCTGGTAAACAGGTGAGATTGTGGTTCATCCATTCTCCAGTGTTGATGTTCACGCAGTAAAGCTTCAAGCGCATGTAACTGCTGGCGCACACGTTCATGAGTCGTCACGATAAAAACCTCATTGATGAAAAACTGGCGCGAAGAATAGCATTTATAGACGGGCAAATAAAAAAAGGGAGCACTGTAAAAACAGTGCTCCCGGTTCGTTTCGCAGCAATCCAGCTACTTTTGGTGCTCCCTGCTCATCCATGACAACTTTTCCTGTGGTCTTACGACCTGTTCATCCTGAACATTAGCATCCTGCTTCACACCACCCCGGTGCGATCAACTTCATCCTGAAGTTTCCCGGTCATCCTAACCCACCGAACGTCCCGACCGGCTCTCGTTCTCCCTCCTGGAGGTGTCCTTTAACGCATCCTGCGCTATCCTCTTCACTTCATCCTGAAGCCTTTCCTTGCTACACCGTCCTGGTGTGTCCTGTTGAAGTGTCATCATCCTGATGTTCACTTCGGTGTGCGACTCCTTGTCGACGGACATAGAATCGCCTGTTTCGTCATGTCTTACAAGGCGCTTACAGGCAATACCTTAAGGATATTTTCATTTGAAAGTGAGCAAAAAATAAATAAGTTATTGATTAATATTTATTTAATAAAGTTTTATAGGGTTAAGTATTTACTTATATCCTGGCGATCTCTTACAGGGTTTGTAAGAGATCTCTCACAAAGAAATGGGCGACAGGGATTACAGAAGAGGCTTAAGTTGAGTGAGAAATTCCGCAAGAGAAGCGGCCAGCACGTGGCGATTACGCGTGCCCAGCGTCTCTTTGCATACTTCTCCAGAAAGATTGCACACTGAAATGACCTCGAGTTCATTTTCCAGGGTGGCAATAAAAAGCGTCGGTGATAACTTGAGACGTTTCTGTGTGACCAGATGACCGATCAGGTTTTCCTGAACTCGTCTGAAATCATCCACACTCCAGGTTTGCAACAGCGTCAATGTCTGATCGGCAAATTGCGCGTGCATATCCCCGGCGAACTGGGTGGTATAAAACGAATGAATTGCTGGTTGTATCACAATATCAAAAGCCCGTTCAACGGCGTTTACATTCGCCTCTCCTTCAAAAGGTTGCGGCTGCCAGTACACCGCCTCACCGGTTGAAGAAATAACACAAGGTGAAGGAACGCCGTAGAGTTCTTCGCTCAACGGCCAACTGTCATGTTTTTCATGCCATGCATCACAATAGCGTGTTGTAAAGGCCTTCAGGGCCTGTGCTGTCTGTTCGTCCACCGATTTCTCTCTTAACAAAAGCCAGGATACACTTGACGCATAGTGTATCTGGTTTATGACGGTGAAACATGTCTTCTTATGAAAACCATCAGGCGCTTGACGGCCTGACTCTCGGTAAATCAACAGATTATCGGGATATTTACGACGCAAGTTTGTTGCAGGGCGTCCCGCGCAGCCTGAATCGCGATCCGCTGGATTTAAAAGCAGATAATCTGCCTTTTCACGGCGCGGATATCTGGACGTTGTATGAACTGTCATGGCTGAATGCGAAAGGGTTGCCGCAAGTCGCCGTGGGTCATGTCGAGCTGGATTACACCAGCCTCAATCTGATTGAATCAAAAAGCTTTAAGCTCTACCTGAACAGCTTTAACCAGACACGCTTTGAGCGTTGGGAGGATGTCCGCCGAACGCTGGAAAACGATCTGCGCGCCTGCGCCCAGGGCGATGTCAGCGTTGCGTTGTACCGGCTTGATGAACTGGAAGGACTACCCATCGCTCATTTCCACGGTAGCTGCATCGACGATCAGGATATCGCTATTGATAACTATCAGTTCAGCACCGACTATCTGGAAAATGCCGCCAGTGGCGAAAAAGTGGTAGAAGAGACGCTGGTCAGCCACTTGTTGAAATCTAACTGCCTGATCACTCACCAGCCAGACTGGGGCTCCATACAAATTCAGTATCGCGGCCGAAAAATTGATCGTGAGAAATTGCTACGTTACCTGGTCTCTTTCCGCCATCACAATGAGTTCCACGAACAGTGTGTGGAGCGGATTTTCAACGACATTTTGCGCTTCTGCCAGCCGGAGAAACTGAGTGTCTACGCGCGCTACACACGACGCGGCGGCCTGGATATTAACCCCTGGCGTACCAACACTGATTTCGTGCCTGCCATCGGAAGACTGGTCCGTCAGTAATCTTTTTTTCTCAATTTTGCGCGCCGGATTCCGCGCGCAAGGTTGTGAAAGGTCATAAGCCAGCGCTATTGTAATCATTAGGGAATGACGTGTTGCGTCCCATAAGGAGTTTACTTGATTACACATATTAGCCCGCTTGGCTCAATGGACATGTTGTCGCAGCTGGAAGTCGATATGCTTAAACGCACCGCCAGCAGCGACCTTTATCAACTGTTTCGTAACTGTTCTCTTGCTGTACTGAACTCCGGCAGTTTGACCGACAACAGCAAAGAGCTGCTGTCTCGTTTTGAAAATTTCGACATCAACGTACTCCGTCGCGAGCGTGGCGTGAAGTTAGAATTGATTAACCCACCTGAAGACGCTTTTGTTGACGGCCGTATTATCCGTGCTCTGCAGGCCAACCTGTTTGCCGTGCTGCGCGACATTCTTTTTGTAAACGGCCAGATGCATAACGCAGGCCGTTTGCAGCGTCTTAATCTCGACAGTTCTGTCCACATCACCAACCTTGTGTTCTCCATTCTGCGTAACGCCCGTGCGCTGCACGTCGGGGAAGCGCCGAATATGGTGGTGTGCTGGGGCGGTCACTCCATTAACGAAAATGAGTACCTGTATGCGCGCCGCGTTGGCACCCAGCTAGGTCTGCGTGAGCTGAACATTTGCACCGGCTGTGGACCGGGCGCGATGGAAGCCCCAATGAAAGGTGCCGCAGTAGGCCACGCGCAACAGCGCTATAAAGACAGTCGTTTTATCGGTATGACAGAGCCGTCCATTATTGCGGCGGAACCGCCTAACCCGCTGGTCAATGAACTGGTCATCATGCCCGATATCGAAAAACGGCTGGAGGCGTTTGTTCGTATCGCGCACGGTATCATCATCTTCCCAGGCGGCGTCGGCACGGCGGAAGAGTTGCTGTATCTGCTGGGAATACTGATGAACCCGGCGAATAAAGATCAGGTTCTGCCGCTGATCCTTACCGGACCCAAAGAGAGTGCGGACTACTTCCGCGTGCTTGATGAGTTTATTGTGCATACGCTGGGCGAAGAAGCGCGACGTCATTATCGCATCATCATTGATGATGCGGCGGAAGTGGCGCGACTGATGAAAAAAGCGATGCCGCTGGTCAAAGAGAACCGTCGTGATACCGGTGACGCCTACAGCTTCAACTGGTCCATTCGTATTGCGCCGGATCTGCAACTGCCGTTCGAACCATCGCATGACAACATGTCGAACCTGAAACTGTATCCCGATCAACCGGTTGAGATCCTGGCGGCAGACCTGCGCCGCGCCTTCTCTGGAATCGTTGCGGGTAACGTTAAAGAAGTCGGCATTCGCGCCATCGAAGAGTTTGGCCCGTATAAAATCCACGGCGATCGCGAGATGATGCGCCGTATGGATGACCTGCTACAGGGCTTTGTCGCGCAACACCGCATGAAGTTGCCTGGCTCCGCCTATATCCCCTGCTATGAGATTTGCAGGTAATTCTCATGCCCGGCAGCGCCAGCTGTCGGGCCTTACTCCTCTCCCGAAAATCCAGTTTTTTTAGTGATACCAGTCACATAGAAAATCTCTATTCGTTAATTCCGCTTACCTTTCCGCTAAAACCCAGAAAAAAGCAAACGTTTACTTTACGAGTGAAACCGCGATTTATCACAATAAACCATCATTCTCCGCGAGAATTCACCAGGATCAGTGCAATTTATAGCCAAATATGGGTGTCTCATGACCTGTCATTTCTGGATGCATCTCGTTAATAGTATCTTTCTCAACCATAAATCCGTCTTGATGATTTTTTGACAGATTAATGGTCCAAATTTATCCACACAAAAGGTGGATTATTGCATTTGAGATCGCGATCACTGATACATTCATAACTTAAATGTATCTTTCCGCCCTCAAATTATTACGGCGAAAAATTATATAAAAATCGTCGCTTAACAAATTTCATTTTACGGTCAGGCTTCTTTTTTATTGGTTAAGACCAAAAACCTGACATTTAAATTCCTCCAGGAGAAATAGATGGAAACCACCCAAACCAGCACTATCGCTTCGGGCCAGACCCGTAGCGGATGGCGCAAGACGGACACCATGTGGATGCTCGGTCTGTACGGCACCGCAATCGGCGCAGGCGTTCTGTTCCTGCCTATTAACGCCGGCGTTGGCGGTATGATCCCGCTGATCATCATGGCTATCCTCGCCTTCCCGATGACCTTCTTTGCCCACCGTGGCCTGACCCGCTTCGTGCTGTCCGGTAAAAACCCGGGCGAAGACATCACAGAAGTAGTTGAAGAACACTTCGGCGTTGGCGCAGGTAAACTGATTACCCTGCTCTATTTCTTCGCTATCTACCCGATTCTGTTGGTCTACAGCGTTGCGATCACCAACACCGTTGAAAGCTTTATGACTCACCAGTTACAGATGACAGCACCGCCGCGTGCGATTCTGTCGCTGATCCTGATCGTCGGTATGATGACCATCGTTCGTTTTGGCGAGCAGATGATCGTGAAGGCGATGAGTATTCTGGTATTCCCGTTCGTTGCAGCCCTGATGTTGCTGGCACTTTACCTGATCCCTCAGTGGAGCGGCGCGGCGCTGGAAACCCTGTCCTTTAGCTCTGCAACCACGACCGGTAATGGTCTGTGGATGACTCTGTGGCTGGCAATCCCGGTGATGGTTTTCTCCTTTAACCACTCCCCGATCATCTCCTCCTTCGCGGTCGCAAAACGTGAAGAGTACGGTCAGGAAGCTGAGAAGAAGTGTTCTAAAATCCTGGCGTGCGCACACGTGATGATGGTACTGACGGTCATGTTCTTCGTCTTCAGTTGCGTACTGAGCCTGACCCCAGCAGACCTGGCTGCCGCGAAAGCACAGAACATCTCTATTCTGTCCTACCTGGCAAACCACTTTAACGTATCGTTTATCGAATGGATGGCACCGATCATTGCGATGATTGCTATCACCAAATCCTTCCTTGGCCACTACCTGGGCGCACGTGAAGGCTTTAACGGGATGGTTATCAAGTCACTGCGTGGTAAAGGTAAATCCATTGAAATCAATAAACTGAACAAAATCACGGCGCTGTTCATGCTGGTTACCACCTGGATCGTGGCAACCCTGAACCCAAGCATCCTGGGCATGATTGAAACTCTGGGCGGCCCCATCATCGCGATGATTCTGTTCCTGATGCCGATGTATGCAATCCAGAAAGTACCTGCAATGCGTAAGTACAGCGGCCACATCAGCAACGTATTCGTTGTCGTGATGGGTCTGATTGCTATCTCTGCGATTTTCTACTCTCTGTTCAGCTAAGTTCTTAAGCGCCGCTTGCGGGCGGCGCCTGTTTCCGACACAACCGCAATGGATGCCTTATGATTAGCGTATTCGATATCTTCAAAATCGGCATTGGCCCTTCCAGTTCCCACACTGTCGGACCAATGAAAGCGGGCAAACAATTCACGGATGACCTGATTGCACGCAACTTACTCACTGATGTCACCCGCGTAGTGGTGGATGTTTACGGTTCACTGTCATTGACGGGGAAAGGCCACCACACCGACATCGCCATTATTATGGGCCTGGCGGGAAATCTGCCGGACACCGTCGACATCGATTCAATTCCTTCCTTTATTCAGGATGTGAATACCCACGGGCGTTTGCTGCTGGCAAATGGTCAGCATGAAGTTGAATTCCCGGTAGATAAGTGCATGAATTTTCATGCCGACAACCTGTCTCTCCATGAGAACGGGATGCGTATTACGGCACTGGCAGGCGAAAAGGCCATTTACAGCCAGACTTACTATTCCATCGGCGGTGGTTTCATCGTTGATGAAGACCATTTTGGTATGCCGAACAGTGCGCCGGTTAACGTACCGTATCCGTATAAATCGGCTGCCGACCTGCAAAAACACTGTCAGAAAACGGGATTGTCGCTTTCCGGTCTGATGATGCAAAACGAGCTGGTGCTACACAGCAAAGAAGAACTGGAACAGCACTTTGCCAACGTCTGGGAAGTGATGCGCGGCGGTATTGAGCGCGGTATCACCACCGAAGGCGTACTGCCGGGTAAACTGCGCGTTCCACGTCGTGCCGCAGCACTACGTCGTATGCTGGTCAGCAGCGATAAAACCACCACCGACCCGATGGCGGTCGTTGACTGGATCAATATGTTCGCACTGGCCGTTAACGAAGAAAACGCCGCCGGTGGACGCGTGGTCACGGCGCCAACCAACGGCGCCTGCGGTATTGTTCCGGCAGTGCTGGCGTATTACGACAAGTTTATTCGCGAAGTAAACGCTAACTCACTGGCGCGCTACATGCTGGTCGCCAGCGCGATTGGTTCTCTGTACAAGATGAATGCCTCTATTTCCGGTGCGGAAGTGGGTTGTCAGGGTGAAGTCGGCGTGGCGTGCTCTATGGCCGCAGCAGGTTTAGCCGAGTTGCTGGGCGGTAGCCCGACTCAGGTGTGCATTGCCGCAGAAATCGGCATGGAACACAACCTCGGTCTGACCTGCGATCCGGTTGCCGGTCAGGTACAGGTTCCTTGTATTGAGCGTAACGCGATCGCCTCTGTGAAAGCGGTCAATGCCGCCCGCATGGCGCTACGTCGTACCAGTGAGCCGCGTGTGTGCCTCGACAAAGTGATCGAGACCATGTACGAAACCGGTAAAGACATGAACGCCAAATACCGTGAAACCTCTCGTGGCGGTCTGGCCATGAAGATTGTCACCTGCGATTAATCTTTAATCTCCCCAAAGGGCTTCGTTTTGCGAAGCCCTTTCCCATTTTCGCCGCTGTTAATAGCCTGACTTTGCCGTGAATGTTACCCTTAGCGCATGATCTATCAGGGAGAACACCGTGGCCGTCCATCTGCTTATTGTCGATGCTCTTAATTTAATTCGCCGTATTCATGCGGTTCAGGGTTCTCCCTGCGTCGAAACCTGTCAGCGCGCGCTCGATCAGTTAATCATGCACAGCCAGCCAACACACGCTGTCGCCGTGTTTGATGACGAAGCACGCAACGATAGCTGGCGCCACCAGCGACTCCCGGATTACAAAGCGGGCCGCCCGCCAATGCCTGACGACCTGCATCGCGAAATGCCCGCGTTACGCGCCGCCTTTGAACAGCATGGGGTATCCTGCTGGGTCTCCGACGGGAATGAGGCCGATGATTTAGCGGCTACCCTCGCCGTAAAAGTCACCCAGGCCGGGCACCAGGCCACCATCGTCTCGACCGACAAAGGCTACTGTCAGCTACTTTCTCCCACATTGCGTATTCGTGATTATTTCCAAAAACGGTGGCTGGATGCCCCTTTTATTGAAAAAGAGTTTGGTGTGCTGCCTCAGCAGCTACCCGATTACTGGGGACTGGCGGGAATCAGCAGTTCGAAAGTACCCGGCGTCGCCGGGATAGGCCCGAAAAGCGCCACCCAACTGTTGATTCAGTTTCAGACGCTGGAAGGGATCTATGCGCATTTAGACGACGTACCGGAAAAGTGGCGGAAAAAACTTGAAGCGCATAAAGAGATGGCGTTTTTATGCCGTGACATTGCCCGCCTGCAAACAGATTTACATCTCGATGGAAATTTACAGCAGCTTCGGCTGGCGCGGTAACGGTGCTGCCGGATAGCGGTACAAACACCGTATCCGGCCAACAAAATGCCCCACACTGTAAGCCGGATATGCGCAGCACCATCCGGCGATTTTTACCCCGCCCAATTACCAGGCAGTATGGTACAACTCGACGATATCGGACAGACTCGCTTCACGCGGGTTACCGCCAGTGCAAACATCGTCAAACGCAGCCTGTGCCAGCGCCGGAATATCCTCTTTAAGCACACCGACGTCGCGCAGATGCAACGGGATACCGACATCGCGGTTGAGGGCAAAGACGGCATCAACCGCTGCATTGCGTGCCTCTTCCAGGCTCAGGCGTTCTACGTTTACTCCCATGACTCTGGCAATATCACGGAATTTTTCCCCGGTAAATTCCGCGTTATAGCGCATGATATGGGGCAGCAGAATCGCATTGGCGACACCATGAGGCGTGTTATAAAACGCGCCGAGCGGATGTGCCATCCCGTGTACCAGTCCCAACCCGACATTGGAAAAACCCATGCCGGCAACGTACTGCCCCAACGCCATGGCTTCTCCTGCCTCACGTTCTCCGGCAACAGACCCCCGCAGCGCGCCAGCAATAATTTCAATCGCTTTAATATGCAGTGCATCGGTCAGAGCCCAGGCGGCACGCGTAATATACCCCTCAATAGCATGCGTCAGCGCATCAACGCCGGTTGCCGCTTTGAGCGCTGCAGGCATACCGTCCATCATGTCGGCATCAATAAACGCGACCTGAGGAATATCATGCGGATCCACACAGACAAACTTGCGCCGCTTTTCTTCATCGGTGATCACGTAGTTAATCGTGACTTCGGCCGCTGTACCCGCCGTGGTAGGGATCGCCATAATCGGCACGCTCGGGTGGCGTGTCGGTGACAGCCCTTCCAGGCTGCACACGTCGGCAAACTCCGGGTTATTGCTGATAATACCGATTGCCTTGCAGGTATCCTGTGGGGAACCACCGCCGACAGCAATGAGATAATCCGCCCCGCTTTGCTGGAATACGCTCAGCCCCTCTTTGACGACACCGATAGTCGGATTTGGGATCACGCCGGAATAAATCTCCCAGGCCAGCCCTGCTGCATCCATCTTATCGGTGACTTTCGCGACCACGCCGCACTGCACCAGCGTTTCATCGGTCACAATCAGTGCCTTAAGGTAACCACGGCGCGTCACCTCGCCGGTTAACGCCTCGACCGCCCCACGGCCAAACCATGCCGTTTCATTCAGAATCATTCTGTTCGCCATCGTCCGTCTCCTTTTCGCCTTGCGAAATTACTCTTCAATACGTAACCCGTAGGTTTTAAATTTCTCCAGTACCACGGCAATTTCTTCATCATCCAACACCGGTACAGGGTCGGTAATCGCCAGCGTACTGAGGTAAAGCTGCGCCAACACTTCCACTTCATGTGCCAGCCACAGGGCTTTTTCCAGATTAACTTCACAGGCGATGAGTCCGTGATGTTGTAACAGCGTTGCTTTGCGATCTTTTAACGCCGTTACGACGAATTCGGACAGGGCCTGCGTTCCAAATGTGGCATACGGAGCACAAGGAATAGAGTTTCCGCCTGCGGCGGCAATCATGTAGTGGATCGCCGGGATAGGACGGTTGAGGATCGAGACAGCTGTACAATGAATGGCGTGATTATGTACCACAGCATTGGCATCGGGCCGCGTCTGGTAGGCCGCAAGATGAAAACGCCATTCGCTGGAGGGTAGCTGCCCTTCTGCATATTTCCCATTGTTATCAACATACACGATCATATTTTCAGTTAGCCGCTCATAAGGAATTCCGCTCGGCGTAATTAACATACCTTGTTCATAGCGGGCGCTCACATTACCTGCGGTGCCTTGATTTAAACCAAGGCGCGTCATTTCAAGACAGGTTTCAATTATTTCACGAGATAAACGAGTTCTTTCCATCTTTATTCTCCGGGTACAGTCCCCCTCGTCTTTATCGCAAAAAAGCACAACCGCAAATAAAGACGGGTCAGGTTTCAGGTAAGGGCAGCCACTGAATAATTTTATTCTGCTTCATATGGCTGTTTTATTTATATTACTGCTGTGTATTATTTTTGTCGTACACGCTTGATAAGTTTCATTTCAACTTTTACCGTCTTTTTAATTGGCCGTTCCTCAATAGCACTCAACATCATTTCGAATGCTTTTTCCGCCCAGGCATTTTCATCCTGTTGCATCGACCATACATTATTGGACAGAAACCCCAGCATGGGGTGTTCATCGAATGTGCCAATGTTAATCTCCGGTGGAACCACACCGAAACGATCGCGAATCGCGCTGACAGCCCCCTCCAGTACCGGCAACGATGAGGCGATAAACGCCTGCGGGCAGCCCCATTCACTGATCAACCGCTCCATAATCAGATAGCCACCTTCAGGTGTATTAACGGGGCCTTCGCGAACCCATTCCCGATGGCAAACACCGTGTTTTTCCAGTGCGTTAAGATAACCGGTAATACGGTCGCTAATACTGGGTAACCCGGCATCGCCAACTAAAAGCCATACTGGCGATTTACCGGCATCCAGTATGCTTTGCGTTAATTTTTCACCACCAGCAATATTGTGACTTTCGACCAGGGCGTTATCCGTATACTTAAAATCACGGTCAAGTAACACCATTGGTTTTCTGACCTGGCGTAAATGATGCTGTTGGTTTTCTAATGTTGACGGCACAATAAAAAGTCCGTCAACATTCCTGGCAATTAACGCTTTTGTTAATTTATTTTCGTAATCAACATCATCATAAGTACAACTAATCGTTAATTGATAACCCGAACGACGGCAGCGTTGTTCAAGTTTTTCAGCAAGCGTCGCAAAAAAGACGTTAGAAATATTGGGCACGATCAAACCCAACGTGTCCGTCTTATTAAGCTTCAGACTCCGGGCCGAATGATTAATCACATAACCATATCGTTCTACATACTCATTGATGCGCGTTTGTGTTTTGACGCTGATCCTATACTGTTCAGCTTTTCCATTTAGCACCAGTCTTACGGTTGTCACCGATAAATCCAGATCACTGGCTATCTGTTCTACTGTTTTAGCCATTTATGTGCCCCAGTACACTTCCAAACACCTATGTCCAATCATAAAAGTATTTTGAACATTTGTCTTACTGCATCAGTCGGTTAAGAGACTGCTGCTGTTCCCAGAGAGCGAGGTAAGCCTGATACTTACGTTCAAAAAAGTCCTGCCTTGCGGGGTTTGCCTTAATCACCTCGCCGGCCGCCACCATTTCCAGGCATGCGGATGAGAAATCTGGCCAACTGCCGCTTGCCACAGCCCCGGTGATCGCCGCCCCCAGCGTTACCGCATCCTCCTCTTGCATAAGATGGATGTCGCAGCCCGTGGCATCCGCATATTCACGCAGCCACAGCGGATTGTGCGTTGCGCCGCCGCATAATGTCAGCCGGGAGATCGTATGTCCGCTTTCGCGCATGGCATCCATAATATGTCGCGTACCACAGGCGATAGCCTGTAGCGTGGCAAGGTACAAACGCGCTACCTGAAGTTCTCCTCTCTCCAGCGTCAGGCCGCAAATGCTCCCCCTGGCATCCGGGCGCGCACGCGGCGAACGGTTACCATGATGATCGGCCAGTACATGCAGATAGCGAGTCGGTTCATGTTCTTTCTCTTCCAGCGCCGCCACCCACTCATTGACCAATTCAACCGGATGGCATCCCCGCTGTTTAGCCTTGCTAAACAACTCCGCACTGGCTCCGCTTTCCTGTAGCGTCCAGTCAACCAACGCCCCCGCCGCACTTTGCCCTCCTTCCGTCAGCCAGTAGCCCGGTAGCATCGCCGACCAGTAAGGCCCCCACACGCCCGCCGTGTGGATCTCCTGCTCGCTGCATAACATGTGACAGTTTGACGTTCCGCTGATCAGCGCCAGCGTCCCCGCAGGCTGTCCCCCCGCGAGCGCAACGCCGCCAGCATGGGCATCAATCATTCCGCTGGCCACCACAACGTCTGTCGTCAAGCCTAATGCCTGTGCAGCGTCAGGACTCAGCGTTCCAGCGGCAGCGCCAGGCGGGAGAATATGCTCAGGGATTTTTCGGAATAAGTCGTTCAGTCCGACAGCTTCCAGCAGGGAATCGCTAAAACGCTGCTCATGCGCTAAGTAGTTCCATTTACAGGTCAGTGTGCACAGCCCGGCAACATCATTGCCAGTGGCTTTCCACACCAGGAAATCAGCCAGATCGAAGAAGCGATGGGCCTGCTGCCAGGTTTCTGGAAGATGGTTTTTCAACCAGAGCACCTTGGGCAGTTCCATTTCAACGCTAACTTCGCCGCCAACGTAACGCAGAGCAGGATCCTGGGTAGCATTAATGCGTTCGGCTTCTGCGGTTGCGCGGTGATCCATCCACATAATAATGTCGTGATCGGAGAGTCCTTCAGGCGAGACTGCCAACCCTTTTCCCTGCTCATCCAGCGCAACCAGAGAGCAGGTTGCATCGAATCCTAACGAGCGAATCGCGGTGACAGGAATGCCAGCACTGGCCACAGCCCCTTTGACGACCAGGCAAACCTGCTGCCAGATTTCAGCAGAAGATTGCTCCACCCGCTCACCACCAGGTCGAAATTGAGAAATAGGCAGCGTTGCAAAAGACAGTCGCGTTCCTCTGGCATCAAATACCCCTGCCCTTACGCTTGCCGAACCGACATCCACACCGAGGAAATATCCACTACGCATAATGACTCCCTGACGCTGGCTTAAAAAAGGGGGGCAAAAAGGTTGCCCCCACGGGATTACTTCTTACCAAATGGGTGTAATAACTTCTCAATTTCCGGCGTATTAATGTTCTGCGCATTAACGAATTTCACCGGAATATCGATTTCTTTCGGTACGGTTTGGCCAGACAGCGAAGCGTTCAGCGTTTTGATCCCCTGATAGCCAATCTGGAAAGCGTCCTGGACGACGAAGCCCTGAATGACGCCTGAGTTCAGGAAATTGATAATGGCCTCAGTGCTGTCAAAACCAATGACTTTGATTTTGCCTTTCAGATTTTGACTATCAATTGCGTTCGCCACGCCCAACGTTGACCCTTCATTGGTGCCGTAGATCCCCGCCAGATCCGGGTTCGCCTGGATCATATCAATGGTTTTATCCATCGCTTTTTGCGGATCGCCATCACTGTACTGAACCGGCAGCACCTTGATATCAGGGTATTTTTCCTTCATGCGGGCGACAAATCCTTCCGAACGTTCAATCGCCGAAGAGGTTCCCGCCACGTGAGCAATAATGCCGACTTTCCCTTTATTATTGACTTGTGCGGCCAGCGCATCTGCGGCTTCGGCACCCGCTTTACGGTTGTTTGTCGCCACAAAGCTGACCGGAATATTGGAATTGACGCCAGAATCAAACGTCACCACCTTGATCCCGCGCGAATTGGCGGTTTCCACAAGCGGAGCAAGCGCATTGGCGTCTAACGCTGCCAGCAGCAATCCGTTTGGTTTTTGCGCCATCGCATTTTCAACCAGCTGGATTTGTTCAGCAATCTGGGTTTCATCCGCAGGACCAACATAGCTGGTTTTATCGCCCAGCTCTTTAGCTGCAGCTTCTGTCCCCATTTTTACGGTTTGCCAGAATTCATGCTGGAAACCTTTACTGACGACAGGAAGATTCAAATCTTTAGCCAACGCGCTGGATGTCATGCAAGCCAGCAGAGATAACGCATAGACAAAATGCCTGGTTTTCATTGTGGTACTCCGTTTTAAGTGAGTCACCCTTAACGTCAGGGTCATTGTTCCCCGTAAGTTCCGGGAGCGTAAATCAACGAATCTTTTTGCGTAATGTGTCGAGATAGACGGCAGCGACCACCACGATACCCATCGCTACCATTTGCCAGAACTGTGAAACTCCCATCAGATTCAGGCCGTTTTTCAGCACACTCATAATGAATGCGCCAATAATCGTGCCGCCAATGGTGCCAATTCCGCCCATCAGGCTGGTACCACCAATGACGACTGCCGCGATGGCTTCCAGCTCATAACCCACACCAACCGTCGGCTGTCCTGAGTTCAGACGCGATGCCAGGATGACCCCCGCGATCCCTGTCAGCAAACCACAGAAGGCGTAGACGAAAATTTTGACACGCTGAACTTTGATCCCGGAAAGGTGAGCCGCCACTTCATTGCTGCCGACGGCGTAAACATAGCGGCCAATAACGGTTTTCTTCAGAATGTAGCTGGCCACCAGCGCCACGATGACGAGGTAAAACACCGGATAGGGAAGTACATCGAATAAGCGTCCCTGCGCCAGCATTTTGAATGAGGGGTAGTCAGCAAAGTAAATCGCGCGACCATCGGTCATGACCATATTGATCCCCCTGATGGACATCATCAGACCCAACGTCGCAATAAAGGGAGGGATGGTTGCTTTCGTCACCAGCAACGCATTGGCGTAACCGCACAGCCCTCCCGCCAGTACTCCCGCCAGAATGCAGACAGGCAGCGGCATACCAAAACTGGCGCAAATCCCGACGGCGACGCCGGAAAAAGCCACCACCGATCCCAGCGAAAGATCGATCCCGGCAGTAATAATCACAAAAGTAACGCCAATGGCCATAATCCCGATCACCGACGTTTGCAGAGCAATCGTCATAATGTTTTCGGTATTAAAGAAAAAAGGTGAACTGAAACTGAAAAACACCACTAAAATAATCAGGCTAAAAAGTGGCGCAAGGCGCATCAAAAGTTCTTTATTAATTTTTATCTTCTTATTATTGCTGTCTGAAGAGGTTACAGAGATGGTCATAATTTAATCCTCTAACGTCGCATATTGCATGATTTTTTCTTGTGTGGCGTCATCAGAAGTTAACTCCCCGGTAATACGTCCATTACGCATCACTAAAATGCGATCGCACATACCCAGTACTTCCGGTAATTCAGAGGAAATCATAATAATTGATTTCCCTTTTGCCACAAGGCGATTCATTAATTCATAAATTTCCAGTTTGGCACCGACATCAATACCTCGGGTAGGCTCATCAAAAATGAGAATATCGGTATCCTTACACACCCAACGAGCAATAATGATTTTCTGCTGATTGCCACCACTTAAATTCAAGGCCGCTTGTTCCAGATGCGGGGTCTTAATTCTTAGCGCACTGACCTGCTCCTGGCTTGTGGTCTGGCAGCGTTTGCTGTCCACGTTGCCATAGCGATCGGAATATTCAGGGTAATTTCCCAGCATGATATTGCGTTCAACGGACAAACCTAATGCCAGACCTTCTTTTTTGCGGTCTTCCGTCAAATAGCTAATTCCCTGTTTTATCGCATCCGGGATATCTTTAATTACCGTCACTTTACCGTTGAGTTTGAGAGTGCCGGCATCAATTGGGTCTGCGCCAAAAATGGCTCTGGCCAGTTCCGTACGCCCGGCGCCCATCAGACCGGCAAATCCTAAAATCTCGCCACGATAAAGCGTAAAATCGATATTATTCAGGACGCCTTTTCGCGTCAGACCGCTAACTTCCAGCACGGGCGTCTGGTGAACCTGCGCTTCACGACGCGGATAGATGTTCCCCAGATCGCGTCCAACCATCATCGCAATCAGGTCACTGATATTGACCGCATCATAGTCGACGGTATCAATGTATTGCCCATCACGCATCACGGTGGCGCGATCGGCAATCAGCGCCAGCTCCTCCAGTCGATGCGAAATGTAGACAATTCCCGTCCCCTGCGATTTAAGCAAGCGCGTCACCTGAAATAAACTTTCTATTTCTGTTTCCGTCAGTGCCGCCGTTGGTTCATCCATAATCAGGATTTTGGCATTTACCGAAATTGCTTTCGCAATTTCGACCATTTGCTGTTGTGCAACAGTAAGGTCGGCAACCAGAGTATCCGGTGAAATATTCAGGTTCAACTTTTGCAAAATTTCCGTCGCAGCCTGTCGCTGTTGTTTTTCATCCAGCCGCCAGCGATTATTTTTGCAAAACTCCCTGCCAATAAATATATTTTCTTCAACTGTCAGTTCGGGGAAGAGATTAAATTCCTGGTGAATAATTGTAATACCAACCTGCTGCGCACTTAGCGGGCTTGAAAATGAAACGGGCTGATCTTCAAAAACAATATTACCTTCATCAGGTTGGTAAACACCTGATAAGATTTTCATCAGCGTCGATTTTCCCGCACCATTCTCACCTAATAGCGCATGAACTTCGCCTCTGCGTAAACTAAAATCCACATTACTCAACGCCAATACGCCGGGGAATCGTTTAGTAATATGACTCATTTGTAAAAATGTTTCGGACATTGCTGCTTTCCTCAATCATCAGAAATGGCAGTCAGTGAATCAGGCGCAGAACATGCCAGAGAACCCTCGTCACCGTTAATGCGAATACGTCCAGTTAAAACACCTTGTTTTGCTAACTCGAGTTAGCGATTGCCTTTTAAAGCTATTTTAGCCGCCAAAAATAACCAAATTATTTGGTTTGAAATTGTGACGCCGAACAAGCAATTTATTATAAGGCAGTGATTATAAAGGATTTAACCCCATGTAATCACTATTATTTGTTTGACGGAGATCGAATTTTAACCACTTCTCGTGAAGCCACTCACATATCCACAATAAAAAAGTTGTGTAAAAAACGCCACAATACCTAAGCTAACTCGAGTTAGCAAAAATGAGAAATTCAGCCGACTGCTGAGGTGGGGTCCAAACGTCACCAGAGCAGAGCGCCATAAAGTGAGATGAGGAACCACGAATGAAGAAAATCAGCCTACCGAAAATTGGTATTCGCCCGGTCATTGATGGACGCCGTATGGGCGTTCGTGAATCGCTGGAAACGCAGACCATGAATATGGCGAAGGCCACCGCGGCCCTTCTTACCGAGAAGCTCCGCCACGCCTGCGGCACCCCCGTTGAGTGCGTGATTTCGGATACCTGTATTGCAGGTATGGCAGAATCTGCAGCCTGTGAAGAGAAATTCAGCAGTCAAAATGTTGGCTTAACCATTACCGTCACCCCGTGTTGGTGCTACGGCAGTGAAACAATCGACATGGATCCCACACGACCCAAAGCCATTTGGGGATTCAATGGTACGGAACGCCCGGGTGCCGTGTATCTCGCCGCCGCGCTGGCCGCCCACAGTCAAAAAGGACTCCCTGCGTTTTCCATTTACGGTCAGGACGTACAGGATGCCAATGACACCTCGATTCCGGCCGACGTTGAAGAAAAACTGCTGCGCTTCTCCAGAGCGGGTTTAGCGGTCGCCAGTATGAAAGGCAAAAGCTATCTCTCGCTGGGCGGGGTTTCAATGGGCATTGCGGGTTCCATCGTCGATCACAATTTCTTCGAATCCTGGCTGGGTATGAAAGTACAGTCCGTCGATATGACTGAATTGCGCCGCCGCATCGATCATAAAATTTATGACGAAACCGAGCTGGAAATGGCGCTGGCCTGGGCCGATCAGCACTTCCGCTACGGCGAAGATAAAAATGCCCAGCAGTATCAGCGCAATGCTGAACAAAACCGGGAGATCCTGCGCGAAAGCCTGCTGATGGCGATGTGTATTCGCGACATGATGCAGGGTAACAGCAAACTTGCGGAAATCGGTCGCGTAGAAGAATCATTGGGCTACAACGCCATTGCAGCGGGCTTCCAGGGACAGCGTCACTGGACCGATCAATACCCCAATGGCGATACTGCCGAAGCGCTGCTGAACAGCTCCTTTGACTGGAACGGTGTGCGCGAACCGTTTGTCGTGGCGACCGAAAACGACAGTCTGAACGGTGTGGCGATGCTGTTTGGGCATCAACTCACCGGCACGGCACAAGTGTTCGCCGATGTGCGCACCTACTGGTCACCGGAAGCCGTACAACGCGTGACGGGACAACCGCTGACCGGGCTGGCGGAACACGGCATCATCCACCTGATAAACTCAGGTTCTGCCGCCCTCGACGGCACGTGCAAACAGCGTGATAACGAAGGTAGACCGACCATGAAACCTCACTGGGATATCAGCCCCAAAGAGGCGGATGATTGTCTGGCCGCAACCGAGTGGTGCCCGGCGATCCACGAATATTTCCGTGGCGGCGGCTACTCTTCGCGTTTCCTGACCGAAGGTGGCGTGCCGTTCACCATGACGCGTGTAAACATCATCAAGGGTCTGGGTCCGGTACTGCAAATTGCCGAAGGCTGGAGCGTCGAGTTACCGAAAGAGGTTCATGACACCCTCGACAAACGTACCGACTCCAGTTGGCCAACGACCTGGTTCGCCCCACGTCTGACGGGACAAGGCCCCTTCACCGACGTCTATTCCGTGATGGCAAACTGGGGAGCAAACCACGGCGTGCTGACCATTGGTCACGTCGGGGCTGATTTTATTACTCTCGCCGCGATGCTGCGTATTCCGGTCTGCATGCACAACGTGGAAGCGGCGAAGATCTATCGCCCTTCTTCCTGGTCCGCGCACGGTATGGACATCGAAGGCCAGGATTACCGCGCCTGCCAGAACTACGGTCCGCTGTACAAGCGTTGATGTATCCCGCTCTCTAATTTCTTTGCCCGGTGGCGCAAGCTTGCCGGGCCTACAACAACGCATTTCTTCGTGATTTTGTAGGCCGGATAAGCGCAATGCCATCCGGCAAAGTTCCAGGAGTTTTTATGAAGCAAGAGGTTATTCTGGTTCTCGACTGCGGCGCAACCAACGTAAGGGCCATCGCCGTCGACCGCCAGGGAAACATTGTCGCCCGGGCCGCAACCCCCAATGCCAGCGAACTCGCCACGGAAAATACCGCCTGGCATCAGTGGTCGCTGGAGGCCATTTTGCAACGCTTTGCCGATTGCTGCCAAACGCTCTCGGTACAACTCTCGACATGCCAGATACGCGGCATTACGGTCACCACGTTTGGTGTCGATGGCGCGCTGGTTGATGAACACGGCACGCTGCTTTATCCGATCATCAGTTGGAAATGCCCGCGCACTGCCACAGTGATGAACACTATCCGCCGCATGATGACGCCACAGCGGTTGCAGGAAATTTCCGGGGTCGGCGCATTCAGCTTCAACACATTGTATAAGTTACTGTGGCTCAAAGAGAATCATCCTCACCTGCCTGAACAGGCTCATGCCTGGCTATTTATTTCATCCTTAATCAACCATCGTTTGACCGGTGAGTTCACCACCGACATCACCATGGCAGGAACCAGCCAGCTACTGGATATTCACCAGCGCGATTTCAGCCCAGAAATCCTGCAGGCTGCCGGTTTGCCACGCCGTCTGTTTCCGCGCTTAGTTGAAGCGGGAGAGAAAATCGGCACGCTACAGCCCGATATCGCTCGTCGTCTGGGAATACCGGCGGGTATTCCGGTTATCTCCGCCGGGCACGACACACAATTTGCCTTGTTTGGCGCGGGCGCCCAACAGGATGAACCCGTGCTGTCATCCGGAACATGGGAAATTCTGATGGTACGCAGCTCCCGGGTGGATACTCCGCTATTAAGTCAGTATCCCGGCTCTACCGCTGAACTGGACAGCCAGCGAGGCCTCACGAATCCGGGAATGCAGTGGCTGGCATCCGGGGTGCTGGAGTGGGTACGCAAACTACTGTGGAGCCCAGAGACGCCGTGGCAAACGCTGATTGATGAGGCGCGTGCCATCCCCGCAGGCGCCGACGGCGTGAAAATGCACAGCGATCTGCTGACCAACACGCAGGCGGGATGGCAAGGCGTCACGCTTACCAGCACCCGAGGGCACTTGTATCGTGCCGCGCTCGAATCATTAACGGCTCAACTCAGGCAAAACCTGCAAACGCTGGAAAAGATCGGCCAGTTCAAGGCGACAGAATTGCTGCTGGTGGGAGGAGGCAGCCGTAACGCGCTGTGGAATCAAATTAAAGCCGACACGCTTGGCATTCCGATCAAAGTACTGGATGACGCAGAAACCACCGTTGCTGGCGCGGCAATGTTTGCCTGGTTCGGCGTAGGTGAATTTGCCAGCCCGGAACAGGCCCGGGCGCAGGTGCGTTATCAGTACCGTTATTTTTATCCGCAAACCGAATCCGAATGCATTGAGGGAGTGTGAAATGCTGAAAACTATCTCGCCGTTAATTTCCCCTGAACTACTAAAAGTCATGGCGCAAATGGGCCACGGGGATGAAATTATTTTTTCTGACGCCCATTTCCCGGCTCACAGCCTGGGGCCGCAGGTAATACGTGCCGACGGCCTGATGGTCAGCGATCTGCTCAGGGCAATCATTCCACTGTTTGAACTGGATAGCTACGCGCCGCCGTTGGTGATGATGGCCGCCGTTGAGGGGGATTCGCTCGACCCGGAAGTAGAGTCCCGCTATCGTGATGCACTCTCATTGCAAGGCGTATGCCCTGACATTACCCGTATCGACCGCTTTGCATTCTACGAACGGGCGCAAAAAGCCTTTGCGATCGTGATAACCGGTGAACGGGCAAAGTACGGCAATATTCTTTTAAAGAAAGGCGTTACGCCGTAATCTTATCCCCAGGCAGGTGTACACGAATGAGGGAGTGCAAACATGAAAATGACACGCCAGCACGCGATCGTAGACCTGCTTATTCATCACCAGAGTCTGACCACCGGAGAGCTGGCTGTGCGGCTTAACGTCAGCCTGGAGACCATTCGACGCGACCTGAACGCGCTGCAATCGCAGGGAAAAGTACGACGTCACCACGGATGCGCCACCGTGATTCATCGGGAAAATCCGGACGGCGGCGCCCCCTTTCATCTTCGGCGGAAAAGTCACTATGCGCACAAAGCGGACATTGCCCGTGAAGCGCTGGCCTGGATAGAGGAAGGGATGGTGGTAGCCCTGGACGCCAGCTCGACGTGCTGGCATCTGGCCCGCCAGCTACCGGACATCAACCTGCAGGTGTTCACCAACAGCCACCCGATTTGCCTTGAATTAGGTAAGCGCGAACAGATCCAGCTCATCAGTTCTGGCGGCACGCTACAACGTAAACACGGCTGCTATGTCAATCCGTCGCTGCTCTCGCAGCTAAAACCACTCGACATTGATCTGTTTATTTTCTCCTGCGAAGGGATCGATAACAGTAGCGTGTTGTGGGATTCCAGCACGTTTAATGCAGATTTCAAATCAACGTTGCTCAAGCGTGCATCGCAATCGTTATTGCTGATCGATAAGAGTAAATTCAATCGCTCGGGAGAGGCGCGGATTGGACATCTGGATGATGTGACGCATATTGTGTCGGACACACGGCAGGTAGAGGCCGGATAACGCACCCGGCCTCCGGATGTTATCGCTCGTCGCGACGACCACCGACGGCAGCCCACAAACGACGCACGTGCACCGTCACTTCTTCACGGTCATGATAAAGCTGACGCGCCTGAATCTGTGCATTAATGTCGTGTTCGTCAAGCTGGGCCTGAATATACGCCAGATTCTGCGACACTTCTTCATAGCGCTTTTTCATCGGCAGCTTGAGGTTGAAGATCGTTTCACGACACCAGCCATTAACCAGCCACTGCGCCATCAGCGCAGCCACTTTTGCTGGCTTCTCCACCATATCGCAGACCATCCACGAGATGTTGTTGCGATTCGGGCGGTACTTAAATCCGTCTTCACGCAGCCAGGTCACCTGCCCGGTGTCCATCAGGCTTTGCGCCATCGGACCGTTATCAACGGAATAAACCCACATATTGCGCTTCACCAGTTGATAGGTCCAACCGCCAGGACAGGCACCTAAATCCACCGCATACATCCCATTTGCCAGACGCTCATCCCACTCATCTTCCGGAATAAAGACATGCAGCGCTTCTTCCAGCTTCAGCGTTGAACGGCTCGGCGCATCAGCCGGGAACTTCAGACGCGGGATGCCCATGTAAAACGGTGAGTTATTGTCAGGCCAGGAGTAGCCGGTGTAACAACATCCCGGTGCGATGAAGAAAACATGGACCACCGGACGTTTTGGCGTTTCATATTTTGCCAGTACGCCTGCTTCGCGCAGTGCTGCGCGCAGCGGTACGGTGAATTTGCGGCAAAACTTGACCAGCTCTTTGCTTTCGTTGGTGTCAGCCACTTCGACACGCAGGTCACCGCCTTTCTCCACGACGCCCTGCAACATACCGACAATCGGTGTAATGCGGTCTTCCGGCGGCAAATATTGCAGCAACTCACCGACGACAAACATTTGACGGGCAAAAATTAGCGAACTGAACGGCAGTTCTTTTACTAACTTTTCAGCATCATCCTGCTGGTAGCACTCAAAAATGACGTAACCCGCATTGTCTTTTACGCGAGCGAAACCAAACACTTCCCGACGAGTTGCTTTATCCGTGATCTCTGCGGCACACTCTTTTTCAAACCCCGGGCGACACAACAACACAACCTTATTCATGACTAACGCTCTTACGTTTCAAACGAATGGCGCCAATTAACATCAGCACCCAACCTGCCAGAAAACTTACGCCGCCGACAGGAGTAACAAACGCCCACAGGCGTAAATGGGACAGCGCCAGGCAGTAGAGGCTGCCGCTAAACAGCACGGTGCCTAATGCCAGAAAAACGCTGCTCCAGTAAAACCAGATACTGATGCGTCGCTGCATAGCAACGGCAAGACCAAAAATCGCCAGCGTGTGAAATGCCTGATATTCAAGGCCGGTCTGGATCCACCCCATTTCAACCACGCCAAGGGTCTTGCTCAGGACATGCGACCCAAAGGCACCCAGAGCAACAAAAATGAAGCCGCTAATGGCGGCGAAAATCAGCATAAAACGGCTGGTCATGGCAGTACCTACATAAATTATTGGTCGTAACGAAAGCGGAATTTTTCTTGTTCAGTGGCCGCTTTTGCCAGTATCCACTGACGAAAAGCAGCTATTTTACCCAGTTCTGCCTGACTGTCATGACAAACCAGATAAAAAGCATTTTTGCTGACCAGAACATCATTAAACGGACAAACAAGACGTCCGGCTTCAATTTCGGACTGCGCCATCACGTTATTGGCTAACGCGACCCCCTGTCCATGGATGGCAGCCTGCAGCACCATTGCGCTGTGGCTGAAGATAGGTCCCTGCTGCACATTTATATGATTCAACCCCAACTGGCGCGTATAGGTTTGCCAGTCACGCCGCGACGCATCATGCAGTAACGTATGCTGTGCCAGATCCTCCGGCGTCTTCAGCGGTTTGTCGCCGGTGAGTAGCAGGGGCGAACAGACGGGCAATAAATATTCTGCGTACAATTTTTCAACACGCAACCCCGGCCAGTTTCCACGCCCATAAAAAATCGCGACGTCCACATCGTCCGCCAGTTTATCTTCCTGACGATCTACGGCCTGGATTCTGACATCGATCCCCGGATAAGCTGAATTAAAGCTTGTGAGTCTGGGCACCAGCCATTGAATGGCAAAACTGGGCAATAAACTGACGGTTAAGGCCCCTTTTGCACTACGAGCCTGAAGTTTACGCGTCGCTTCAGTTAATTGCGAAAAAATCTCTTTGATGTCGAGGAAATAGCTTTGCCCTTCCTCCGTCAGCAAAAGCGATCGGTTGCGACGGCGAAACAGCTTAAGTCCCAAAAAATCCTCAAGAGACTTGATTTGGTGGCTTACTGCGGCCTGTGTCACAAAAAGCTCTTCTGCCGCGCGCGTGAAGCTTAAATGCCTTGCGGCGGCATCAAAAACACGTAATGCATTCAGGGGTGGTAATCGTTTTGACATGGCTTTTAAACTTTGATGTTAAAAGAATTTAACAATTAGGTAACGTTATGTAACCTATTAGTTTTTTTAATCTGAGCCATTATAATTTGTCCGTTGAGGTTCTACCAGCAAATACCTATAGTGGCGTCACTTCCTGAGCCGGAACGAAAAGTTTTATCGGAATGCGTGTTCTGGTGAACTTTTGGCTTACGGTTGTGATGTTGTGTTGTTGTGTTTGCAATTGGTCTGCGATTCAGACCACGGTAGCAAGGCTACCCTTTTTCACTTCCTGTACATTTACCCTGTCTGTCCATAGTGATTAATGTAGCACCGCCAAATTGCGGTGCTTTTTTTTGCCCATGACTGACCGGTTACTGATCCAGTTCGACCATCTCTTTTACGTCAGTACGATTTATCTGCTGTTTGTTGCCGTTAGCATCCTGGTACGAAATCATCCCTGTTTCATCATCCATCCTCGGTTTCCCTTCAGAGACAATGGTTCGCCCATCATTGGTGTGCATCACGTAATTGGAACCGGAGCAGGCGCTGAGGGCAAACGTCAGCATACAGGCAGAGATAATGGCGGCTGTCTTATTCATCTTCTTCTCCTTGCAGCGATTTATGCTATCTAAATAAATTTTCAAAACAGGCAAAAGCATTTTCCCAACACTATTTAGCATAAGCCACTGGTCGGATTTCACATGGATAAGCAGACGATTCCGAGGGGGAGGACAAACCTTGTATCAGGGCTCTTTTTGCGCCACGATCTGTTGACTGAACAGAGGAATTCCATGAACGCTTTTAATCCCGCGCAGTTTCGTGCGCAGTTTCCCGCACTCGTTGATGCCGGTGTCTATCTCGACAGCGCCGCCACGGCCCTCAAACCGCAGGCGGTTATCGACGCCACGCATCAGTTTTACAGTCTGAGCGCCGGAAACGTCCATCGTAGCCAGTTTGCCGAAGCCCAGCGCCTGACCGCACGTTACGAGGCAGCCAGAGAAAAAGTCGCACGCCTGGTAAATGCGCCCGACGACAAAACAATCGTCTGGACCCGCGGCACCACCGAAGCGATCAACATGGTGGCGCAAAGCTATGCCCGCCCTCGCCTGCAACCGGGTGATGAAATTATTGTGAGCGCGGCCGAGCACCATGCCAATCTCGTGCCCTGGCTGATGGTGGCGGAGCAGACGGGCGCAAAAGTCGTCAAACTGCCGCTCAATGCGCATTTTATTCCCGATGTTGAGCGTCTGTCCGACCTGATTACCCCACGCAGCCGCATTCTGGCGCTGGGACAAATGTCCAATGTGACGGGCGGATGCCCGGATTTGGCCCGCGCAATCGCGCTGGCGCATGCTGCCGGGATGATCGTAATGGTCGATGGCGCGCAAGGGGCAGTGCATTTTCCTGTCGACGTACAGCAGCTCGACATCGATTTCTACGCCTTCTCTGCTCACAAACTGTATGGCCCAACCGGCATTGGCGTGCTCTACGGTAAACCAGAACTGCTGGACGCGATGTCACCCTGGCTCGGCGGCGGCAAAATGATCAGTGAAGTCAGCTTCGAGGGATTTACCACGCAATCCGCGCCGTGGAAGCTCGAGGCCGGTACGCCAAACGTTGCAGGGGTGATTGGCCTGAGCGCCGCGCTGGAATGGCTTTCTGAGTTCGATATCGTGCAGGCCGAAAGCTGGAGTCGTGGGCTGGCCACACTGGCGGAAGACGCGCTGGCGACACGTCCGGGGTTTCGTTCGTTCCGCTGCCAGGACTCCAGCCTGCTGGCCTTCGACTTTGCCGGAGTACACCACATCGATATGGTGACGTTACTGGCAGAATATGGCATCGCGCTGCGTGCCGGGCAGCACTGCGCTCAACCGTTGTTGGCGGAAATGGGCGTCACCGGGACTTTGCGCGCCTCTTTTGCGCCGTATAATACAAAGAGCGATGTCGATGCGTTGGTCAATGCGATTGACCGCGCGCTGGAAATACTGGTGGATTAATGACAAACCCTCTGTTCGCTGGACACCCGTTTGGCACAACTGTAACCGAAGAGACGTTACGTAATACGTTCACCCCACTGACACAGTGGGAGGATAAATATCGCCAGCTTATCCTGCTGGGTAAGCAGCTTCCCGCGTTACCAGAAGCGTTAAAAGCGCAGGCAAAAGAGATTGCCGGATGTGAAAACCGCGTCTGGTTGGGGCATACCCTGTCGGCCAATGGCACCCTGCACTTTTTTGGCGACAGTGAAGGTCGCATCGTGCGTGGCCTGTTGGCCGTATTGCTGACCGCAGTGGAAGGCAAAACGGCGGCGGAAATTTTGGCCCGCTCGCCGCTGACGTTGTTTGATGAGTTAGGCCTGAAAGCGCAACTCAGCGCATCGCGTAGCCAGGGGCTGAATGCACTTAGCGAGGCTGTTGTGGAAGCGGCCCGCAACCTGTGAGGGTTGTTGTGCCGGATGGCGGCGCTATCGCGCCCTATCCGGCCTTCACAGCCGTACGAACAGTAGATCGGATAAGCGTAGCGCCATCCGACGCCATCAAGACTGGCGCGCCGCTTTCGCCATCATTTTCTTCAGGGCGTGGGAAACGGCGACAAAACCGAAAGTGGCGGTCACCATGGTCGCCGCACCGAATCCAGAAGCGCAGTCCATGCGTTTTGGCCCTTCCGCCGTCGCTTTCATTGCGCAGACAGAGCCGTCAGACTGTGGATACACCAGCGCTTCGGTTGAGAACACGCAGTCAACGCCCAACTTACCTTTGCTGTTTTTCACCACGCCAAAATCACTTTTCAACCGCTCGCGCAGTTTTGCCGCCAGCGGATCCTGAATGGTTTTCGCTAAATCGACGACCTGAATCTGCGTGGGGTCGATTTGCCCTCCCGCTCCGCCGGTGGTGACCAGCGGAATTTTATTGCGGCGACAATACGCAATCAGCGCCGCTTTCGGTCGCACGCTGTCAATCGCGTCGATCACATAGGAAAACCCTGCATTCATATACTCAGCAACGTTATCCGGCGTCACGAAATCATCAATAACGTTCACCCGGCATTCCGGGTTAATCAGCCGGATACGATCTGCCATCACTTCCGCTTTCGCCAGTCCAACGTTATCGCGCAGGGCATGAATTTGACGATTCGTATTGGTGACGCAAACGTCATCCATATCAATAAGCGTGATCGCGCCAATTCCGGTTCGCGCCAGCGCTTCTGCCGCCCACGAACCCACTCCACCGATCCCAACCACACAGATATGCGCGTCGGCAAACAGCTGCAGCGCTTTTTCACCATACAGGCGCGCGGTGCCGCCAAAACGCTGACGCCAGGCATCACTTATCACAACAGACATACAACCTCAGAATTAAAAAGGGTGAGATATCCTCACCCTGTCTTATCCGTAGAAATGGTGTTCAGAATACCATAATCAGCCGCTAAACACGTTACCTGCGCCAGGCGCGCTCTTCAGCACCCAGACACGACCATAGTGATTATACCAGCCTGCACGGTGTCCGGCGTCCGCGCCAATGCCCTGGTAAATGTCAAAGTGCTGGCCTTTAATTGCGCCGCCGACGTCCAGCGCCACCATCAGGCGCAGTTCATACTGGCCAGTAAACTTACCGTCATTATCCAGCAGCGGCACTTCCGCCAGCAGCGTGGTGCCCGGTGGAATAATGCTACGATCAGAAGCCACAGAGGCGCGACCAATCAACGGTACCGCGCTGGCCCCTTTCACCGGTGCATAAGATTGCGGTTTAAAGAAGACAAATGAAGGGTTCTGCTCCAGCAGCTCGCGCACTTCGGCTTCGCTGTGCGTTTCACCCCAATGGCGAATCGCCTGCATCGACATATCTTCTTTCTTTACTTCACCGCGGTCGATCAGCACTTTACCGATACTGCGGTAAGCATGGCCGTTTTTCCCGGAATAGCTGAAGAAGTTGAGCGGGCTGCCGTCGCCAAAATCAATATAGCCGCTGCCCTGTACATCCATGATGAAGTTATCCATCAACGAATTACTGTAAGCCAGAATGTAGCTGTCGCTCAGAGCGCCGGAGTAGATCTCCGCGCGGGACGGCAGGCGTCCGCGTTTTGGCGGCATCCGGTAAATCGGGTACTGGAACTCTCCCTGACGTGTATGGCGCGCCTGGATCACCGGCGTGTAATAGCCGGTAAACTGTACGTTGCCGTAGTTATCCGCGCCTTCCATCTGCCAGGCATCAATGCCGAACTGACGCATACTGCGCGTATCACCGCCAGCACGCAGCCACTCCTGAACAGCGCTATAAACGTTGCTCTGATTACCATATAAACGCGGTGATGCACTGCGAATCTGATTCACCTGCTCGGCAAAATCGCCTGCGTTAATCGGTGCGCCTACCGCATCAGGCTGGTTCACCAGTGAGAAAGGCTGGGTAAACTTCCCGTCTTTATACTGCTGTCCGCGATCGGTGGGTTTAGAGGAACACGCAGCAAGCATCGCCACGACGGCTCCGGTGAGAAGATATTTTGCCCAACGTCCTTTCATTGTTCTCGTCTTTAAGTTGCCAATAATGCGAGATGAAGATAACAAACCCCCGGACCTAATGAAATGCGCATACCGCCCTTGTCGCAAATTTTGTGCAAAAAACGAGCCGACCGGAACTATTTTTAACCACACTCGTACCAAATTTATGATCTGGTTAAAAAAAGGGTTGCATGAAAATGTTAGCAGAGTATAGTGCGCATCCACGGACGCGGGGTGGAGCAGCCTGGTAGCTCGTCGGGCTCATAACCCGAAGGTCGTCGGTTCAAATCCGGCCCCCGCAACCAATACAATGTGAAGAAAAGGTTACTTGATAGCAGAGTAACAGACGGACGCGGGGTGGAGCAGCCTGGTAGCTCGTCGGGCTCATAACCCGAAGGTCGTCGGTTCAAATCCGGCCCCCGCAACCAACACATTGTGAAGAAGAAGTTACTCGATGGAAGAGTAAAAGACGGACGCGGGGTGGAGCAGCCTGGTAGCTCGTCGGGCTCATAACCCGAAGGTCGTCGGTTCAAATCCGGCCCCCGCAACCAACAACATTAAGCACCCTGACGGGTGTTTTTTTGTTTCTGGCGTCGGCAAAAACATCTATAAAAAAAGCGCTTTTCAGCGCTTTTTTATTATCCCCTTCTCGCCAGCGTTGCCCCATCGGCGAAGTAAGCTTTGATTCCCGCCAGTATCGACTCCGCCACTTCCTGCTGGAACGTCGCGGTTTTGAGCTTCCGCTCTTCTTCAACGTTACTGATAAAGGCGGTTTCAACCAGGATCGAGGGGATATCTGGCGCTTTCAACACGGCAAACCCTGCCTGCTCAACCTGATTCTTGTGCAGGTTGTTGATCTGGCCAAGTTTTTTCAGCACCGCTTTCCCGAACTTCAGGCTGTCGGCAATGGTCAACGATTGCACCATGTCAAACATCGTATGATCGACGTAGCGGTCGCCGCTTTTACTGACCCCGCCGACCAAATCCGAGGCGTTCTGGGTTTGCGCCAGGTATTTTGCAGCCGTACTGGTTGCGCCTTTAGTAGAAAGGGCAAACACCGACGACCCGCTGGGCTGTCGACTGGTGAAAGCATCCGCGTGAATTGAAACAAAAAGGTCGGCGCGCTGTTTTTGGGCTTTCGCTACGCGCACTTTCAGCGGAATGAAGATATCTTCGTTTCGCGTCATATAGACCTTCATGTTGCCCTCTTTCTCGATCAACGCCCGCAGGCGACGGGCGATCTGCAACACCACATCTTTTTCACGCGTCTTGTATTTCCCCACAGCACCTGAGTCTTCGCCACCGTGCCCTGGATCGAGCATGATCACAATCGGACGATCGCGCCCCGCTTTACCCGGCTGTGGACCGCTCTGCGCAGGCGGGACCTGTTTCTCCAGATCGCCTTTGTTGTAATCTTCAAGCAACGCCAGCAGCGGATCCTGCATGTCCTGCGCATTGGCAGGATAGAGATCCATCACCAGACGTTCTTTAAAGCCCGCCACTGGCGCGAGGGCAAACAGCTGCGGCTTCACGTTTTGCTTCAGTTCAAACACCATGCGCACCGTCTGCGGGTCAAACTGCCCTACTCTTGCCGATTTGATGTAGGGGTCATCCGGGCGGATCTGGGTTCCGATGCCTTTGAGTACGGAATTCAGATTCACACCTTCAATATCCACCACGACGCGCTCAGGATTACTCAGGGCAAATTGCTTGTATTTCAACTCGCGGTTCGATTCCACCGTCACACGGGTGTAACTGGATGCTGGCCAAATACGAACCGCAACGACCTGACTGACCGCAGCCAGACCGACCTGGCTTACGCTCAATAGCCACATGGCGCCCGCCCCTTGCAGTAATCGACGGCGGCTGATTGCTGGATTGGATCCCGACATGCTTCTCCCGAGCAAAACAAATCTAACGGTGCTGATTTACAAAACATCTGAATTGACCGGAAACTTTAGCGAATGACGCATAATCTGTCATCTATAAAACAGTAAACTTTCTTTTTATATTCACGGTATTACTGATAAATACCTTCGACAACAGGCAAAATTGCACTTGCGCCCGGAGAAAAAACAGAATAAAAATACACTTAATACGAATAATCATGCAATGAGGGTGTGCCGTGGTGAAGGAACGTAGAACCGAACTGGTACAGGGATTCCGCCATTCTGTTCCCTATATCAATACCCATCGGGGGAAAACGTTTGTCATTATGCTGGGCGGCGAAGCCATCGAGCATGAGAATTTCTCCAGTATCGTCAATGACATCGGGCTTCTGCACAGCCTCGGCATTCGTCTGGTGGTCGTGTATGGCGCACGTCCACAAATCGACGCGAACTTGGCCGCACACCATCATGAGCCGGTGTACCACAAAAATACGCGTGTAACGGACGCCAAAACTCTGGAGCTGGTCAAGCAGGCGGCTGGCACATTACAGCTGGATATCACCGCCCGTTTGTCGATGAGCCTCAATAACACGCCTCTACAGGGCGCGCACATCAACGTGGTCAGCGGCAACTTTATCATCGCACAGCCACTGGGCGTTGATGATGGCGTCGATTACTGCCACAGCGGACGTATCCGTCGTATTGATGAAGAGGCGATTCACCGCCAGCTCGACAACGGCGCGATTGTCCTGATGGGACCGGTCGCCGTCTCTGTCACCGGTGAAAGTTTTAACCTGACCTCAGAAGAGATCGCCACCCAGCTCGCCATCAAACTGAAGGCAGAGAAAATGATTGGCTTCTGCTCCTCACAAGGGGTTACCAACGACGATGGCGACATTGTTTCTGAATTGTTCCCAAATGAAGCGCAGGCCCGCGTTGAGGCACAGGAAGAGAAAGAGGATTACAACTCCGGAACCGTGCGTTTCCTGCGTGGTGCGGTGAAAGCCTGTCGCAGCGGCGTACGTCGCTGCCATTTGATCAGCTATCAGGAAGATGGCGCGCTGTTACAGGAATTGTTCTCGCGTGACGGTATTGGCACGCAAATCGTGATGGAAAGCGCCGAGCAGATCCGCCGCGCCACCATCAATGATATTGGCGGAATTCTCGAGCTTATCCGCCCGCTGGAACAACAAGGCATTCTGGTGCGCCGTTCCCGCGAACAGCTGGAGATGGAGATCGACAAATTCACCATTATTCAGCGTGATAACCTGACCATCGCCTGCGCGGCGTTGTATCCCTTCCCGGAAGAGAAGATCGGGGAAATGGCCTGCGTGGCGGTGCATCCGGATTATCGCAGTTCATCGCGAGGAGAAGTCCTGTTGGAGCGGATCGCCGCGCAGGCCAGACAAATCGGGCTCAGCAAGCTGTTTGTGCTGACCACGCGGAGCATTCACTGGTTTCAGGAGCGTGGCTTTACGCCGGTCGATATCGACCTGCTCCCCGAAAGCAAAAAAGAGATGTACAACTATCAGCGCCGTTCAAAAGTGTTGATGGCGGATTTAGCATAGCGGCTTAATACGTTGCCGGTCTGATAAAACGATTTCGCGCCGCCATCTGGTACATTGCCGGATGGCGCTAACGCTTATCCGGCCTACAGTACGAGTCTGATCAAACACTTTCGCGTCGCCATCTGGTACTTTGCCGGATGGCGCTAATGCTTATCCGGCCTACAGTACGAGTCTGATCAAACACTTTCGCGCCGCCATCCGGCACATCACCGGATGGCGCTAACGCTTATCCGGTCTACAAATCCTGTTGCGCAATCCCCTCGTTAAACAAGGCCGACAGTCCGCTACGGCGCTCGGTGCGGGTTGCTATCGCACTACTGAGCACCCGTTCATCGGTATACAGCGACAGGCGACGGCGCGCGCGGGTAATCGCGGTATACACCAGCTCGCGCGTCACGACCGGCGTACGCTGTGTGGGGAGAATAAGTGCCGCATGATCAAACTCCGAGCCCTGCGATTTATGCACCGTCATCGCCCAGGTCGTTTCATGTTCCGGCAGACGGCTCGGCTGCACGGACTTAATGGTGCCGTCCGGCATCGCAAACCAGACTCGCAGCCCCTGGTCGCGCTCGAGCGCAATGCCAATATCGCCGTTAAATAATCCCAACGCGCTGTCGTTTCGCGCAATCATCACCGGCCGCCCTTCATACCAGCGCAAGTGCGCAGGAGTGGTGATTTTGCGTTTTTCCCGCATCACGTGTTCGATGCGTTCATTCAGTCCTTTTACGCCAAATGGCCCTTCGCGCAGCGCGCACAGCACCTGATAATCATTGAACGCCTGAATGATGGCATCGGGTTCCGCGCCCGCCCGCACCAGGTCAAGATACCGCCCGTACCCCGCCATTGCCTCATCCAGCATCGCTGCGTAGTCTTCACTGCTCAGCAGCGTTCGTTTTTCAATATCGCTAAATCCCTGCTGGAAGACCGCCTTAACGGCAGATTTATCGCCACAATTAATGGCGGCAGCCAGTTGGCCAATGCCGGAATCACTGCCAAAACGGTAGCTTTTTTGCAGCAGACAGAGGCTGTCGCGCAGTGAAGCGGCGGCATCTGTTTCTGCGCCTGCCGGAACCGGACTTCCGGTAAGCCGACTGAGCTGCTGCGCACGCGCAGGCGTAAAGCCGTCCTTCACGCAGGCACAGATATCCCCCAACACAGCGCCCGCCTCAACGGATGCAAGCTGGTCGCGATCGCCCAGAAAAATGACCCGCCCGTGCGTCGGCAACGCCTCGATCAGCCGCGACATCATCGGCAGGTCGATCATTGACGCTTCATCGACCACCAGCACATCCAGATGCAGCGGATTGCCCGCATGGTGACGCAGACGCTGGCTGCCAGGCTGCGCGCCTAACAGTCGATGCAGGGTGCTGGCGTCATCCGGGATCCGTTTTTTTTGCTCATCGGTAAGCGGTAGCTGACGTAATGCTTTCCCCAGCGATTCCGTCAGTCGCGCCGCTGCTTTGCCCGTGGGCGCCGCCAGCCGGATACGACAGCGTTCACCGTCAGCCATCTGAATCAACGCCGCCAGCAGCTTAGCCACGGTCGTCGTTTTGCCCGTGCCCGGACCACCGGAAATCACCGAGATACGGCGGGTCAACGCCACGGCAGCCGCCACTTTTTGCCAGTTGATTTCATCGGTGGGAGGGAAAAGCGCATCAAGCGTTTGGGTTAACAACTGCTCATCCAGCGCAATCGCCTGATTAACCTCGCTAAAAAAGCGCGCTACCGTACGTTCATTACGCCACATTCGGTTCAGATAGAGACGATCGTCGTGCAAAATAAGCGGCGTTGGCTGTTCGCCACGGCTAACCGCGGCAGACGTTAACAGACGTTGCGTCCAGTCGATATGCCCTGGTACATCATTGAACCATGTCAGCAACAGCGGATGCGCGTCCTCCGTGATAGTCAGTCGCGAAAGTGGCAGACAGACGTGACCTTCGCCTGCATCACGACTGAGCAACGCCGCCGCCAGCGTCACCGCCGGATCGTCATTGCCGGCAACCGTCAGCGCAAACTGCGCATCCAGCGGTCTTAACTGCTTTTGTTCTACCGCATCCAGTAAGCGTTTCTGGATTGTCATTACGCCTTCTCCTGTACCGCGCCTGCAAACATCTCGTCCATCTGTGCAATTAATTCGACATCCGGACGGGTCGCGTAAATGCCTTGCTGCGGTTGTTCGCTATCCACGCCGCGCAGGAAGAGATAGATAACGCCGCCGAAATGGCGCTCGTAGTCGTAGTCCGCAATGCGATGTCGCAAATACCGATGCAGAGCCAGCGTATACAACTGATATTGCAGGTCGTAACGGTGCGCCTGCATCGCAGAGGCCATCGCCTGTTGGGTGTAGGCGGCACTGTCTTCGCCAAGCCAGTTAGATTTGTAATCGAGCAGGTAATATCGCCCTTCATGGCGAAACACCAGATCAATAAAGCCTTTTAACATGCCGCGCACCTGCATGAAGTCCAGCGGCGGGCAGCCTGCAGAGAGCGGATCGTACTGGCGAATCAGCGCATCCAGTTGGCTGGCATTCAGCGGCTGGGCTATCGGCAGATAAAACTCCATCTCGACCTGTTTGTCGCGCCCGGCAAGATGACGCAGACTCACGCCGGTATCGTTAAGCGGCGCCTGTAAGACGGCCTCCAGCCACGCGGTCAGAACCGGTTCCCAGTGTGCGTCGAAGCCTCCCAGCGCCAGTTTTTCTTGTACCCAGAGGGCATCGACAGACTGAGTAAAATCAAGATCTTCAAACAAGCTGTGCAGGAATGTGCCCGGCGATGCGCCGCGTGGAAACTGATGGGGGGTTAACCCCGGCTCAACCGTCGCCTCAGCCACACCAGCGGCATCAACATCAAGGCGAGGGATTAAGTCCTGAGCAACGCTGTGACCCCGCTGCTGTAAGCCGGAATAACTGGTCACGCGCCAGCTATCGCTCAGGCTGCGTTGTAGCACTTTCGCACTCAGTTCGGCGCGGGAGGTTTGCGCCACCTGCCAGCGCTCGGTGTCCGGCACGCCCGTTATTTGCAGGGCGATATCGTCACCACACAACGATTCAATGCACGCGCGAAGCCCGGCGGCATCTTTCGGTTCACCTTTTTGCAGCAGACGGCCCAGGGCGCTTTGGTGCACATCCGTCTCGCCTTTTTTATCACTACGGCGACGCACCAGCGGCGCAACGCCAAGACTGCAATGCCATACCGAACGGGTCAGCGCGACATAGAGCAGGCGGAGATCTTCCGCCAGCCGTTCGGCTTCCGCCAGTTCGATGCTCTCGTCGGCCTCGCTAAGATCCAGTACCGCTTCAAATGAGCGGCGATCGTGATAAAACGCCTGATCCTGAATACGGAAATGGCTAATAAAAGGCAGCCAGACCAGCGGGTACTCCAGCCCTTTCGATTTATGAATGGTGACGATTTGCACCAAATGCTTATCGCTTTCCAGACGCATTTGCTGGCTGGAGGCATTGCTGTCAGGTTCCAGAATATGCTGCGAAAGCCAGCGAACCAGAGCATGCTCGCTCTCCAGTTGCGATCCCGCTTCCTGCAACAGTTCGCTAATGTGCAAAATATCGGTGAGACGGCGCTCGCCTCCCGCTGTCGCCAGCAAGTTTTCCGCAATATTTCGCTGTGACATAAGCGCACGCAGCATGGGCATCACCCCACGTTTGCGCCAGATCTGACGGTAGCCGTCAAACTCCTCCACGACCGCATCCCAGGCGTTTTCGTCATTATTGAGTAAGTAGATGTCCTGCGCATTGAGTCCCATCATTGAGGCGGCAAGCGCGCTGCGCAGCGTGTTTTCTCGCTCAGGCGTCATCACCGCCTGTAAAATCCACAGCAGCTCTTGCGCTTCAAGGGTGTCAAAAACGCTGTCGCGGTTAGAGAGATAAACTGACGGGATATCCAGTTGCGTCAGCGCATCACGAATCTGAGCGGCTTCCTGACGACTGCGCACCAGCACGCTAATATCTGAAGCACGGACGGGTCGCGACGTTTTGCCGCTGTTCAGCAGCGCCTGACCTGTTTGCCCCGCCTTCAGCCAGTCACGGATTTGCGCGGCGCAAACGTGCGCCATGGTGCTTTGGTAATCGCCAATGCCACAACTCTCACCGTCCATTAACCACATGCGCATGGCGGGTTGCGTCTCGCCATTCAACACAAATTGCAGCGCCTGATTTTTATCAGCGGACTTCACCGGCGTGAACGGGATCTCACGAAACATGAAGGCGTCATCCATCTGACCAAACAGCGTATTGACGCTGTTGACCATGCCAGGTGCGGAACGCCAGTTCGTGTCGAGCGTATAGTGCGCCGTCACCTCGCTGCGCGCCTTCATATAAGTGAAGATATCCGCGCCGCGAAACGCGTAAATCGCCTGTTTGGGATCGCCAATCAGCAGCAACGCCGTTTCCGGCTGATGCTGCCAGATACGGCGAAAAATTCGATACTGTTGCGGATCGGTGTCCTGGAATTCATCGATCATCGCAACCGGAAAACGACCGCGAATAGCCGACGCCAGCGCCTCGCCGCTTTCACTTCGCAGCGCCGCATCGAGTCGGCTGAGCATGTCATCAAAGCCTAGCTCTCCCCGACGCTGCTTTTCCCTGGCGACCGTTTCCCGAATCTCCGCCAGCGCCCGGGTGATCACCAAATCGCGAATCGTCAGCGGCTCTGCAAGGAGTTCATCAATCGCCACAAACAATGCGTGCTCAGGCGTAACGCCGCCCGCTTTAGTCCGCTCTTCTAAAAAGCGCTGCGAGAATTTCTCCAACGCTTCAGGTAACTGATAAGTCTGCGTTTCTTCCTGCGCCCATGCAGTTACCTTCTCGATCCATTTTGCCTGGTTGCCACGGTTGAATTTTCGGCGATCGATACCTGACGATTCGATCAGCGCGTCAAGTTCCTCAACAGCTTCGCACCATTGCTGTTTGATCCGGGTGATTCGCGCCAGAATCTGCGCATGGCGCGATGCCAGCGTCTCTTCGTCTGACGGAGGGGCTTTAATCACCGGCGCTTCACCCTGCAGGTAGCGGTCAATATCTTTCAGCAGCGCCTGCGGGCCTTTCCATGTTTCAAAGACAACCTGGGCAATTTCACGCGGGAGTGGGTAACAGTGACGGCGCCAAAAGTCCGCACAGGCCTGATAACGCAGGAGGGATTCATCTTCAATGAGCTGTTGCTCGAACAACATACCCGACTCAAACGCGTTCAGGCTCAGCATGCGCTGGCAAAAACCGTGAATGGTGAACACCGCAGCTTCATCCATCTGCCGTTCGGCCAACAATAACCACTGTGCAGCCTGCTTTTTATCGTTAATTTCGGCTAACAGGCTGGCGTATAGCGGGTTATCGGTCGATTCCCGCAGACAGGCAATGCGCAATTCGTGGATATTACTGCGGATTCGACCGCGTAGCTCTTCGGTGGCGGCCTCGGTAAAGGTCACCACCAATAACTCTTCTACGGTTAACGGACGGGGAAAGGCGGCAGTACCGCCCAGTCCAAGCAGCAGACGCAGATAGAGCGCTGCGATAGTAAATGTTTTGCCAGTGCCTGCGGATGCTTCAATCAGGCGCTCGCCCGTGAGGGGCAAGCGTAGAGGATCAAGAGACTCAGCGGCATCATTCATTCTTTTCACTCATCAGGGGCAAGGTTTGCTGCAACGCGCTGACGGTCTCCCACACTTTCCCGCCTTCCAGGGTCGCATATTCTGCTTTCCCGTTCTGGCTTCCGGAAATCTGTGACAGTATCGCCATGCCTTGCGGCTCTACCACCGCCTGATGGAAGAAGTCGGCAAGTTTTTGCGGCGTCAGCAGTTTAATCTGAGCCACGATTTTATCACGCGAATCGAAGTGCATATTACCCCGATCGAAATCTTTGCTTAACTGCGAAGCCTCCGCGCCCAGCGTTTGCGGCGCTTCTAACATTTGCGCAATGACCGCCTGCTGAATTTGTGCAAACTCAGCCGGTTTCATTGCCCTCAGCTTCGCTTCCGCTGTCGGGAAAAAGGCTTTATAGCGCTCCCAGAGATAAGCCGGTTGTTTGTCGCTGCTTTGCAGCAGGAAACCCATCCCCCACTGGCGACCCACGTTCATCGGAAAAGCAAACACCGCGTAACCTAACTGCTCTTCGGTACGCAGTTGGTTATAGAACCAGGGCTGAACAATTTGCCCCAACATGGCGCTGTACGCGGTGCTGGTATGTTCATCGTATCCGGCAGGGACAAACACCGCCGCCAGCGCAGAATCCGTACTGCTGCCCGCTTTTTCAAAAATGACCGACTGTTTTTTATCTACCAGTACGTCTTTGTTGCGACACCATTCGGAACCCTTTGCGCCCAGCTGTTTCTGGATATCCTGCGCCATGGTTTTGGCCTGCGCTTCACTCATGTTGCCTATCACCAGAAATTCCGGACGGGCCCCCACTTTTAACGCATCGCGGTACGCCATAACCTCTTCCAGGGTGATTGATGGCAGTAACTTACGACGTTCATCACGTGAGAAGTAAGGCACCTGAGAAATCATCTGCACGGGCATAATAGCCTGATCGTAGGCCTTACCTTTCTCGGCAGAGTCCATCATCTGCGCATACCAGGACTTCGCCTGTTCCAGTTGCTCTTGTGTTGCAGAGTAGCTGAAGTAACCTTCCAGCAACGCCTGGAAAAGCTGCGGCAAACGCTGGGTGTAGCCATTGGCATTCAACATCAACCCATTATTGGCGTTAGTCGAAAAACCTATCCCACCCACAGCGGCCTGATTGCTTAACTGATCAAGCGCAATACCGGCCAGATAATCATTCAGCGCAAATATCACCTGATTTCTGGCGCTGTCCATGGCTTTGGGATTACGCAGCACCACGCTCACATCCGCTTTTGGCTCACTGGCAAAGTAACGGCTCGGCGCATACACCACGCGCAAATCCGGTTTATCGATGATCAATTCCGGATGCGCATATTGTTTCTCGTTTTTAATCAACGAGAAGTCATCAGGAATGTAGGGGTTGACCTCCGGTAAAGAGAGCGAAATCGCCTGCGCTTTTTGCTGCCATTGCGCAAAGGTTTTGTCGTCGATTTTGTTGACCTGATAAGGGGCATCAACAAAGTAGGCGGTTTTGTTATGCGGCTCATTCGGGCTGATATACCAGACGCGGGCATTCTGCGGCGTCATCATCGCCAGACGGGCTTTTACCGCATCAGCATCATACTGATCGGCGATGTTAACCGCATCCAGGGTATGGGCGACAGGTACGCGGATCATCGTGTCTGCCAGCCATTCCACGTAATCCATATCACGGGTGATCGACGGATAGCGGAAGTCGAGATCCAGTACGTGCGCCAGCTCATCAAAGTAGCGTTTATCCACGCCTTTTTCGCGTAACAGATTGAGGTAGCTAAAGATGGCCGCGACAACTTCATCACGATTCGCCAGACCTTTGTCGGTAAGCGTGGCGGAAATAGCCAGTACACCGCTATTACCGTTGACGACAGGATCGGAATCCGCACGAATACCTTCCACCAGCCCTTGCTTTTGCAACCAGTCAGAGAGGGTACCCGGACTGCGATTACCAATCAGATAGGTCACCAGTTCGTCGGTTTTGCTACGGAACTGAGCGCTGTTGTTGTCGATACGAAACTCGACGCGCAACACTTTACGCGGCAGCGCAGGCACATAATGGATGATCACCCCTTTTTGCGCGTCAGTGACTACCGGAACTGTGATTTCAGGTTTTACGGTATTTTTGTTCGGCACCCGACCGTAGGTATCAGCAGCAATGCGCGCCAGCTCTGGCAACGGTTTATTGCTATAAATTACCGCCTTCATCAGGTTGGCTGAATAGTATTTATCATGAAACGCCTGCAAAGCCTGCAGTACCGGCTTGCCGGGTTTGTCGCTTAACGTTTGCAGATTCCCGCCAGAAAACTGTGAACCAGGGTGCGCCGGGTTAATGGTTTCCGCACTCACCTGCGCCATACGCATACCATCTCGCGTCCGCGCCAGTGTCAGTTCGGCGTTAACGGCATTGCGTTCGCGTTCGGCATATTTTTTATCAAGCAAGGGCACTGCGATGGCATCAGCCAGGCGATCCACCGCCCCCACCAGCGCATCGTTCTCAACCTCCAGATAGAAGGCTGTGCGATAAGGCGCAGTGCTGGCATTGTGGCTGCCGCCGTGCATCTTGAGGAATTCAGACAGACTGTCAGCCTGCGGATATTTTTTCGAGCCCATCAGACTCATGTGCTCAAGGTAATGCGCCAGCCCCTGGTACTCTTGTGGGTCTTCCAGCGATCCCACAGGGACCACTAATGCAGAAAGGGACTTTACGGCTTGCGGATCGGATACCAGCAATACCACCATGCCATTATCCAGGCGCACGGCCTGATACTGGCGGGTGTCTTTATCACTTTTACGGATGGTTTCGGCCAAAGGCTGCCAACCTGTATCTGCCTGACTTAAAGGTGCCCAAAGGGCGACGAACAACAAAAACGCGCTGAACCAGGTGCTGCGGGGCATTCACGAACCTCATCATTAACTTTCATTCCTGCCCGAACCCAACACCGCGAGGCATGTTTTCGAGCAGGGCAACGACTTTGTGCTGAACCCGTCAGCATCTCTTTATGTAAAAATCAGTCCGTGACAGAAAGCGCATGATAGTAGAAGACGCCAGACTGCGCAAATTTTATACAATCATCACGACTGATTAAAACGAAATAACGGTAATAAATAGTGCTGCGACTTATGGATAATGGCCTCCATGGTGTCTGACTCCAGATGACGCCACAGGCGCTGATACCAGATGTCATCGCCTTCGCCACGCACCATCACGTTGCCTTCGTAAGCCTGCAGGAACTTCGCCCGGGCTTTTTGCAACGTGTCTTCGTCATCTACCATGGCATCATTTGCCGCGTCATAACAGGTTTTTATCCACGCACCTCCGCTTTCAGGTAGCACGAATAGCGGGGAAGACATGCCTTCCCGATAACCGTCAATCAACTGCGCCAGATATCCCTGCGCCTGTTCGGCATCCATCGGTGGAAAACGCCATTCCCCTTCTTTGCGCAGGAATAAACGGCTCTCCCCTGTTCCCCCGCACGCACAATAGACAAGATGTTCCAGCCAAAGTTGCATCCCCTGAGCAACGCTAATTAATGATGGACGCCAACGCAACAACCCATCCTCCTGTACTTGCGGTAGCCAACCGGTCAGGTGTACGCCATTGCAGATGAGATCGACTTCCATGCTCTGGCCAGGCTGGCGACAGGCAATGACTCTATTAGCAAGTTCTTGCATTTCCTGATGTTGCGTATCCCAGAGTATTTCGCCAAACGCGCCATAGGGCAGACTGCCAGCCGCACGGACCCGGCGAAACAGGCGTTCGGCATCTTCCTGCTGCACAAGCGCGTTTAGCAACTGCTGATTGAGCTGATAACGACTTAACCCCTCCAGGGTGAATGGCTCAGTTTCAGGAATATCACTCTCTTCAGCGCGGAAGTTCACCCGCAGGCGCATCTGGAAAAACGCGCGTACCGGATGCGCCCAGAATCGCTGCAACTCTTCCAGTGTGAGTGTTTCAGGCATGTCAAAGGGTAAAGGCTGTACAAAATTCGTATGCGCCTCCCCGGACTGATTCGCCGCTGGCAACCACTCACGCGCATAGCTTTGCCACTCACCAGGCAGATAGTTTTGTGCATCAAAAGGCATACGGGTATGCAAGTGGACGATGTGCGCTTTTACACGCGCCTCGCTCTCATCAGAGGTCAGTAATGCATCACCAGGCAAATAGTGACTTTGGCCGATGTAATCCATCAACTCCTGGACCAGAACTGACGGGAATCGTTCGCTGTTATCCTGAATGGAACGCCCAATGTAGCTGATGTAGAGCGTCTGTTGCGCGGAGATGAGCGCTTCAAGAAACAGGTACCGATCGTCATCGCGGCGACTGCGGTCCCCACGCTTCGATTTTTGACTCATCAGATCAAAACCGAGAGGCGCCAGTTGTCGGGGGTATACCCCATCGTTCATACCGAGCAGGCACACCACCTTGAAAGGAATAGAACGCATAGGCATCAGCGTACAGATATTCACCGGCCCGGCAAGAAAACGCTGGCTGATGCGTTCTTGATCTAATCGCTGCGCCAGCTCATCGCGCAGCAGAGTCAGCGGTATCGCTTCGGCATACTCCGCTCCCAGACCTTCAGAAATAATGGCTTTCCACTGATCTTTAATCAGCGTCATAGCCGCTTCGGTATCCACATCCGGCAGGAAGAAATCATTAAGCATGTCACTGCAAATCGGCAGCCAGGCGTCCAGAGGACGTTCCTGCGCCAGTTCCCGACGCCATTTATTCAACTGCATCAGTAACGAGGCCAGATGACCTACCAGCTCGGCAATCAAACCGCTGGATTCGTCATACGGAAGAACCGACTGCCACTCTCCCTGCGCGCTTTCCATGGCGTATCCCAGCAACATGCGCGTCAAACCAAATTGCCAGGTGTGCTGACCGGTGGCAGGTAGTGCTAACTCGCGGACGTTGTCATCATCAATCCCCCAACGAATTCCCGATTCATTGACCCACAAGCGAAGATAACGCAACCCTTCTTCATTGATGTTAAAACGCGCTGCCAGAACAGGGACATCCAGCAATGCCAGCACATCTTCAGAGACAAAGCGGCTATCCGGTAACGAAAGCAAACTGATAAATGCCTGCAGAACCGGGTGCGACTGACGGGCGCGACGATCCGAAATGGCATAAGGCAAATAGCGTTCCGCTGGCGCGCTGCCGAACACCGACTGAATAAACGGACTGTAGCTGTCGATATCCGCCACCATGACAATAATGTCCCGCGGTGTCAGCGTGGGGTCAGCTTCCAGCATGGTAAGCAGACGGTCATGCAATATTTCAACTTCTCGCTGCGGACTGTGGCAGACGTGAAAGCTCACACTGTTGTCGTTCGGATCGAGCAGTCGTTTGTTGTCGCTATGGGAATACTCTTCAAGATTCACCCCAGCCACCGCTTTGCTTTCCAGCTCAAGGATGTCTGACTGAATGTTATGCAGCAGATTGTCCGGTGTGATATCAACGAACGCATCCAGCTCCTGCGCGCTGTCCAGCTCGGAAAGCAGATAAATATAATCCCGCCCCAGTTTTCCCCATGACGCTAACAGGGGATTCCCAACGTCCTGTTCGCCGTCGCTGTTAAATAAACCCTCGGCGTTTTGAGCGTCGCGAAATAACGGTAAATGGCGGTCTTCAAAGCTGTGACGACGCTGGCGAGCCATCAGCTTTGCCAGATATGCCGGATCTTTGATGTCCCCCCAGTAGTAGCGACACGGGTTGGTAAACAGCAGGTGGATTTCGATATGTTTACCCAGCGCCTGTAGCGCCTGGAGATAAACAGGCGGCAGTGCGGAAATACCACAAATAAAGACACGTGAAGGCAATCCCGCCGGGCAGGTTGTTGCGTTTTCCAGTGTCTGAATAAAACGCTGATAGAGATTGGCACGATGCCAGCGGGGCTGCCCTAGTTCCTCTGTGTAGTCGACAAGCGCCTTCCACAAAGGTGCTTGCCAGATTTGGGCCTCTCCCAGCCCCTCCACCAGACGCCCTGCTTCCCAGTGCGTGAGCCAGTCCGGGCGGAAAACCAGATACTGGTCAAAAAGATCTGCTGCGCGAGAAGAAAGCTGAAACAGTTTGCGTTTGTCTGTGTCGTCAATCAGGTAGTGACGCAATAGGGCAAAGTCATCCCGATGCAGCAGTTGCGGCAGCAAAGTCATTAACTTCCAGCTCATGCTCTGCTTGCTAAAAGCGCTTTCTTTGGGGATCTCCGGCAGCACGCGCACGAACATATCCCAGATAAAACTCGCAGGCAGCGGAAAATCAATATTGGCGGCAATGCCAAATTTCTGTGAAAGGGTCATCTGTAGCCACTGCGCCATACCGGTGCTCTGAACCAGTATCATCTCCGGCTCAAACGGATCGTCCAGACGCTCGCGCTCGACGATATATTCCATCAACGCTTCCAGCACATCCAGACGATTGGAGTGGTAGACCCTTAACATAGAAACTCCTGGCTACTGACTTGTTGGGCAATGTAAGCGCGTCATTTGGCCTTGTCTGCCCAGGGGAGAAATAAGTTTACTACTGATGCTGACACATCCCGCCGATGTTGTCTGCATTCGGCTAACCTGCCAGTTCTCAGGCGGTGAAAATGAACGCTGCGCCGTTTGCTGCCAGGCGTTTCGCCAAAGCTGCTGATACTGGCTTTTGACAGCAAAACCCTTCATTAACTCGCGTTGATAGCCTGACAGTGCGGTCACGACCATCACCATTAACAGCAGCGCCAGCATCACTTCCGGTAAGCTAAAACCACGTTGCGTATTCAGGGTATCTGGCATAACAAATCCTTGTTTAATGGACAAAAATCACTCCAACCCTGCGGGGAAAAGATCATCCGCCCCTCCACGACATTGCCAAGACGCCAAAGGGAAACGCCCTCATAATGTGCAATCAGCAATAACACATCATCAGAAAGCACACGCAGGCAAACGCGCGCCGCCGTCGACGAATACGCCCGACACTGCACTGCGGGTTGGAGCTGCCAGGGCTGTACTCTTCCCCACTCCATCGCTGATTGCACAACGGCCTGGCGTTGTAATGACTGACTTTCCATTGCGACGCGGTTCGTGAAACTCACCTGTTGTTGATTCATCCCCTGAAGCATCAAACTCCCCAGAATCAGCAGCAACAGCACCATTGCCAGCGACGATATGCCCTGTTCACGATTCACTGATTGAACCCCGTGACACTGTAATCAGCCTCAATGGCTATCCGGGGTTCCGATTTGGTCGCCCCTCGCAAATGAACAGTGAAGATGGGTAAAAAACCCGCTATTTTCTGGCGTTCAACCTGAAACGTCGTTATCAGGAGAGTCTCAGGGTCGGTCATTTTATCCCACCCTTTGCCTTCACATGACGCCGCCCCGCGTAGCGTTTCAAGCGTCTTATCTTTTAACCGAAATCCGGTCTGTTCAGCGTCTTTAACCGGCAACGTGTCCCAGACGCCGTTATTGTTTGCATCCCACTGCGCAATGACGCAGTCCCCCTGTCCGGTAATCGCCAGCCCAACACCTGCGCATTTTCCACGACAATATCCCGCTCGCTGTAGATGCTTTGCCACGGTATAGACGCGTTGCCAGATCTCATCCTCCAGCGAAAACTTACGCGTGTTGTATAAAATCTCACGCTGTAAGCCAGGCAAAAACCGCGCAGCGCCCATCAGTAAAACACTGCTAATCGCCATCGCTATCATCACTTCCAGCAGTGAAAAACCCCGTTCGTCTACCGACATACATCCCCTTCATCGCGCTCGCAAAGTCGGATCCGTCCCATCCCGGAGACGATCACTCGCCATTCACCTGCGGCATTTCTCAGATAAATATGCCCAGCCCACGCGGTATTTCGTAAACCGAAAAATGCCAGCGACGGTGTAATGTCCACCACCTCGACATCGCCCCATAACGGCGTAAAGACGAAAGCGCTCTTTGTTGAACAGGTGCTTTGTGGGACAACCGAACTGATGAAACACCATGATGTGCCCTCCCTGTTGATGCTGATAACATGGTCCCGGTTATGCCAATTGGCGTCTTCACGCAGTTGCAGCAAGTAGTCACGTACCTGAAAGGCGGTTTGCCACAGACGCTGCTGTTGCTGCCAACGTTGCCAGCCATAAAGCCCCGTAGCGCTCAGGACAGCAATCAGGATCATCGTCACCATCATTTCAATAAGCGTGTAACCCCGTTGTTTTTTCATGACGGCAGTATGGAACGATGAGAAATAAACACGAGGGGAGAATTCAGACGGTGCGAGACGCTACGAGGAGTGTTTAGGCTTTTGCAGTACGTTGCAACAATTCGGGAATCCGCGTCGAATCAGAGAAATTATCGCAAAAAAAACCGACGCACGTTGGCGTCGGTGATGACAACGTTATCGCCGTCAGATGGCAACTGGCGCTTTAATGCCCGGATGTGGATCGTAGCCTTCAATCTCGAAGTCTTCGAAACGATAATCGAAGAGAGAGTCTGGCTTACGCTTGATCACCAGTTTCGGCAATACACGCGGTTCGCGGCTCAGCTGCAGATGCGTCTGTTCCATATGATTGCTGTACAAATGGGTATCCCCGCCCGTCCAGACAAAGTCGCCCACTTCCAGGTCGCACTGCTGCGCCATCATATGCACCAGCAACGCATAGCTGGCGATGTTGAACGGAAGCCCGAGAAAAACGTCGCAGGAGCGCTGATAAAGCTGACAAGAGAGCTTGCCATCCGCTACGTAAAACTGGAAGAAGGCATGACACGGCGCCAGCGCCATTTTATCCAGTTCGCCCACGTTCCACGCAGAAACAATAATACGGCGGGAATCCGGGTCGTTTTTCAACTGGTTAAGCACGGTGGTGATTTGGTCGATATGGCGACCATCCGGCGTTGGCCATGCACGCCACTGCTTACCGTAAACCGGACCTAAATTACCGTTTTCGTCAGCCCACTCATCCCAGATTGAGACATTGTTTTCATGCAGGTACGCAACATTGGTGTCGCCCTGTAAGAACCACAGCAGCTCATGGATGATGGAACGCAAATGGCAGCGTTTTGTCGTCACCAGCGGGAACCCTTCCTGCAGATTAAAACGCATCTGATGACCAAAAATGGACAGCGTTCCAGTACCTGTACGATCGTTTTTCTGCGTGCCGTCATCCAGCACTTTTTGCATCAGTTCTAAATACTGTTTCATGGTTCCTCAGGAAACGTGTTGCTGTGGGCTGCGACGGTACGCCCAAACCATCATGATGATACCCGCGACAATCATTGGGATAGAGAGAATCTGCCCCATGCTGATGTACTGTACCCAGGCGCCGGTAAATTGCTGATCCGGTTGGCGGAAAAATTCAACGATGATACGAAACGCACCATAGCCAATCAGGAATAAGCCAGAAACGGCACCCATCGGACGCGGTTTACGGATGAACAGGTTAAGGATGATAAACAGCACAATCCCTTCCAGTACCATCTCATAAAGCTGGGAAGCATGACGCGGCAGCGCGCCGTAAGTATCGAAAATGGACTGCCACTGCGGGTTGGTTTGCAGCAGCAAAATATCTTCTGTACGAGAACCCGGGAACAACATGGCATACGGGAAGCTTGGGTCGACACGTCCCCATAGCTCACCATTAATAAAGTTACCCAGACGCCCCGCGCCCAGGCCAAACGGAATCAGCGGCGCAATAAAATCAGAGACCTGGAAGAAGCTACGCTTCGTGCGTCTGGCGAAGATAATCATGACCAGAATTACGCCGATAAGGCCGCCGTGGAAGGACATACCACCATCCCAGACGCGGAACAGATAGAGCGGATTATCCAGAAACAGCTCGAAGTTATAGAACAGCACATAACCAATACGCCCGCCGAGGAAGACCCCAAGGAAGCCCGCATAGAGTAGGTTTTCAACTTCGTTTTTGGTCCAGCCACTACCAGGACGATTAGCACGGCGAGTTGCCAGCCACATCGCGAAGACAAACCCCACTAAATACATCAAGCCGTACCAGTGAAGAGCGACGGGGCCAATTGAGAAAATGACCGGATCGAACTCCGGAAAATGCAGATAGCTACTGGTCATCTATCACCACAATTTCTTGTTATTTCGCTGAAATCAGACAGCGACTGATAAGCGCGCCTGAAGGTTACAGGCGCTCCAAAGGTGCGAATAATAGCACAAGGGGTGCATCGGCGATGCCGGGAAGATGTAAAAGATCTGTATAGGCTATCAATGACATATCCAGGAATAGCGGATGGCGCTGCGCATACCAGGCCTACAGACGAAGCGCAATCAATTGAGAACGCCACAGTTTGTAGGCCGGATAAGGTGATTTTGCCGCCATCCAGTAAAAACGCCTGTCACAGTCCCCCGCGAATTAAACCACCCATCCCGCGACGTTCCATAAATGCCGCCACCTGATGACGCACTTCGGTGGCCAGCTGCGCTTCCAGACTACGTTGGGCAAGGGTTTGCGCTTCGTCAAAATCAATATGGCGCAACAGATATTTCACACGTGCGACCGAACGACCGTTCATCGACAAATGCCGGAAGCCCAAACCGATTAGGATCACGACGCACATGGGATCACCCGCCATTTCGCCGCACAGACGCAGATCGATGTCGTTTTTTTCCGCTTCCTGGGCGATCATCGCCAATGCACGTAACATCCCTGGATGCAGACTGTCATAAATACTGGCGACCCGGGTGTTGTTACGATCGACCGCCAGAATGTATTGGGTTAAATCGTTGGTCCCCACCGAGATAAAGTCGACTCGATTCGCCAGGTGCGGCAGCATGAACACCATCGAGGGCACTTCCAGCATGATGCCAATTCGCGGTTTCGGGATCGCGTAACCGATCATCTCTTCCACTTCGCGTCCTGCGCGTTCAATCAGGCGGCGCGCTTCATCCACTTCATCAATGCTGGTCACCATCGGCAGCAAAATGCTCAAATTACCGGTCGCCGCATTGGCACGCAGCATCGCACGCACCTGGATCAAAAAGATCTCTGGTTGATCGAGCGTGATGCGGATCCCACGCCAGCCCAGGCACGGATTTTCTTCGCTGATCGGCATGTAGGGCAATTGCTTATCCGCTCCGACATCCAGCGTACGCAGCGTCACCGGTTTGTCGTTGAACATCTGCAGCATGCCCTGATACTGCGCAACCTGCTCTTCTTCCGATGGAAAACCGCTTTGCAACATGAAGGGGATTTCGGTGCGATAAAGCCCAATACCGTCGATCCGGGCACCCAGTTTCTCTTCATGCTCCGGACTCAGACCGGCGTTGAGCATCACCTTCACCCGCTCGCCGCTTTTCAGTTGCGCCGGGAGATTAACGTCATCTTCCGCCAGACGGCTTAGCTCGATCTCTTCACTGATAAGGCGCTGATATTCCTGAATCAATACCGGTTCAGGGTCCACCAACAATTCACCGCGATAGCCATCAACCACCAGCGTACGACGGTGCAAAACTGACGGTTGAATATCCGCACCCATAACGGTCGGAATACCGAGCGCACGCACCATTATCGCCGCATGTGAGTTGGCCGCACCGTCACGCACCACGACACCCACCAGCCTGTCCTGGGGCAGTTCGGCCAGCGTCGTTGCGGAAAGTTCGTCAGCCACCAGCACAAAGCGTTCAGGCCAGGCGTTGGGTCCCTGAATGGAATCATCAAGGTGGAACAGCAGTCGCTGGCCCAGCGTACGTAAATCGCCGGCGCGTTCTTTGAGATACACATCGGTTAATGCGGCAAACTGTTCCGCAAACTTCTCGATGATCTTTTTGACAGCCCACTCTGCGACCGATCCATTGTCGACCTCGGCGAACAGTTCCCGACGCAGCCGGGCATCCGAAAGCAAATGCGAGTAGAGATCAAAGATAGCCGCCGTCTCTTTCTGCGCACCGGCAGCGAAACGCTTGCTGTAACGGCGGAATTCATTTGCCGCTTCTTCAAGCGCCCCGGTCAGTCGTTCTCGCTCAAGCGCCGCATCCAGCGTCGAGGCTTCATAAACCTGTTCCATTAGCGGCAACGTGGCATCCTGCCAGCCTTCGGCAATCGCCACCCCAGGTGCTGCGGGCAGCGCGCGAATTCGTGTCTGTCGGTATTGACCAAACAGCGCGTTGAGCTGGGACTGGGAAAGAATGGCCGCCATTTGAGTGGCAAGCGTCACCAGGAAAGATTCTTCGCTTTCATCGTACTGACGCAGCTCACGCTGCTGTACAACTAACACGCCTAAAAGTTGCCGACGCTGAATGATCGGCACACCTAAAAACGCGCGGAAGCGTTCTTCTTTCACGGAAGGAATGTATTTAAAGCTGGGGTGTTTTTGCGCATCAGCAAGGTTGATCGGTTCCGCCAGCCTGCCGACCAGGCCGACGATACCTTCATCAAACGCGAGCGCGACTGTGCGACCACGTGGTTTTTTTAGCCCCCGGGTCGCCATCAGGTAATAACAACGTCGGTCATGGTCGGCGAGATATACCGAACAGACCTCAGTGTCCATCGCAAGACAGATGTCAGTGACCAGAATATTAAGCGCCTCATTGAGGCGCGGAGCACTGGCCACCTTTTCGACTATTTCTCGCAGGCGGGTGAGCATAATTTGCGTGGCTTAACCTCTTTTACGTCGATAAGCAGGTGCACTTTGCGGCTTAGGGGTACTTTCCTGAAGCGCCATCACAACACTTGCGAACTCTTTCATCACCCTGCGGTAGACATCGCGTTTAAATGATACCACCTGTCGGACCGGATACCAGTAACTCACCCAGCGCCAGCCATCGAACTCAGGAGTGCTGCTGGTTTGCATATTGATTTCCGCGTCACCGCTCATCAGTTGCAGTAGAAACCATTTCTGTTTCTGGCCGATACACACCGGCTTCGTATCCCAACGCACCAAACGTTTCGGTAACTTGTAACGCAACCAGTTGCGAGTAGATGCAAGGATCCGCACATCTTTGCGGCTTAACCCTACCTCTTCAAACAGTTCCCGGTACATCGCCTGTTCTGCTGATTCTCCTGGATTGATTCCACCTTGCGGGAATTGCCAGGAGTGCTGACCAAACCGCCGGGCCCACATAACCTGCCCCTGACGATTACAAATTACGATCCCTACATTTGGGCGGTAGCCATCGTCATCAATCACCGGACTACCTCAACATAAACCTTATATATGAACGATTGTTTCACACTACAGAGAGACGGTAAACCACTCTCTTAACCGCACACATTTCTAATAACAATTGAATAACTCACAGTTAAGGACCGAGTTATAAACAGAGAGAGGGACTTACAGGTAATTTTATTCACCTTTTCTGTGGATATAGTTGTGTAGAAGTATGGAATTACCACGGGAAAACCCAGAACAGTCTGAATAGCACTCTGGCTTTCGTGAAAAAATAGCCGCGTATATTCATTGAGTTAACTGTCATATTCGCAACTCAAACCATAGAATAGTGATGTGCATCACATACAGGATCATCGGACTGATGAAAGATCGAACAGCGTCGGTTTTATCCACAGATTGTGCCAATAAGTTAGGCACAATTTGTGTGAAAATTCGATTTTCGTCTCACGTCAAGGCTGTAAATTGAAACAGTAGTGAGGGTTTTACACAGTTATCCCATCTTTCTGTGGATAACATGGTGTAAGATCCTGTTTATTTTCAGTGACCAGAATTGGAAAACTCATTTCGCCGTTGCGCAACTCGTCGTTCAGAATACTAAAAATCAATATAAATCATGAGATTGAACATAACGCGTGGAAAAAGATAAACTCTGGTCACACGGTATAAAATCATTGCTCACTTTTTCGCCTAAGGGATAACCCGATGTCCGGACTCCATCCATTACTTTCACCGCCTGAATCCGAGGCTCTGTTGCTGGCGCAGGCACAGCGACTTTCAGGCTACACATTAGGTGAACTGGCAGCGCTGGCGGGGATCGTGACGCCGAAGGATCTGAAACGAGACAAAGGCTGGATCGGCGTGCTGTTTGAAATTTGGCTTGGCGCCAGCGCAGGCAGTAAGCCAGAGCAAGATTTTGCGGCATTAGGCGTGGAGCTAAAAACCATCCCGGTGGACAGTCAGGGGCGGCCTCTTGAAACCACCTTCGTGTGCGTTGCGCCATTAACCGGAAACAGCGGCGTGACATGGGATACAAGTCACGTCCGCCACAAGTTAAAGCGGGTGCTGTGGATACCCGTTGAGGGCGAGCGATCCATCCCGCTGGCAGAGCGTCGCGTTGGTTCGCCGCTGCTCTGGAGCCCAAATGAAGAAGAAGAGCAGCAGTTACGCCTCGACTGGGAAGAGTTAATGGACATGATCGTACTGGGCCAGGTTGAGCGGATCACCGCCCGCCATGGCGAATTTTTACAACTGCGACCAAAGGCCGCCAACGCGAAAGCGCTGACAGAGGCGATTGGCGCGCAGGGCCAGCCAATCCTGACCTTACCACGTGGTTTTTACCTGAAAAAAAGCTTCACTCGCCCACTTCTGGAGCGCCATTTTTTAATACAAAGCGATTAGGCACGCCAGGCCTTTCCCCTGCCGAGATAGACGCATATAATCACCGTTTCATTTTTTTGCAGGGCTTTGTTCGATGTTATTTGCATGGATATACGATCCTAACGCCTGGCTTGCGCTCGGAACACTGACGATTCTGGAGATCGTTCTCGGGATCGACAACATCATTTTTCTTTCTCTGGTTGTCGCAAAACTCCCAACAGCGCAACGCAACTACGCCCGTCGTCTTGGGCTGGCGGGCGCTATGTTGATGCGTTTAGGCTTACTGGCGTCAATTTCCTGGGTCATTAGTCTGACTAATCCGCTGTTTGAGGTGATGGGTCAAGCCATTTCCGCACGCGATCTGATTCTGTTTCTGGGGGGCTTGTTCCTTATCTGGAAAGCCAGCAAAGAGATCCATGAATCGATCGAGGGTGAAGAGGAGGGACTTAAAACACGCGTGAGTTCCTTCCTGGGCGCCATTGTGCAGATCATGATGCTGGATATTATCTTCAGCCTGGATTCGGTGATCACCGCAGTTGGCCTTTCCGATCATCTGTTCATTATGATGACGGCGGTCGTTATCTCTGTTGGCGTGATGATGTTTGCCGCGCGCTCAATCGGTGATTTTGTCGACCGTCACCCTTCGGTAAAAATGCTGGCGCTCGCCTTCCTGATTCTGGTGGGCTTCACCTTAATTCTGGAAAGCTTCGAGATACATGTTCCGAAAGGGTACATTTATTTCGCCATGTTCTTCTCTATTGCCGTAGAGACCCTGAACTTGTTGCGCAATAAAAAGAATCCGCTCTGATTGACCCCTCGCTCCTCTTCGGAGGAGCGAACACTCACTTCCCTCTCAATTCCTCACAGTTTCAGATTTTACTGCTTTCGCAAGGCATAACTTCGCGTTATTACTAGACTATTATCAGACGCAAGCCACGTGAGGATAAATGGATGAAAAAATGGGCAGTAGTGATTTCCGCTGTAGGACTGGCTTTTGCTGTATCTGGATGTAGCAGTGATTATGTCATGGCAACGAAAGATGGTCGCATGATCCTGACCGACGGCAAACCAGAAATAGATGACGATACCGGTCTGGTGAGTTATCACGATCAGCAGGGCAACGCCATGCAAATTAACCGTGATGATGTCTCCCAAATTATCGAACGCTAATATAACCCCCGAGATTGAGGTCAGCCTCCTGCTGGCCTTTAGAATTTTCGCTTCCCCTTTTCCCTTCCCTCTGCCATTTTTATAGTCCTTATGTCGTAATAATAAAAAGGAAACGGCTATGCAATATCACCGTATACCCCACAGCTCGCTTGAAATAAGTACACTGGGGCTGGGCACAATGACGTTTGGTGAACAAAATAGCGAAGCCGACGCACATGCACAGCTCGATTATGCCGTGGCTAATGGCATCAATCTGATTGACGTTGCCGAAATGTATCCGGTGCCGCCTCGTCCGGAAACGCAGGGATTAACAGAAACTTACGTAGGTAACTGGCTCGCCAGACACGGCAGCCGTGAGAAACTGATCGTTGCGACCAAAGTCAGCGGTCCAGCGCGTAACAATGACAACAGTATTCGCCCCCATCAGGCACTGGATCGTAAAAATATCCGCGAGGCGTTGCACGACAGCCTCAAGCGTCTACAGACCGATTATATCGACTTATACCAGGTTCACTGGCCGCAGCGTCCGACCAACTGCTTCGGAAAGCTGGGTTATAGCTGGGCGGATTCCGCGCCGGTTGTTTCACTGCTTGATACCCTGGAAGCGCTGACTGAATTCCAGCGGGCGGGCAAAATTCGCTATATCGGCGTTTCCAACGAAACGGCCTTCGGCGTGATGCGTTACCTGCATCTGGCGGATAAACACGATCTGCCGCGCATCGTCACCATCCAGAATCCTTACAGCCTGATCAACCGCAGCTTTGAAGTCGGCCTGGCGGAAGTCAGTCAGTACGAAGGGGTTGAACTGCTGGCGTATTCCTGTCTTGGCTTTGGTACGCTGAGCGGAAAATATCTGAATGGCGCAAAACCGGCCGGCGCGCGTAATACTCTGTTTAGCCGCTTTACGCGCTACAGCGGTGAACAGACGCAAAAAGCCGTCGCGGCGTATGTCGATATCGCAAAACGCCATAATCTCGATCCGGCGCAGATGGCGCTGGCCTTTGTCCGTCGTCAGCCGTTTGTCGCCAGTACCTTACTGGGCGCAACGACCCTCGATCAGTTGAAAACCAACATAGAGAGCCTGCATCTGGAATTGACGGAAGAGGTGCTGGCAGAGATTGAAGCGGTGCATCAGGTTTATACCTACCCGGCACCGTGATGAACAGAGCCTGATGGCGCAGGCCTACAACACGCATGATATGTTGGCCGGGTACGGCAAAGCCGCTACCCGGCACATAAATTACTGACGGCGCTGCCAGATCCACAGCGCCGTTATCGCAAACGCAAATAGCGCCCCAAATCCGACACCAATCGCGACCGCCGGAATACCCACCAGAACCGCTAACGAGTAAATGCCCAGCATCAGCAACATCGCGCTGTTTTCGCCGAGATTCTGTACAGCGATGGCATTCCCTGCGCCAACACTTTTTTTACCGCGCTCCTGTAATAACGCATTGAGCGGGACCACAAAAAAACCACCCAGAATACCAATCAGCATGAGTAAGGCATAGGCCGGGAGTAGCGCGTGCTGGAGGGAGAAGAAAAGCACCACCACACCAATCAGAATCCCCGCAGGCATACAGCGGGCCACAGACTCCAGCGTGACCAGTTTTGCCGCCGCACCGGCACCGACCACAATCCCGATCGCCACCATTGCATTAAGATAGGTCGGGGTGGCGTTATCGGTGATCCCCAGGGCCACAGGCACCCACAGCACCAACAGGAAACGCAGCGTAACGCCAGCCCCCCAAAAGAGGCTGGTGCCGACCAGAGAGAATCGCGTTTCGCCATTGCGCCACAGCGAGATACAGGCGCGGAAAAAGCTACGCGCCATCTTGCCCAGATGCCAGGATTGCCCAGGACGCGCAGCAGCCAGTTTAGGTATAAAGACGTTCGCCGCCACCGCGCCGCCATACGCCAGGACACAGGCCACCAGCGCGGCAATCACGTGCCAATCAGCCAGTACGCCGCCCGCAACGGAACCCAGTAAGATAGCGGCAATGGTCGATGCTTCCATCAGACCGTTGGCTTTCACTAACTTGTCGCCCGTCGTTAACTCGCCAAGGATGCCGTATTTCGCCGGAGAGTAAGCCGCGGCACCAATCCCGACCAGCGTATAGCCGACAAACGGATTAAACCCAAAGCAGATACTGGCGGCGCCCAGCAGTTTGAGGCCATTGGCGAACATCATGACCCGACCTTTGGCAAAACTGTCCGCAACCTGCCCGACAAAAGGAGCAAACAGAATGTAAGCACCCACAAACACCATTTGCAGGATCGGCTGACTCCAGTCCGGATAAAACTGCGCTTTCAACAGCGCCAGCGTGGCAAAGAGCAGTGCGTTATCGCCAAACGCAGAGAGAAACTGCGCGACGATCACGGACATCATTCCTTTCGACCAAATTGAAGTGTTAGTGTGCACTGACTCACTCATTATGTTTTTCCGGTTCATCCACCCAGCTTTTCAGCGTCACAAAATCGGGCTTGCCGCTGCCAAGAAGCGGAAGTTGTTTCAGGTAACGAATATCCCGTGGAACCGCCAGTTCAGGAATACCGTGAACGCGGGCATACTGCAGCAGTTTTTCACGCGTGAGTTCGCTATCGGTCGTGAAAAGCACCAGCGCTTCCCCTTTACTGGCGTCGCTCTTGATGGCCGTGGCGTGCATTTTTTCAGCCGATACGCCCTGTGCCAGCTGTTCCACCATTTCAAGTGAGATCATCTCGCCTGCAATTTTAGCAAAGCGTTTGGCGCGCCCCTGAATTTGCACAAAACCATTTTCATCAATGCGCACAATATCGCCAGTGTCATACCAGCCGCGTTCTGTCTCACCCTGCGCATTTTCAGCTGTAGGGACTTCCAGCACGCCGGGTTTCTCGACCCGCAAATATCCGCTCATGATATTGGGACCTTTGAGCTGCAGACGACCGCCCTCTTCAATACCGGGTACCGCAAGCAAACGTGCATCCATGCCCGGCAGGATCCGACCAACCGTGCCCGGTTTTGCCGCCATCGGAACGTTAATCGAGACGACTGGCGCACATTCAGTGACACCATACCCTTCCAGAATACGCAGACCGAATTTGTCCTGCCAAAGTTGTTTGGTGCTGTCCTGCAGTTTTTCCGCGCCCGCCACCACATAGCGCAGACGGTAGAAATCATACGGATTGGCAAAACGCGCGTAGTTGCCGAGAAACGTTGATGTGCCAAACAGGACGGTGCAGTTACGGTCGTAGACCAGCTCCGGCACGATGCGATAGTGCAGTGGGCTAGGATAGAGGAACACTTCTGCGCCGGTCAGTAACGGTGTAAATAACCCGACCGTCAGTCCAAATGAGTGGAACAGCGGCAATGCGGACATGAAACGGTCATTGGCGGTGAAGTCGGCAATGGTTTTGATCTGCTCCACGTTGGCCAGCAAACTCTTATGGCTGTGTACCACCCCTTTCGGATGCCCCTCAGAACCAGAGGTGAAAAGGATCATCGCGGCATCTTCAGGCTGCTGTTTCACTTGTGCGAGACGTGGCATCAGCAAATGGGCAAAAATCCACACTTTATCGGCAGTAGTGACATCCGCTTTGAGATCTTCCAGATACACCCAGCGAACCTGCGTCAGCTGTTCGGGAAGGTGCCAGAGTTTGCCTTTATCAAGGAACTGGCGAGAGGTAAAAATGGTTTTGATTTCAGCGGCGGTAATTGCGCTGGTCAGCCCTTTGACGCCTGCCGTGTAGTTCATCATCGCTGGAATACGGCGACGCGCAACCGCGCCGAAAATCACCGCCGCGCTGATGCCTGCGTTTGGCAGCATCAGGCCAATCTTCTCACCTTCAACGCTGTATTTTTCCAGAATACGGCCAACAAACAGCATCTTAGTAAGCAGTTTACGATAGGTATCCGGCGTGAAGTTGATATCTTCAATACAATTTTTACCCGCACCGTAACGATACTGAGCCGCGAGGAGCGACTCATACAGGGTTTCGCGCGGCCGCACGGCCATGCGCGCTTCCATCATTATCTGATGCAGCATCTCCCCAGCCAGTTTTCGGCGGTCGCGCGCACGCGGCGCTTCTGGCATCGGTAATTGCGTCGGTGGCAGGATGTGCAGGCGAATCTGCGGGAAAAAGCGCTGCTTCACCAAACCTTTCAGACGGCTAAAACGCGTGAGTTCAGCGCCTTCGATTCGGACTGGCACCACCGTCGCACCCGATTTCGCCGCCACAAATCCGGCGCCATCGTAGATTTTCATCAACGAACCGCTCGTCGAAATACGCCCTTCCGGGAAGATCACCACCGGACGCCCCTGCTCAACCAGACGTACCAGATGTTTAATGGCCATCGGTTTGGTGGGATCGAGCGGAACAAAATCAATCAGCGGCGTGAGCCAACGCATGTACCACTGCTGGCTGATAGAGGAATAAACCGCAAAGACAGGGCGAACCGGTAAAAATAACGCCAGCAATATGCCATCAATAAAAGAAACGTGATTTGGGGTGATTAAAACACGCTGTCCCTGCAACGCTCCGGCATCCCCCGTGACGCGTACACGGTACAGCACGCGGAACAGGTTACGAAAAAATCCAAATAGCATTACCACTCCCTTTGTCCATCAATTCGGTAAAAATGAATGGAGGCAGATTACACGAGATGGGCTGTGGGGGCGACAATGAGCGTAAAACAGAGGCAATAAATATCCTCCGGCATAGCCGGAGGTTTTTCAAATGCGCCTGTAAGGCTCTGTTACCAGCCGCGCCCTAACAGGCGCATACGATCTGACATTTGCATCCAACTTTGTTACTTACGGCCCGTAAA
>NZ_JANEWG010000130.1 GCF_028069725.1 Citrobacter sp. Awk 4
GGCCGGTTCCCTGCGCCGATATCAGGCGGTTTTCTGCATCCCAGGCATAGTGCTGTTCATACAGACCACTGCGGCGGCGGACCAGGTTGCCCCAGGCGTCATACTGCATAAACAGATTCTGCCAGTGTTGCAGGCGGTTATCGGTGACCGGCGGGTCGTCGTCACTGGCGGCGAGGTTATCCGCAGCGTCATATCGAAAATGTGCACTGTGTTTTAATAGTGTTTTAGCAGGCGGTACAGCGAATCAGGCCCGTAGTATTGTTCTTACATTCCAGGGACGACTAGGTCAGAGTACGTACGCTACCGCCACACCCTGATAAGATATCTATCTGCACGATAGTTATTTTACTACTTAATAAAAAGGTTAAATACCAAAATATAAAATGAATGGCCCGGTGGTATTGTGCACTGTAAATACGATTAGCTAGAGTTTTTTGAATTCGATATTAGGGCAGATATTACTGGGGAAACTAGACTGTCCACTCAATGCTACAAGGAATATGAACTGAATAAATAGCTTTATCTGGATTAAAGGAAAGGAGTTCTGATGTGCTGATAGAGATGTAAAAACGGGAGGTTTCCATTAAATTCGACTGTCCCATTTTCCCCAAAATTCTGTGTTGACCCGACGCGCCACAAGGCGTTAGCCATAATGGAACAATTCAGCTAAGTGGATTATGACCGTAACTAATTTGATATCGGAACAGGGGTTACCGTAAAAATCTCAGAAGGCAGGATGATCCTGCTCGTGGATTGTAACGAAGTACAGGAGTTGCGAAAGGAATTTTATCAGGATAAACAATCTGTTAAGGGGTGTGACGGGGCGTTTAATGTGCTGAGTGAGTGTTAAATAATGAAATAGCCGGGAAGAAAGTGAGAATCTTTCCGACTATTTTTACGACTAGAATATTAAATAGATTGTTTTTTAGACAAGCCGAAGTCTATATAACCTTCAGAAC
>NZ_JANEWG010000131.1 GCF_028069725.1 Citrobacter sp. Awk 4
GCGGAGAAAGCCGGAAAATCTGGTATTACCACACGGACCTGACGGGCACGGTACAGGAGGTGACCACAGCGGACGGGACGCTGGTGTGGGCGGGCTACCAGGCGGGATTTGGTGAAAACCGGGGAGACATCAGCAACAGCGGAGCGTATTATCATCAGCCGCTGCGCCTGCCGGGACAGTATTTTGATGAAGAGACAGGACTGCATTATAATCTGTTCAGGTATTACGCGCCGGAGTGCGGCAGGTTTATCAGTCAGGACCCGATAGGGCTAAATGGAGGTATTAACCTCTATAGTTATGCACTGAACCCTCTCAGTTGGATCGACCCACTTGGTTTATTGAAATGTGGTCTGACTGGTAATGAAGTCGGTAATGCGTCAAATTTACCTGTTATACGGCCAGGCACTAAAGAATGGAGACAGGCTGTTGAAGCTATCAGAAACGGTAAAAATACTAACTTTAGGGTGGCAAACGAAAAAAATGCTATAGATCTTGTTAATCAGGGCCGCGAACGGATGCAAAGACAAGGCGCACCTAGCGATCCCTATAATGAGATGGGTGGACCTTACAAGAAAGGGTATGAAGTTCATCCAAATGAATCGCACACACAGAATGCACCTGAAAATGATATACCCCATGTCAAATGGAAAGATTGGGAATCAGGAAAATCTAGCGGAGGAAGAGGGCATGTCTTTTTCTGAATATGAAGACTTTTTTGAAATATGGCGTTTTGAGGAATGCCCTGATCTAATGCAAGCTGTTAAGTGCGGAGATATTATATTCTTTAGTAAAGAACAGAGTAAAACGCTTTGGTCTATGTTTGTTTCCTCAAATGTGAAACATTTAATGAAAATGGATATGAGAATATTCTCAAAAATAGAACGCTATGATGTCGATTTTGACAGAAAGGAATCTGCTGATGAATTA
>NZ_JANEWG010000132.1 GCF_028069725.1 Citrobacter sp. Awk 4
GAATTAATGATTGTCAATTCTTACCGAATCTTTATTCCCCTCTACCGTTTAGTATGCTAAACACTCCAACTTTCTGCAGTTTTTTGCTGGTTCAGCACTGACCTGAACCGTGCACCGCTGGAAGTCACCGACGTACACGGCAACGTGCGCTGGAGTGGTCATTACGGCAGCTTCGGTGAAGTACGGCATCAGACAGCAGGCTTCACCGGCGCGTTACAACACACCGCCCTCGCCCATCAGCCCCTGCGCTACGCCGGGCAGTATGCTGACAGCGAAACCGGTCTTCACTATAATCTGTTCCGCTACTACGACCCGCAGGTCGGACAGTTTATTGTTCAGGATCCGATTGGGTTAAACGGTGGGTGGAATCTTTATCAGTATGCGCCGAATCCGCTCAATTATATCGATCCATGGGGGTTAGCTGGACCCCGTCTTCCTCGAACAGGTGGTTATTGGGATGGTGTAGCTGGTGAGAGTAATTGGCATTCCAGTAATAAACTTGTAAATGCTGTTACCGGTAATAAACCTATAGTATTTTCAAATGGCAGACCTGATTTCTCACCTTGGTCGAAAGGATCGGTTATATTTCAGGAAGGTGTTTTGGATGACAGTAGAAACGCTTTTAATGAAGTATATAAATATATTTCTGAAAAGAAAGGCATAACTCCAACTGCGGCGAAAAATATTTTATCAGAAAACAAAATCATCCCACACCATCTCAGTTCGACGGAAATAATTTTGGTGCCATCAGACCTTCACGGAAATGTGCCACATATAGGCTCTGCGTCAGACATGCGAAATTCAAGAGGAGGCGGTTCATGTTGAATAAAATTAAATCTCTTGGGGCAAGATTTTTTTC
>NZ_JANEWG010000133.1 GCF_028069725.1 Citrobacter sp. Awk 4
TTTATTAATTGGGAACAATTAAGTATTAAAACATTCAGAAATTAGCCACAAAAAATAGTCCGGAAGAGACTCTCTGAATCTTGCGGACTATCTCACCTATTATTCCTTACCAAGCCAGAAGGACGAAGTATATAGGGTGGTGGTAAGCTATGGCGACACTGGAAGCTAACTAAACAGTGCCGCAGACAAGAAATTCAACTCAGCATTTATATGCGCCGAATCCTCTTTCATGGAGCGTTCCATTAGGACTTGCAAACAGGACGAATAATGGCGAATATAATATATTCCGTGATTTCTCAATTGATCCTCAATATCAGCATGCAAGTGACTCCGTTCAGTTTAATAGGGCTAATACTTGTTTTGTTAATAAAATGAATACCGACCCTGCTTTTAGAAGAGATATTCTGGGACGCTACCCAAAATTAAGAGAATGGGTTAAAAATGGTGATATGGGAAGAAGTCCAACAGGGTTAACATGGCATCATCACGAAGACATAAATAGACTGGTTTTAGTTGATAGATTCGATCACCGATCAAACCACGCACTGTATCACCCTACCGGGTCAGGAGGGCGAGATATATGGGGTGGAGGTAAGCCAGGGCGGCAGGGAAAACTAAATGGTGCAACAGGTAAAAGATGCTGATATTTATCACTCAGATAGAGGATATATTATATGTTGAAAAGAAATAAAGAATATAGTTTAGCTGAAATTATCACCTACATGAGGGATACAAAATGTCAGGATGATAATTTCTGTCTATATGGTAGTGATAGTGATGATGATTTAATTATTGATAATAAATATTTTATCTCTGATTACCCT
>NZ_JANEWG010000134.1 GCF_028069725.1 Citrobacter sp. Awk 4
TTCTAGTATTGATGATAACTCAAAGAAAAAATATGCAAACATTCTCCGCGCACAACTTTCCAATTATGAGTTGTTAATGCTTTTATATAATGGGAACAGCAAAAATGGTTTAAAGTTTAAAGAGTATTTTAATGAGTATGCGGTTATGGATAACTTGCCTGTAGATAAATTAATTAGTGATGCTCATGTTTTTTTCATTGAGGAAAAAGCGTGGGGGGATAATCATGATGCTTTATTACTTTTTAGTAAAGCAAAGCAAAGCAAAATGTTATAGAACTTTAAGGGCATAAAGAATTTTATGCCCTTAAATATTATAAAGCGATTCTCACCCAATTTTTTCCACGGTCATCATGATAACGATCAGTTTGTTGTTGCGTTTTATGTCCAAGTAGTTTTTGTGTATCGATCCCTTGCTCCTTGTACAGACGTTCAGATAATGACCTTTGTTCATGGAAAGTTGCCGGCGTTCCTTCTCCCCATTTAATCCCAGCAAGGTCCCTTGCTTTACTAAAATTCATTGTCAGCGTTCTGGCTTTAACCTGTGCCCCCCGTTCTGCTTGTGATGTTGTGACCTGCCCCCAGGATTAGATACAACCTTCAGTTAGTAATGTCGGTTGGTTTTTCTTCATATTTTCCGTTTCGCCAGTCCGCTGCAAATTCAGCTGGCGTCTGGTAATCCAGCGATGAATGGGGACGGCACTCGTTATAATCCTGCCGCCAGTCATTAATCGTTTTCCTGGCATAAGTAATATCGCCGAACCAGTGCTCGTTCAGGCATTCATCTCTGAATCGTCCGTTGAAACTCTCAATAAATCCGT
>NZ_JANEWG010000135.1 GCF_028069725.1 Citrobacter sp. Awk 4
CAGTTATTAAACTGTATCATATTGATTCTGAACCATTGTCGACGTTACCCAAAACGGATATATGGCCAGTATCAATATATTATCGCTTGCTTTCTTTCGATTATTTCTCTGAACGCCTGGATAAGTTACTCTATCTTGATGCTGATATCACATGCAAAGGTTCATTGCTAGAACTCTCCGAACTGGAATTCGATCACGAATACGGAGCTGTTGTGGTTGATGTTGATTCAATGCAAGCTAAAAGCGCAGAGCGACTGGATAACACAGAGTTTGAAGGTAAATATTTCAACTCTGGGGTGATGTATATCAATATGAAGCAATGGCTGCAATCAAATCTGACCGAGAGGTTTTTCGATTTACTTTCTCAGGATGAAATTGCTGCAAAAATAAAATATCCTGATCAGGATATTTTAAATATTATATTTCTCCATCATGCTAAAATTTTACCCAGAGAATATAATACCATTTACTCTTTGAAATCTGAATTTGAGATAAAAAATAAAGATTATTACAAATCAATCATCAATGCGCAAACCGTATTTATACATTATACCGGTGTGACGAAACCATGGCATGATTGGGCAAACTATCCATCAGCACAATTTTTCCGCAGCGTATATCAAAAATCGCCATGGCGAATGAAAAGTTTACTTCCTGCAGTACGGAAACATGAGTATAGAGAAAAATATAAACACTTGCTGTATCAAAATAAAATAATTAGCGGCCTGGCTTCAGCAATTAAATATAACTTAATGAAGGGT
>NZ_JANEWG010000136.1 GCF_028069725.1 Citrobacter sp. Awk 4
GGTATGCTGATTGCGTATGGCATTTCCATTTTGACAAGTAACATCGCCTATTATTATGCCATCGTAGTTAAATTGGTTGTAATGGCAATAATGTTAGCTTTCATCTGCATTAGAAAAACATACAAAAACTTGGTGATATGATGGCTTGGGTATTTTATTTTATAGTAAATTTCACGTGTGGAATTCTAAATATTCAGAAGCTAAAACAGCAACGAATTCTTCTGATATTTGTTGTTACCAATGTCCTAATATTTATAGGAATGCGATATAAGATTGGTGTTGATTGGACGGTGTATGAAGATCTTTTCGAAGGAAGGGGTATTAATGTTCCGTTTGAGCCTGGTTATGAAGTAATAAGCAATTTATTTTCAGCATTAGGTATAGGGTTCTGGGGATTTGTCTTTTTAATTACATCATTTTTATTATATACATTAATTGTCTTTTTTAATAAATACACTCCACTGGCTGTTTTTTGCTTAGCGTTCTATTTTATACTTAGTTTTTCTTTTAACATTGATGTATTAAGACAGATTTTGGCGGTAGCGCTTTCTATCTGGGGAGTAATGTCATATATAGATTGCAAGAAAATAAGATTTACAATTATCATTGCTACCGCATCTAGTATACATGTATCTGCCTTAATTTTTTTTATTATTCCTTTTATTAACTCGGCATGCTTTAGAAATATTTCAATATATTTTCTATTCGCTGGTTTTGTTCTTTCCTTAATAAACATATACC
>NZ_JANEWG010000137.1 GCF_028069725.1 Citrobacter sp. Awk 4
TCAGTAAAGCTTTCAGCTTTGAGCCAGTTATTAAAACCCCTTTTGATTTGTTAAAACACCTTGCGGTCTGGCAACTGCAAATGTTCAACAAGAAATCAACAGGGGGTCCCAATGAGGGACGAAAAGAGCTTAGCGCACACCCGATGGAACTGTAAATATCACATAGTTTTTGCACCGAAATATCGAAGACAGGCGTTCTATGGAGAGAAACGTAGAGCAATAGGCGGGATCCTGAGAAAGCTATGTGAATGGAAAAACGTCCGTATTCTGGAAGCGGAATGCTGCGCAGATCATATCCATATGCTTGTAGAGATCCCGCCGAAAATGAGCGTGTCGGGCTTTATGGGATATCTGAAGGGAAAGAGTAGCCTGATGCTGTATGAACAGTTTGGTGATCTGAAGTTCAAATACAGAAACAGGGAGTTCTGGTGCCGGGGTTACTATGTGGATACGGTAGGCAAGAACACGGCGAAGATACAGGAATACATAAAGCACCAGCTTGAAGAGGATAAAATGGGAGAACAGTTATCGATCCCTTATCCGGGTAGCCCGTTTACGGGCCGTAAGTAACAAAGTTGGATGCAAATGTCAGATCGTATGCGCCTGTTAGGGCGCGGCTGGTAACAGAGCCTTACAGGCGCATTTGAAAAACCTCCGGCTATGCCGGAGGATATTTATT
>NZ_JANEWG010000138.1 GCF_028069725.1 Citrobacter sp. Awk 4
CCTTCCGGCAGTTCGATGGTGCCAGTCACGTCAGTTGTACGGAAGTAGAACTGCGGACGGTAGCCTTTGAAGAACGGAGTATGACGGCCGCCTTCGTCTTTGGACAGGATATAAACTTCAGATTCGAACTTGGTGTGCGGCTTGATGGTGCCCGGCTTAGCCAGTACCTGACCACGTTCGATTTCTTCACGTTTGATACCACGCAGCAGAACACCAACGTTCTCACCAGCACGGCCTTCGTCCAGCAGTTTGCGGAACATTTCAACGCCGGTACAGGTAGACTTGGCAGTCTCTTTGATACCAACGATTTCAACTTCTTCGCCCACTTTGATGATACCGCGCTCTACACGACCGGTAACAACGGTACCACGACCGGAGATGGAGAATACGTCTTCGATAGGCAGCAGGAACGGCTTGTCAATCGCACGCTCTGGTTCCGGGATGTAAGAATCCAGGAAGCCAGCCAGTTCGATGATTTTCGCTTCCCACTCAGCGTCGCCTTCCAGCGCTTTCAGAGCAGAACCACGAACGATCGGCGTGTCGTCGCCCGGGAAATCGTACTGAGACAGAAGTTCACGAACTTCCATTTCTACCAGTTCCAGCAGCTCTTCGTCATCAACCATGTCGCATTTGTTCAGGAACACGATGATGTACGGAACGCCTACCTGACGACCCAG
>NZ_JANEWG010000139.1 GCF_028069725.1 Citrobacter sp. Awk 4
TTATCTATACTTCCTAAAAAATTGACAGCATGACCATATTTTTCAATAAGCTCGGTCTCTTTTGGACCATAACCGACAATTGTCAAGTATTTATCGGTTTCAGTCATCACTTTGCATAGCAGTTCTAAATTTTTTTCATCGGCAATTCGGCCCACATAGATATACTTTATGTTTTTACTTCCTATAAGGCAATGTATCGATTGCCCACTTTGACAATAGAATTTTTCATTTAAAACACCAACACCATTTGTGTAAACCAACTCCCCTGAAAAATTCATTTCATGAAAGATTTCAGCCTGCAAGTGCCCCGAAGGAAGACCTGTTGCCATGCGCTTCAAAAATAATTTTTTCAGCATCCACTTGAGAAGTGACCTTTCTGTTTCCAGAATAGAACTTTCTACTGCTACACAATTTTTTCTTTTCGTTGTCAATAATGATAGTAAGCAGAGTTCTTTTATTTCCCATCCAGGGAAAACTAATTTTTTATACTTTATAGAAGACAGTATTTTTATTATTTTTAGTAAACCACTTAACCTAGAGCGCTGTTCAAAAGCGCCCTTATTAATAAAAACATATTCAAAACGCATATCCCCTTTATAGAAATCATCTTTCCTAATATCTGATTTATCTGCCAAGAAAATAACCTTTACGCTAAATTTATCAG
>NZ_JANEWG010000014.1 GCF_028069725.1 Citrobacter sp. Awk 4
CATCCGACTTGACAGACCGCCTGCGTGCGCTTTACGCCCAGTAATTCCGATTAACGCTTGCACCCTCCGTATTACCGCGGCTGCTGGCACGGAGTTAGCCGGTGCTTCTTCTGCGGGTAACGTCAATCGACACGGTTATTAACCGTATCGCCTTCCTCCCCGCTGAAAGTACTTTACAACCCGAAGGCCTTCTTCATACACGCGGCATGGCTGCATCAGGCTTGCGCCCATTGTGCAATATTCCCCACTGCTGCCTCCCGTAGGAGTCTGGACCGTGTCTCAGTTCCAGTGTGGCTGGTCATCCTCTCAGACCAGCTAGGGATCGTCGCCTAGGTGAGCCGTTACCCCACCTACTAGCTAATCCCATCTGGGCACATCCGATGGCAAGAGGCCCGAAGGTCCCCCTCTTTGGTCTTGCGACNTTATGCGGTATTAGCTACCGTTTCCAGTAGTTATCCCCCTCCATCGGGCAGTTTCCCAGACATTACTCACCCGTCCGCCACTCGTCACCCAGGGAGCAAGCTCCCCTGTGCTACCGTTCGACTTGCATGTGTTAGGCCTGCCGCCAGCGTTCAATCTGAGCCATGATCAAACTCTTCAATTTAAGTTTGATGCTCATGAATTAAACTTCGTAATGAATTACGTGTTCACTCATAAGACTTGGTATTCATTTTTCGTCCGGGGACGTTAAGAATCCATGTCACTTTGAGTGCCCACACAGATTGTCTGATAAATTGTTAAAGAGCAGTGCCGCTTCGCTTTTTCTCAGCGGCGCGGGGTGTGCATATTACGCCATCCCGCTACAGAGTCAAGCCTTTATTTTTGCTTTCTCTGCTGGAGTTCTCAGTGGAACCCCGCTGACCCGGCGGCTTGCGTGCCGTTGTTCCGTGTCAGTGGAGGCGCATTATAGGGAGTTATTTCCGGCTGACAAGCGGAAATTCAAAATAATTTCTCAAGCGTTCTCTTTTTGAGCAAAAGACATTTAAACAGCCAGTTTTTCGAGCGTTTTGAAGCCATAACGCTGTAAAACGGGTAATAACTGTTCAGTCTCTTGGGTAGCAGCCATGCAAAACGCAATGTTCTCATCCGTTGATTTTGCATCTGGTGCTTCATGTTCTAACAGCCAGGCAGTACGACGCGCAATTGCAGCACCGGAATCGACCAGCCGCGTCCCTTCAGGAAGCACCTGTAATAATTCTTCCTGTAGTAGAGGGAAATGCGTGCATCCTAATACCACCGTGTCAGGCGGCTCTTGCATGCGAAGCCAGGGGCGCAGAATACGTTGCAACTCTTCCAGGGGGACAGGAACGCCGTGCAACTTAGCTTCAGCCAGCTCTACCAACTCTGCAGAACCCAACATGGAGATCTGGCATTCATTAGCAAAGCGCGCAATCAGCTCATGGGTATAAGGGCGTTTAACCGTCCCTCGCGTCGCCAGTAGCCCCACTACGCCATTCGCCGTCAGCCTCGCCGCCGGTTTAATAGCAGGAACGACCCCCACTACCGGGAAAGCAAACTTTTCACGTAATGCAGGCAGTGAAACCGTACTGGCTGTGTTGCAGGCAATAACGGCCAGCGCGAGAGGGTAACGTTGCTGAACTGCAGTGACAATTTCAACAACGCGCTCAACGATGAACTCCTCGCTCTTCTCCCCATAGGGAAAAGCAACGTTATCGAATGCGTATATATAGTGGAGATCCGGCAGGAGATGCCGGATCTCATCATAAACTGACAGTCCACCAACGCCGGAATCAAACACCAGCACAGTGGGACGTGGATCAGAAGGTGTAGCTGCCAGACAAGGTGTATTCCCGTCCTGCAGTTTGGTAGCCATAAACTGTCTCGTAATCTTTGTCGAACAGGTTGGCTATTTTACCACGAACTGTCAGTTGTGAGGTGAGTGGATATGAAAGTCCGATATCCCACAAACTCATTCCGCCCATTTTGATTGTGCGTGAGTTGTCATAGTCGTAATCGTAGCGTTCGCCTATGTATTGATAAGTTACATCCCAACCTAACTCATAGAGCTGTCCACTCAACTCGTACTTAACCTGTTGTTTCGCGCGACGATAGAGTTGTTTGTCGGTCTCATCATCACGCGGATCAACATATTGCAGCGTTAACCGATGCTCAACAGGTCCAGTCGTTACGTTTCCCGTCCACTCCAGACCTTTTATCGTCGCGGATTTCACGTTGAAGTAGGTATTGTTGTTGTAATCGATCAGATTCTGAATCTTGTAACGGTAGGTCGACAAGCGCCAGTCAACCGGCCCCGTTACTCCTTCAATCCCCGCTTCCCATTGCTTAGATTCTTCAGGCTTCAGATTTGGGTTTGAGGAGATACCAAAACGCTCGGCGCCAAATTGTTGCCCAAGAGAAGGGGCAAGAAAGCCAGTACCATAAGAGAGCGTAACTTTGTAATCATCAACGAATTGCCAGCCTGCGGCAGTTTGCCAGGTACCATGCCAGCCAAACTGCTCGTCGTGATCTTCACGCCCGGAGGCTTCAAGAGTCACACTGCCAATCTGTTGCTGTCCGGTCAAGTAAAGGCCCGTCGTATCGCGCTTATACGTATCGGTCGTGAATACCATCTGTATATCCTGGCCGGAAGCGTTCAGTTTTTCTTGCTTCCAGTCCACACCCGCACTTACCGCCCCATCTCCGACAACAACATTGTTTCCCCACTGAACGTAACGTTGTTCCATGTCATCCAGGGTGTAGCCTGGTGCATAGCGGCCATTCACGCTGCTGTAATTGTAATCTTTAATACGCTGATAATTAGCGACCAGTTGCGAAGAGTAGATGCCCGAATTGAAGCGCAACCCAGTATCCCACGACTGAGTGTAGTTTTGATGTTCGTCATTACCGCCATCATACCCCCAGTTGCCCTGGTCATAATCCGCATTGCTGGCATAGCCATATCCGCGGAAGTAGCCACTAACATTGTCGTTAAACTTATGCTCAACCCCACCCCAGAAGAGTTTGTTGCGGTAGCCATCACGATCGTGATCGCCGCTATAACTAGAGTTTGGCTGGACGTTAAAACCTTTTGTTGTCTGATACGCCCCGGCCACAGTCACCACCGTATCGTCAAAACGCTGGCGCCAGGTACCATCGTATTGCTGGTAACCATCTGTCCCCATTCCTGCATTAATCTGCGAACGCTCTTCGCCCGTCATAGTAATGATATTGACCACACCACCGATAGCGCCAGAACCATAAATTGCCGAGCGCGGCCCTCTGATATATTCAATACGCTGTACCAGCGAAACAGGTATTTGATCGATGTCGGAGTTGTTTGATATTCCAGGACGGGCGACAGGGACCCCATCCACCAGCACCAGAACATGTCTGGATTCAGTCCCTCGAACATAAAGAGAAGATCCTTGGCCCAGCCCGCCATTTTGCGCCACATCGACACCAGGTAAGCGACGCATCACATCCAGAACGTTTTTGGATTGCCAACGTTCGATATCCTCACGGGTGACAATATCGGTTGGCGCGAGCACGGTATTCACTGGTTGTTGAAAACGGTTTGCGGTAACGACCATGGTGTCCGGGTTAACATCCTGCGCCCACCCGGAAAATGCTGTGACAGAGAGCGCCGTCAGCAGCGAGGTTTTTTTAATCATTGTAAAGCATCCACAATATAAGAAGGATGCCGCAGGCCCCATCGATAGTACGCGATGATGAAAACCAGATGCGACGTTAGCCGGCAGGTCTTCGGGCTTGGAAGATTATCGATGTACCCGATAAAAAGAGATGAAGACTTCCCACCTTCCGGCAGTGTCTGCTTACGCACCCATCCCATCTTTCCTTACCGCTGCGCGTCAGCCCCAGATTTACACTGGGTTCCCTTTTAACTCACAGGACCGGAGCACGGATGCTACATTCTGCTATAACCCATTGTCTACACTCGATATCACAAATCCGTAATCATCAATGACTGGACATCTGATGAGCAATCCCTACAATCCCCGCGTACTTTTATTATTCAGGATGCATCATGACCCCCGAACACCTTCCGACAGAACAGTATGACGCGCAGCTTGCCGAGAAAGTCGTCCGTTTGCAGAGTATGATGGCGCCGTTTTCTGACCTGATGCCGGAAGTGTTTCGCTCGCCGGTCAGCCACTACCGTATGCGCGCCGAATTTCGTTTATGGCACGATGGTGATGACCTGTACCACATCATGTTTGATCAGCAGACCAAAAACCGCATTCGCGTCGACAGCTTCCCGGCCGCCAGCGAGCTGATCAACCAACTGATGACTGCCATGATTGAAGGCGTTCGCGACAATCACACCCTACGCCACAAACTGTTCCAGATTGATTACCTCACCACAATGAGCAATCAGGCGGTGGTCTCGCTGCTGTACCATAAAAAACTGGATGATGCCTGGCGTAAAGAAGCCGAAGTCTTACGGGATGCATTACGCGCAAAAAATCTGAATGTGCATCTGATCGGCCGGGCAACGAAAACCAAAATTGAGCTGGACCAGGATTTCATAGACGAACGTCTACCGGTTGCCGGGAAAGAGATGATCTACCGCCAGGTAGAGAACAGCTTTACCCAACCTAATGCGGCGATGAACATTCAAATGCTGGAATGGGCGCTGGATGCAACCAAAGGATCGACCGGCGACCTGCTTGAGCTGTACTGCGGTAACGGTAACTTTTCGTTAGCGCTGGCGCGAAATTTTGACCGTGTACTGGCGACGGAAATCGCCAAACCGTCAGTGGCGGCAGCACAGTACAATATTGCCGCGAATCACATTGATAACGTACAAATTATTCGTATGGCTGCGGAAGAGTTTACCCAGGCGATGAACGGCGTGCGTGAATTTAACCGTCTGCAGGGCATTGACCTGAAGAGTTATCAGTGCGAAACCATTTTTGTTGACCCGCCACGCAGTGGTCTGGACAGTGAAACCGAAAAAATGGTGCAGGCGTATCCGCGTATCCTCTACATCTCCTGTAATCCGGAGACGCTCTGCAAGAACCTGGAAACATTAAGCCAGACGCACAATGTGTCACGCCTGGCGTTGTTCGATCAGTTCCCGTATACGCACCATATGGAGTGTGGGGTATTGCTGACAGCGAAGTAAAACGCGTTGCCGTTGTAGGCCTGATAAGCGCAGCGCCATCAGGCCTACTACATTATTCTGGCAATTCCTGCTTACGATTGCGGACCTTAAAGCCAATCCAGAACACCAGCGCCACCGACAGTACTGCCGGGAAGAAGTTGGAGCCGATATCCGGATATTCCGCACGTACCACGGTACTGTAGAGCAGCACACCCAGAATAAAGCAGGCGGCAGCAAGACCTGGTAGCCCCACAGGCATCGTGCGATTTTGATAGCGTTGATGCAGGCAATACACCGCCAGTACCAGCGCAATTAACGGGAAGACAGAAAAGGGCACAATGGAGCTAAACAGCGCCGCAAATGTACCATTGATTGACAAGCCAGCGACCAGCGCCAGCAGTAGCGTACCTTTATCTTGACCTGACTGTTTCATTGCTCATCCTTCACGTTACTCGGAGTGATGTGACATTTTCTCTTGTTCACGGCGATACCAGTAATATGCCCCTTTCGCAATCATGCGCAGTTGCAATACCAGTCGCTCTTCTAATTGCCGACGCTGTTCTGCGCCAACATCCAATGCCTCCGCGCCCGCACTGAACACAATCGTCACCATGGCTTCGGCCTGAGCTTCAGTGAACGCACGCGGCATATGGTTTTCGAGTTCAAGATAGTCCGCAAGTTCCGCGATGAAATGTTGAATTTCACGCGCAACGGCCGCACGAAACGCGGCAGAGGTACCCGAACGTTCACGCAATAATAAACGGAAGGCGTTTGGATTGTTGCCAATGAACTCCATAAATGTGGAGACCGAGGTGCGGATCACACTCCCACCTTTGGCAATACGCTGACGCGCCTGACGCATCAGTTGACGTAGCATTAAACCGCTTTCATCGACCATCGTCAGACCAAGCTCATCCACATCACGGAAATGGCGGTAAAACGAGGTTGGCGCAATGCCCGCTTCCCGCGCAACTTCGCGCAGGCTCAGACTGGCGAAACTTCGCTCAGCACTCAGTTGACTGAATGCAGCTTCTACCAGCGAACGCCGGGTTTTCTCTTTTTGTTGCGCTCTAACGCCCATCACGATGTCTGAATCCTTCCGTATGCCTTGTCTGGCACTATACCAGAGATTAAAAGTAACGGGTTTACGCCGGATTGTGAATGATTGTTTACGCGCAGTTTGTGCTTCGACTTCGCAAAAAAGCACAACGATAATTGGGTTATCCCGGCAATAATGTTACTATCCTGTTGCTTTTATGTATAAGAACAGGTAAGCCTTACCATGCCACATTCCTACGATTACGATGCAATAGTAATAGGTTCAGGCCCCGGCGGCGAAGGCGCTGCAATGGGTCTGGTTAAGCTTGGCGCGCGCGTCGCCGTTATTGAGCGTTATCATAACGTTGGCGGCGGTTGTACCCACTGGGGCACCATCCCGTCAAAAGCGCTCCGCCACGCCGTTAGCCGTATCATCGAATTCAATCAGAACCCACTTTACAGCGACCATTCCCGACTGCTTCGTTCTTCCTTTGCCGATATTCTCAACCATGCCGATAACGTAATAAATCAGCAAACGCGCATGCGGCAGGGTTTTTATGAGCGTAATCACTGCGAAATTCTGCAAGGTAACGCCCGTTTTGTTGACGAACACACGCTTGCACTGGAATGCCATGACGGTACGGTAGAAACGTTGACGGCCGAGAAATTTGTCATCGCCTGCGGTTCTCGCCCGTACCATCCTGGCGATGTCGACTTCTCGCATCCCCGCGTGTATGACAGTGATTCCATTCTCAGCCTGCAACATGAACCGCGCCACGTACTGATCTATGGCGCAGGGGTTATTGGCTGTGAATACGCCTCAATATTCCGGGGAATGGATGTCAAAGTCGACCTGATCAATACCCGCGATCGTCTGCTGGCATTCCTCGATCAGGAAATGTCCGACTCCCTCTCTTACCACTTCTGGAACAGCGGCGTCGTCATTCGCCACAATGAAGAGTACGAGAAAATCGAAGGGTGTGACGATGGCGTGATCATGCACCTGAAATCCGGCAAAAAACTAAAAGCGGATTGCCTGCTGTACGCCAACGGACGCACCGGTAACACGGATTCGCTGGCGCTGGAAAATATTGGCCTGGAAACGGACAGCCGCGGTCAGTTGAAAGTCAACAGCATGTACCAAACGGCATTACCACACGTGTATGCCGTGGGCGATGTGATCGGTTACCCGAGCCTTGCCTCTGCGGCTTACGATCAGGGCCGTATCGCAGCACACGCGCTGGTCAAAGGAGAAGCCACAGCCCATCTTATCGAAGATATCCCCACCGGGATTTACACCATTCCGGAAATCAGTTCTGTCGGTAAAACCGAACAGCAGCTGACAGCGATGAAAGTGCCGTATGAAGTAGGACGTGCTCAGTTTAAACATCTGGCGCGGGCGCAAATCGTCGGGATGAATGTTGGAACGCTAAAAATCCTGTTCCATCGTGAAACCAAAGAAATTCTGGGGATCCATTGCTTTGGTGAGCGTGCGGCAGAAATTATTCACATTGGCCAGGCGATCATGGAACAAAAAGGTGGTGGTAACACGATTGAGTACTTCGTTAACACCACCTTTAACTACCCGACGATGGCGGAAGCCTATCGGGTAGCGGCGTTAAATGGTTTAAACCGCCTGTTTTAACGCGTTGTCAAAATGGCCATCCATCGAACCACGGATGGCCTCCGCCAACTGCTCATAACGGCTGCGTAGCGGTGATCCGGGACGATAAACCAACCCAACCGTACGACGCGGTTCAGGCTTAATACAAGGCAGATATACCACGCCATCACGCTTACGTTCTGGCGGAACCGCCAGCGCAGGCAACAGAGTAATCCCACTTCCTGCCGCCACCATATTGCGTAATGTTTCCAGACTGGTTGCCCGGAAATGAGTATCTTCATCCGCACCGGCTTCAAAACAGAAGCCCATCGCCTGGTCGCGCAAACAGTGGCCATCTTCCAGCATCAGCAGCTTTTCACCCGCCAGATCGGACATCGGCACGCGGTCGCGGTTCGCCCACGGGTGATCTTCATAGATCGCCAGCATCATCGGTTCATCAAACAGCGGAACTTCGATAAACGCCTCACTCTCCTTCACCAGCGCCAGAATAACGCAGTCGAGCTTGCCGCTATCCAGTTGTGCTAACAATTGATGCGTCTGCGCCTCATGCAAATACATTTCTAACTTCGGGAAGGTCTGATGCAGCATGGGAATAATATGCGGCAGCAAATAAGGGCCAACCGTTGGGATCAAACCAATATGTAACGGCCCGGACATTGTCTCGCCTTGCTGGCTTGCCATTTCCTTGAGCACTTTGACCTCACGCAGCACGGTACGCGCCTGATCCACCAGCAGCAAACCTGCCTGAGTGAACAGAACTTTACGACTCGTACGCTCCAGTAGCATCACGCCCAGCTCATCTTCCAGCTTGCGGATCTGCCCGCTCAGCGTCGGTTGGCTAACGTGACAGGAGTCCGCCGCCCGCCGGAAGTGACGATGCTCGGCTAATGCCACCAGGTATTCAAGATCACGAATATTCATTATTCATCCTCCGTCGCCACGATAGTTCATGGCGATAGGTAGAATAGCAACGAACGATTATCCCTATCAAGCCTTCTGACTAATAATACATCACAGAAACGGAGCGGTACCTCTTTAACCCCTTGAAGCCACTGCCCGTTCAGAGAGTTTCTCTCATACTCGACATAGCGAAAGCCAACGTGAACTTTTGCGGACCCCGTGGTCCGCTTTTTTTTGCATAAAAAAGCCTGACGTGGCGCCAGGCTCGAATTCCCCTACAGGCTACAACCATCAGGCCAGATACAGCAAAGCTGCCATCCGGCATGCTGCACCAATCTGCCCGATGGCGCTACGCGTATCAGACCTATGCCAGACGCGCCTTTGCGTAGTCGATCGCCTGAGCAACCTGCTGCGGCGATACACCACCTTTTGCCGCCCGTTTGTCCAGACAGGATTGCAGCGACAGGATGGGATACACATCATCGCCAATCACCGCACTGAACTTCTGCAAATCATTCAGCGACAACGCTTCCAGCGGTTTACCCTGACGAATCGCTTCGACCACCGTTTCACCCACAATATGGTGCGCTTCACGGAACGGTACGCCTTTAGCGACCAGATAATCCGCCAGTTCCGTCGCGTTGGCATAACCCTGCTGCGCCGCTTCCTGGCAACGAGGACGCTTCACCTGAATGCCATCCAGCACCAGCGCCGCCATATGCAGACAATCCAGCCAGGTGTCGAGCGCGTCGAACAGCCCCTCTTTGTCTTCCTGCATATCTTTGTTATACGCCAGCGGCAGACCTTTTAGCGTCATCATCATGCCGGTCAGCGCGCCCTGCACACGCCCACATTTGCCACGGATCAGTTCCAGCGCATCCGGGTTTTTCTTCTGCGGCATCAGAGAAGAGCCGGAAGTCACCCGATCGGAAAGCTCAACAAAGCCCGCTTCGCCGGTATTAAAGAAAATCAGATCTTCTGCAAAACGTGACAGGTGAACCATCCCGATAGACGCGTCGGACAGCAGTTCAAGTACGTGGTCACGATCGGAAACACTGTCGAGGCTATTACGGGTAGCCGATGCAAAGCCCAGCCAACCGGCCAGCTGTTCACGGTCAATCTCGTAAGCGGTGCCCGCCAGCGCGCCACAACCTAATGGGCTGACATCCAGACGCTTAAGCGCATCCTGCAGGCGGCTCTCATCGCGGGCCAGCATTTCAACGTAAGCCAGGCACCAGTGGGCAAATGTGACCGGCTGCGCACGCTGAAGATGGGTATAGCCCGGCATCACCGCGTCCTGGTTGTTTTGCGCGGTTTCCACCAGCGCACTTTGCAGTTGGCGGTTAGCACTCAGTAGCTCCGCGACGGTATCTTTGCACCACAGCTTCAGATCGGTCGCGACCTGATCATTGCGGCTACGTCCGGTATGCAGTTTTTTACCTAACTGACCGACCTTGTCGATAAGCTTGCCTTCCACCCAGCTATGAATATCTTCGGCATCGCTTTGCAGGATCTGCTGCGGGTCCAGACGCACCTCTTCCAGCAGATTGTTCAGAGCCTCTTCCAGTTGCAACTGCTCGTCTGCGGTCAACACGCCAACGGTCACCAACGCTTTGGACCAGGCAACAGAGCCGACGATATCCTGCTCCGCCAGGCGATAGTCGAAGCGCAAAGAGTCATTGAACTGTTTGAACCGTTGATCCGCTGCCTGTGTAAAACGCCCACCCCAAAGTGCCATAGCAAATTTCCTTAATAATCAATTTTTTGCCCGGTAGCGCTGCGCTTGCCGGGCCTACAAGCCCACGTAGGCCGGATAAGCGAAGCGTCATCCGGCACAGAATCTTACGCCAGAATACGCGTACCGATCGGCGTACCATTAAACAGCGCCGGAAGCTGTTCCGCATGACGCCAGGAGGCGATATCCACCGGACGGCCCAGCGTACGCGCCGCATCCAGAGCCGCATTCACCTTCACAATCATGCCATCGGTAATGATGCCCTGTTCAATCAGTTGTTCCGCTTTGTCGGCGGTCATCTCGGCAATACGCTGACCTTTCCCGTCGAGAATTCCACTCACATCGGAGAGCAGGATGAGATCCGCACCAAGCGTTGCCGCCAGCGCTGTCGCCGCCTGATCGGCGTTGACGTTCATCAATTCCCCCTCTTCGGTTACGCCGATTGAACTAACCACCGGCAGAAAACCACTTTCCAGCAGGGTGTTAATCAGCACAGGCGAACCCGGCTGCGCCAGTCCAACATGACCTAACTCTTCGTCAAGCTGAGTCACTTTTACGCTGTCACCGTCGCCAAGATAAAGCCCCACAGAGGCAATATGATGTTTCTTCGCCCACGCCAACAGGGTTTTGTTTGCCGTACCCGCCAGCGCGCCGGTAATAATGTCAATCTGATCAGCTGGCGTCACACGCAGGCCGTTTTTCTTTTTCACCGGCAGGTTGAGCCCTTTCATCAGCTCATCCACCACACAGCCGCCGCCATGCACAATGACCAGCGGACGCTGATGCGATTCACGGTAGTTCACCAGTGCGGCAAACAGGCGCTCCAGCGCCTCTTCGCTATCCAGTAATACGCCGCCCAGCTTGATAATCAATGGATTCATCATTGCACCCTTAGATAAGAGACTGTGTTTCGGCAAAGCCAAAACGAATGTTAGCGCATTGCATTGCCTGCGCCGCTGCGCCTTTCAATAAGTTGTCTTCGGTTGCCACAACAATCAGGTGCTCGCCCTGTACTGCGAATCCGATATCGCAAAACGGCAACCCAACAACGTTTTTCAGCGCCGGAACGCCTTTGTCATACAGACGCACCAGCGGTTTGTCACCATACGCCTGCTGCAATACTTGCCCAACCTGAGCCTGCGTGACACCCGGTTTCAGGCGGCAGGTAATGGTTTCCAGAATGCCCCGTGGGAAGTTACCCAGATGCGGCGTGAAGATCACCTCGGTCCCCAGATGCGTTGCGATTTCCGGCTGATGACGGTGAGTAAACACGCCGTACGGTTGCAGGCTCACTTCGCAGAAGCTATTCGAAATTGCGGCCTTGCGCCCGGCACCGCTCACGCCGCTGGTGGCGTTAATCACCGGCCACTGGGAGAGCTCCAGCAGACTGGCATCAATCAGCGGTTTCAGCGACAGCTGCGCTGCCGTGGGATAACACCCCGGTACGGCAATCAGGTTTGCCTCTTTCAGTTTATCGGCGTTCCACTCAGCCAGACCGTACACCGCCTGCTCCAGCAGTTCAGGGTGCTGATGCGTAAAACCATAATATGTTTCGTAGAAGGCGCCATCATTAACGCGAAACGCGCCGGAGAGATCGAACACCACACAGCCTGCCGCCAGAAATTGCGGAGCCAGATCGTGGCTCACCTCATGAGCAGTTGCGAGGAACACCACATCCACCCCTGCGCTAAACTCGCTAATATCAGACATTGGCTGCAACGGCAGATCGACAATGCCCTTTAACTGCGGATGTAAATCGGAGATTAATTTTCCTGCATCATTGCTTTGCGCTGAGACGGTCAAAGCGGTTATGGTCATATCAGGATGGCGATTTACATAGGTCACAAGCTCTGCGCCAGCGTAACCACTGGCACCCACAATCAGCGTATTCAACATCGGGGCTGTTCACCTTCTTACGTCTATGTGATCGGGAAGACGGGAATCTTCCTCACCGGGTTAAGGTTTATCACCTCACCTTACACTTGGTGGGTTTTATTACGCTTAACGTTATTGTATTTTTATTCACAAATATTGCATGAATATTGATACTATCATGACCTAAGGTGTGTCAACAATGAAAAAAGATTTACCGCCATTTATCGAGATTTACCGCGCTCTGATTGCCACACCATCGATTAGCGCAACCGAAGAAGCGCTGGATCAAAGCAATGCGTCTTTAATCACTCTGCTGGCTGAATGGTTTAAGGATTTGGGCTTTCAGGTTGACGTTCAGCCCGTCCCCGGAACCCGTCATAAATTCAATATGCTGGCAAGCATCGGACAAGGTGCCGGTGGTCTGTTGCTGGCCGGGCATACCGACACGGTACCGTTTGATGATGGACGCTGGACGCGCGACCCTTTCACGCTGACCGAACACGACAATAAGCTCTACGGTCTGGGCACGGCTGACATGAAAGGGTTCTTCGCGTTTATTCTCGATGCATTGCGCGACGTAGATGTCACAAAGCTGAAAAAACCGCTCTACGTTCTGGCGACCGCCGATGAAGAAACCAGCATGGCGGGCGCGCGCTATTTCGCAGAGACCTCCTCTCTGCGCCCGGACTGTGCGATTATTGGCGAACCAACATCGCTGCAACCAGTACGCGCCCACAAAGGCCATATTTCAAATGCGATACGTATTCTCGGCCAGTCGGGACACTCCAGCGATCCGGCGCGTGGCGTTAACGCGATTGAGCTGATGCATGACGCGATTGGCCGCATCATGCAACTGCGCGACGACCTGAAAGAGCGTTATCACTACGAGGCGTTTACCGTCCCGTATCCGACATTAAATCTGGGTCATATTCATGGCGGCGATGCGGCAAACCGCATTTGCGCGTGCTGTGAACTGCATATGGATATCCGCCCGCTGCCGGGTATGACGCTGAATGATCTTAACGGCCTGCTCAATGATGCTCTGGCGCCGGTGAGCGAACGCTGGCCGGGTCGCCTGACGGTGTCAGAATTGCACCCGCCCATCCCAGGTTATGAGTGCCCGCCCAATCATCAACTGGTCGAGGTAGTCGAAAAGTTGCTGGGGACGCGAACAGACGTGGTGAACTACTGCACCGAGGCGCCGTTTATCCAGACACTATGCCCTACGCTTGTGCTCGGACCGGGTTCGATTAATCAGGCGCATCAGCCGGATGAGTTTCTGGAAACACGCTTCATTAAGCCAACCCGTGAATTAATCACTCAGGTGGTACATCACTTCTGCTGGCATTAACGATCCCTCGCCTCGCCCATTCGAATGGAATAAGCGGGGCGATTTTTTTACATTTTCATTAGCAACGCTTATTTGATTCTTGCTGAATTAAATATCGTAAATTACTGCCATTTATTCGTTTGCTGAACCGATTTCGCCGCAATTGACGTCACGTCTTTTACGTGGCTTTATAAAAGACGACGAAGAACAATGTCCAAAAAATTCCATATTGCAGCAAGGCCGCGCACAAGCACATCTCAGGGAACTGACTGAAGCCAGTGACCCAGAGGCGCGAGCGCCGCCAATACCGCTGCGGCGTGAAAGATACAGGGTAATCAAATTAAAGATGGGGTGTCTGGGGTCATATGAACGAACAATATTCCGCGTTGCGTAGTAATGTCAGTATGCTCGGCAAAGTGCTGGGAGAAACCATCAAAGATGCGTTGGGAGAGAGCATTCTTGATCGCGTAGAAACAATCCGTAAGCTGTCGAAATCTTCTCGTGCTGGCAATGAAGCCGACCGCCAGGCGTTGCTCACTACGCTACAGAATCTGTCCAACGACGAGCTTTTACCGGTTGCCCGTGCGTTCAGTCAGTTTCTGAATCTGGCCAATACCGCTGAGCAATACCACAGTATTTCGCCGCATGGCGAAGCTGCCAGCAACCCGGAAGTGATTGCCCGCACCCTGCGTAAACTGAAAAACCAACCCAATCTTGATGACGCCACCATCAAAAAGGCCGTGGAGTCCTTGTCCCTGGAACTGGTGCTCACCGCGCACCCGACAGAGATCACTCGCCGCACGCTGATTCATAAAATGGGTGAAGTTAACGCCTGCCTGAAGCAGCTTGATAACAAAGACATCGTCGATTACGAACGTCATCAACTGATGCGCCGTTTGCGTCAGTTGATCGCCCAGTCGTGGCATACCGATGAGATCCGTAAGCTACGCCCCACCCCGGTGGATGAAGCCAAATGGGGCTTTGCCGTGGTAGAAAACAGTCTGTGGCAGGGCGTACCTAACTACCTGCGTGAGCTGAACGAACAGCTCGAAGAGAATCTGGGTTACACACTGCCGGTTGATTTCGTTCCTGTTCGTTTTACCTCCTGGATGGGCGGTGACCGTGACGGCAACCCAAACGTAACGGCAGATATTACCCGTCATGTGATGTTGTTAAGTCGCTGGAAAGCCACCGACCTCTTCCTGAAAGACATTCAATTTTTGATTTCCGAACTGTCCATGGTCGATGCAACGCCAGAACTCCTGAAACTGGTGGGTGAAGAAGGTGCGTCGGAGCCTTACCGCTACCTGATGAAAAATCTGCGTTCGCGTCTGATGGCGACCCAGGCCTGGCTGGAGGCTCGCCTGAAAGGTGAGAAGCAGCCAAAACCCGCAGGGTTGCTGACGCAAAACGAACAGCTATGGGAGCCTCTGTACGCCTGTTATCAGTCACTTCAGGCATGTGGCATGGGTATCATCGCCAACGGCGAACTGCTTGATACCCTTCGCCGCGTAAAATGCTTCGGCGTACCGCTGGTCCGCATTGATATCCGTCAGGAGAGCACCCGCCATACTGAAGCGCTGGGTGAACTGACCCGTTACCTGGGTCTTGGCGATTATGAAAACTGGTCAGAAGCCGACAAGCAAGCTTTCCTGATCCGCGAACTGAACTCCAAACGTCCGCTGCTACCACGTAACTGGGAGCCAAGCAATGAAACCCGCGAAGTGCTTGATACCTGCCAGGTCATCGCCGAAGCACCGCTCGGTTCCATTGCCGCTTACGTCATATCGATGGCAAAAACCCCGTCTGACGTACTGGCCGTTCATCTGCTGTTGAAAGAAGCCGGTATTGGCTTTGCCATGCCTGTCGCGCCACTGTTCGAAACGCTGGATGACCTGAACAATGCCGATAGCGTGATGACGCAGTTGTTGAATATCGACTGGTATCGCGGGTTTATCCAGGGCAAGCAAATGGTCATGATCGGCTACTCTGACTCCGCGAAGGATGCCGGTGTGATGGCCGCGTCCTGGGCGCAGTATCAGGCGCAGGACGCGCTGATCAAAACCTGTGAAAAAGCGGGTATTGAACTGACGCTGTTCCATGGACGTGGCGGCTCCATTGGTCGCGGTGGCGCCCCGGCTCATGCCGCGCTCCTCTCCCAACCGCCTGGCAGCCTGAAAGGCGGACTGCGTGTCACCGAGCAAGGTGAGATGATCCGCTTCAAATACGGTTTGCCGGAAGTGACCATCAGCAGTTTGTCTTTGTACACCAGTGCGATTCTGGAGGCTAACCTGTTGCCGCCGCCGGAACCAAAAGAAGACTGGCGCCATATTATGGATGAGCTGTCCGTCACCTCTTGCGATCTGTATCGCGGCTATGTGCGTGAAAATAAAGACTTTGTGCCGTATTTCCGTTCCGCAACGCCAGAACAGGAACTGGCTAAGTTGCCGCTTGGCTCGCGTCCGGCAAAACGTCGCCCCACCGGTGGCGTTGAATCACTGCGCGCTATCCCGTGGATCTTTGCCTGGACGCAAAACCGTCTGATGCTTCCGGCCTGGTTAGGTGCAGGCACCGCGCTGCAAAAAGTGGTCGAAGATGGCAAGCAGAGCGAACTGGAAACCATGTGTCGTGACTGGCCGTTCTTCTCCACACGTCTTGCAATGCTGGAAATGGTGTTCTCAAAAGCGGATCTGTGGCTGGCAGAATATTACGACCAGCGTCTGGTTAAAAAAGAGCTGTGGCCGCTGGGTGCAGAATTGCGCCATCTGCAGGAAGAGGACATCAAGGTGGTGCTGGCGATCGCCAACGACGCCCACTTGATGGCGGATTTGCCGTGGATTGCCGAGTCTATCCAGTTAAGAAACGTCTACACTGACCCGCTGAACGTCCTGCAGGCAGAGTTGTTACACCGCTCGCGCCTGGCGGAAGAACTGGGTAATGAACCTGATCCGCGAGTTGAACAAGCGCTGATGGTCACCATCGCTGGCGTGGCAGCTGGCATGCGCAATACCGGCTAATTTCCCCCCTGTAAACCGCCCCGTGACATTGCTCGGGGCGGACTCACAAAACTGCTGTTATAGTGTCTGTCGATTCAATCTATTTTTGTCTGCATTTCATTCACTGTTTGAGTATTTATTATTCATCTTGATGGTTCAGATTTCCTTAAGGTTTAGGTGCTACCTTTGGTGCCACTATTAAAGACAGGCTCACTATATGCAATCCTTAAATCTCCAGCCTACGCCAGCATTCAGCTGGAAAGCTCTGGGCTGGGCACTCCTCTATTTCTGTTTTTTCTCATCGTTACTGCAAGTTATTATCTGTTTTACGGAGTTTAGCGGCACAAATGGGCTGCGTGACTCGCTGCTTTACAGCTCACTCTGGTTGATCCCGATTTTGCTGTTCCCCAGTCGGACGCGTGTTATTGCCGCAGTAGTGGGTATCGTACTGTGGGCAACATCACTGGCAACACTCTGCTATTTCGTCATCTACGGGCAGGAGTTTTCGCAAAGCGTCCTGTTCGTGATGTTTGAAACCAATGCCAACGAAGCCAGCGAGTATCTGAGTCAGTATTTCAGCCTGAAAATCATTGTCATTGCCCTGGCCTATACTGCTGTAGCGGTGCTGCTATGGACACGTCTTCGCCCCATTTATATTCCAGGGCGCTGGCGTTGGTACGTCTCCTTTGCCCTGCTGTACGGCCTTTTTCTGAACCCGTTCGTGGTCAAGTCAGCAGTAAAAGGCGCACCGTATGAAAAAACGTTAAACATCCTTTACACACGCATGGAGCCTGCCGCCCCGTGGCAATTTGTGATTGGCTATGCTGAGTATCAGCGCCAGTTGACCTCGCTAAACAATCTGTTGAGCCAGAACCACGCGCTGCCGCCGCTGGCGAACTTGAAAGACAATTCCGGTGATGCTCCGCGCACACTTGTCCTGGTGATTGGCGAGTCTACCCAACGTGGGCGCATGAGTTTGTACGGCTACCCGCGTGAAACCACGCCGGAACTGGATGCCCTGCGCGACTCTGACCCTAAGTTGACCGTCTTCAATAACGTGGTGACATCACGTCCATACACGATTGAGATCCTGCAACAGGCGCTGACCTTCGCCAACGAACAGGAACCGGATCTGTATCTGTCGAAGCCGTCACTGATGAACATGATGAAGCAGGCAGGTTATAAGACCTTCTGGATCACCAACCAGCAGACAATGACCGCCCGTAACACCATGCTGACCGTGTTCTCAAAACAGACCGACGAGCAGTTCTACATGAACCAGCAACGCACGCAAAGTGCGCGTGAGTATGACACCAATGTGCTGACACCGTTTAAAGACGTGTTAGCCGACCCGGCACCGAAGAAATTCATTATCGTTCACCTGCTGGGTACGCACATTAAGTACAAATTCCGCTACCCGGAAAACCAGGGCAAGTTTGACGGTAAGACCGACAACGTCCCTGCGGGACTGAGCGACGAAGAGCTGGAGTCGTATAACGATTACGACAACGCCAATCTGTACAACGATCACGTGGTCGCCAGTCTGATTAAAGACTACAAAGCCACCGATCCGAACGGCTTCCTGCTCTACTTCTCCGATCACGGCGAAGAGGTGTACGACACGCCACCGCATAAAACACAGGGGCGCAACGAAGAAAAGCCAACGCGCCATATGTATACCGTCCCCTTCCTGTTGTGGACATCGGAAACATGGCAGGCTGCGCATCCGCGTGATTTATCACAAGATGTTGACCGTAAATACAGCAGCTCTGAGTTTATCCACACCTGGTCTGATTTAGCTGGATTAACCTACGACGGGTATGACCCAACGCGTTCCGTCACCAGCCCGCAGTTTAAAGAAGTTACGCGCTGGATTGGCAATCCCTACAAGAAAAACGCGCTGTTAGATTACGACACCCTACCGTATGGGGATCGCGTCGCAAATCAGTAACAGACGCCATCGTTCGCCTGAAGGTCACTCTTTTTAGAGTGGCCTTTTTTTATGATGCCAGTTAATGTTGGCCTGTCAGCGCCAGGTAAGGGATCATCATGTATCACGACGTCAGCCACCTTCTTTCTCGTCTCATTAATGGCCCAACGGCGCTGCGTCAGATTTATTTCGCCACGGCCAACGGTCCAATCCCCGATCTGGCTTACCGGGTTGATTTTCCGCGTCTGGAGATTGTGCTGGAAGGTGAGTTCGTCGATGCAGGGATCTCCGGGATTCCCGCCACACTGACACCCTGCGACGTTCTGTACGTCCCGGCGGGCGGCTGGAACTTTCCGCATTGGAATACGCCCGTCACCACGCTCAGCATTCTGTTTGGCAAGCAGCAGTTAGGTTTCAGCGTCGTTCACTGGGATGGCGAGCAATACCAAAATCTGGCCAAACAGAATGTGGCGCGCCGTGGCCCCCGCATTGGCTCTTTCTTGCTGCAAACGCTGAATGAAATGCAAATGCAGCCGCAGGAACAGCAGACCGCCAGACTGATCGTGGCCAGCCTGCTGAGCCATTGCCGCGACCTGCTCGGCAGTCAGATCCAAACCGCATCACGAAGCCACGCGCTGTTTGAAGCTATTCGCGATTATATTGATGAACACTACGCTACGCCGCTCACCCGTGAATCGGTCGCCCAGGCTTTCTACATCTCGCCAAACTACCTCTCACACCTGTTTCAAAAAACCGGCGCCATCGGCTTTAACGAATACCTGAACCACACACGGCTGGAGCATGCGAAGACACTGCTCAAAGGTTACGATCTAAAAGTCAAAGAGGTGGCCCGCACCTGCGGGTTTGTTGACAGCAACTATTTCTGTCGCCTGTTTCGTAAAAATACGGAGCGTTCACCATCAGAGTATCGTCGGCAATACCACAGTCAGCTCACAGAGAAGGACGTTACTCCAGAATGATGTGGGTCTGTTGCGGTGCAGTGAGAAGTTTGCGCGCCGCACTCATCACGCGCTGTGGCTCGCGAAGAAAAGCATTAATACCTGACTGAACATAACGGCAGTGGCTAAAACGTTCGATCCCCGCCAGTTCGATATCGGTAATCAGCAGCACCACGTCAGCCCGGCTAATATCCGCTTCCGTTAAACGATTTTCTGTCCCGAGTGCGCCCTGGGTTTCAATCTTGATATGCCACTTTTCCTGCTGACAGAACTTCTCCAGGCGTTCGGCGGCCATATAAGTATGCGCCACGCCACTCACACACGCGGTCACGGCAACCAGATATCGAGCAGTTGAAATAGCCATATTAACCTCCCACAGTGACCTGAAATCCGGCGCGTTCTGCCATTTCACGTAATGCCGCCACTTCATGCTCCGACGGTATGGCGACATTTTTCATCGTCCACGGCTGTTCAAGCAGACGGTACTTTGGTTCGCCATACCGGTGAAACGGTAGCAGGTGAACCTGGGTGATACGTAATGATAATAATAGCGTCAGCGCACGCTGCACGTTGTCTGCATCCAGCGTATATCCGGGGATCAGCGGCAAACGGGGGATCACGGAAACGCCCTCTTCCACCAGCAAGCGAAGGTTATCCAGTACCCGCGGTAAATTCATTTTTACGACGTCACGCGCCAAGACGGGATCCATGATTTTCAAATCAAACAAGACTTCGTCACACTCCTTTGCCAACGGCAGCAATCGGCTGGCCGTAGCATCCCCCGCAGTTTCAATCGCACAGGAGACGCCCCAACGGCGTAGACGCTGCAAAAAACGCGTCGCAAAAGGTGCCTGCATCAATATTTCACCGCCAGATAAGGTGACGCCGCCGCCCGAGGTACGAAAGAAGACATCATCTTTCATCACCTCACGCTCCAGCGCCTCCAGCGTGATATCGCGACCTATTCGCTCAAAGGCCCCGGAAGGACACTCATCGGCATCTTGTAAGCAAGGCGCGCAGCGCAGGCATTTACTTTCTCTTCTCACCGTTTCGATTCGGGGAGAGAGGGATTCCGGGTTCGCGCACCACGGACAGGTATGCGGGCAGCCTTTAAAAAAGACCACCGTACGAATTCCCTGTCCGTCATTCAGCGAATAGCGCTGAATGTTGAAAATACGCGCGACATCCTCACTGTACGGCTCAACAACCTCACAGCTGATGCGCGGTGCGGCGAATGATGTCATCCTGGATCTCCTTCGACAGCTCGACAAAGAAGGCGCTGTAACCCGCCACTCGCACCACCAGTCCCGCGAAGTCCTGCGGTCGTTGCTGTGCTTCCCGCAAGGTTTCTGCATTCACCACGTTAAACTGGATATGTTGCAGTTTGAGCTGGGTAAATGCCCGCAGGAAGTCGGACAGTTTGCGTAATCCGGCCTCACCTTCCAGTGTTGCCGGTGTAAATTTCACGTTCAACAGCGTCCCGTTCGACAGCAGAGTATTATCCAACTTACTGACCGATTTCAGCACCGCCGTTGGCCCCTGCATATCCTGGCCAAGCATCGGTGACAGCCCGCCATCCGCCAGTTGTTCTCCGGCAAAGCGTCCGTCTGGCGTTGCGCCGACCACAGATCCCAGCGGTACGTGAGCCGAAACAGTGTACGATCCCGGCGTAAATTGCCCCCCACGCGGGTTTTGGTACTTTTCAACCTCTTTACAGTAATGACGCAGCAGTTCAGCGCTGATGTTATCCACATCATCAACATCGTTGCCGTATTTTTCGAAGCGGTTAATCAGTCTGGCGCGCACCTTTTCGCCTTCCGGCGTCGCGAAATTGCCTTTCAACACCGACAACAGTGCATCGAAACTTAAGCGTTGTTGTTCAAAGACCAGTCCATTGAGCGCATGCAGGGAGTCGCTCAGATTGGCGATACCAATCCCCTGTACGCCGGAGAAATTATAGCGTGCGCCCCCATCGGTAATATCACGTCCCTTCTCAAGACAGTCGCTGATAAACGAAGAGAGCAATGGCACCGGCGCCCAGTCGCGATGGCCGATATCGCAAATATTGCTGCCTTCCACCATCAATGTGATGTAGTGGCTGATTTTGGCACGAATGTGCGCCAGCAGACCTTCATACGTCAGCGCATTATTGCCTTCGTTCTCATACAGACTGATTTCCATCACTTTCAGCAGGTTGAACATCGCAATGTCGTGCAGACCATACGTTCTGCCGGGGATCGACAGTTCCACACACCCCACCACGGCATAATCACGTGCATCTTCCAGAGAGACGCCACGATTCAGAAAAGCAGGAACCACCACCTCGTCATTAAAGATTTGCGGAATGCCGGTGCCAAGACGAATCGTCTCCGCAGTTTTCATCAAAAATGGGGTATCGATCAGCGCGTTAGTCCGTACACCGAGGTTGGGTTGCGGTAGTTGTACGCTCTGATACGCATCAAGACAGAGGAAAGAGAGCATGTTGACGGCGCTGCGCCCGTTCTCCGTTAGCCCGCCGAGCAGCGCAGTGTATCCTGTCGGGAATCCGGCGAAATAGCGTGCGCTGCTGGTAGAGCGCAACAGCACAATGTCATTGCATTTTACCCACAGCGATTCGAGAAGCTCTTTTAAGAACGCCGGGGACTCACCCAGGGTTAGCGACGCCTGGTAAAACGGCAGCATATACTGGTCAAAACGCCCCAGAGAAAGTGAGCTGGCGTTCGACTCATACTGCAAAATGATGTTCATATACCAGAACAGCTGGCACGCCTGCCAGAAGGTTTGCGGCTTATGCCAGGCGTTGTGGCGAGAGTTGTCGGCAATCATCAACAGTTCCTCGCGACGATGCGCATCCGGGCACTGTTTCGCCATCTCTTCCGCCAGTACCGCATAACGCAGAATATGCTGTTGAGACGCCTCAAGCAGCAACAGCGCCGCCTGGTAGAAAGGGTTCTCCGGCTGTTGCTGACAATGTTGCTGCATCTGCGCCACCAGCGCCCCCAGACCATTCTCCAGCAGGCGTGGATAATCAATAATGATATGTCCTTGCCCTTTATCCGTTTGATTGACGCTAAAAATCTGCGTACTCACGGCAGCTTTCACTTCATCGGTCATCTGCGCGTTGATGAAGTCCTTCATTGACCTTTTTTCCCAGTACGGGAATAGCACGTCGCGGTATAGGCGCTTATCCTCTTCGCTGATATCGAACCGATCCTGTGGGCGCGTCGGGAACCTTTCCAGCTCGTTAAGCAGCCAGTAGGGATCCATTTCCGGCGACATAATGCCCGCACGCGGCTTCACGGTACGGTTTCCGGCAATCAGCTCCTCATCACGAATCGAAATTTCAACATGTTCAAGGATATACGCGGTGGCTTGCGCCCGGCGCAGGATGACATGCTGCCCCTCTGTTTGCTGATGGCTACGGGTATATAGCTGCGCACGCTCGAGCGAAATTTCACGATTCTGCTGAAACAAAGCCGCTTTCAGGCGCTGGATACGATTCGTCATGAGGAACTCCTGTGGAAGAGCAAACCCGCCCTTACGGGCGGGAAAGGGACTATGCGGTCTGCGACAAATGCGCATCAATCTTGTTCATGATGGCTTCCGCACGTTTAACCGCATCGCTGATGTTGACGCGCACAATGGTTTTACCTGCAAAGCGCTCTTCAAACTTGATGCCGATATCTTTGGTCAGGATCACCATGTCGGCGTCAGCCACATCGGCGGCAGTCAGTTCGTTTTCCAGTCCAATCGAACCTTGCGTCTCAACCTTCACATCCCAGCCCTTCGCTTTCGCTGCGCTCTCCAGGGCTTCCGCCGCCATGTAGGTGTGCGCCACACCAGAAGGACATGCCGTTACTGCGATAATTTTTGTCATGGCTTATTCCTCACTTAATTTATTTCGAAATCTAAATCCAGGTCGTCTTCTTTCTCGTCAACCTGAGACACATTTTTACGTGCCAGACTTTTCAGCACATTAACGCAGACCGCCGTCACCACGCCCCCAACAGCCACTGCCGCGATGTAACCGAGTTTGCCTTCAACGACGGGCAGCACAATCAGCCCACCCCAACCGGCATAACACTGAGCGCCAAACAGTGCCGCAGTGACAGCCCCACACGCCGAGCCCAGCATAATGGACGGGATCACACGCAGCGGGTCTGCCGCGGCAAACGGAATGGCCCCTTCTGTCACCCCAACGCAGCCCATCACCAGCGCGGCTTTACCCGCTTCACGTTCTTCAGAAGAGAAGTTTTTACGGCCAATCAGCGTCGCCAGACCTAAACCCAGCGGCGGTACGCAGATACCGACTGCGGCAATCGCCACCACGGTGTATACCCCTTGCGCAACGCAGATCAGCATGAAGGCATAAGCGACTTTGTTAATGGGTCCGCCCATATCGAAGGCCAGCATTAATCCCATGATGACCGCGAGTAAAATGATGCTTCCCTGTTGCATGCCCTGCAGCCACTGCGTCAGGCCGCCAGTCAGAGCACCGACGGGTTCGCCCAGCCCCCACATCATGATGCCCGCAGTAATAAACGTACCGACGATGGGAATAACAAAGATGGGCATCACCGAGCGCAGTACTTTATGCACGGGGATTTTCTTCAGATAGTGGACGACGATACCGCCAATAATCCCGGCAATCAGCGCGCCAAAGAATCCGGCGCCGAAGCTGTTGCCGACCCAGGCACCGATGGCGCACGGCGCCAGCGCGGCACGTTCAGCGATGGAGTAACCGATATAAGCAGCAAGAAAAGGCACCATCAGGGTTAAACCCGCTACACCGATATCGAACAGTTTTTTCAGATTCGGATCGGTTGCAACATCGGGTACGGCCCCCTTGCCATACAGCATGACGGAAACGGCCAGTAAAATACCGCCCGCCACCACGAAGGGGATCATGTGCGAGACGCCAGTCATCAAATGCTGGCGGGTATTTTTCAGGATCTGCACCAACTCTTTCATAAGTCGCTCCCGGGCTACAAAAGCCCATGTCCATAATGTTGTTGTGGCAAACAATAGGCAATCCAACGGAGAGCAGACAGTGGATAAAAAGGCCATTTACTGGATTTTTGTAATGTCAGTACAAAAATGAGATCCGCTTCATAACTTGCATAATCTAAAAAAATAGCCGTCCAATGGTGACTTGTGAAGCACATCGCACTTTTCTGCTTACATTACATTTGTCCAGTTTTTGGCAGATTTGTCACATGGCGGGACGCAGCGCAGCCCTTTTATCCTGTCAGCAGAAAACCGTTATGGGAGAGAGGCTATGGCCCTGATTGTGGAATTTACCTGTGAGCTACCCAATGGCGTACATGCACGCCCGGCCAGCCACGTTGAAACGCTGTGCAATACCTTTACCTCGCAGATTGAATGGCACAATTTACGCACCGATCGTAAAGGCAATGCCAAAAGTGCGCTGGCGCTGATCGGTACCGACACACTGGCGGGCGATCGCTGCCAAATCCTGATCGCCGGCACGGATGAACACACCGCACATCAAACGCTGAGCCAGTGGCTGCGTGATGAATTTCCGCACTGCGACGCGCCGCTGACAGAAGTGAAAAACAGCGAAATGGAGCCGCTTCCGGCCTCGCTCACCAGACTCAATCCGCGGCTTTTTCTCGCACGCGCCGTCTGCAGCGGCAGTGCGGGGGGCGTGCTGACGCGCCTCTCCTCGTTGGATCTCAACGCGCTCGACAATCTTCCCGCCGCTAACGATACGGAAACCGAACAGTCCGCACTGGATAACGGTTTGACGCTGCTGATAAAGAATATTGAGTTCCGCTTACTCGACAGCGACGGCGCCACCAGCGCCATCCTGGAAGCCCACCGCTCGCTGGCAGACGATACCTCTTTGCGCCAGCATTTACTGGCAGGGGTTTCTCGTGGATTAAGCTGCGCAGAAGCGATAGTTGAAAGCGCCCGCCATTTTTGCGACGAATTTGCCCGCTCCAGCAGCAGCTATTTACAGGAACGCGCGCTGGACGTACGCGACGTCTGCTTCCAGTTGCTGCAACAAATTTATGGCGAACAGCGTTTCCCAGCGCCCGGTAAGCTCACGCAGCCGACCATCTGCATGGCCGATGAGCTTACGCCAAGCCAGTTCCTTGAACTGGACAAAACATTCCTCAAGGGTCTGCTGTTAAAAAGCGGCGGCACCACATCGCACACGGTCATTCTGGCCCGTTCATTCAATATCCCCACGCTGGTTGGCGTAGGCATTGAAACCTTAACACCCTGGCTCCAGCAAACCGTTTATATTGATGGTAATGCTGGCGCGGTGGCGGTCGCGCCAGATGAAGCCGTGGCCCGTTATTACCAGCAAGAAGCCCGCGTGCAAGCAGCCCTGTACGAACAGCAACGCGTCTGGCTCACCCAGCAAGCCCGCACCGCCGACGGTATCCGTATGGAAGTGGCGGCCAACATTGCCCATTCTGTAGAAGCACACGCCGCCTTTAACAACGGCGCAGAAGCGGTCGGCCTGTTTCGTACCGAAATGCTGTATATGGACAGAGCCAGCGCCCCCGGCGAAAACGAGCTGTACAACATTTTTTGCCAGGCGCTGGAGTCCGCAAATGACCGCAGCATCATTGTGCGCACGATGGATATCGGCGGCGATAAACCCGTTGATTATCTGAATATTCCGGCCGAAGCCAACCCTTTCCTCGGCTATCGCGCGGTACGCATTTATGAAGAGTATGTGGCGCTATTCACTACGCAATTACGGGCGATCCTGCGCGCATCAGCACACGGTAGCCTGAAAATTATGATCCCGATGATCTCCTCAATGGAAGAGATCCTGTGGGTCAAAGAGAAGCTGGCGGAAGCCAAACAGCAGCTACGCAATGAACACACGCCTTTTGACGAGAAGATCCAGTTTGGCATTATGCTGGAGGTGCCATCTGTGATGTTCATAATCGATCAATGCTGTGAAGAGATTGATTTCTTTAGCATTGGCAGTAATGACCTGACGCAATATCTGCTGGCCGTCGACCGGGACAACGCCAAAGTCACCCGCCACTACAACAGCCTCAACCCGGCGTTCCTGCGCGCGCTGGATTATGCAGTACAAGCTGTACATCGCCAGGGCAAATGGATTGGTTTGTGCGGAGAGTTAGGGGCAAAAGGTTCGATACTGCCATTACTGGTTGGCCTGGGTCTGGACGAAATTAGCATGAGCGCGCCCGCCATTCCCGCCGCCAAAGCGCGACTGTCGCAACTCGACAGCCGTGCCTGCCGCCAGCTACTGAATCAGGCGATGGCCTGTCGAACCTCACTGGAAGTCGAACACCTGCTGGCGCAGTTCCGCATGACGCAGCAGGATGCTCCGCTGGTCAGCGCGCAATGCATCACACTCGACAGCGACTGGCGCAGCAAAGAAGAGGTGCTCAAAGGGATGACCGACAATCTGCTGCTGGCAAGCCGCTGTCGCTACCCGCGTAAACTCGAAGCCGATCTGTGGGCGCGTGAAGCCGTATTTTCTACCGGACTGGGCTTCAACTTCGCCATTCCGCATAGCAAATCGGAACATATCGAGCAGTCGACGATAAGCGTTGCACGCCTGAAGGAGCCTGTTCGCTGGGGCGATGAAGAGGCGCAATTCATTATCATGCTGACACTCAACAAACACGCCGCTGGCGACCAGCATATGCGCATCTTCTCGCGCCTGGCGCGCCGCATCATGCACGAAGAATTCCGTCATGCGCTGGTTAACGCGGCCTCTGTCGATGCGATTGCCAGCCTGCTGCAACACGAACTGGAACTGTAAAGGAAAAATTATGGAACTGTATCTGGATACCGCCAACGTGGCGGAAGTTAAACGTCTGGCGCGTCTCTTTCCTATCGCTGGGGTGACGACGAACCCCAGTATCGTGGCAGCCAGCAAAACATCCATCTGGGATGTGCTGCCCCAACTGCAAAAAGCCATAGGTGAAGAAGGGACTCTGTTTGCTCAGACAATGAGCCGCGACGCGCAAGGCATGGTGAAAGAGGCCAAACAGCTGAGCGATGCGGTTCCGGGGATCGTGGTGAAAATCCCGGTCACTTCCGAAGGGTTAGCCGCCATAAAACAGCTCAAAAAAGAAGGCATTACAACGCTGGGTACCGCAGTGTACAGCGCAGCGCAAGGGCTACTTGCCGCGCTGGCTGGCGCGAAATATATCGCCCCTTATGTGAACCGCATTGATGCCCAGGGCGGTGACGGCATTCGTACGGTACAGGAACTGCAAACCTTACTGGAACTTCACGCGCCAGAAAGCATGGTGCTCGCCGCCAGCTTCAAAACCCCGCGCCAGGCGCTGGATTGCCTGTTGGCAGGATGTGAAGCAATCACCCTGCCTTTAGATGTAGCGCAACAAATGCTGAATACCCCTGCGGTAGAGTCGGCTATAGAGAAGTTTGAGCAGGACTGGAAAAACGCATTTGGAAGCATTCATTTTTAGGCTAAATAATTCACGCGGCAGAAAGGCGGCGACGCAGCGAATCCCCAGGAGCTTACATCAGTAAGTGACTGGGGTGAGCGACAAATCTGTCAGGAACAGATTTGAACGTCGCGGAGCGGCGGCCCATAAGGGCGAGTCTCATGGATGAGACGAGTAACTAAAAAGCCAACGCATCTGCAGCCTGAATTATGACGGATAAAAGAGGGAAATAGAGTATGGACCGCATTATTCAATCACCTGGTAAATACATACAGGGTGCTGATGTCATCACCCGTCTTGGCGACTACCTCAAACCGATGGCAGAACGCTGGCTGGTGGTCGGCGACAAATTTGTCTTAGGTTTTGCCCAGACGGCCCTGGAAAAAAGCTTTAAAGATGCCGAACTGGTACTGGAAATTGCACCGTTTGGCGGTGAATGTTCGCAAAATGAAATTGATCGCCTGCGTGGCGTGGCTGAAAAAGCGCAGTGCGGCGCGGTGCTGGGTATCGGCGGCGGTAAAACGCTGGATACCGCAAAAGCCTTGGCTCACTTTATGGGAATTCCGGTGGCCATTGCACCGACCATTGCTTCGACCGACGCGCCGTGCAGCGCGCTCTCCGTTATCTACACAGACGAGGGTGAGTTCGACCGCTACCTGATGCTGCCACACAACCCGCAGATGGTCATTGTTGATACCAAAATCGTTGCCGGCGCGCCTGCGCGTCTGTTAGCGGCAGGGATCGGCGATGCGCTGGCGACCTGGTTTGAAGCCCGTGCCTGTTCACGTAGCGGCGCGACAACTATGGCGGGCGGTAAATGTACGCAGGCGGCGCTGGCGCTGGCCGAACTGTGCTACAACACGCTGATCGAGGAAGGTGAAAAAGCCATGCTGGCCGCTGAGCAGCATGTCGTGACACCAGCACTGGAACGCGTCATCGAAGCCAACACCTATCTGAGCGGCGTGGGCTTTGAAAGCGGCGGTCTGGCGGCAGCGCATGCCATTCACAACGGTCTGACGGCCATTCCGGACGCGCATCACTTCTATCACGGTGAAAAAGTCGCTTTCGGGACGCTGACGCAACTGGTACTGGAAAATGCGCCGGTCGAAGAGATCGAAACCGTTGCCGCGTTGTGCCATTCCGTCGGTTTGCCGATTACCCTGGCGCAGCTGGATATTAAACAAGATATTCCGGCAAAAATGCGTACGGTGGCGCAAGCATCTTGCGCAGAAGGCGAAACAATTCACAATATGCCTGGCGGCGCGACGCCGGATGAGGTCTATGCCGCCTTGTTGGTTGCCGACCAGTATGGTCAGCGTTTCCTGCAAGAATGGGAATAAAACCCGACTGAGACTCCCGGCGTTTTCCTAACACCGTTAGCGTAAGACTGAGATATCCGGGGCGACCACCGGGTTGGCGTCCCTCCGGGAACCCAATCCCGGTGTTTCCCCTCATTCATTGGCTTAAGTGAACGGTGTCAGGCAATGTCCGGGCGTTTTTTTATGCTATTTTCGCTGCTGATTATCGGCGAGAGATTGCCTTTACGACGCTGACGTCACCTTTTGCACCTGCGCCTCACGCTTTTTATAGCTGACGATCGCCAGCGCCAGGACGATCAGCACAATGCCGCCGCCTTCAACGACGCCGGGATTTTCACCAAGCAGCCACCAGGAAAACAAAACGCCGCACACCGGAACCGCAAGGGTACTTAAACTGGCAATACTGGCGGGCAGATTCCTCAGAACAAACAACCATAAACTCCAGGCCAGTGCCGTCGCCAGAATAGCGCTATAGCCCAGCGCCCAGAATACGATGGGCTGCCAGTCAACTTCAGGCTGCGGAACCCACCATGCAACCAGACTCATGATCAGCGCCGCATACAACATCTGCCATGCGGTCAACGCGAGTAAATCGATGCGAGGATGGCGGGCATACATCCGCTTGGCGACAATGGCGCTCGCTCCCCAGCTTACCCCGGAGAGGATCGCCAGCAACGCGCTTTTCAGCGAGGAATAATCCAGTTGCCACGGCTGCATCACTAGCAGTAAACCGATTGCCGCAATCATAATCGCCGCATATTGCAAACGCCGTAGCCGTTCGCCCAGAAACAGCGCCGCCAGAATCACCACCCAAAACGGCATGGTATACGTCAGAATCGCCACCTTTCCCGCACCGCCGCTCATCAGCGCCCACTGCGCCAGCCCTATCATGCCGCAGGTCTGTAATAGCGCAATCGCCAGCGTGTATTTGAACGGCGTCGGACGCATCCCGCGGCCGCGCAACAGCAGTACGATAAATAAGATTAAGGCTCCAAAGATACAGCGCAGTGAAGTGAAGTCGAACGCGCCAATATAGCTCGTGACTTGCTTCATAAAGATCCAGCTATAGCTCCAGATAAGGGTGAGGACGATAAGACCACTGATTGCCAGTGAGTGACTCTTTCCTGAGGCTGACATGATAAATCCAGTAAATTGGCATTCCCGGCAAATACTATACGCTGAGAAATACACTTCAGCGACGACAATGACGCCGCCGCTGGAGTGTTATCCGCTTACATCAACATCAGGATTACAACAGATCGAAACGGTCCAGGTTCATCACTTTCACCCATGCCGCGACAAAGTCTTTCACAAACTTCTCGTGGGCATCGCTACACGCATAAACCTCCGCCAACGCACGCAGCACGGCATTTGAACCAAACACCAGGTCAGCGCGAGTCGCTGTGTATTTCACTTCGCCGTTTTGACGATCGCGGCCTTCAAACAGCTCCGCAGACTCATCCGTTGCCTTCCATTCGTTACGCATATCCAGCAAATTAACAAAGAAATCATTGCTGAGTACGCCAGGACGCGCGGTGAAAACGCCATGCTTGCTACCATCAAAATTGGCGCCCAGAACACGCATCCCACCCACTAACACCGTCAATTCTGGTGCGGTGAGCGTCAACTGCTGCGCTTTATCAATCAGCAGAGATTCTGTTGTCGCCTCGCCAGGCTCGCCGCGATAGTTGCGGAAACCATCTGCAACAGGCTTAAGCAGTTCGAACATGTCAACGTCGGTTTGATCCTGACGCGCATCAACACGGCCCGGTGTAAACGGCACGCTAATGCTCACGCCTGCGGCGCTTGCTGCCTGCTCTACGCCCACCACGCCCGCCAGAACGATAATATCGGCCAGTGAGGCTTTACCGGAAGATTTCTGAATGCCTTCCAGGACAGGCAGAACGCGGGCTGCTGTCGCGTTAACATCCCAGTATCTCTGTGGATCCAATGCCAGCCGCGCACCGTTGGCGCCACCGCGTTTATCGCCACCACGGAAGGTCGATGCCGATGCCCATGCTACCGACACCAGTTCGCTGACGGTAAGCCCGGAACCCGCAATCGCCGACTTCAGGTGAATAATGTCTTCCTGAGTCGGATTGAATACCGGCTGCGGCAGCGGATCTTGCCAGATCAGATCTTCTTTCGGCACTTCCGGTCCAATGTAACGCGCTTTTGGCCCCATATCTCTGTGCGTCAGTTTGAACCAGGCACGCGCAAAGGCTTCGTTAAATGCCTGAGGATCGTTCAGGAAACGACGGGAAATTTTCTCGAATTCCGGATCGAAACGCAGCGTCAGGTCTGTCACCAGCATGGTAGGTTTGCGTTTCTTCGAAGGATCAAACGGATCCGGAATAATTTCAGGCGCGTCGACCGCTTCAAACTGGATCGCACCCGCCGGGCTGCGCGTCTGCACCCATTCGTATTTGAACAGGTTTTCGAAGAAATAATTGCTCCACTGGGTTGGCGTCTGTGACCAGACCACTTCCAGACCGGAGGTAATGGCATCCGCCCCAACGCCGGTACCGTAACTGCTCTTCCAGCCTAAACCTTGTTGCTCAATTGGCGCCGCTTCCGGGTCCGCGCCCACATGCGATGCAGAGGCTGCGCCGTGAGTTTTACCCAGCGTATGTCCGCCCGCGATGAGCGCCACGGTTTCTTCGTCGTCCATCCCCATGTTGCCGAAGGTGGCGCGAATAGCATCTGCCGCAGAGAGAGGTTCCCCGCTGGCGTTTGGCCCTTCCGGGTTGACGTAGATCAGCCCCATTTCGGTGGCAGCTAACGGACGTTTTGCCAGGGCTTCCGGGTCGCGATGGGTCAGCCACGCTTTCTCATCACCCCAGTTGACGTCGAGATCCGGTTCCCACACATCTTCACGACCGGCACCGAAACCAAAGGTACGGAAACCTGAGTTTTCCAGCGCGACGTTACCCGCCAAAATAAACAGGTCGGCCCATGAGATTTTCTGGCCATATTTCTGTTTGATAGGCCACAGCAGACGGCGTGCTTTGTCCAGGCTGACGTTATCCGGCCAGGAGTTCAAAGGCGCAAAACGTTGCTGTCCGCGCCCGGCGCCACCACGACCATCCACAGAACGGTAAGTCCCCGCACCGTGCCACGCCATGCGAATAAAGAGACCAGCATAGGAGCCCCAATCCGCAGGCCACCACGGCTGCGAGTCGGACAGGAGTGCTTTGAGATCCCCTTTCAGAGCGGAATAGTCGAGTTTGCTAAATTCTTTACGGTAGTCGAAGTCTTCACCCAGCGGGTTCGAACGGTTGGAGTGTTGATTAAGGAGGTCAACGCGAAGTTGCTTTGGCCACCAATCGCGGTTATTCGTACCAGCGCCTGCGCTCTGGTCCGGGCTTGTGTGATGGAAAGGACACTTCCCGGCGGATACGTTGTTCTGGCTATCGTCGGACATACTCATCTATATGCTCCCTTTACAGTGTTCTAACTACGATATACACCACCAGAGATAAGATATAGTCGAAATAATCCACAGATTCGATAGCTGATACCTTTTATATTTTTAGTTACACAGATGTAGATCAATGTGATCGAAAAAAAGCCCTCCGAAGAGGGCCGAGGCATTTTATACACCAGGCCTTACACCCAGCGTGTGGCAAATGGCATAACTCATCTCTGCCCGGTTCAGCGTGTAGAAGTGAAAATCTTTTACCCCTTCACGACTTAGAATCTTCACCATGTCCATCGCGATATTCGCGCCGACCAGTTTGCGGGTTTCCGCGTCATCGTCCAGGCCATCAAACATTTGTGACATCCAGGCCGGAATACGCACGTTGGTCATATCAGCAAACTTCTTCGCTTGCTTAAAGTTGGAAACCGGCAGGATGCCCGGAATGATTTCAACATCGATACCCGCAGAGACACAGCGATCGCGAAAACGCAGATAACTTTCCACATCAAAGAAAAACTGCGTGATCGCACGGCTGGCACCGGCATCCACTTTGCGCTTCAGGTTGAGCAGATCGGCCTGGGCGCTTTTCGCTTCAGGATGCACTTCCGGGTAGGCGGCTACGGAGATATCAAAGTCCGCAACCTCTTTCAGCAATCCCACCAGGTCAGCAGCATACATCTCCGGCTTACCGCTGCCCGGCGGCAGATCGCCACGCAGCGCAACGATATGGCGAATACCGTTATCCCAGTAATCCTGCGCAATCGCGCGCAGTTCATCACGTGTCGCATCGATACAGGTCAGGTGCGGTGCCGCTTCCAGACCGGTACGATCCTTAATCCCTTTAATAATGCTGTGCGTACGGTCGCGCTCACCCGAGTTGGCACCGTAAGTCACAGAAACAAATTTTGGCTTCAGGCTGCTCAGGCGATCGATGGAGTTCCACAAGGTCTGCTCCATTTCACTGGTGCGCGGCGGGAAGAATTCGAACGAAACGTTAATCTGACCCTGCACTTCTGCCAGGCTCTGATTCAGGGCTTCCCGCTGGTTGGCGTGAAAAAAGCTCATACCTTACCTCATCAATCTTTTGTCATTATATGTTGTGTTGTGAACATCTATCCATTTAGACGTCTAGATGTAAAAATGACGGAAAAGCGGCGTGGCGTCAACCGAAAAATCACCATTAATGGTGAGGAATCCTCAGTGAAGATGAAAATAATTCAAGTTAGCCCGAACAAGCAAGGGATTGCAGCATCTCTGCTTTAAGCCACTCCAGTCGTGCAGCGTTCTCAGGCAACATCACCAACCCGGCAGTGATACGCAATGTGTTGTCGTTCAACGCGCGGAAAACCACCCCCTGACGCTGAATAGCGGCAAAAGAGGCTGGGAGCAAACTCAGACCATCGCCATGCGCAATGCGCGCGAGCAGCACGTCATGCTCCAATGGCTCTTCAAGGCAGGAAGGAACGTAATCGACGCGATGAAAAACATTCCGAGTATAGTCGAAGAATGCGGGGTTACGTTCACGTTTAAACCAGAAAAGTGGCCGGTGATTAAGCGCCGTTAAAGAGAGCGGTTCCCTGCCCGCTTCTGGCCAGGATTCGGGGATGGCAGCAATCAGCGGCTCATGCCAGTTGAGCGGTGTGACGTCCAGACCTGCTGCCTCAAGCGGCAGCGCCACCAACGCGGCATCCAGCTTCCCGCGCCGTACCTGACGCACCAGTTCAGGTGAACCATGGCGCACCATATTCAGTGTCTCAACACGCGTATTAAGCTGCGTTTCCAGAGACGCGAAAATCCCTTGCTCAAATGCCGTTGTTAATCCTAGCCGCAGCGACGGTACGCCAGATTGTGTGAGCTGATGAAGAGCAGCGTACGTTTTTTCTTGCTGCGCCAGCAGCGGACGAATGATCTCCAGCACCCTCCTTCCCTCCTCCGTCAGCGTAAGGCCTTTAGTATGACGGACAAATAACGTCACCCCCAGGCGGTCTTCGAGCTGGCGTATATGGCGGCTGAGCGGCGGCTGCGACATAAATAGACGCTGTGCGGCGCGGCTCATGTTGTTCTCTTCCGCCACCACGGAAAAGTAGTGCAGTTGGCGAATATCCAGAGAGTGCAGAGGCGTCGTTGTCATACCGAAAAGGTATCACGGAAACGGTATTATCCAAATCATTCCGCGTCCCCTATCCTCACGCTACCTACTGAACAAACGAGGAAGATGAGATGCTTTCAGAACGCTTTATAACGGGTCAGGACATGTTGCAACAGGTGGATGGCAAAGGTGGTGATGCCGTCGTCGAAAGTTTGCAAGATATAGCGCCGGACTTCGCTCGCTACCTGATCGAATTTCCTTTCGGCGATATCTATTCTCGTCCGGGACTGGATTTACGCAGTCGGGAGATTGCTACCGTCGCCGCATTAACTGCACTGGGGAACGCCACGCCACAGTTGAAGGTGCATATCGCCGCGGCACTGCACGTTGGGTTAACACAAGAGGAGATTATTGAGGTGATAATGCAGATGGCGGTTTACGCCGGTTTTCCGGCCGCATTGAACGGCCTGTTCGCCGCAAAAGAGGTGTTTGCCAGGCAATAAATACGCCGGACGGCGCTGCGTTTATCCGGCCTACGAGTGGTGTTTAACGTAGGCCGGAGGCGGCGCAAGACTACAGCAGTTGCGCCAGACGGTTAATGTCTGACTGAATGGCCCCGGCGGTCACGTCACGGCCCGCACCCGGACCGCGAATAACCAGCGGGTTATCGCGATACCAGCGGCTTTCGATGGCGAACACGTTATCACACGGCAGCAGCGCCGCCAGCGGGTGTTCCGCACGCACTGCTTCCACGCCGACGCGCGCTTTGCCGTTGGCATCGAAACGCGCCACATAGCGCAGTACCAGCCCCATTTCGCGGGCGGCTTCCAGACGCTGTACCATCTGCTCATTCAGCTCATCGCCACTCTCAAAGAAATGGTCGATTGAGCCCTCTTCGCAATGCGCAGGCACCAGCGACTCTACGCGCACCTGATCCGGTTCGATGTCGTAGCCCGCTTCACGCGCCAGAATCACCAGTTTGCGCATCACATCTTTACCGGAAAGGTCAACGCGCGGATCGGGCTCAGTCAGCCCCTGTTGCCACGCTTGATCCACCAAATCGGTAAAAGGAACCGTGCCGTCAAATTGCAGGAACAGCCACGATAGCGTGCCGGAGAAGATCCCGCTGATCGACAGAATGGTATCGCCACTGTCGATCAGATCGCGCACCGTGTGGTTGATCGGCAAACCGGCACCCACGGTGGCGTTGTACAACCAGTGACGACCGGTTTTTTCAAACGCGTCATGGATCTGGCGATACTTATCGCTGGTGCTCGCCCCTGCCAGCTTGTTGGCGCTGATCACGTGGAAACCGTGGCTGGCAAAATCAAGATACTGATCGGCCAGTTGCTCACTGGCCGTCACATCCAGCACCACCAGATCGTCATACGGGTGCGCACGCATCCACAAAAACAGCGACTCTTCATCCTGTTCAATGGCTTCGTCGTTAAAGAATGCCAGCGCACGGCTGGCATCCAGCCCTTCGTAGTTCAGCAGGCTACGGCGGCTGTCCACCACGCCAGCCAGCACGAATTCAAAACCGGTACGCGCCGAGAGCGTGCTTTGCTCGCGGGCAAACAGTTCCAGCCAACGTGAGCCGATGTTGCCTTTGCCAAACAGCATCAGGCCGATCCGCTTTTCCGCCCGGAAAATTGACTGGTGCAAGCCCTGAATCAGGCTCTCGGTTGGCCCGGTGCGCAGTACCGCCACCAGACTGATACCCTCTTCCGACTGCCAGGTAAACTCAACGGGCTGGCCTTTCAACTGCTGCCAGAAACGGTGGCAGTGCAGCGGATTACGGGTGACGCCAGCCCCGACCATAGCCACCAGCGCCAGCCCCTGACGCAAACGCAGCTCGCCCGGTAAACCCGCTTCGTCGAGGATTTTCAGCGCGCTGTCGGCCACTTCGGAGGTATAGCAAAACTGCAGCAACTGGCGGTCATTATGGACGCCAACCGCCAGCGGACGCACCTGCGCCCGTTTCAGAATCTGGTCGATGTCTTTGTACGCCAGCTTAAAATCCTGGCTTGCAGGCACCTGAAACTCGATCAGGCAGACATCATCATGGCTGGTCACAATACGCGCGCCTGTGCCGGAGGCCAGCACGCGTTCAATACGGGTGGAACCCTGGTCCGGCGTGTAGCTACAGCGCAGTTGCAGATCGATATCGCTCCCGGAGACCGGCTGCAACGTGCGGGCATGCAGAACCGGCGCCGCCAGACGCGCCAGTTCACTGGCTTCATCCAGACGCAGCAGCGGTAACAGGCAGGCGTCTTTCACTTTACGCGGGTCGGCACTGTACACCCCGGCCACATCGCTCCAGATAGTGACGCGGGAGGCGCCAGCCAGAGCGCCAATTTGCGTGGCAGAGTAGTCAGAACCGTTACGGCCCAACAGTACCGTTTCGCCCGCATTACAGCGGCTGATAAAGCCGGTCACCACCAGACGTTTTCCTGGGTGCTGTGCCAGCAGTTGCTGCAATAATGGATAGGAAAGCCCCTCATCCACCTGCGGCTGTGCGGCGCGCTCAGCGCGTAAAAACTCACGCGCGTCCAGCCATGCGGACGCCAGTCCCTGTTGGTTAAGCACCGCCGACATCAGACGCGCCGACCACACTTCACCATGCCCGACCACTTCCGCATAAACGGCATCAGTCACACCGCTGTCGAGTAAACCCGCCAGCCGTTCCAGGTCATTGACGAAGGCGCTCTGCAGCTCATCTGCAACCTCTGTCGGTAATAATCCATTGATAAGATCGCTCTGATAGCGACGCAACGTCTGCTGAACCTGATGCGCAGAGAGTCTGTCGGTCTGGCTTAATTTCAGCCAGCTAATCAACTGGTTGGTGGTACTGCCTGCGGCGGAAACGACCATCATATCGTCGGGCTGCGAGTACTCCGCCATGATGCCTGCGACACGCAGATAACATTTCACGTCTGCCAGACTACTGCCACCAAATTTATGCAGTTGACGACCCGTCGTCCCTGCCTGCGCAATCACACTCATGTTTACCCCTTGTTTGCAGCCCGGAAGCCATTTTCCAGGTCGGCAATTAAATCTTCGCCATCTTCAATACCCGTGGAGATACGCAGCAACGTCTCGGAGATCCCGGCGGCGGCACGCGCTTCCGGTGCCATGCCCGCATGCGTCATCGTCGCGGCATGAGAGATCAGACTCTCAACGCCCCCTAAAGATTCCGCCAGCGTAAACAGGGACAGCCCACTCAGGAAGCGGCGTAACGTCTGCTCATCGCCATCCAGTTCAAAACTCAACATGGCGCCAAAGCCTTTTTGCTGGCGCGCAGCAATCTCATGCCCCTGATTCTCTGGCAAAGACGGATGATACAGTTTTTTCACCAGCGGCTGAGTTTGCAGATAATCAACAACGGCCTGCGCATTGCGTTGAGCCACCTCCATACGCGGCGACAATGTACGCAGCCCACGCAACAACAGGTAGCTATCAAACGCGCCGCCGGTGACGCCGATATTATTCGCCCACCACGCCAGTTCCGTCACCGTATCCGGATCTTTGGCAATCACCACGCCCGCCACCACATCTGAGTGACCGTTCAGATATTTAGTGCATGAATGCAACACCAGATCGGCGCCCAATGCCAGCGGATTTTGCAACGCCGGACTTAAAAACGTGTTGTCCACAACGCTTACCGCACCAACCTCACGCGCCAGCGTGCAGATTTTCGCAATATCCACTACGCGTAACAATGGATTACTTGGGCTTTCCACCAACACCAGTTTGGGTTTTTCTGCCAGCGCGGCCCGCAGAGCCTGTTCATCACCTTGATCCACAAACAACACGCGATAGCAGCCACGTTTTGCCAGGCTGTCGAATAAACGGTAACTGCCGCCGTAACAGTCATGTGGTGCCACCAGCAGATCGCCTGGCTTCAGAAACACCGTCGTCACCAGGTGAATTGCCGACATGCCGGTATTGGTGAGCACCGCGCCTGCGCCGCCTTCAAGCTCCGCCAGCGCACGCTGGACCACATCGCGCGTGGGATTACCACGTCGAGAGTAATCATGTGCACGAGGTTCATTAAAACCGGTAAAGTTATAGGTGCTGGAAAGGTGAATCGGCGGGACAACGCAACCGTACTGCTCGTCGTCGTTTAACCCGCTACGCACTGCGATGGTGGCCTGTTTACGCGTCATGTTGAGAAGTTCCTGGGCTGAGTCAGTGAAAGTCAGACCTCAGAGTAATCATTGTTATAATAGACGTCAATACATCTGGACATCTAAACTTCTTTGCGTATAGATTGAGCAAACGGGAAATAGCCGTTAAAATTATACGCATTAGCGCACATCCGCGACGGCTAACTTCGTGTAAGGGCCGCGCCACTACGGTAAACTACGCGCAATTATGGCCTGGACCCAGTTTCCGGCCTCATACTAATGACGAAGAGGATTAAGTATCTCATGGCTGAATGGAGCGGCGAATATATCAGCCCATACGCTGAGCACGGTAAGAAGAGTGAGCAAGTCAAAAAAATTACGGTTTCCATTCCTCTGAAGGTGTTAAAAATCCTCACCGATGAACGTACGCGTCGTCAGGTGAATAACCTGCGCCACGCCACCAACAGCGAACTGCTGTGTGAAGCGTTCCTGCACGCGTTCACCGGGCAACCCCTGCCGAATGACGACGATCTGCGCAAAGAACGCAGTGATGAAATTCCCGAAGCGGCAAAAGAGATCATGCGTGAACTGGGGATCGACCCAGAAACGTGGGAATACTGATTTACAGGCACAAAAAAAGCGCCGTAAGGCGCTTTTTTCTGAGAAGCAAAACTTATTTGCTGCCCGGGATGCTGAAACGCTTGTTGAAGCGGTCAACACGGCCACCGGTTGCAACATCACGCTGCTTACCAGTGTAGAACGGGTGGCATTTAGCACACACGTCCAGGTTCAGATCGTGGCCCACGGTGGAACGGATCTGAATGGAGTTACCGCAAGAGCAGTTTGCAGTAATCATTTCGTATTTCGGGTGAATATCTTTTTTCATGGGAAACCTCAGTTAAGGCCGCGTCGCTCTTCCAGCCCTAACGCCAGACACCACGCGATGTTGATAGTATAGTTTTGACACAATCAATTTGCATCAAAGGCGGCGAATCATACAGAAATTAGCCAGCGTATGCAAACTGATCCGCGCTCCCTTACCACAATGTGTATACTAACCCGCCAGCTTTCAAGTCAGGATGATGACATGCCCGTCGCGCACGTTGCCTTACCCGTTCCGCTTCCCCGAACCTTTGACTATCTCTTGCCGCAGGGCATGAACGCCAAAGCCGGGTGTCGTGTGCGCGTGCCGTTTGGTAAACAGCAAGAACGCGTTGGGATTGTTGTCTCCGTCAGCGACCAAAGCGAATTACCGCTAAATGAACTCAAAGCGGTGGTCGAGGTGCTGGACGACGAACCGGTTTTTTCGACCTCGGTCTGGCGTTTGCTGTTGTGGGCTGCGGATTATTACCATCATCCTGTGGGTGATGTGCTGTTTCATGCCCTGCCTGTTTTGTTGCGTCAGGGGAGGCCCGCCAGCAACGCCCCAATGTGGTATTGGTTTGCCACGGAAGAGGGGCAGGTTGTCGATCTCAACAGCCTGAAACGTTCACCAAAACAACAGCAGGCGCTGGCTGCGCTACGTCAGGGGAAAATCTGGCGCGAGCAGGTGGCAGATCTTGAGTTTAATGATGCGGCACTGCAGGCGCTGCGTAAAAAAGGGTTGAGCGATCTGGCGAGCGAGACACCAGCCTTTACCGACTGGCGCACCCACTATGCCGTCTCTGGCGAACGTCTGCGGCTGAACACAGAGCAGGCTACTGCGGTTGGCGCGATTCACAGCGCGTCAGACAGTTTCTCGGCCTGGCTGCTGGCCGGTGTTACGGGCTCAGGCAAAACGGAAGTGTATCTCAGCGTGCTGGAAAACGTCCTTGCCCAGGGGAAACAAGCGCTGGTGATGGTGCCGGAGATCGGCCTGACCCCACAAACGATTGCCCGTTTTCGCGAGCGCTTTAATGCGCCTGTCGAGGTGTTGCACTCTGGTCTGAATGACAGCGAGCGTCTCTCGGCATGGCTGAAAGCCAAAAATGGCGAAGCGGCGATTGTGATCGGCACCCGCTCATCGTTGTTTACGCCATTTAAAAATCTCGGCGTCATCGTCATTGATGAAGAACACGACAGCTCCTACAAGCAACAGGAAGGCTGGCGCTATCATGCCCGTGACCTTGCCGTTTATCGCGCGCACAGCGAGCAGATCCCCATTATTCTCGGCTCCGCCACACCAGCGCTGGAAACACTCTGCAATGTGCGGCAGAAAAAGTACCGCATGCTGCGCCTGACCCGCCGGGCAGGTAATGCCCGTCCTGCCATGCAACATGTGCTCGACTTGAAAGGTCAGAAAGTACAAGCCGGACTGGCTCCCGCGTTAATCACGCGTATGCGCCAGCATCTGCAGGCTGATAATCAGGTTATTCTGTTCCTTAACCGTCGGGGGTTTGCCCCTGCTCTGCTGTGCCATGACTGCGGCTGGACCGCAGAATGTCCGCGCTGCGATCACTACTACACGCTGCATCAGGCGCAACATCATTTACGCTGTCACCACTGTGACAGCCAACGCCCGGTACCCCGCCAGTGTCCTTCCTGCGGCTCCACGCACATGGTGCCGGTCGGGTTAGGCACAGAGCAACTTGAACACGCGCTGGCCCCCTTCTTCCCGGGCGTGCCGATTTCCCGTATCGATCGCGACACCACCAGCCGTAAAGGGGCGCTGGAGCAGCATCTGGCGGAAGTGCATCGCGGCGGCGCACGCATTTTGATTGGCACGCAAATGCTGGCCAAAGGCCACCATTTTCCGGACGTCACCCTGGTGGCGCTACTGGATGTTGATGGCGCGCTGTTCTCAGCGGATTTCCGCTCTGCAGAACGCTTTGCCCAGCTCTATACCCAGGTTTCCGGGCGTGCCGGACGAGCGGGTAAGCAGGGTGAAGTCGTGCTGCAGACCCACCATCCGGAACATCCGCTACTACAAACCCTGCTGCACAAAGGTTATGACGCATTTGCAGAGCAAGCGCTGGCCGAACGGCAAACGCTCCAGCTCCCTCCCTGGACCAGCCATGTCATTGTACGGGCGGAAGATCATAACAATCAGCAAGCGCCGCTATTCCTGCAGCAGTTGCGCAACCTGATCCAGGCCAGCCCGCTGGCGGATGACAAACTCTGGGTTTTGGGACCCGTTCCCGCCCTGGCGCCCAAACGCGGCGGTCGCTATCGCTGGCAAATTTTACTCCAGCATCCGTCCCGGATACGCCTGCAACATATCGTCAGCGGCACAATGGCGCTGATCAATACGCTGCCTGATTCACGCAAGGTTAAATGGGTACTGGACGTCGATCCGATTGAGGGATAACCCCCTCATGATGCGAGGAGGATCGAAATATTCAGGACTCATCACACTTTTTATGAAAATTCTGTAACCGCTTCCATTAACTATCTGATAAAAATGGTCCTGACATTATTTTTCCAGGGATAGGTCTGCGCCTGCATGCCCCAGGCGAGGAGAGAGAGTGAAACCGAAGAATCAGGTTGCTGCCGCTACAATGAAAGATGTTGCTCTAAAGGCGAAAGTCTCAACGGCAACCGTGTCCCGCGCGTTAATGAACCCAGATAAAGTCTCCCAGTCGACCCGTAATCGGGTAGAACAGGCAGCCATGGAGGTGGGGTATTTACCGCAATCAATGGGGCGAAACGTTAAACGCAATGAATCACGCACTATCCTGGTGATTGTCCCGGATATTTGCGATCCGTTTTTCAGTGAAATTATCCGTGGCATCGAAGTGACTGCGGCAAAGCAAGGCTATCTGGTGTTGATCGGCGATTGCGCCCACCAGAATCAGCAAGAGAAAACGTTTATCAATCTGATCATCACCAAACAGATTGACGGTATGCTGCTGCTCGGTTCACGTCTCCCCTTTGACGCCAGTATCGAAGAACAGCGCAATCTGCCGCCTATGGTGATGGCGAACGAATTCGCGCCAGAACTGGAGTTGCCGACCGTTCACATCGATAACCTGACAGCCGCCTTTGATGCAGTGAATTATCTGCATGAACAAGGGCATCAGCGTATTGGCTGTATTGCCGGACCCGAAGAGATGCCGCTTTGCCATTACCGTTTACAAGGCTATGTTCAGGCTTTGCGTCGTAGCGGTATCACGGTTGATCCACATTATATCGCTCGCGGTGATTTCACCTATGAAGCAGGTGCAAACGCGCTTCAACAACTGCTCGAACTGCCACAACCACCTACGGCCGTGTTCTGCCATAGCGATGTGATGGCGCTCGGGGCACTTTCCTGGGCCAAACGCCGTGGTCTGAGAATCCCCGACGATCTGTCCATTATTGGTTTCGATAACATTGCACTGGCGGAATTTTGTGATCCACCCCTGACTACCGTCGCACAGCCACGCTTTGAAATTGGACGAGAAGCTATGCTGTTATTGCTCGATCAACTGCAAGGACAGAATGTCAGCAGTGGTTCACGTTTACTGGACTGCGAGCTTATTATTCGGGGTTCAACACGCGCTTTAACTTAAAGTAAACGCTTTAAGACTCCCCTGTCTGGTCAAAGGCCCGTCGCTTAAGTAACATGGCGGGCTGACGAATGAATAAATACAGCGAAACGATAGTGGCACAACGAGATTATGTACGTCGCGGCCAACCGGCACCTTCGCGGCGCAAAAAGAGCACCTCACGGAAAAAGCAACGCAACATACCTGCGGTCTCACCAGCAATGGTCGCAATTGCAGCCGCCGTCCTTGTGGCCTTTATCGGTGGTCTGTACTTCATTACGCATCACAAGAAAGAAGAGTCCGAAACGCTGCAGGGCCAGAAAGTTGTCGGTAATGGATTGCCGCCAAAACCGGAAGAGCGCTGGCGCTACATCAAAGAGCTGGAAAGTCGACAGCCTGGCGTACGTGCGCCTACCGAACCGTCTGCGGGCGGCGAAGTCATGAACCCGGACCAGCTCACCAATGAACAACGCCAGTTACTGGCACAGATGCAGGCGGATATGCGCCAGCAGCCGACACAACTGAACGAAGTGCCGTGGAACGAGCAGACGCCTGAACAGCGTCAGCAAACGCTACAGCGCCAGCGTCTGGCTCAGCAACAAGTGCAACAACAGCAGTGGGCTAATACCCAGCCGGTTCAACAGCCGCGTACGCAACCTCGTGTGACTGAGCAGCCTTATCAGCAGCCGCAGCAACAAACACGTACTGCGCAAACCGCCCCTGTCCAGCAGCCTCGTCAGACGCAGCAACCAAAACAGGCTACAACTGCGCAGCCTTATCAGGATCTGTTGCAAACACCGGCGCACACCACCGCTTCACAGCCAAAAGCGCAACAGGCCGCACCAATTGCGCGGGCAGCGGAAGCGCCGAAGCCACCAACAGAGAAGAAAGATGAGCGCCGCTGGATGGTGCAGTGCGGCTCGTTTAAAGGCGCAGAGCAGGCAGAAACCGTGCGTGCGCAACTGGCCTTTGAAGGGTTTGATTCCCGAATTACCACCAATAACGGCTGGAATCGCGTGGTTATCGGCCCGGTGAAAGGCAAAGAAAATGCCGACAGCACCATCAACCGCCTGAAGATGGCGGGTCACACAAACTGCATTCGACTCGCAACTGGGGGTTGAAACCCCCAAAATCCCCCCCATCTATACTTGCATTACGCCCCGAACATCGTGCGGGGCCAGTATTCTGCATTTGTAACCAAGGGGTCTGCTCGTGACAACAATAGTAAGCGTACGCCGTAATGGCCATGTAGTCATCGCCGGTGATGGTCAGGCCACACTGGGTAATACCGTAATGAAAGGCAACGTGAAAAAAGTCCGCCGCCTGTACAACGACAAAGTCATTGCCGGCTTTGCGGGCGGCACTGCGGATGCCTTCACACTGTTTGAATTATTTGAGCGCAAATTAGAAATGCATCAGGGTCACCTGGTCAAAGCCGCCGTGGAGCTGGCGAAAGACTGGCGTACCGACAGGATGTTGCGCAAACTCGAAGCGCTGCTGGCGGTAGCGGATGAAACTGCCTCTCTCATCATCACCGGTAACGGTGACGTCGTGCAGCCCGAAAACGATTTGATTGCCATCGGCTCAGGCGGCCCTTACGCCCAGGCGGCAGCACGCGCTCTGCTGGAAAACACCGAGCTCGGCGCGCGTGAAATTGCTGAAAAGGCGTTGGATATTGCAGGTGATATCTGCATCTATACCAACCACTTCCATACCATCGAAGAATTACCGTCTAAAGCGTAAGGATCTCCCATGTCTGAAATGACCCCACGCGAAATCGTCAGCGAACTGAACAAGCACATTATCGGCCAGGACGCAGCGAAACGCTCCGTTGCTATCGCCTTACGTAACCGCTGGCGCCGCATGCAGCTCAACGAAGAGCTGCGCCATGAAGTGACCCCAAAAAATATTCTGATGATCGGCCCAACCGGCGTCGGTAAAACCGAAATCGCCCGTCGTCTGGCAAAACTGGCCAACGCGCCGTTCATCAAAGTGGAAGCCACCAAGTTCACCGAAGTGGGCTATGTCGGCAAAGAAGTTGACTCCATCATCCGAGATCTGACTGATTCAGCAATCAAAATGGTTCGCGTCCAGTCTATCGAGAAAAACCGCTACCGTGCGGAAGAGATGGCGGAAGAGCGTATTCTTGATGTGCTGATCCCACCGGCGAAAAATAACTGGGGCCAGGCTGAACAACCGTCTGAACCCTCTGCTGCACGCCAGGCATTCCGCAAAAAACTGCGTGAAGGCCAGCTCGATGATAAAGAAATCGAGATCGATCTTGCCGCTGCACCGATGGGCGTTGAAATTATGGCGCCTCCGGGAATGGAAGAGATGACCAGCCAGTTGCAGTCTATGTTCCAGAACCTGGGCGGCCAGAAACAAAAACCGCGCAAACTGAAAATCAAAGATGCAATGAAGCTGTTGATCGAAGAAGAAGCGGCGAAACTGGTCAACCCGGAAGAGCTGAAACAAGACGCAATCGACGCAGTCGAGCAGCACGGTATCGTGTTTATCGACGAAATCGACAAAATCTGTAAGCGTGGCGAATCCTCCGGCCCGGATGTCTCCCGCGAAGGCGTACAGCGCGACCTGCTGCCGCTGGTTGAAGGCTGCACCGTCTCCACCAAACACGGTATGGTCAAAACTGACCACATCCTGTTTATCGCTTCCGGCGCATTCCAGGTGGCAAAACCGTCTGACCTGATCCCTGAATTACAGGGGCGCCTGCCGATTCGCGTTGAGCTGCAAGCGCTGACCACCAGCGACTTTGAACGTATTTTGACTGAACCTAACGCCTCTATCACCGTCCAGTACAAAGCATTGATGGCGACCGAAGGTGTGAACATTGAGTTCACCGAATCTGGCATCAAGCGCATTGCCGAAGCCGCGTGGCAGGTAAACGAGACCACCGAAAACATCGGTGCCCGTCGTTTACACACCGTGCTGGAGCGTCTGATGGAAGATATTTCTTATGATGCGAGCGATCTGAACGGTCAAAGCATAACAATTGATGCGGATTATGTGAGCAAACATCTGGATGCGCTGGTCGCAGATGAAGATCTGAGCCGTTTTATCCTATAATCGCGTTCAATGCATTTTCATCATTGTTGATGGGGCTGAAAAGCCCCATTTTTATTGGCGCTAAATATGACTGAACAACAACAAATTAGCCGCTCACAAGCCTGGCTGGAAAGTTTACGACCCAAGACCCTACCGCTCGCCTTCGCGGCGATCATCGTCGGTACGGCCCTGGCATGGTGGAAGGGATTTTTTGACCCGCTGGTCGCGGTGTTGGCATTGATTACTGCAGGGCTACTGCAGATCCTGTCAAATCTCGCTAACGACTATGGCGATGCGGTCAAAGGCAGCGACAAACCTGACCGCATTGGTCCACTGCGTGGCATGCAAAAAGGGGTGATCACTCAGCAGGAGATGAAACGAGCATTGATCGTCACCGTCGTGCTCATTTGCCTGTCCGGTCTGGCGCTGGTCGTCGTGGCGTGTAACACACTGACCGATTTTGTCGGTTTCCTGGTGCTGGGCGGTCTGTCGATTATCGCGGCCATTACCTACACCGTAGGTAACCGCCCGTATGGTTACATCGGTCTGGGTGATATTTCCGTACTGGTGTTCTTTGGCTGGCTGAGCGTCATGGGTAGCTGGTATTTGCAGGCACACACGCTGATTCCTGAACTCATTCTCCCGGCAACTGCTTGCGGTCTGCTGGCAACGGCAGTGCTCAACATCAATAACCTGCGTGACATCAACAGCGACAAGGAAAACGGTAAAAACACGCTGGTTGTGCGTTTAGGCGCGGTCAACGCCCGTCGCTATCATGCCTGCCTGCTGATGGGAACGCTGGTCTGCCTGGCGCTGTTTAACCTTCTCTCTTTGCAAAGCCTGTGGGGATGGCTGTTTATTCTGGCAGCACCGCTGCTGATCAAACAGGCACGCTATGTGATGCGCGAAATGGAACCGGCTGCGATGCGCCCAATGCTGGAGCGGACGGTCAAAGCCGCGCTACTCACTAACCTACTGTTTGTGGTTGGCATTTTCCTAAGTCAGTGGTCCGTTTAACTGACAAATATCAATTAACAATTGATGATTTTGCCAACAGTACACATAGCGCGATATACTAAAAATTCTCGCAGCAACTGAACGTTGATCCTATGAAATACGATACTTCCGAGCTTTGTGACATCTACCAGGAAGATGTCAACGTCGTGGAACCGCTGTTCTCTAACTTTGGAGGACGGTCGTCGTTTGGCGGACAAATCATTACGGTAAAATGTTTCGAGGACAACGGGTTGCTGTATGATCTGCTCGAACAAAATGGCCGTGGACGCATCCTGCTGGTCGATGGCGGGGGTTCTGTCCGTCGTGCGCTGGTCGACGCCGAACTGGCGCGTCTGGCCGTACAGAATGAATGGGAAGGTCTGGTCATCTACGGCGCAGTGCGTCAGGTAGACGATCTGGAAGAGCTGGACATTGGTATTCAGGCGATCGCCGCCATTCCGGTGGGTGCCGCAGGTGAAGGCATTGGGGAAAGCGATGTTCGCGTCAATTTCGGCGGCGTGACCTTCTTCTCCGGCGACCATCTGTATGCCGATAATACCGGGATAATCCTTTCCGAAGACCCCCTCGATATCGAGTAAAGAAAATACCGCAATTCGGTGTGATGCCAGTCGGTTAAACAACTGACTGGCAATTTACTTCGATTCTGGAAATCTCCAGACCCTATTTTTTGCAACTTCACCCTTTCGATTCCCCCATTCAGCGCATTGACGAAGAAAAAACTCTCTCTATACCTAATGATGAATCTCATCACTCTCGTCACGGGGTCATCATGCATATCGATCTGACAGGTAAAAAAGCGCTGGTCACCGGAGCCAGTCGTGGATTAGGGCGCGCTATTGCACTGTCGCTGGCGAAAGCCGGTGCTGATGTTGTTATTACCTATGAAAAATCTGCGGAGAAAGCCCAGGCCGTTGCCAATGAAATTACAGCACTCGGCCGCCATGGCGAGGCTATTCAGGCAAACAGTGCAAGCGCTCAGGCTATTCAGAACGCCGTAAATCACACGATACTGTCACTAGGAGGATTAGATATCCTGGTCAACAACGCAGGGATCGCACGCGGTGGCCCGCTGGAGTCGCTATCACTGGAAGACATCGACGCGTTGATTAACGTGAATATCCGTGGCGTGGTGGTAGCCATACAGGCCGCGTTGCCACATATCCCTGAAGGTGGGCGAATTATCAATATTGGCAGTTGCCTTGCCAACCGTGTCGCCCTGCCGGGGATTGCTGTCTACGCGATGACTAAATCAGCGCTCAACTCGCTAACCCGTGGCCTGGCTCGTGATCTCGGCCCACGGGGTATTACCGTCAACCTTGTCCATCCCGGCCCAACGGACAGTGATATGAACCCAGCAGATGGCGAACAGGCGGACTCCCAACGACAGCTTATTGCGACAGGGCATTACGGTACACCGGAGGATGTTGCAGCGGCGGTGACGTTTCTGGCAAGCCCAGCGGCTGGGCAGATTTCCGGCACTGGTCTGGACGTGGATGGGGGTTTGAATGCCTGAAACTAACGTTGTATCGTGGTAAAGGTATGATATTGCCGGATGACGGCTTGCGCCTTATCCGGCCTACATGCTGGTACTCAATTCCTCTAAAGATTCCGCGTTAGGGCAAGACGGCAAACGAAGATATCCCCAGGAGCGTAGTAAACTACGTGACTGGGGTAGCTGAGCGCAGCCAACGCCGCCATAACGTGAAATATGACGAGGATTAGACTTCTTCCATACGGCCGAGGAGAGCTTGCAGACGATCCTGCCAGCCGCTCTGCTGTTCTTTCAGGCTGCTGTTTTCGCGCTCCAGTTCTTCACGCTGATGCTGTGCAGACTGAACATCCTGCACCAGGCTGTTGTTCTTTTCTTTCAGCTCTTCAATTTCCATCTGTAGCAGCGTGATGGTATCAATCGCCTGCTGTACTTTCGCTTCCAGTTTCTCAAACACTTCTAATGACATGGTCATACCTCTCCTGAATTGCAAGGCGACGCTTTAATGTAAACGCGCACAACATATAGTGCCGATTGTATGAAGCCCCGTCGCTGCTGTCCAGCGGCATACCGTGCAGATCGTGGTTTGCAACACTTTTCATCTTTGTCCTGGTGACATCAATTCAATATCGCTAAAGTGTTAACATATTGGTTAATGAAATGATTCAGCTCACACTCTTACGTTGTCTCAAAATACGCTTCATTGCGCGATAACACTCATTTTGTTGACGCAGTACACACATTTCAATTTCGATATTTCTCGCTTTTGCTCGTTAACGCTAAATTAACAGCATGCCTACAGGGCATCGCGGATGTCAGTGACTTCCTCGCAGACAATAAACATTAAACTCTCTTCAGGATCCGATCATGAGTCAAACATCAACCTTAAAAGGCCAGTGCATTGCTGAATTCCTCGGTACCGGGTTGTTGATTTTTTTCGGTGTGGGTTGTGTCGCTGCGCTCAAAGTGGCTGGGGCTACTTTCGGTCAGTGGGAAATCAGTGTCATCTGGGGTCTGGGAGTAGCAATGGCTATTTACCTGACGGCAGGTGTTTCTGGCGCACATCTGAATCCGGCAGTAACCATCGCACTGTGGCTGTTCGCGTGTTTTGACAAGCGCAAAGTTGTGCCTTTTATCCTTTCTCAATTTGCCGGTGCTTTTTGCGCTGCGGCGTTAGTTTACGGGCTCTACTACAATCTTTTTGCCGACTTTGAACAAACGAATCATATCGTGCGTGGCAGCGTCGAAAGCCTCAATCTGGCAGGGACTTTCTCTACTTATCCAAACCCACATATCAATTTTGTGCAGGCCTTCGCGGTTGAAATGGTGATTACCGCTATTCTGATGGGGGTCATTCTGGCACTGACTGATGACGGTAACGGTGTGCCTCGCGGTCCGCTGGCGCCGCTGCTCATCGGTTTACTGATCGCCGTTATCGGTGCATCAATGGGTCCATTGACGGGATTCGCGATGAACCCGGCACGTGATATCGGCCCAAAAGCTTTCGCCTGGCTCGCTGGCTGGGGCAATATTGCCTTTACCGGTGGCAAAGACATTCCTTACTTCCTGGTGCCGCTGTTCGGCCCTGTTGCGGGCGCCATTTTGGGTGCGTTCGCTTATCGCAAGCTGATTGGCCGCCATTTACCTTGCGATACCTGTGTCGTGGAAGAGAAAGACGCCACGACGACTTCACAACAAAAAGCTTCGCTGTAATGTGACTACGGGAAAAAATGATGACTGAGAAAAAATACATTGTTGCGCTCGACCAGGGCACTACCAGTTCTCGCGCGGTCGTAATGGACCACGATGCCAATATCGTCAGTGTGTCGCAACGCGAATTCGAGCAAATCTATCCGAAAGCTGGCTGGGTAGAACATGACCCAATGGAAATCTGGGCCACCCAAAGCTCTACACTGGTAGAAGTGCTGGCGAAAGCAGACATCAGTTCCGATCAGATTGCGGCCATTGGTATTACTAACCAGCGTGAAACCACTATCGTCTGGGAACGTGAAACCGGTAAGCCAATCTACAACGCTATTGTCTGGCAGTGCCGCCGTACCGCCGACATTTGCGAGCGCCTGAAGCGCGATGGCATGGAAGAGTATGTTCGCAACAATACCGGTCTGGTGATTGACCCGTATTTCTCTGGCACCAAAGTGAAGTGGATCCTCGATCACGTAGAAGGCTCACGTGAGCGCGCTCGTCGCGGCGAACTGCTGTTTGGTACCGTGGATACCTGGCTCATCTGGAAGATGACGCAAGGACGCGTTCACGTCACGGATTACACCAACGCCTCACGTACCATGCTGTTCAACATCCACACGCTGGACTGGGACGACAAGATGCTGGACGCGCTGGACATTCCGCGCGCCATGCTGCCGGAAGTCCGTCGTTCCTCTGAAGTGTACGGTCAGACCAACATTGGCGGTAAAGGCGGCATACGTATTCCAATCTCAGGTATTGCGGGTGACCAGCAGGCCGCGCTGTTCGGCCAGTTGTGCGTGAAAGAAGGGATGGCGAAAAACACCTACGGTACCGGCTGCTTTATGCTGATGAATACCGGAGAGAAAGCCGTTAAATCCGAAAATGGTCTGCTGACGACCATTGCCTGCGGTCCGACAGGTGAAGTGAACTATGCGCTGGAAGGTGCCGTGTTTATGGCTGGCGCGTCTATTCAATGGCTGCGCGACGAGATGAAACTCATCAGCGACGCGTTCGACTCCGAATACTTTGCGACCAAAGTGAAAGATACCAACGGCGTGTATGTCGTACCGGCCTTTACCGGTCTGGGTGCCCCTTACTGGGATCCGTATGCGCGTGGCGCTATCTTTGGCCTGACCCGCGGCGTGAACTCTAACCACATCATCCGCGCCACCCTGGAATCCATTGCCTATCAGACGCGTGATGTGCTGGAAGCAATGCAGGCTGACTCCGGTATTCGTCTGCATGCCCTGCGCGTGGACGGCGGTGCGGTTGCCAACAACTTCCTGATGCAGTTCCAGTCAGACATTCTTGGTACTCGCGTTGAGCGCCCGGAAGTACGCGAAGTCACCGCGCTGGGTGCGGCATATCTGGCCGGTCTGGCGGTAGGTTTCTGGCAGAATCTCGATGAGTTGCAGGAAAAAGCGGTCATCGAACGTGAATTCCGCCCGGGCATCGAAACCACCGAGCGTAATTACCGTTACAGCGGCTGGAAGAAAGCGGTCAAACGCGCCCTGGCGTGGGAAGATCACGAAGAGTAATGTTGCCATGCCGGATGGCGGTATCGCCGTCCGGCAAAACCTTTGCGTGGGGCAACGCTGCACACGCACATACATCAATAATCCCCCCTCCTCCCCTGTGCTACACTTCGCGCAATTTCTTTCTGCTACGGGTTTGCTATGAGACGAGAACTTGCCATCGAATTTTCCCGCGTGACCGAAGCGGCTGCGCTGGCTGGCTATAAATGGTTAGGGCGCGGCGATAAAAATACCGCTGACGGCGCGGCCGTTAACGCCATGCGCATTATGCTCAATCAGGTCAACATTGACGGGACGATTGTCATCGGCGAAGGCGAGATCGATGAAGCGCCAATGTTGTTTATCGGCGAGAAGGTCGGTACCGGACACGGCGACGCGGTAGACATTGCTGTCGATCCAATCGAAGGTACCCGCATGACGGCGATGGGTCAGGCTAACGCGCTGGCGGTTCTGGCCGTCGGCGACAAAGGCTGCTTCCTGAACGCGCCGGATATGTACATGGAAAAGCTGATCGTAGGTCCTGGCGCAAAAGGGTCTATCGATCTCAACCTGCCGCTGGCGGAAAACCTGAATAACGTGGCAAAGGCGCTCAACAAATCACTGAGCGAACTGACCGTCACCATTCTGGCGAAACCTCGCCATGATGGGGTGATCGCAGAGATGCAGACGTTGGGCGTGCGCGTATTTGCGATTCCTGACGGTGATGTTGCCGCGTCTATTCTGACCTGCATGCCAGACAGCGAAGTCGACGTATTGTACGGGATTGGCGGTGCGCCGGAAGGTGTCGTGTCCGCCGCAGTGATTCGCGCACTGGACGGCGATATGCAGGGCCGCCTGCTCGCACGTCATGACGTCAAGGGCGATAGCGAAGATAATCGTCGCATTGGCGAGCAGGAACTGGCGCGCTGCGAGGCGATGGGCATTGAAGCGGGTAAAGCGCTGCGTCTGGACGAAATGGCGCGCAGCGACAACGTCATCTTCTCCGCGACCGGGATCACCAAAGGCGACCTGCTGGAGGGGATCAGCCGTAAAGGCAACATCGCGACCACTGAAACACTGCTGATCCGCGGGAAATCACGCACCATTCGCCGCATCCAGTCTATTCATTACCTCGATCGCAAAGACCCGGACGTACAGGCGCATATCCTTTAAAATTTTACACAAAATCCTTCACGGTGCATCGCGGCGGCAAGCGAGCAAAATCCCGGTAGCATAGACAACGATACGACTGGATTGCGCGAGTGCTGCCAACAACGAGGCACCGTGAAGGATAAATGTGTAATTTGATCAATAGAGCCTTCCAGTCCATATGGGCTGGAAATCTTTCGTCCAACGAACGAAGATAGGACTATTGGATCGGAACAGGAGAAGACCATGGCAGAGTGGGTAACAGGCAAAGTGACTAACGTGCAGTACTGGACTGAGACCCTGTTGAGTCTGACCGTTCACGCCCCGGTTCATCCCTTCACCGCAGGTCAATTTACCAAGCTCGGGATGGAGATTGACGGTGAGCGCGTCCAGCGCGCCTATTCCTATGTCAACGCCCCCGAGAATCCCGATCTGGAATTTTACCTGGTCATCGTTCCCGACGGTAAACTGAGTCCACGACTGGCCGCGCTGAAACCCGGTGATGACGTCCAGGTCGTCAGTGAAGCCGCAGGTTTTTTTGTGCTGGATGAGGTTCCCGATTGCGACACGCTGTGGATGCTGGCGACGGGGACGGCAATTGGCCCTTACCTGTCAATTCTGCAACAGGGTAAAGACGTCGAACGTTTTAAAAATCTGGTGCTGGTGCATGCCGCGCGTTACGCCGCCGACCTAAGCTATCTGCCGCTCATGCTGGAGCTACAGGCACGCTACGAAGGTAAATTACGGATTCAAACAGTGGTAAGTCGGGAAACCATCGCGGGTTCACTAACCGGGCGTATACCGGCGCTGATTGAAAGCGGTGAGCTGGAAAAAGCGGTTGGTCTGCCGATGGATAAAGAAACCAGCCACGTCATGCTGTGCGGCAACCCGCAGATGGTTCGCGACACGCAGCAATTGCTGAAAGAAACCCGGCAAATGACCAAACACCTGCGCCGCCGACCGGGCCACATGACTGCCGAACACTACTGGTAATTTCTTGCCGGATGGCGGCTTCGTTCTTCCGGCCTACGGTTGACGCTTTTCTGTAGGCCGGATAAGACGCCTTTGCGTCGCCATCCGGCATTAGATTCATGCTTTGTACTTCACGTCCTGCGTATCTTTGCCAAACTTATTCTCTCCCTGGGTGCCGACAAATGCGCCCAGGTCAATCAGCATCATGACCAGGATCACTGTTGGAACAAAACGTCCGACAACCCACTGCCACATTCCCGGTAGCATGACCCAGTTGCCCGCCAGGAGCATCCACGCCAGAATCATCAGTAACGCCCACAAACCTGAACGCCCTCTGTCATGCAGGCGTTTTACCATTACCGCTGCCGTAGGCCAGAGCAGACATACCAGAGCAAACGCCGCCGTTTTAATCTCAAGCCATTGTTTACTGGCCAGGGTGAACAGAACCAGCATACCGACAAACCAGAGGCCGACCCAAATCCAGAAATCACGGCGTCCGATACGCCCTTTAAATGAGAATAACCACTGCTGTATGGTCATGTAAGTTCCTTTATTATTGCCCTGGTCCACAGTTTACCCTTTTGACAAGCCAGACAGTTATCGTTTTAATCGTGAGCAGCCATAACGAAAGGTAAGATTGATGAAGCCAGGATGTACGCTGTTTTTACTATTGTTTTCTGTGATTTCCGTAACCACAACGGTACAGGCAGAAGAGCCCTCGACGACGACGGCGCCGTATCTGTTGGCTGGCGCTCCAACGTTCGATCTCTCGATCAGCCAGTTTCGCGAAAACTTTAACAGCCAAAACCCTAAGCTCTCACTGAACGAATTTCGCGCTATCGACAGCAGTCGGGACAACGCCAATCTGACGCGCGCCGCCAGCAAGATCAACGAAAACCTGTACGCCTCAACGGCGCTGGAACGCGGCACGTTAAAAATCAAAAGCATGCAGATAACCTGGCTTCCCATTCAAGGACCTGAGCAAAAAGCGGCAAGGACGAAAGCGCTGGAGTATATGGCGGCGGTCATTCGTAGCGTCGCGCCGTTACTGACGAAGGAACAAAGCCAGAAAAAACTGCATCGGTTGCTTATTGCAGGCAAGAATAAGCACTACTACGCTGAAACCGAAGGCGCAATTCGCTATGTTGTCGCAGATAACGGTGAAAAGGGGCTGACCTTCGCTGTTGAACCGATTAAGCTGGCACTATCTGAAGGCCTGGAAGGGTCGAATAAATGACAAAAAGCAAAGCCTTTCCAGTGACGAATCTCTATACTGTTTCACAGACCATGCTGCCCTGAAGGGCGGCCATATTCATTAATTCGCTGATAAAGCGTGGAGAATTGAAATGCGACATCCTTTAGTGATGGGTAACTGGAAACTGAACGGCAGCCGCCACATGGTAAACGAGCTGGTTGCTAACCTGCGTAAAGAGCTGGCTGGCGTTGCTGGCTGTGGCGTTGCTATCGCTCCGCCGGAAATGTATATCGACCTCGCAAAACACGCTGCGGCCGGTAGCCACATCATCCTGGGCGCGCAGAACGTTGACCTGAACCTGTCTGGTGCGTTCACGGGTGAAACCTCAGCTGAAATGCTGAAAGATATCGGTGCTCAGTACATCATCATCGGTCACTCAGAGCGTCGTACTTATCACAAAGAGTCTGATGAACTGATCGCTAAAAAATTCGCAGTTCTGAAAGAGCAAGGCCTGACCCCGGTTCTGTGCATCGGTGAAACCGAAGCAGAAAACGAAGCGGGCAAAACGGAAGAAGTGTGCGCACGTCAGATCGACGCAGTGCTGAAAACGCAGGGTGCGAGCGCATTCGAAGGCGTGGTTATCGCTTACGAACCTGTATGGGCGATCGGTACTGGCAAATCTGCAACTCCGGCTCAGGCTCAGGCTGTTCACAAATTCATCCGTGACCACATTGCTAAAGCTGACGCAGCAATCGCACAGCAGGTTATCATCCAGTACGGCGGTTCTGTAAACGCGTCCAACGCAGCGGAACTGTTCGCACAGCCGGACATCGACGGCGCGCTGGTTGGCGGCGCTTCACTGAAAGCTGACGCTTTCGCAGTGATCGTCAAAGCAGCAGAAGCAGCTAAACAGGCGTAATCGCTGTTATGGCGGTAGATGACTCATCTACCGCCACATTTTTATTTACCAGTATCCCAGCCAGCTCCACCAGACCGCCCCGACGATCCCCCAGACTGTCAGGTTTACCACGCTCATCACCAATCCCGTTTTCCACCATTCCGCAAGTGTGACGTACCCGGAGCCAAATATGATAGGCGCGGTGCCCGTGCCATAATGCGTTAACGACATCATCAACGATGAGGAAAAAGCGAGCATTAAGCCAAGCAATGCCGGTGGCGCGCCGAGCGCTAATCCTGCGGCGAAGAACGCCGCAAACATCGCTGTAATATGCGCAGTCGTACTGGCGAAAAAGTAGTGAGAGTAGACATAGAGCAGAACCAGTAGCAGTGTGGCGACACCCCAGTGCAGGCCGAGATGATCAATCGTATTCCCCACACTCACTGCTAACCAACTCACCAGACCCAGCTTGCTGAGAAATTCAGCCATCATGACCAGTGCCGCAAACCACACGACGGTATCCCAGGCGCCGCGACATTTAAGAATGTCATCCCAGCTCAATACCCCTGAAATCAGCAAAATTGAGAGCCCAATTAAGGCGGCGCTGGTCGGGTTTACTGTCCAGCCGCTTCCCATAATGAGCGCCGGGATCCCCGCCCACAAACACAGCAGCAGAGCAAAAACGGCGAGCGTAATTTTCTCGGCAAGCGACAAAGGCCCAAGAGCGTCCAGCTTTTGTCGCGCAAACTGCGGCGCATCCGGTGTGCGGGTAATGGCAGGGGGATAAAGCCACCAGATGACAAGCGGCATCAGCACCAGTGACACCACCGCAGGGAGCAGCGCGGCTATCGCCCACATCCCCCAGGTCATGTTCAACACCCCATCGGTGCCTTTGGTCAAAAAGCTAACAATCAGTGGGTTAGGTGCAGTAGCAGTAATAAACATCGCCGAACTGATGGGGTTAATGTTGTAGTTCACCAGCGCCAGATAACGGCCTGTCGAACCATTTTCGCTGTTCCCAGGTTGCGAGCCCAGGCTTTCTGCGATGGCGCGCATGACCGGATGGATAATACCGCCTCCGCGCGCGGTGTTACTGGGCGTCACTGGCGCAATCAATGTTTCAGCCAGCGTCAATGCCCAGGCGATACCCAGCGTGCGTTTACCAAACAACGCGATAAATCCATATCCAATCCGCGCGCCCAGCCCCGTTTTCAACAAACTTTGCGAGAGCATAATCGACAAACCAATCAGCCAGATCAATTGGTTAGAAAAGCCGCTCAGCGCATCGTTTAGCGCCGCAGCAGGTTTACCCGGATTGGTAACGCCCGTCATTGCCACCAGCATAATCGCAATGATTGCGATAGCGCCGATAGGCAGGGCTTTGCCGATAATAGCCGCGATAGTACCAATAAATAACGCCAGTAAATGCCAGGCTTCAGGAGTCACACCGGAAGGGTTGGGGACAACAAACCACAACATCAGGGTAATGAAAACCGAAAGAAATGCAGGCCAGAGACGAATAGGGGTTAACCTGTCCATGAGTTAATCCTTGTATTTCTTCTGAACGAGTGTGTTCCCGGCTATTAACTGTTATTTTTGCTGACAAAAAAATCAACTAAATCACAAAATGAAAGCAATAGCCGATTGAATTATTCAGGATTATTGACGCTGGACAGCTACAATTTTCCCAGAATGCTGAACCATAAATAATCCAGCGGCAGCAACACCATCCAGGTGACCAATGCCAGAGCCAGACACAGTAACATCCCTGCTCTGGCCGGGACTTTCCCTAGCGCCATCGCCACGACAATAGGCGATGCCTGATACGGCAGTAGCGGTGTGGAATAGCCCAGTACCTGAATCATAATGACCGAAAGCAGCGGGAACCCGGTCGCATCGGAAAAACTCTCTGCCAACGTGGTATACAACGCCGGAACGCCATTGGCAGTCATGATAAAGTTGAGGACGGTGGTGATCCCGGTCAGCGCAACAAAGTTGGTAAAGGGGTTTTCTGCGTTCAGCGGCATAATCTGCAACAATGCCTCTCCGACCGCACTCCCGATTCCGGTATGCGTTACAGTAATGGCCAGCCCCAGAATACCCGCCACATAGATACACGTGCGAATATTCACGCCACTGGAAAACTCATCGCCATTGATAAAACCTACGCGCGGTAGCAGGGTAATCACTGCCGCCGCCAGCCCGGTCCACGCAGGGCCAATCCCATGCCAGGCCTCACTGACCCACATCACCAGTACCACCGCCAGCATCCAGGATAACCGCTTTTCATCGCGACTCATGGGCGCAGGAGATGAGATATCGTCCGACGCATGGGGCTTACCAGGGAACAACCAGCAGATCAGGAGAACAAGCGCCGCCCCTTTGAGCCAGCCGAGAACAGGAGTATGCAACAATAAATACGGCAAATAGTTCAAATGGATGCCATACGAACCCTCCGTCGCGCCGCTCATGACAAGGTTAGGCACGTTAGCAGGGAGGATTGTGGCAGAAAGTTGGAAGGTGCCGAAACCCACCGCCAGCGCCAGACCGTACCAGGCGCGCGAATTCTCAGCAATTCCGGCGCGTTTTGCCATCGCCGCAACAATCGGCATCAGCAATGCGATGCGCCCCATGTTGGAAGGCATCACAAACGCCAGTGTATAACTGAGTAACACCACACTCGCCACCATCAACGGCCAGGAGTCGGTTAGCCTTGCCGACAATGCCCTCGCCGCCCGGTCCGCCAGTCCCGTTTTACGGATCGCAACGCCCAATACAAATCCGCTAAATACCAGCCAGAATGCCGAAGAGGCAAAGCCGCCGAAGATAACGTCCGGCGGCGCAATCTTTGCCACCATCGCGACGGTAAAAAACAACAGCGCCGTAATAAATTCCGGCAGCAGGGAAGTCGCCCAGAGCAGAATAGTGATACCGACAAGCAGCGAAGGGATAAACAGCGGGTGCGAAAGCCAGAGCGACATGCCTGTCTCCTGTTGTTTTTTTCAACAAGAATACGGGGACAGGCTGATGGAGTAAACGCCAGATATGGTGGGTTACTTCAGAATGTCACATTGATGATCCTGAATTTCCTCGGCAGACGCCAGGTTGAACGCCAACAGATTGCGCTGTGTGGCCAATAATACAAAGGTGTCATCGCTCTGGCGCACCATCGCCAGTGCGTAGCTACCCATATGTTCGCGCGCTTCCGGCACCTCTTCCGCCAGCATCATAAAGGGACTGCGCTGCGCCAGTTCGTTCTCGGTGACTCGCCGGGCCAGATACTCATGCCCGCGCAATCCGCCCGCGAGCGGCAACCAGCGAGTGCCGATTTTTGCCATATTGTCATCAAGTTGCGCTCTAACGTCCTTGCGCAAACAGGAGATATGGATGTGGAAATGGTTTTGCGTCCGCCCGGTGCGTGAATTGATCGCCAATGACACTGCGCTGTCAGGAATCTCCTGCCCATACTTTTGGCTCATAAAGCTACGCGCCTGCCAGGCCAGCCAGAAGAAGTTGGGTGTGAAGGGTTCCGTCAATAAGGGGCTTTCCGTACCGTTAATGCGGTAAGTCGGCATCAACAAATATTGCAGAGGGCCATTTCTGTCTTTAAACACCACATAACCGGCCTCCGGCTTCACTTCTGTACAGGGTGCCGGATTTTGCCGCTGGAGTTGATTTGGCACGCACTGTTCCAGGACCTTCTCCCGTAGCGCATCCGGATTTCCGGCAAATTTCCAGTAGCCGATACCCGCTGCGGCGGCGATAACGACAATCGCCAGTGAAAGATAACCTGCTTTTTTCATTGTGCGTTTCCTGTATCTCATTGAAGTGCAAGAGTAACGCAAAATGATGACAATTAAAAAAGCCCGATAGCGTCGCGCCACCGGGCCCAAAAATCACAAAAATACTTAGCGTTTGCTGATCTGGTCGAATGTCCCACCGTTTGCGAAGTGTTCTTTTTGCGCTTTTGTCCAACCGCCGAACGCCTCATCAATGGTGAAGAGTTTCAATTTCGGGAAAGCACTTTCATATTGCTTCGCCACATCAGGATCGCGCGGTCGATAATAGTTTTTCGCCGCGATCGCCTGGCCTTCCGGTGAATAGAGGTACTTCAGATAGGCTTGCGCCACCTCGGTAGTGCCTTTTTTCTCAGCCACTTTATCGACGACCGAAACGGTCGGTTCCGCCAGGATTGACTCGCTCGGGGTCACAATCTCAAATTTGTCTTTACCGAGTTCATGGGTTGCCAGCAGCGCTTCATTCTCCCAGGCAATCAGGACGTCACCAATCCCGCGTTCTACGAAGGTGTTGGTTGAACCACGGGCACCGGAATCGAGAACTTCCACATTCTTAAACAGCGCCTTCACGAATTCCTGGGCTTTAGCCTGGTCATTGTTGTTGTGGTGCAGGGCGTAGCCCCACGCAGCCAGATAATTCCAGCGTGCGCCACCTGAGCTTTTCGGATTCGGCGTGATGACGGATACGCCAGGTTTTACCAGATCGTTCCAGTCATGAATTTGCTTCGGATTGCCTTTACGGACGAGAAAGACGATGGTGGAGGTGTAAGGCGCAGAGTTGTCCGGCAGACGTTTGATCCAATTTTTATCAATACGACCACGTTCCGCAATGGCGTCGACATCGTAGGCCAGCGCCAGAGTCACCACATCCGCCTCAATACCATTAATCACGGAGGTCGCTTGTTTGCCGGAACCACCATGGGACTGGCGGATCACCACGTTATCACCCGTTTGCTGTTTCCAGTGTGCGCTAAACGCTTTGTTGTACTGCTCGTACAACTCACGTGTTGGATCATACGAAACGTTAAGTAATTGAATATCCTTCGCCAAAACGCTGGTGGATGCCAGCAACAACGTTAATCCCACGCCCCATTTGTTCATCGCCCAACTCTCTTATGCTGTGTTGTGATGATCCGAGCGTGCCAGAAAGAAGTCCAAACATTAAAGAATAAAAAAAGATTTGCTATAACTACGAAGAATATAAATGAGCGTAAAAAAGGCGGAGCTCACTCCGCCTTTATGCCTGATGGCGCTACGCTTATCGGGCCTATATGCTGCATTTGTAGGCTGGATAAGGCGCAAGCCGCCATCCGGCAATTGCGATCAGTACAGTTTCTTCGCGCAGTCCAGCCAGTCACCTTTGAATGGACGCTTCATGTTTTCGATAGCGTCGATGATGTCGTGGTGAACCAGTTGTTCGTTCTGAATACCTACGCAACGACCGCCAAAACCTTCCAGCAGCAGTTCAATGGCATACGCCCCCATGCGGGATGCCAGAATACGGTCGTAAGGTACCGGAGAACCACCACGCTGAATGTGTCCCAGCACGGTTGCACGGGTTTCACGTTTGGTTTCTTTCTCAATGAAATGCGCCAGTTCGTCAACGTCACACATGTGTTCAGTGATAGCGACGATGGCGTGTTTTTTGCCCTTCGCAATTCCAGCTTTGATTTCAGCCACCAGATCTTCACGGCTGAATTCCACTTCCGGCACCACCACAAACTCACAACCACCAGCAATCGCTGCCGCCAGGGTCAGATCGCCACAGTAACGCCCCATCACTTCAACGATAGAGATACGTTGGTGAGAGGAAGAGGTATCACGCAGACGGTCAATCGCTTCAACCACCGTCCCCAGCGCCGTAAAGTAACCAATGGTGTAGTCGGTGCCTTTAATGTCGTTGTCGATAGTGCCTGGCAGACCAATGCAGGGGAAGCCCATTTCAGTCAGACGTTTTGCACCCATATAAGAACCATCACCGCCGATCACCACCAGCGCGTCAATGCCCCTTTTCTTCAGGTTTTCGATAGCCACGGCACGCACATTTTCATCGCGGAATTCCGGGAAACGCGCGGAACCGAGGAATGTGCCGCCACGGTTGATCATGTCGGACACGCTGTAACGGTCAAGCTGAACCATACGGTCTTCATACAGACCCAGGTAGCCGTCATAAATCCCCATTACTTCCAGCCCTTCCGTCAACGCTGCGCGCACAACACCACGGATTGCTGCGTTCATGCCCGGCGCATCACCGCCGCTTGTCAACACACCGATTTTCTTAATCATGACTACCTCTGAACTTTGGAATGCAAAATGAAATCTGTTGCCGGAAGCCGATTCAGCATATCGACACAATCCAACGCATATGCAGATAGTATAGCAATCACTTCCTGCTGAATTGATTCAGGTCAGGCCAAAAGGCGGTAATTTATACACAAAATGCTGGCCTGGTTCACCTTTTTTACAACGAATTACGAAAGCTCAAACCTTTTGCCTTCCCTGGGCACGACGGAACACGGGTCCTGATGGATAATGACATCAGAGCCCGGAAAACGCCGCAAAATCGCCTGTTCTACCTGTTCAGCAACCAAATGGGCCTGAACGAGAGGCAGATGATCTTCCATTTCCAAATGAATCTGAATAAAGCGAGTCGGCCCTGACTGCCGTGTGCGAAGATCGTGAGCGCCGCTGACACCCGGCCATGTTGTCACGATTCCAATAATTTCCTGGCGTTCTTCGTCGGGTAATGCGCGATCCAACAATGATTGCACCGCTTCATATCCCATTCGTAACGCGCTATATAGAATATAGATGCCGATTCCCAACGCAAACAAGGCGTCTGCACGATGCCAGCCATACCAGGCAAGCCCGAGCGCAACAAGAATCGCTCCGTTCATCATAACATCAGACTGATAATGAAGCATATCTGCCCGCACAGCCTGACTTTGCGTCTTGCGCACGACCCAGCGCTGAAACGTGACCAAAATAAGCGTGCAGACCAGGGCGATAACCGTCACCACGACGCCAACGCCCGGATCTTTCATCGGCGTGGGCTGAATGAGGTGTTGAATGCCGGTCAAAAATAAAAACAGCGCAGAACCCGAAATAAACATACTTTGCGCCAGCGCCGCCAGCGATTCGGCTTTACCGTGCCCGAAAGTATGTTCATCGTCTGCGGGTTGCAGCGAATAACGCACCACCAGAAGATTCGTTAACGACGCGGCAATATCCACCAGCGAGTCTACCAGCGCCGCCAGAATACTCACCGAGTCGGTGTACCACCACGCAAAAATCTTGATTAAAAGTAATAACGACGCCATCACTGTCGCAGCGATTGCCGCCCGGCTTACCAGCCGTCCATAGGTTTGATTCATAAACACTCCTGCCAGGACATGCCGGTAGTATAACGGATGGCGTAAAACAGTCAGACAATAACCGGATGACAAATTGAGGACAAAAAAAACCCCCACATCATGTGGGGGGAAGACAGGGATGGTGTCTATGGCAAGGAAAACAGGGTTTGTTACTGGGAACGTGAGTTGCTACTACTCAATAAATTCAACGATGAGCCTTTTTGCCATTGCGCCACGTCGCGCAGTTGCTCCATTCGTTGCTGATGTTTCTCATTTAAAACCGCTTGCTGCTCCGGCGTTAACAGGCGATACATCTGGTTGCGGACCCTGGCCATTTCGACCTGGCGGGCAACCTGTTCTTGTGCCATTTTTTCTGCCTGAGCGCGCACAGCGCTTTCATCAAATTTTTCTGCGGTGACAAGGCGATGCATTGTCTCCACTTCGCTAACATTAACAGGAGGCTGTTCGTGTCTTGCCTGCTGCATCAGATCTCTCATCTGTTGACGCTGATGTTCGGTTAAACTTATGCCGTCAAACATATGGCTCTGCGTACTGCGCTGCGTAGGCCCTTCGCCCTGGTGCCAGTTATCGCCTGTAACGACTTCAGCAGCGTGGCTTAAAGGACTGAGTGCCAGCGTTGAGGCCATGACGGCAGCGGTAACTTTGCGCATCACTTGCTCCCAAAATCTTTTCTGTCGCGATTCAACGAGAGACAGTTTACGATTCGGGCTGCAAACATGCGTCAGGGGGTGTAAAACAACGTAAAGTCATGGATTAGCGACTCCTGATGACGTAATTTCTGCCTCGGAGGTATTTAAAAAATGAATAAAATCCTGTTAGTTGATGATGACCGAGAGCTGACTTCCCTGTTAAAGGAGCTGCTCGAAATGGAAGGCTTCGATGTGCTGGTTGCCCATGATGGGGAGCAGGCACTTGAACTCCTGGACGACAGCATTGATTTGCTTTTGCTCGATGTCATGATGCCGAAGAAAAACGGTATCGACACACTGAAAGCGCTTCGCCAGACACACCAGACCCCCGTAATCATGCTGACCGCGCGCGGCAGCGAATTGGATCGCGTACTTGGCCTCGAGCTGGGCGCGGACGACTATTTACCCAAACCGTTTAACGACCGCGAACTGGTCGCACGTATCCGCGCTATCCTGCGCCGTTCTCACTGGAGCGAACAACAGCAAAGCAGCGACAACGGATCGCCAACGCTGGAAGTGGATGCTTTAAGTCTCAATCCGGGTCGCCAGGAAGCCAGCTTTGATGGCCAAACGCTGGAGTTAACCGGTACCGAATTCACCCTGCTCTATTTGCTGGCTCAGCATCTCGGTCAGGTGGTTTCACGTGAACATTTAAGCCAGGAAGTGCTGGGCAAACGCCTGACGCCATTTGACCGTGCAATTGATATGCATATCTCGAACCTGCGCCGTAAGCTGCCGGAACGCAAAGACGGGCATCCGTGGTTTAAAACCCTGCGTGGCCGCGGCTATCTGATGGTCTCCGCTTCATGATAGGGAGCCTCACCGCGCGCATCTTTGCTATCTTCTGGTTGACGCTGGCACTGGTGTTGATGTTGGTTCTGATGTTACCCAAGCTCGACTCACGCCAGATGACCGAGCTACTGGACAGCGAACAGCGCCAGGGGTTGATGATTGAGCAACACGTTGAAGCTGAACTCGCGAACGATCCACCCAACGATCTGATGTGGTGGCGTCGCTTGTTCCGGGCGATTGACAAGTGGGCGCCGCCTGGACAGCGTTTATTACTTGTCACCACAGAAGGACGCGTGATCGGTGCAGAACGCAACGAAATGCAGATCATTCGTAACTTTATTGGTCAGGCGGATAACGCCGATCATCCGCAGAAGAAAAAATATGGCCGTGTTGAGATGGTGGGACCGTTCTCCGTCAGAGACGGGGAAGATAACTACCAACTCTATTTGATCCGCCCGGCCAGCAGTTCGCAATCCGATTTTATTAATCTGCTGTTTGACCGTCCTCTGCTATTGCTGATTGTGACGATGCTGGTCAGCACCCCGCTGCTTCTCTGGCTGGCCTGGAGCCTGGCAAAACCGGCGCGTAAGCTCAAAAACGCGGCGGATGAAGTGGCGCAGGGTAACTTACGACAACATCCAGAACTGGAAGCAGGCCCGCAGGAATTTCGCGCGGCTGGCGCCAGTTTTAACCAAATGGTGACTGCGCTCGAGCGGATGATGACTTCGCAACAGCGTCTGCTGTCGGACATCTCTCACGAACTGAGAACCCCGCTGACACGCCTGCAACTCGGCACCGCCCTACTGCGTCGCCGTGGCGGCGAGAGTAAAGAGCTGGAGCGTATTGAAACTGAAGCGCACCGACTCGACAGCATGATCAACGACCTGTTAGTGATGTCGCGTAATCAGCAGAAAAACGCGCTGGTTAGCGAAACGATGAAAGCCAATCATCTGTGGGGCGATGTGCTGGATAATGCCGCCTTCGAAGCCGAGCAGATGGGCAAATCGTTGACGGTGAGTTTCCCGCCGGGACCGTGGCCGCTCTATGGCAACCCGAATGCCCTGGAAAGCGCGCTGGAGAATATTGTCCGTAACGCCCTGCGCTATTCACACACGAAAATTGAAGTTGGCTTCGCGGTGGACAAAGACGGGATCACGATTACCGTAGACGACGATGGTCCGGGCGTCAGCCCTGAAGATCGGGAACAGATTTTCCGACCGTTCTACCGTACCGACGAGGCGCGCGATCGCGAATCCGGCGGCACCGGTCTGGGTCTGGCGATTGTGGAAACCGCCATCCAGCAGCACCGTGGCTGGGTCAAAGCGGAAGACAGCCCACTGGGGGGTTTACGCCTGGTGATCTGGCTGCCGTTGTATAAACGCGCTTAATTGTGGCGCCGGGCATTAACCCGGCGCGCAATTTTTTATCTTCCCCACAAACGACGCGAATTGTCTTCGATCTTGCCGCTCAGGCGCCGCTTCTGCATCGTTCTGGTCCAGCTTTTTGATAATCCTGCCGCCGACAACAAGCGGTGATACTGCGCATCATCAAACGGCATATGCCAGGCGATGGCAATCGCCTCCTGTACCGTGACGTCACTGACACGCGACACCAGCACAAGCGGCGCATCCGCCGAGACTTTCCCGGCCGCGATGACGCTGTACAACCAGCCCGTTTTACCGGCGTTTTGCATCTGGCTCGCCATGTCGCTGATGCCGAAATGGTAGTTGAGTTTAAAGCAGGGCGAACGCGGTTGCGTCACCTGAATCAGCGTCTCTCCCCACTGGAAGATATCGCCAATATAGACATTCTGTTCAGTCAGACCGTCGGTTGAGAGGTTTTCACCAAACGCGGGCGCGATAAACCGATCCGCCTGTTCCGGGAATTCCCGAGCCCAATGCAGATAATGTTCTCGCGGATAATGGCACAGTGCGCGATCGGGCCCACCGTGGATTTTCGCCTCCGCCTGTTCATCACCCTCCAGGCCCAGTTCCGTCAGCATCAATTCGCCATCCACCTGGATCTTCGCAATAGCGCTAGGACGGCTTCCCGTGTAGTCCAGAACCTTGCCTGTAAACACTTCGACTGGATATCGCATCTGTTCCCTCTCCCCGATAAATAATCCTCATTAGAGCATATTTATTTTACCTCAGCCGCTCAAAATGAGAGCCGGATTCACATGATAAATGACCAGACATGATATCAATTAGGGTGATATTGAAACGCCATTTCATAACAAGGAGTAAACAACGTGACAGTACAATCGCAATTTGCTGGTGTCTGGTGTCCCTCCATTACGCCGATGGATAAGGATGGAAACGTCGATCTCTCTGGCCTGAAGCATCATCTCAAGCGCCTTACCGACGCCAAAATCGATGTTATTTTGCTGATGGGAAGCATCGGTGAATTTGCCTCTTTTAGTCTTGAAGAGCGACTGATGTTGATCCGGGAAGCCAGAGCAATGAGCTCGCTGAAGATGGTCGCCAACGTCTCCTCCACCTGTATGAACGACGTTTTACAGATGGCGCAGGAAGCCGACAACGCAGGTTACGATGCGGTCATGGTCTTGCCGCCGTACTATTACGGACAAACAACAAAACAGCTCCTGAGCTATTTCCGCAAACTTGGCGGCGCATTGCGCGGAAAATGGTTTGCCTACAACTTCCCGGCACGCACCGGCTGTGATTTAACCCCAGAGCTGGTCGCAACTCTCGCGGCCGAGTTCCCCAATTTTGCCGGTATTAAGGATACCGTCGATTGCCAGTCCCACACCCGCAGTATGATCCAGAGCACCCGTGCCGTGCGTGATGACTTTGCCGTGCTTTCCGGCTATGACGAGTATTACATCCCTAACCTGATGGCCGGAGGCGCTGGGATCATTTCCGGATTAAACAACGTGATGCCTGAGCTTTTTGTCGCCGCGCGCGAGGCGTTTAAACAGGGAGATCTCCACACGTTACGCGAAATACAAGACAAGATCGGTACCTATATGTCTATTTATGCGATTGGTGAAGATTTTGTCACCACGATTAAAACCGTGGTATCGCGAAAATTTGGTTATTGCACCGGGGTTTCGCGCAATGCAGGTGGCGAGCTAAGCGAGAGTGACTGCCGAACGATTGACGAGGTATTTTTAACAAAAGGTTAAGTCATGCAGCCTGATGGCGTGACCGCCATCAGGCTATGATCAAACTTATTTTTTCGCGGCGAAACGCGCTGCTGCTTCGTCCCAGTTCACCACGTTCCAGAACTCTTTAATGTAGTCCGGACGGCGGTTCTGGAATTTCAGGTAGTACGCGTGTTCCCACACATCCAGACCGACAATCGGGAAGCCAGACGCGCCAGAAACAGCTTCGCCCATCAGCGGAGAATCCTGGTTCGCGGTAGAGACCACTGCCAGCTTGTCGCCTTTCAGCACCAGCCACGCCCAGCCAGAACCAAAGCGAGTGGCAGCCGCTTTCTCAAACTCGGCTTTGAAATTATCAACGGAACCGAAGTCACGTTCGATAGCGGCTTTCAGGTCACCCTGCAGGGTGGTGCCGATTTTCAGGCCTTTCCAGAACAGACTGTGGTTAGCGTGACCGCCCGCGTTGTTACGCAGTACGGTTTTCTTGTCCGCTGGCAGTTGATCCAGTTTCGCGATCAACTCTTCGGCAGACAGGCCAGCGAATTCTGGCAGGCTTTCCAGCGCCGCATTGGCATTGTTAACGTAGGCTTGATGGTGTTTGGTGTGGTGAATTTCCATCGTCTGCTTATCGAAGTGCGGTTCCAGTGCATCGTAAGCGTACGGCAGGGATGGCAGGGTATAACTCATATTCATCTCCATTATTATCGAGCGGCTGGGTGTTAACGCCGCGTAAGCAGTTGGTTCATTATAGTTAATTAAATGATATTGAAAATGATTATCAATGCCGTACTTTTCATAAGGGTATGACGGCTCACTTACATGCCAAAGATGTGAGCTAAATCACCCGCTTAACGTGTCTATTGCCAAAGAGAACCACAACGCGGCAACGGGAAGAAGGTGAAGAATCTGCGCAATTTTTACACTCATCACGTCGAAGGGGTAACGCGACAATAAAAACGATGAGGATAAAGTCATGAGTAACGCGATTACGATGGGTATTTTTTGGCATTTGATAGGTGCGGCCAGTGCAGCCTGTTTCTATGCCCCATTTAAGCAAGTAAAACAGTGGTCATGGGAAACGATGTGGTCGGTTGGCGGGATGGTCTCCTGGATTATCCTACCGTGGGGTATCAGCGCCATGTTGCTGCCCGATTTTTGGGCCTACTACAGCTCTTTCAGCCTTTCTACTTTACTACCTGTTTTCCTGTTTGGCGCCATGTGGGGTATTGGCAATATTAACTACGGCCTGACCATGCGCTACCTCGGTATGTCGATGGGGATTGGTATCGCGATTGGCATTACGCTGATTGTCGGTACGTTGATGACGCCCATTATCAACGGTAACTTCGATGTTCTGATTAACACGAACGGCGGACGCATGACGCTGCTTGGCGTGTTGGTGGCGCTTATCGGCGTGGGGATTGTGACCCGCGCCGGGCAGTTGAAAGAGCGCAAAATGGGCATTAAGGCCGAAGAGTTCAACCTGAAAAAAGGTCTGCTGCTGGCGGTCATGTGCGGGATCTTCTCTGCCGGCATGTCTTTTGCGATGAATGCCGCCAAACCGATGCATGAAGCTGCTGCCGCCCTCGGTGTGGACCCACTGTATGTCGCCCTGCCCAGCTACGTGGTGATCATGGGGGGTGGCGCACTGATCAACCTGGGCTTCTGCTTCGTTCGTCTGGCAAAAGTCAAAGATCTGTCGATAAAAGCCGATTTCTCGCAGGCAAAACCCCTGATCATCAACAATGTGTTGATGTCAGCGCTGGCCGGTCTGATGTGGTATTTGCAGTTCTTCTTCTACGCCTGGGGTCACGCACGCATTCCGGCGCAGTATGACTACATCAGTTGGATGCTGCACATGAGTTTCTATGTCCTGTGCGGCGGTATTGTCGGGCTGGTATTGAAAGAGTGGAAAAACGCGGGTCGGCATCCTGTTGGTGTGCTGAGCCTGGGCTGCGTGGTGATTATCATCGCCGCCAATATTGTCGGAATGGGAATGGCGAATTAGTCGCTTTGATGACTGAGATGGCGCCACTGGCTTGGCGTCATCCCGGTTTCCCGCGTGAACACCACTGAAAAATAGTTACTGTCCTCAAACCCACATTGCATCGAAATCTCACCTATCATCAGGCGGCTATGCTGGAGTAAATATTGCGCGTGGCAAACACGTACCTGGCGCAAATACTGGTTGATGGTCATGCCGGTTTGGGAGCGAAACTGCTGGCGCAACACGCGTTCACTACACACTTCCCGAACGCAAAATTCATCCAGCGAAAACGGGCGTTCCAGGCTGCCCGCCAGCGCGGTAATCAGTTTATCCAACAGCGTTTCACTTGAAGTAACAGGAAGATTATCCGTGGCATAGCGATGCCGCTTCAGGGTCATCACCAGTTGCCCAAACAGCAGCTCCGCCATACCGTTAGCCAACGGGCAGCTCAGCTTGCTTTCATGCTCAAGTTGACTGATAACCTGCCGCGCCTGAGTCATCCCTTCGCTGGTCAAACGCCAGTGCGGCTGCCATTGGGTGCCGTTAAATCCAGGTATTGCCTCTTCCCACCGCAGATTCAGCTTCAGCCGCTCCGGGCAATAGATGATGTTCTGCAATACCAGATCGTTAACTGACGTATAGGAGTGTTTATCTTCGGCGCGAATGTAGAACAGGTCGCCGCGCGTAATGCGATACGGGCGTTCATTGAGGACATGCAAACCGTTGCCGCGCCAGACCAGCACCAGTTCACAAAACTCATGGGTATGTTCCGCAAAGACATTTTGCGGATAGCGATCGGCAACCGCGACAGCCTGCGCGTCGCTTGCAAAAAAGTCGGCTTTATGAAGAACGAGCTGATTTGCCACCACATCACCTCAACCAGTAACAACATAATATTATGCGTCAGGCGGCAGCAAAAAACGTTGATATACCCGTCATACTTCACGTGGCATCTACGTTACTGCAGCAATGCGTCACGCCCCTGGCGGATATCACGCGGCGACCAGTCAAACTCGCGGCGAAAAAGCGTCGAAAAGTGGTTACTGTCGCCAAATCCGCAGCGATAAGCGATATCGGTAACGCTGTCATCGCTATGGCGTAGCAGATGACGCGCTTTAATTAAACGCAGTCGATTCAAATAGCGCTGCGGCGTCAGCCCAGTTTGTTGTTTCAACTGACGGTGCAATGTGCGTAATGAGAGCGAAAACTGATCGGCCACGGCTTCCCAGCAGACCTCTTCGGCAAAGTGATCTTCCAGCCAGGCCATCAGGTGATTCAGTCGCGCATCATTATCCGTCGCCCCTTCCATCAGGCTGCTTTTGCGTAGCAATACCAGCAATTGCATAAACACGATTTCACGGTTGGCGACCGCCGGCGTGTCCATCTCTTCATCGGGTTGCTCCAGTGAAGCAACCAGTTGGCGTACTTGCTGTAACACACTCTGGTTTACCCGCCAGTGGGACGGATACAGTCCATCCTGTTCCTGGGGCAAAAGCTGGTTCAACCCTGCCAAAAACTGGAACGCATCCGGAGAACGATAGAGCACGTTGGTCAGACACAGGTTGTCAGTATGTTCATACATGTGTCGGTCATGATCGCGAACAAAACAGACAGTACCGCCGCTGATGGTATACGGCTGCCCGTTGAAAACATGAATTCCCGTGCCATGTTCAACAATCACTATTTCATGAAAATCATGATGGTGTTCAGGAAAAGCGGACTGAGGAAGCCGGGGTTCAATGGCGATGGGGGCTTTACCTGACGGAAAAAAATCCACGCTGCGCAATAGGGTCATGATGGCTTCCTGACATGGAGTGGAACATGACTGAAATAGTAATTAAGGGGCCGCCACCTCACCTTAAAGTTTTGACATGAAAGCGCGCATATTCGGTCATTTTTTCAAGACCGGGCAGGAAAGTTCGCTAAATGCGGACGTCGTCACATCAGGTAAAAACAGATTCTTTATTGGAAACTGTGAACGTCATCACGTTCATCTTTGCTTTCTTGCCAGCGGCTAATTTTGGCTGTCAGTAGCAAGAAGGTAGCTTTTCCCAGGGGTTCTTAGACTCATTGCCATCACTCCTGGAAGGACCTCATTATGACTTTTCGCCATTGTGTCGCTGTCGATCTCGGCGCATCCAGTGGACGCGTTATGCTGGCGCGTTACGACAGTGAACACCGCACCCTGACATTGCGTGAAATCCACCGTTTCGTGAATTGCCTGCAAAAAACAGACGGCTTTGACGTCTGGGATATCGACAGTCTGGAAGAGGCCATTCGTCTTGGGCTGGATAAGGTCTGCGATGAAGGCATCCGCATTGATAGCATCGGGATTGATACCTGGGGCGTGGACTATGTCCTGCTGGATAAAAATGGTCAGCGCGTCGGCCTGCCCGTCTCCTACCGCGACAGCCGCACCACCGGCGTGATGCAACAGGCGCAGGCGCAACTCGGAAAAGATGAAATTTATCGCCGCAGCGGTATTCAGTTCTTGCCGTTTAACACGCTATATCAGTTACGCGCGCTGGTTGAACAACAACCGGAACTGCTCTCCCAGGTGGCGCACGCCCTGCTTATTCCTGATTACATCGCCTATTGTTTGACGGGCAAATTGAACTGGGAATACACCAACGCCACCACCACGCAGCTCGTCAATATTCATAACGACGACTGGGATGACACGCTGCTGGCATGGACCGGAGCGGATCCCGCCTGGTTTGGCACGCCAACGCATCCGGGCAATGTCATCGGTCACTGGATTTGCCCACAGGGTAATCAGATCCCGGTCGTTGCCGTTGCCAGCCACGATACCGCCAGCGCGGTGATTGCCTCCCCGCTGGCCGAGAAAAACAGCGCTTACCTCTCTTCCGGCACCTGGTCGCTGATGGGCTTTGAGAGCAGAACACCCTATACCAATGAGGCCGCGTTAAGCGCCAATATTACCAACGAGGGCGGCGCGGAAGGACGCTACCGCGTGCTGAAAAATATCATGGGGCTGTGGCTGCTGCAGCGCATCCTGAAAGAACGGCAGATCGCTGACCTGCCTGCGCTGATCAAGCAGACGCAGGCGTTGCCCGCTTGCCGCTTCGTGATTAATCCCAATGACGATCGCTTTATCAACCCTGCCGATATGTGCGCAGAAATTCAGGCTGCCTGCCGTGAAACCGGTCAACCCATCCCCACGCAAGACGCCGAGCTGGCGCGCTGCATTTTTGACAGCCTGGCATTGCTGTACGCCCGCGTCCTGCAGGAACTGGCCGACCTTCGCGGTGAAGCCTTCACCAGCCTGCACATCGTCGGCGGCGGTTGCCAGAATGCGTTGCTGAACCAACTGTGCGCCGACGCCTGCGGTATCCGTGTGATGGCAGGCCCTGTGGAAGCGTCCACGCTCGGCAACATCGGTATCCAGCTCATGACGCTGGACGAACTGACCAACGTTGATGATTTCCGTCAGGTGGTGAGAACCAACTACGACCTGACGACCTTTATTCCTCATCCTGATAGCGAAATTGCCCGCCATGTTGCGCAGTTTCAATCCACACGACAGACAAAGGAGCTTTGCGCATGACTACTCAACTTGAACAAGCCTGGGAACTGGCAAAACAGCGTTTTGCTGCGGTAGGTATCGATGCCGAAGAGGCGCTGCGCCAGCTCGATCGTCTGCCGGTGTCAATGCACTGCTGGCAGGGCGATGACGTCGCCGGTTTTGAAAACCCGGAAGGCAACCTGACCGGTGGTATTCAGGCGACGGGTAACTACCCAGGCAAAGCGCGTAACGCGACCGAATTACGTGCCGACCTGGAGCAGGCGCTGAGCCTGATCCCTGGACCGAAACGCCTGAATTTGCATGCGATCTATCTGGAATCCGACACGCCGGTTTCCCGCGACCAGATCAAACCCGAACACTTCAAAAACTGGGTGGAGTGGGCGAAAGCCAATCAACTGGGGCTCGATTTTAACCCGTCCTGCTTCTCGCATCCGCTGAGCGCAGACGGTTTCACCCTTTCTCACCCGGACGCGAAAATTCGCCAGTTCTGGATCGATCACTGCAAAGCCAGCCGTCGCATCTCGGCCTATTTCGGCGAGCAACTGGGCACCCCGTCGGTGATGAACATCTGGATCCCGGATGGCATGAAAGATATCACCGTTGACCGTTTAGCACCGCGCAAGCGTCTGCTGGACGCTCTGGATGACGTGATCAGTGAAAAACTGGACCCGGCGCATCACATTGACGCCGTCGAGAGCAAGCTGTTCGGTATTGGCGCAGAAAGCTACACCGTTGGCTCCAATGAGTTCTACATGGGCTACGCCGCCAGCCGTCAGACCGCGCTGTGTCTGGATGCAGGCCACTTCCACCCGACAGAAGTCATCTCCGACAAAATCTCCTCCGCCATGCTGTATGTACCGCGTCTGCTGCTGCACGTGAGCCGCCCGGTGCGCTGGGACAGCGACCACGTGGTGCTGCTGGACGATGAAACGCAGGCGATTGCCAGCGAGATTGTGCGTAACGACCTGTTTGATCGCGTGCACATTGGCCTCGACTTCTTCGACGCGTCTATCAACCGCATCGCCGCGTGGGTTATCGGCACCCGCAACATGAAGAAGGCCCTGCTGCGCGCCCTGCTGGAGCCGACTGCCGAGCTGCGTAAGCTGGAAGCGGAAGGTGATTACACCGCGCGTCTGGCGCTGCTTGAAGAGCAGAAATCCCTGCCGTGGCAGGCCGTATGGGAGATGTATTGCCAGCGTCACGATACGCCTGCGGGCAGCCAGTGGCTGGAGAACGTGCGCGCGTACGAAAAAGAGATTCTGAGCAAACGCGGCTAACTGAGCGCAATTGGTCTGTAGGCCGGATAAGACGCATCGCGTCACCATCCGGCAATAAATAAAACACGAATGCCGGATGGCGCTGTGCTTATCCAGCCAGGGTAAGACCCGAGCGATTTCGGGCAACAAAATAGACAGGAACACCGAACATGCAGAACATTATGAATTCCTGGTTCGTCCAGGGGATGATCAAAGCCACGTCTGACGCCTGGCTGAAAGGCTGGGATGAGCGCAACGGCGGCAACCTGACATTGCGTCTGGATGAAGCGGATATTGCGCCATTTACTGGCGATTTCCACGCAGAATCGCGCTATATCGCACTGAGTCAGCCGATGCCGCTACTGGCAAATACCCCGTTTATCGTGACCGGTTCCGGTAAATTCTTCCGCAACGTTCAGCTCGACCCGGCGGCAAACATCGGCGTGGTGAAAGTCGACAGCGACGGCGCGGGCTATCACATCCTGTGGGGCTTAACCCACGAAGCGGTGCCGACCTCCGAACTGCCGGCGCACTTCCTTTCTCACTGCGAGCGCATCAAGGCCACCGGCGGCAAAGACCGCGTGATCATGCACTGCCACGCCACCAACCTGATCGCCCTGACCTACGTGCTGGAAAACCGCACGGATGTGATCACCCGCCAGTTGTGGGAAGGCAGTACCGAATGTCTGGTGGTCTTCCCGGACGGCGTCGGCATTCTGCCCTGGATGGTGCCGGGCACCGACGAAATCGGCCAGGCGACTGCGGTCGAAATGCAGAAACATTCGCTGGTACTGTGGCCGTTCCACGGCGTATTCGGCAGTGGCCCTACCCTGGACGAAGCATTCGGTTTGATAGATACCGCAGAGAAATCTGCTGAAGTATTAGTCAAAATCTACTCGATGGGTGGCATGAAACAAACGATCACGCGTGAAGAGCTGATTGCGCTCGGTAAACGTTTTGGCGTGACCCCGCTGGCCAGCGCCCTGGCGCTGTAATAGCACCGCCCGCACCCGGCGACACGGAGACACTGCCGCCGGACATATAGCGATAATTAAAGGAGAGTAATCATGAGCTTTATGTTGGCACTTCCGAAAATCAGTCTGCATGGCGCAGGGGCAATTGGCGATATGGTTAACCTCGTGGCGAATAAGCAATGGGGTAAAGCGCTGATCGTCACCGATGGTCAACTGGTCAAACTGGGTCTGCTGGATAGCCTGTTTACCGCACTGGATGCGCATCAACTGTCTTACCATCTGTTCGATGAGGTGTTCCCAAATCCGACTGAAGCGCTGGTGCAAAAAGGCTATGCGGCATATCAGGACGCAAACTGCGATTACATCATCGCATTTGGCGGCGGTAGTCCGATCGATACCGCCAAAGCGGTGAAAATTCTGACGGCAAACCCTGGCCCCTCAACCGCATATTCCGGCGTCGGCAAAGTAAAAAATGCAGGCGTGCCGCTGGTCGCGATTAATACCACTGCCGGTACCGCAGCGGAAATGACCAGTAATGCGGTGATCATTGATTCTGCGCGCCAGGTCAAAGAGGTGATCATCGACCCGAACATCATTCCGGACATTGCCGTCGATGACGCCAGCGTCATGCTGGAAATCCCAGCCGCCGTGACGGCTGCGACCGGTATGGATGCGCTGACGCATGCGATCGAAGCGTATGTTTCCATTGGCGCGCACCCGCTCACCGACGCCAACGCGCTGGAAGCGATTCGCCTGATCGCCTTGTGGCTACCGAAAGCGGTAGACGATGGTCATAACCTCGAAGCGCGTGAGCAAATGGCGTTTGGCCAGTATCTGGCGGGCATGGCGTTCAACAGTGCCGGTCTTGGTCTGGTTCACGCACTGGCGCACCAGCCAGGCGCCACCCACAACCTGCCGCACGGCGTCTGCAACGCCATTCTGCTACCCATCATTGAGAACTTTAACCGTCCAAATGCCATTGCGCGTTTTGCTCGCGTAGCGCAGGCGATGGGTGTCGATACCCGCAATATGAGTGATGAAGCGGCGAGCATGGAAGCGATCAACGCCATTCGCGCATTGAGCAAACGTGTGGGGATTCCGGCAGGTTTCAGCCAGCTTGGCGTGACCAAAGAGGATATCGAAGGCTGGCTGGACAAAGCGATGGCCGATCCGTGCGCGCCGTGTAACCCGCGTACCGCCAGCCGCGACGACGTCCGTGAGCTGTATCTGGAGGCATTATGATCCGCAAGGCCTTTGTGATGCAGGTGTATGCCGACACGCACGAAGAGTATCAGCGTCGTCATAACCCCATCTGGCCGGAACTGGAAGCGGTGCTGAAAGCGCACGGTGCGCACCACTACGCGATTTATCTCGATAAAGAACGCAACCTGCTGTTCGCGACCGTCGAGATTGAATCTGAGGAGCGCTGGAACGCGGTTGCCAGTACCGACGTCTGCCAGCGTTGGTGGAAGCACATGCGTGAAGTCATGCCGGCTCACTCAGACAACAGCCCATTGAGTACAGAGTTAAAAGAAGTGTTTTACCTGGAGTGAGTTGTTTACCCGGTGGTGAAAACGCCACCGGGCCATTTCGGTTAGAAATAGTATTTAAAGCGAACGCGGGCGCCGTAGCGATCGTCTGAGTCGTCGCCATTTATACCATCACCGTCGCTATCCAGAATCGAATAATACATGCCGAGGTAAATATTGAAGTTTTGCATATCCATCACGTTAGCGAACTGATACGAAGCGTGGAGAGTATGGATGTCATACGTGCCTTCATTGTTAATCCAGCAGTCGTCATCACACACGACGCCTTCAAAATCATCAATCTTGTTATGCGCGTAGATATAACCTAGCTCAAAGCGTTTCCACAGCGCATTCAGCCCGGCGGTAAAATCTTGTTCATTGCTGGCGTCAAGATACGCGGTATTCAGGTTCACCACCACGCCGTTATCCGCATCGGTTTTGAGTCCATTCCACGTCATTGTCATACCATAACCGGTACGATCTGACTGATCGACAAACTGGCCCTGTTCGTTAGTGTAGCCGTAAGCGTTATTGACCACGTTCGATTCCATCGCCGCAGCCACCGAGAATGCCCCCTGCGACCACGAGATGACCGGGCGCAAATAGGCAACGTTTTTCTGCTGCTCCATTGTGCGACCGTGGAAATCGTCATCGTTATAAAGTGATGTACCGTCTTCCAACAGCGTGTTTAATTCAAAGTACCAGTTATCGATCTGTTTACTGACAAGGAAGTTACCGCCAGCATCAGAACGTCCACGGCCCTCTTTCATCATATATATATAGCCACTGCCGTCGTCATAAAGATCGTTGGCGGTATTACCCGAATGCTCAATAAAGGTATCCTGATTGAGAGGGAACATATCATACGCTTCGAAGCGTCCAACCTTCACTTTCCAGTCATTCTCTTTGCCGAAGAAGAAGACCGAGTCATCGATATTCACCGAACCTGACAGATCACCCAACGGTTGGGCGGAGAATCCGGCATAATAGCCATTCTCCAGCTTACGCATGCCATCAAATCCCAGCAGAATTCGGCCATTAATATTCCACTTTTCGTTAGTTGGATCATGATCAACATTGGCATTTGTCATTGCCAGCAGGCCATGATTACTTTCCGCATCCATATTGAATTCCACGTCACCGTAGATTTTCAGATCGCCATATCCGGAAACCAGTAGATTAGGAGTGGAAGCATTCTTTTTAATTTCTGCCTCTGTCGTTTGACCTTTGACTGGCGTATTCCCCTGGGCAGCTTTAATTTCGCGAATTTCACTCGTCTGTTGCGTCTGTAATTGCTGGAGCTGCGTTTCTGCTTTCGCCGCGCGGTTTTCTGCGGCCTCCAGTCGGGATTCTAGTTGCTCAAGACGTTGTTCCAGAGTCATTCTTTGCGTTTTAGCAAAACTATTATTTGCTACTAATAATAGACCTATTGCTAACGCTAACGTCGATTTTTTCATTTATTCTCGTTCCTTGAAGCAAAGGATAGCCCGCGTATTTATTCAGAAATACGCATAATGAATATAAAAATAAAATGTATTTTGTTTTTATATTTAACAACAAACACAAGCAATCAAATAAATAAGTTATGATCGTTTGCTAAGTTGCTACAGGCTAATAATTAGTAGCATGCTGATTTTTGAGTGTAAATGTAGTTATTATTCAGTTCGTGAGGAATATAACAATAGTGGGAGAATAAACGAAATATCGTAAAAACAAATAAATATAGTTTATGCAAATAAATAATCATGAATGATAAATCAGCGTGGCTTGGTAAAAACCACGCATGATAAAATCGATATTCTCTTAATTTTGTTCAGCCACCAAAATAGCCTGAGTGTCCGGTTCCAGTGCTTTGAAGATATGTTCCTGATCGGCGGGGTAACAAATATAATCGCCTTCATTTAACTCTTCTGGCGCTTCCGTCAGACCGACCAGCGCTTTTCCCTTCGTCACAATAATGTGTTCAATCGAACCCGAAGAGTGTGGATGCGAAATGCGATCCGCCCCAGGTTGCGTCAACAGCAGATAGATGTCACGCCGTGCGCCGGGTGGGCAAGCTGCCAACAAAATCGCCTGATAATGAGCCTGCTCAGCCACCACTTTGGTGCCTTCACCGCAGCGGATCACCTGCGTTTTTTGTACCTGGGGTTCAAGTAAGCGAGCAAAAGGAATATCTAACGCAACGCAGAGCGACCAGAGCGTTTCCAGGCTAGGATTACCATTCCCCGCCTCCAGTTGCGAAAGCGTGGATTTTGCAATCCCTGCCCGCCGGGCGATTTCTGCCAGCGACAAACCTGTACGTTGACGCTCACGCACCAGGCTTTTGGCAATCACGCTGATGGGTTGTGTCATACACGACTCCATGTTTTTTATATCGAACGAATCGTTCGTCTTGTAATGCAAATCTGTTGCGTTCATTATAATGGAAATTCGTTCGATATGGCTAAATAACATGAAGCACTTTCTCTCTTGTCTCAAAGGAGACACGATCAAAGCGATATTTTTAGTCTGTCTGGCTGTGGGGGTTGTCGGCATGTCCTACGGCTCACTGGCGATGGCCTACGGTTTCCCTCTCTGGGTACCGTTTGTGCTCTCCATCACCGTACTGGCTGGCGCATCCGAATTTATGTTCATTGGCATTATCGCCAGCGGTGGAAATCCGCTAGCTGCCGCCGCTGCTGGCTTGTTGGTTAACGCCCGTCATATCCCGTTTGGCGTCACGGTCCGCGATCTGGTCGGCACGCGCGCGGCCAGTTTTCTCGGCTGCCATATTATGAACGATGAAAGCGTCGTCTTTGGCCTGTCGCAAAAAACCGCAGAGCAACGTAAAGCCGCCTACTGGCTGTGTGGCGCGGGTGTGGCTATTTTATGGCCACTGGGTACCCTGCTTGGCGCAGTGGTAGGCAAAATGCTGCCAGATCCGGAAACCATCGGGCTGGATGCCGTGTTCCCGGCTATTTTGTTGGCGCTGGTTGTCCCGGCATTCAGAAATCGTACCACGCTGATCCGCGCGTGTAGCGGGGCGACACTCTCGCTCGCCGCCGTTCCTTTTGCTCCCGTGGGACTGCCTGTACTGCTTTCCCTGCTTGGCTTACTGACGAGGAAAAAATAATGGGCAACATGACGCTGTTTATTATCGGCATCGCCATCCTGTCAGCGGGCACCTATCTGATGCGACTTGGCGGGGCAAAACTCGGGAGTCGCTTAGCCCTTTCAGAGCGTTCTCAGGCATTACTCTCCGACGCGGCCACCGTGTTGCTGTTTTCTGTGGCGCTGGCGACCACCTTTTATGAAAGCGACCATTTTGCCGGAATGGCGCGCGTGTTGGGCGTCGCCTTTGCTGTATTTTTAGCCTGGCGCAAAATGCCATTGATTGTCGTGATTATTGCGGCGGCCGTAGTCACGGCATTGCTGAGACTGGCGGGCATAAACTAAAAAAGCGCCTCTGGGGCGCTCTTTCAACAGTTGTCTGGATGGCTTATTTCAGCAGTTCGGCAGTCATATGCACGCGGTTGCCAGTATAAGCCTGGGTGATTTTGTAGGTGCTGGCACCCGCTTGTTCAGCCTGAGCGGCAATTTTCGCTTCAGCGCTTTCCAGCGTCGGGCCTGTTGCCGTAATCGACTGAGCCGCGAAAGAACCGAAAGACGTAGCGAGAGCGATAACTGCGACAAAAGTTTTGATGTTTTTCATGATGCAATCCTATTAACCTTGTTGTTTAGATAAGGCGATATGCCTTGATGTGATAAATAATAGTCTTCACATCACACAACTAAAAGCGGAAGGATTTGCCAAAGTCATTCAAATTAGTTGATTGTTATTTTACCCCGCAATCAATCGCTGTGGATGGGTATAAATCGTCGCTCTACCCGGTTTGCAAAAACCCACCAGCGTCAGATTACAGCGTTCGGCGACTTCAATCGCGAGCGTAGTGGCGGCGGAAACGGCGAACAGGATCTCAACGCCGCACATCGCTGACTTCTGCACCATCTCATAGCTGGCGCGGCTGGAAACCAGCGCGGCCCCGCTTTGCCAGGTGTCATCTTCCCTGCCACGCCGACCCAGCAGTTTATCAAGTGCTACGTGGCGACCCACATCCTCATGTCCCCCTGCCAGATGACCGGAGGGCAGGACCCATGCCGCGGCGTGAGTACAGCCGGTGAGTTGCCCAATCGGCTGGAAATCGCTCAGATGCCTGAGAGCATGATCTAGGTTTGCAAGGTCAAACGTCTGGGTAAATGGCAGAGGTTGAACGGGCTTGCCGATGTCGTTGAGTTGCTCAACGCCACAAACCCCGCAACCGGTTCTTCCGGCCAATGCCCTGCGCCTCTCTTTCAGCCCCATGAAACGGCGGCTGGAGAGTTCGACCTGGACTTCAAGACCGTTACAGGAAGGCACAACCTCCATCCCATAAATATCGCGCGGGTGGTCGATAATGCCTTCGGAAAGTGAAAAGCCCATCGCGAAGTGCTCAAGATCTTTTGGAGAAGCCATCATGACGACGTGAGAAATCCCGTTGTATACCAACGCGACAGGGACTTCTTCTGCGACCTCATCCGGCTGAGGATGGTGTAAATCCTCACGTTTCCATAAGGTCACCTGACGAGAACCTGTGATATTTGTCACACTTTGGACTTCTTCGGGATGTATCTTATTCACTTTCTTTTAACCATATAAGAACACGCATACCAACATTGTGGTATTCTTTACAAACCCCTCCTGGATGGAGGGAAATTACCCCAATTTTGGACCTTTACGGGCATATCCGTAAAGAAAAATAACAACCACTCCCCGCGCATCTGGATACAAATGTAAAAGGGAAGTGACAATGTCGAAACAAGGAGCAAACCATGCAGGTCAGCAGAAGGCAGTTCTTTAAGATCTGCGCTGGCGGTATGGCAGGCACCACGGCAGCGGCACTGGGCTTTGCGCCCGGCGTAGCGCTCGCGGAAACACGGCAGTATAAACTGCTGCGCACCCGCGAAACCCGTAACACCTGCACTTATTGTTCCGTCGGTTGTGGGCTGTTAATGTACAGTCTCGGCGATGGAGCTAAAAACGCCAAAGCATCTATCTTCCACATCGAAGGCGATCCGGACCATCCGGTAAACCGCGGTGCGCTCTGCCCGAAAGGGGCTGGTCTGGTGGACTTCATTCGCTCAGAAAGCCGCCTGAAGTTCCCGGAATACCGTGCACCAGGCTCTGATAAGTGGCAACAAATCAGTTGGGATGAGGCATTTGACCGCATCGCCAAACTGATGAAAGAAGACCGCGACGCCAACTACGTTGCACAAAACGCCGAAGGCGTCACCGTTAACCGCTGGCTCTCAACCGGGATGCTATGCGCATCCGCCTCCAGTAATGAAACCGGCTATTTAACACAAAAATTCTCCCGCGCGCTGGGTATGCTCGCGGTCGACAACCAGGCGCGCGTCTGACACGGACCAACGGTAGCAAGTCTTGCTCCAACATTTGGTCGCGGTGCGATGACCAACCACTGGGTCGACATCAAAAATGCCAACCTCATCGTGGTGATGGGCGGTAACGCCGCTGAAGCTCACCCTGTAGGGTTCCGCTGGGCGATGGAAGCCAAAATTCACAACGGCGCGAAGCTGATTGTGATCGATCCTCGTTTCACACGTACAGCGTCGGTGGCCGATTTCTATGCGCCAATTCGTTCTGGTACTGACATTGCCTTCTTGTCAGGCGTCATGCTGTACCTGCTGAACAACGAAAAATTCAACCGCGAATATACCGAAGCCTATACCAACGCCAGCTTGATCGTGCGTGAAGATTTTGGCTTTGAAGATGGCCTGTTTACCGGCTATGACGCGGATAAACGCAAGTACGATAAAACCAGCTGGAACTACGAGCTGGACGAAAACGGCTTCGCTAAACGTGATACCACTCTGCAACACCCGCGCTGCGTGTGGAACCTGCTGAAACAGCACGTCTCCCGCTACACGCCGGACGTGGTGGAAAACATCTGCGGAACGCCGAAAGCCGACTTCCTGAAAGTCTGCGAGTACATCGCAGAAACCAGCGCGAAAGACAAAACCGCCTCGTTCCTGTATGCGCTGGGCTGGACACAACACTCCGTTGGCGCGCAGAACATCCGCACCATGGCGATGATCCAGTTGCTGCTCGGCAACATGGGGATGGCTGGCGGCGGCGTTAACGCCCTGCGTGGTCACTCCAACATTCAGGGGCTGACCGACCTTGGCCTGTTGTCTCAGAGCCTGCCGGGCTACATGACGCTGCCAAGCGAGAAGCAAACTGACCTGCAAACCTACCTTGCCGCCAGCACGCCAAAACCGCTGCTGGAAGGCCAGGTGAACTACTGGGGCAACTACCCGAAATTCTTCGTCTCAATGATGAAGGCCTTCTTTGGTGATAAAGCGACAGCGGAAAACAGCTGGGGCTTTGACTGGTTGCCGAAGTGGGACAAGGGCTACGACGTCCTGCAGTATTTCGAGATGATGAGTCAGGGCAAAGTTAACGGCTATATCTGCCAGGGCTTTAACCCGGTTGCTTCATTCCCGAACAAAAACAAAGTGGTGGCGTCGCTCTCCAAACTGAAATTCCTGGTGACGATTGACCCGCTCAACACGGAGACGTCTACCTTCTGGCAAAACCACGGTGAGTCGAACGACGTTGATCCGTCAAAAATTCAGACTGAAGTGTTCCGTCTGCCGTCCACCTGCTTTGCCGAAGAGAACGGTTCAATCGTGAACTCCGGCCGCTGGTTGCAGTGGCACTGGAAAGGTGCCGATGCCCCGGGTGATGCGGTTACAGATGGCGAAATCCTTGCCGGTATCTTCCTGCGTCTGCGCAAGATGTATGCCGAACAGGGCGGCGCCAACCCGGAACAAGTGCTGAGCATGAGCTGGAACTACTCCACGCCACATGAGCCAGCTTCGGAAGAAGTGGCAATGGAGAGTAACGGTAAAGCGCTGGCCGATATCATCGACTCGGCAACGGGTGCTGTTATCGTCAAGAAAGGCCAACAGCTCAGTTCGTTCGCGCAACTGCGTGACGACGGCACCACCTCCAGCGGTTGCTGGATCTTCGCCGGTAGCTGGACGCCGGAAGGCAACCAGATGGCGCGTCGCGATAACGCTGACCCATCAGGCCTCGGCAATACGCTGGGCTGGGCGTGGGCGTGGCCGCTCAACCGCCGCATTCTGTATAACCGTGCTTCCGCTGACCCGCAGGGCAACCCGTGGGATCCAAAACGCCAGATCCTGAAATGGGATGGCGCAAAATGGAGTGGAATGGATATTCCGGACTACAGCGCCGCCGCACCGGGCAGCAATGTCGGGCCGTTTATCATGCAACCGGAAGGGATGGGACGCCTGTTTGCTATCGATAAGATGGCGGAAGGTCCGTTCCCGGAACACTACGAGCCGTTTGAAACGCCGCTGGGCACTAACCCGCTGCACCCGAACGTTATCTCTAACCCTGCCGCCCGTATCTTTAAAGGCGACGAAGAAGCGCTGGGTAAAGCCGATAAATTCCCGTACGTCGGGACCACGTATCGTCTGACCGAGCACTTCCACTACTGGACCAAGCATGCGCTGCTTAACGCTATCGCACAGCCGGAACAGTTCGTGGAGATCGGCGAGAAGCTGGCGAATAAACTCGGCATCGCTCACGGCGATACGGTGAAAGTCTCTTCCAACCGTGGCTATATCAAGGCCAAGGCGGTGGTGACTAAGCGTATTCGCACGCTGAAAGCGAACGGCAAGGATATCGATACCATCGGTATTCCTATTCACTGGGGCTACGAAGGCGTGGCGAAGAAAGGTTTTATCGCCAATACGTTGACGCCGTTCGTTGGTGATGCGAACACGCAGACGCCGGAATTTAAGTCCTTCCTGGTGAATGTGGAAAAGGTGTAACGGAGACGACTTATGGCTTATCAATCGCAAGACATTATCCGTCGTTCCGCGACTAACGGTTTCACCCCCGCGCCTCAGGCGCGGGACCATCAGGAAGAGGTGGCGAAGCTTATTGACGTCACCACCTGTATCGGCTGCAAAGCCTGTCAGGTGGCCTGTTCTGAGTGGAACGATATTCGTGATGAAATCGGTAGCAACGTCGGGGTGTATGACAACCCGGCGGATTTAACCGCTAAATCCTGGACGGTGATGCGCTTCTCGGAAGTCGAGCAGGACGACAAACTGGAATGGCTGATCCGCAAAGACGGCTGTATGCACTGTGCCGACCCAGGCTGCCTGAAAGCGTGCCCGGCGGAAGGCGCAATCATTCAGTACGCCAACGGCATCGTCGACTTCCAGTCTGAGCAGTGTATCGGCTGCGGTTACTGCATTGCTGGCTGTCCGTTCGACGTGCCGCGACTGAACCCGGAAGACAATCGCGTCTACAAATGTACGCTGTGTGTTGACCGTGTGAACGTCGGGCAAGAACCGGCCTGCGTGAAAACATGTCCGACGGGTGCGATTCATTTTGGCACCAAAGAAGATATGAAAACGCTGGCAGGCGAACGCGTGGCAGAACTGAAAACGCGTGGCTACGACAATGCGGGTCTGTACGATCCGGCGGGCGTTGGCGGTACGCACGTGATGTACGTGCTGCACCATGCCGACAAGCCGAATCTGTATCACGGTCTGCCGGAAAACCCGGAAATAAGCGCGACCGTGAAATTCTGGAAAGGCATCTGGAAACCTCTCGCAGCGGTCGGCTTTGCCGCGACCTTTGCAGCCAGTATCTTCCACTACGTTGGCGTAGGTCCGAACCGTACGGAAGAGGAAGACGACAATCTGCACGAAGAGAATGACGAGGTGCGCAAATGAAACGACGTGACACCATCGTGCGCTACTCCGCGCCGGAACGTATCAACCACTGGGTCACCGCCTTCTGCTTCATTCTGGCGGCGGTGAGCGGGCTGGGGTTCTTCTTCCCCTCCTTCAACTGGCTGATGCAGATCATGGGCACTCCACAACTGGCGCGAATTCTGCACCCGTTTGTTGGCGTGATTATGTTTGCCTCGTTCATCATCATGTTTTTCCGTTACTGGCACCACAATCTAATCAATCGGGATGATATCTTTTGGGCGAAGAATATTCGTAAGATCGTCGTCAACGAGGAAGTAGGTGACACCGGACGATATAACTTCGGTCAGAAATGCGTTTTCTGGGCGGCGATTATCTTCCTGGTGCTGTTGCTGGTGAGCGGTGTGATCATCTGGCGGCCGTATTTTGCGCCTGCTTTCTCAATCCCGGTGATCCGATTCGCGTTAATGCTGCATTCATTTGCCGCAGTGGCGTTAATTGTGGTTATCATGGTGCATATTTACGCCGCCCTTTGGGTGAAAGGCACCATTACCGCGATGGTGGAAGGATGGGTAACCAAATCGTGGGCGAAGAAACATCACCCGCGCTGGTACCGTGAAGTTCGCCAGAAACAGGAAAAGTCATCTGAATGAGTATTCGCATAATCCCGCAAGATGAGCTGGGTTCGAGCGAAAAACGCACGGCGGATATGATTCCGCCGTTGTTATTCCCCAGACTCAAAAATGTATATAACCGCCGCGCTGAACGTCTGCGCGAGCTGGCCGAGAATAACCCACTGGGCGATTACCTGCGCTTTGCCGCGCTGATCGCGCATGCCCAGGAAGTGGTGCTGTACGATCATCCGCTAGAGATAGATCTCACCGCACGCATCAAAGAGGCAAATGAGCAGGGCAAACCCCCGCTGGATATTCACGTGTTGCCGCGTGATAAACACTGGCAGAAACTCCTGCTTTCACTGATTGCCGAGCTGAAACCCGAAATGAGCGGCCCGGCACTTGCGGTGATTGAGAATCTGGAGAAAGCGTCCTCTCAGGAACTGGAAATGATGGCCAGCGCGCTGTTTGCCTCTGACTTCTCGTTAGTGAGCAGCGATAAAGCGCCGTTTATCTGGGCCGCGTTGTCGCTCTACTGGGCGCAGATGGCGAGCCTGATTCCGGGAAAAGCCCGTGCAGAATACGGCGAGCAACGCCAGTTCTGCCCAGTGTGCGGCTCAATGCCCGTCTCCAGCGTGGTGCAAATTGGCACCACTCAGGGGCTGCGTTACCTGCACTGCAACCTGTGCGAAACCGAGTGGCACGTGGTGCGCGTGAAATGCAGCAACTGCGAACAGAGCCGCGATTTGCACTACTGGTCGCTTGATAACGAGCAGTCTGCGATTAAAGCGGAAAGCTGCGGTGACTGCGGCACTTACCTGAAAATTCTCTATCAGGAAAAAGACCCGAAAGTAGAAGCCGTTGCCGACGACCTCGCCTCACTGATCCTGGACGCACGTATGGAGCAAGAGGGCTTTGCCCGCAGTTCCATCAACCCGTTCCTGTTCCCAGGGGAAGGGGAGTAAGTTCCCTTGTATTGCCGGGCGGCGTTAGTCGCCCGAGTTACAATTCATAGGGCGTCACAACGCCAGGTATTCCCGCAAAATCCTTCGTATTACGTGTGACCAGTTCAAGACGGTGAATTTGCGCAGTCGCCAGAATGATCGCATCCGGAAGCTTCATCGCATACTCCTGACGCAAAGCAACGCTTCGCTCAGCGATCTCCTGCGAAACACCAATGATGTTAAATGCGCTCATCGCAACCCGTGTGCGATGTTCCTGATTGTATTTCCTGGCACCAACCAGCACTTCCATCCAGGTGATGAGGCTTATCGCGTTCTGAGGCGGCCATGCGTCCAGCGCTTGCTTTGCTTCCCCTCGCCCGCTGAACAAATCGATTAAAATATTGGTGTCAAAAAGTGCCGAGCCTTTAGCCATTACCACTCCTCGCGCAGCTTGCGCTGGTATTCAACGCCATCTTCTTCGCAGCCTTGCCACAGGCCGAGTGCGTTAGAAATCGTAGTTTCTGCCTGATCTTGTCTTTCCAGATACTGTTCGACCGCTTCCCGCAACAGTTCCGCGCGAGGAAGATTGCGCTGCACCTTGAGGTCATCCAGCCGTTTAATCACTTCATCTGATAAATCGAGTAAAATTCTGCCCATATCCAGTCCAATCATTATGCTCATATATATTTCCAGTATATCATTGTAGATTAAGGTATGAGCAATTTACACCCGAGATATTTTTAAAAATAGAGTGTTTGTGGGGGTATTTTCACTTTTGCGAGCACCTTTCCAGAATTCGTATTTCCCTGCCTCCCCTATTCCCATCCGCCAAAAGCAAGCGTATAAAACTGTACATCTATACAGCAAAAAGGGATTTCACCATGACACTGGAAAAAGGCATTTCTGAGCAAGTTGCAGCGTTTATCGCAGCGGGTCGCCCCTCTTCACGTCAACAGAGTATTGATGAACGGAGGGCGGGTTACATCGCCAGTACCGTTCTGGCAGGTGAGACGGAATCACGCGTCCATATCCAAACTGTCGAACGGGAAGGAATGTTGTTTCGCGTCTATTCACCGCTTCGTGGCCCCGCGATTCTGCCCACGGTGATCTACTACCACGGCGGCTGTTTTGTTAGCGGTGGGTTTGCCACTCATGACAAACAGCTGCGCCAGTTGGCGTTCTATGGTGAATGTCGGGTGATCGCTGTTCAGTATCGATTAGCGCCTGAGCACACTTTTCCCGCAGCCCATGATGACGCTCTAAAAGGCGCAGATCTTGTCTGGCGACATGCCGAACTGTTTGGCGTGGATAAGCAACGCATCACGCTTGCAGGCGATAGCGCGGGTGGGCATCTGGCGTTGGTGACGGCATTGCGGCTCAAAGCGGCAGGTGAGTGGCAACCTGCACAGCTTATCCTGATTTACCCCATGCTCGACGCAACGGCTTACTGTGAAAGCTATACCCGCAATGGACTGGATTACATCATCACCCGCGATACGCTGCTGAGCGGTTATGAGATGTACCTGTCGGGCATCGATCGCCGCCATCCGGAAGCCAGCCCACTGTGGCGAGATGATTTCATTGGCCTGCCGCCTGTTCATATCATTACCGCAGAATTCGACCCGCTATGCGACGAAGGGGAAGCACTTTATCAGAAAATGACAGAGCAAGGCGTCAACTGCACTGCACAACGCTGGTCCGGCGTGATACATGGTTTTTTCCAGTTGGCTGGAGTGAGTCGATCTGCACGAGAGCTGATGGGAGATATAGCCTGGCGCTGTGCCGCACCAGGCCGGGAATAGCAGAAAAGTGTTTACTCTTCCTCATTACCGCCCTCTTCATAGGCGCCAAACGGCTTCGCGGGTAGCACAATGTAGGTGCCTTCAAACACCGCACCCGGCACGTCATCACCAAAGAGTTCAACCTGCATCTGGACGCGCGCTTTGCGGCCTCTTGCCAGACGATCCAGATCGCCGCTCAATGAGCCTAAATCAGCGACGGCGCTCGGCTTGCCGCTGATGGGCTTGCTATAGCGAATATGGGCATCAGCAAGAATAATCGTGCCGCCAAGATGGCGTTCGCGCAGCATTAACCAGATAAATCCCCACCCCGTCAGCGTTGCCAGAGAGAAAAGGCTTCCGGCAAATAAGGTGTGATGCGGGTTCTGGTTACCCATTTCAGGCATGGTGGTAATAAATTTTTGCCCGGTGTATTGCTGAATACGCACCCCCATTTTCTCACTCAAAGGGATGTGCTCATACCAGGCGCGCTGAAGCTGTCCGCACCAGTCGCCGCGATGCAGAATGTCATCCAGTGTGGCAACAGGTTTAATCATTAAAAAGTGTCGAACCGGTGTGGTTTGCGGCGTGGTAATTTCGCCCTGATTCACAAAACCCAGTTTGGCGAAAAATTCGACCGCGTCTTCACGGGCGCTACAGGTAACGCGCTTGACCCCTTCCTGGCGCGCGACGGATTCCAGGGTCATCGCCATCAATGTTCCCAGCCCCTTCTCCTGCACCGCAGGATCAACGGCCATAAAGCGGATAGAAGCTTCGTTGTCGGCATTGATATATAACCTGCCAACAGCGACCAGATTCCCCTCTTCGTCGACGACCATCTGATGATGCGCCATGGCATCCCAGGCATCGCGTTCGGAGCCTTTTGGCTGATGCAGGGGCTTACGCAACATTTCCCAGCGAAACTGATAGTAACGCTCTAATTCCTCTTCTGTTTGCGGTACTCGAAGGTGATACATAGCTGTACTCTCTCTTGTTACCCGCGGCCACACCGGAAGCTGGTTCATACCTGTAACCAGAACGTCACGGGGCCATCATTAACCAGCGAAACCTGCATATCGGCAGCGAAACGCCCGGTTTGTGTGTTCATTTCCTGTTGGCGGCAACGCTCAACAAAATACTCATACAGCGCTTCTGCATGATCCGGCGCGGCTCCCTTCGAAAAACCTGGACGCATGCCGCGTTCGGTATCGGCTGCCAGCGTAAATTGTGAAACCACCAGCACGCTGCCCCCTGCCTGCTGCACGTTCAGGTTCATTTTGCCTTCGGCATCGCTAAAAATTCGATAACCCAATACACGTTCGCACAAGCGATTCGCTTTCTGTTCGTCATCATCCTTTTCGACACCCAATAACACTAAAAGTCCTGGGCCAATTTCACCCGTCACCTCTCCCTCCACGGTGACGCTGGCACGGGTTACGCGCTGAATTAATGCAATCATGGTTGGTCTGCTTCTTCTTGTTCTGCGGCTAGTTTGAGTTTGCGGTATTCCCCGAGAGTGACAGTTATTTCTGCACCAAGCAAGACGATACACCACGTCCAGTAAACCCAGACAAACAAAATTGGGATCACCGCCAATACGCCGTAAATAAGCTGATATGACGGGAACATGGTGATATAGAGCGCAAATCCTTTCTTCCCCGACTCAAACAGTATGGCGGCGACAAACGCCCCGACTATCGCATCCCGGTTTGGAACACGCGTGGTGGGGACAACGCTGTACAACAACCAGAATGAGATCCAGGAAAGCAAAAGTGGAAAAATGCGCAGCACATCATCAATCACGCTATTGAGTTCACTGGCCCAGCGAAGGGAGAGTAGATATGAGCTGATCGCCAGGCTGGCGCCTGCCAGCAGCGGACCCAGCGTCAGGATCATCCAGTACACAGCAAAAGAGTAAACTTTTGGGCGCGTACGCTTGCTGCGCCAGATGGCATTCAACGCACTATCAATAGCATACATCAGCAACAACGCCGTCACGATCAGCCCGCAGGCTCCCACCACCGTCATCTTGTTGGAGTTGGCGACAAACTGTTCGATATAACGCTGAATAACATCCCCTGTCGCAGGGAGAAAATTGGAGAAGATAAAGTGACGCAGTTGAAGACTCACGTCAGAAAACATGGGAAATGCAGCGAAAAGGGCAAAAACAACAGCAATGAAGGGCACTAATGAGAGCAATGAGACGTAGGCAAGATTACCGGCCAGGGTCGTCATATTGTCCTCATCAATGCGCTGCCACAATAACTTAAGCCAGGCCCATATTGGACGCGTATGATGCCTGGCTTTTTGATGAACGTTTTTTAGCATAACAACTTCGCGAAATAGTCTGGGATGGTTGTTTTGTCGGTCACCCTGATGCTGGTGATCCCTAACTGGTTAGCCCCTTCTATATTATCGCTGTTGTCATCAAAAAAGACGGCGTCATCCGCAGAAAAACCTTCTGTCTGCAGGACATGCTGGTAAATACGCGCTTCCGGTTTACGCATCCCCAGTTCCTGGGAAAGATAAATACGGTCGGCAGACTGGCGAACTTCCGGGTATTCGTCCGGCCAGAAGGTGGTATGTAATCTGTTGGTGTTAGATAGAACGACAACGCGATGCCCTTGCTCACGCAGCTTTTGCATAATGCCAATAACGTCCGGGCGAATGCCGACGAAAACGGCCTGCCAGCCATGAGAAAATTGTTCGTAACTCAGCGGCAGCGCCATTTCATGACAAACAGCCTCGGCGAAAGCCTCGTCGGTTATTTCACCCCGTTCATGCTGGCGAAAAGCCTCTCCCATCGTAAAACTGTGCTTCAACGAAGCCAGCGGGACACGGCTCAGATCGCTCCAGGTGCCTAGCACGCGGTTGAAGTCGATATCGACAATCACATTACCTAAGTCAAAGATATAGAGCATGTTCTTCTCCTTGCTAGCCGTGGATGAATAACTGTAGCGGGAAAGGAGAGGTTTGACTATGTGTCACATCGTGAAACCGATAACGGTCATATCTGAAAAAGGCGATGCTATGCATCGCCTTGTTTCCCCTGGTGTCGCATTTAGAAACTGTACTTAACGCCCAACATAGCCGCAGTATCGCTATAACTGTTGTCACCAACCTGTTGTGCGACGTTGCCCCACACCTGCAGGCGCGGGTTTATTTGCCCTTCAATCCCGACTTTCAACTCGCCGATATTTTTAGTGCCGCTAATTTCATCCTGAATTGCCCCCATCTGGACACTCTGGTTGTGAGTATTGTGGATCCAGTTCGCTTCTACGAACGGCTGGAACTCACGGTTTTTATCATCATCGATCGCGTTATGGCCTTTCAGGTATGCACGCACGCCAAGTCGGGTCATCAGGTTGCCATCTGTTTTGTCTTTCACCTGAGTACCGTTGCTTTCGCGATGTGAATCGGCCTGCACGTCCATCCAGATAACCTGTGCTTTTGGTTGGATCCAGTAGCTAGCTCGCTCACTTTCCCCCACCAGGAAGCTGTAGCCACCTTCAATAGAGGCCGTAATACCGTCTGACTTATATTTCTCGCTGGCCAGATGATCGCCGCTCACGGTGTTATCAAACCAGTTGTACAGAATCCAACTGTCCAGATAGGTTCCTGTTTTATCTGCTGCGTTTGCATACCATGTCGCGTACAGCCCTGCACTGTAGCCATTCACATGACCGCGGGACGCATAGCCGGTGTATGTGTTATGCGTTTTACTTTTCTGATTGGCATAACCCGCCATCACGCCCAGATGCCAGCGGTCAAGACCATCACGGCTCCATTGCGCCAGATCACCGCCTATTTGCATCACATAGCGGTTCGCTTTCGTTTTCAACTGGTTGCTGCCATCAGTAAAGCGGGTATGCCCCCCTTCGTTACGCAGCCACAGGCTGGTCACTTTCCGTTCACCTGTCAGCATGTCCGTATATTGCGTTTCCCCCAGGCGGTCATGTAATCGGGTGATAAACAAGGTATTAGCCGCATAGTTGTTCGCCAGATAGCTACCAAATTCCGGGCGATACTGATGTTCACCGGGCTCGGGGGTTGGCGGCGTTGGTGGCGTAGGCGGCTCCACTGGGTCGACCGGGCCCGGAGGTGCTGGGGGATCAACAGGGTCAACCGGACCAGGTGGTGTTGGCGGATCAACGGGATCTACCGGCCCAGGGTGCGTTGGTGGATCAACCGGATCGGGATCTTCCGGCTCTGGGTCGGGTTCCGGCTCAGGCTCAGGCTCGACTGGGCTCAATTGACTGGTGAGATACCAGTTGCTGGCATTCTTCACCACATCGTAATCGTAGCCACCCGCCACGATACGTCCGGCTTTGGTAAAGGTACCGTTGGAGTTACCCTCAACCTGCACAATCTCAATGCCATTTAGCGTCAGATCGCCCATACCGCCGATATTGTTAATACCGACATTGGTATTACCGGCGGTATCGCCTTTCACAATCAGTTTATCGGTGAGGGATTCATCGCCTTCAAGCACAGTGTTGAGTACCAGCAGCGCATCGGTACCGATATAGTTCCCCATCACTGTCAGCGTCTTAAAGGTGCTTTCATCATCTCCAGACACACCATCGGCACTATAGCGCAGTGTGGATTGATCCAATGTCAGATTAGAGAGAACAGAGTTCCCGGTCATCGTCCATTCACTATTGGCACCCTTCATGCTCAGGTCCAGCGTGCCATGATAGTTGGTATTACTGTTCTGCTGTGAAGAGTCGGTTTTACCCACAAAGCGACTCCCCTCTTCCATACGCAGATCCATGATGCCGCCATAGTAGGCTCGCAGGTTGCCTTTTATGTCATACACACCGGAGGACGCGCTATCAGCAACGTAATCCCAGGAACGAATCAGCGCCTGCGTACCATAGGCGTAAAGCGCGTAGGCATTACTGTCCGAAACCTTAATGGATGCATTTCCACCCAGGTTCACAATAGCAGGCTCATAGTTCGAATAAGCGTAAACGCCATGCGCAGTCACGCCCGTGGTTTTTACATCCACATGGTTCAGGTTAATCTCGCCAAGTCGTCCGGCATATATTGCGTGCGCATTTCGACCTGACGTGGTGATTTTTGCGATGCCATTTATCGTGACATCCGGGTCGCCTTTTCCGGTACCGGTATATTGAGCAGGATCTTTCCCTGCATATATTCCATATCCTGTATTCGCCCCCCCAGGACCACGCGTCACAATATCGGCATTACCATGAATAAGAATGGACGATCGCGCGTTATCTTTGTTCGCCGAAGCATTCGCACGCAGCCCCATACCGTTTTCAGTATCAATCGTGACGTTACCGCTGACTTCAACAATGGAATAATCAGCCTGCAATTCGCGACCAATGTTTATTCCATCTGAACTACTGCCGTTCGCGGTAATATAAATATTATCCGCAACCAGCATACCCCCCGCATTTTTGGAGTGAATACCATCGGCAGCCGTGCCAGTAGTATTAATAACCAGATTTTTAAATTTATATCCCGTGTTATCAAT
>NZ_JANEWG010000140.1 GCF_028069725.1 Citrobacter sp. Awk 4
CCAATATATTATTATTTAACCTACAACACCCTAATTTTATTTCACTTTCGATTCAATCAAAGTAACATTATTTTAGACTACCAACAGGGAATGAAAAATGTTAACTTTAAATGAAATAAATACATTTCGGTCAAACGCAAGATATACACGTTATCAATGTATTAAACTAACCCCGCCAAAATTCATGCAACCGACCAGTCGCTGCCTTAAATTAATGAAATCCTATGAACAGTTACGCTCCCAGCCTTACGACGATCAAACAGGAAGGTCAACAAGTCACTATTGCCCGGGAGCAACTGTAGGCTACGGACATCTAATAAAGAACAGAAATGAATTTGAAACGTATAGACATGGAATTAATGAATTCACTGCTAGTTTGCTCTTTGAGAGTGACCTGTACAAATATATTCAGGGAGTCAAAATGGAGGTGTTAGTAGATCTGACACAAAACGAATTTGATGCATTAGTGATGATGGCTTTTAATATAGGAAAGAATGCTTTTAAACAATCAACAATATTGAGAATTATTAACGGAGCAAACACCAGAAACCTCCGAGACGCCTGGAATCAATTCCGCTACTCACAGGGGCGAGTAATGAGGGGGCTTATCAATCGGCGTACATGTGAAATGAACATTTTTTTGACGGGGTGTATAA
>NZ_JANEWG010000141.1 GCF_028069725.1 Citrobacter sp. Awk 4
CAACTATCTTCCCTGTAAGTAACCCTAACTCATTCGCTCCTTGTTCAATTTGTTTTCTCCAACCTTCAATGTCTCCCTTGTATGATAAAGCATGTAAAAGCTCTCCAGATGGGAGCCATAATTTACAGTTTTCTGTTATTGCCCCACCACTTGTTGGAATTGGTGGTTCTATTTTATTGATTACTTTATCAAATAAACCTTTCCCAACAAATTTGTCATACCCGTCATCTGATACATAGCGATACTCTCGCCATTCAACTGGAATAAGACCGGGGATTTCTCGTTCATTATATATCATAGAATTACCTTAAACGATACATTATTAAGGCCAGAGTTATGGAATATAGCATTATAATGTGTTGCCAGATCTGGACTATTTGTGTGGTAAATAACATCATCGAATGATGCAGAATATTTCTGCGCTTGGGACAGCATCGTCTGTTGCTCTTTAATGGCAAAATGAGCACTGCCAATTGAACTTTCAGGGTTACGTAGAGATTTAGCCCAATCATCAACATATTTTGCTTCTATAGCAGTTCTTTTTTCATTTATATTAACGACATGATCTGCTATCCCATTAACTTTACTTCCATTGACAATAGCACTATAT
>NZ_JANEWG010000142.1 GCF_028069725.1 Citrobacter sp. Awk 4
ATTTTCAGCAACACGATTTTATATTTGCGAGCTATGTATCATTCACCAACAATAATAACCGCGTAAGAGACTACTTAATGCTGTTTTCTGCGTGTGATCAAAGTAAATTTGTCGTTGTCAGTATTAAACGCGTTACGGCAATCGCTAATTACCCTGTCATTCTTTAAAATCCACGAGAGACTTTCTTCAGCATCGACGTGTCGGGCTGAGCGCCTGTGGAAAACGTCGCCTTTCACCACCTGAGATATGCCGGCGTTGTTCATAAAAAAGGGTGGCGACCAGGGAAGAACGTATCCTGCGTCTGTACCCTCCTTCTGCCAGGGTTTGTGACGTGACGGTGACTCCCTTTACCAGAGCAATAATTGCCCGTCAGGAAACAGGTATGGATGAACGGATTTGTTCCGTCAGTGGGGGAGGGGAAGTGAAACCGGGACGTTTCTGCCTGCTCCGTCACGAATGTTCAACCAATAACTTGCATGAATAGCAAGCAATCAGACAAAAGCAATGGTTGGTGCGGATTTGTTGTTAACAGAATAATAACAGTTCGGTGT
>NZ_JANEWG010000143.1 GCF_028069725.1 Citrobacter sp. Awk 4
ATATCACCTTACCGACGCTTATCGCAGATTAGCACGTCCTTCATCGCCTCTGACTGCCAGGGCATCCACCGTGTACGCTTAGTCGCTTAACCTCACAACCCGAAGATGTTTCGTAAAACACCNCCGTGTCGTGAAAATTTGAGAGACTCGAACACACCGCTTTTCATTTCTTATTACGGAGAAATGAAACAGTGTGTCGTTTCAATTTTCAGCTTGATCCAGATTTTTAAAGAGCAAATATCTCAAACATGACTCGGAAGTCAGTTTTGAGATATTAAGGCAGGTGACTTTCACTCACGAACCAGCAAGTGGCGTCCCCTAGGGGATTCGAACCCCTGTTACCGCCGTGAAAGGGCGGTGTCCTGGGCCTCTAGACGAAGGGGACGTATCAGTCTCAATCGCAAGACGCCTTGCTATTTACTTTTCATCAGACAATCTGTGTGAGCACTGCAAAGGCAGGTTCTTTAAGGTAAGGAGGTGATCCAACCGCAGGTTCCCCTACGGTTACCTTGTTACGACTTCACCCCAGTCATGAATCACAAAGTGGT
>NZ_JANEWG010000144.1 GCF_028069725.1 Citrobacter sp. Awk 4
TATACCCGCTTGTGATTGACGTGAAGGCCCTCCCGACGCAGCAGCTGCCAGATGCGCCGATAACCAAAACGTCTGCGTTCAAGCGCCAGCTCAGTAATACGCCCTGATAAATGCGCATCAGCCGCCGGACGCTGAACCTCATAGCGGCAGGTCGACAGGGACAAACCTGTAAGCCTGCAGGCACGACGTTGCGACAGACCGGTCGCATCACACATAAACTCAACGGCTTCCCGCTTCTGGTCTGTCGTCAGTACTTTCGCCCCAGAGCCACCTGAAGTGCCTCCTTATCCAGCATGGCTTCGGCAAGCAGCTTCTTGAGTCTGGCGTTCTCTTCCTCAAGCGACTTGAGGCGCTTAACCTCGGGCACCTCCATACCGCCATACTTCTTACGCCAGGTGTAAAAGGTGGCGTCGGAAATGGCGTGCTTACGGCAGAGCTCACGGGCAGAAACCCCGGCTTCAGCCTCGCGGAGGATATTGATGATCTGTTCTTCGGAAAAACGCTTCTTCATGGGGATGTCCTCATGTGGCT
>NZ_JANEWG010000145.1 GCF_028069725.1 Citrobacter sp. Awk 4
GCTAAAAGATGATTAATATCATATCCCGCGGAGTTAAACTCACTACTTTTTATGATCTTTATGCAATTTGGAAACTCAATTCCATTGAGTGCATTTTCTTCAAATGGATGCAACTTTACAAGCAATAATATATCATTTTTCTTGAGAAACTCACATAAGTTGTCAAATCTAAAATCAGCTAACCGAAAAAAGTTATTACTTTCAATTTTCTCACCATCACAACTTTCTAATACGTATTCATTTTGCCGAAATGTAGGTGCATAGAAAGCAATTTTTTTNTTTTTTTCATTCCGTAAAAAACTAAAATCTATTTTTTCGAACAAAAAATCATTTCGTGGCTGTCCTGTTATAAAAACATTATCGACACGCTCATGAAAAGCAGATGCTATAATGGAACGCATAATTTCTGATGTTGCAATTCTCTTCGCAGAATAATCCTCCATGAAATTTATTTCTTTATCCGCCAGATAGCATATTTTTTTTAATGGCATTCCATGCCACAGGCTTATATATGTTTGGTTACAAC
>NZ_JANEWG010000146.1 GCF_028069725.1 Citrobacter sp. Awk 4
AAGCTAGAAATAAAGCATTAAAATGGCTTGAAGAACGTGGATTTGTAGCAGAAAAAGTTAATACAGGTAAATTTGGCTCTACAAAGGGACAACCTGTTGGTATGACCACTCTTGATGGGAAAACCGGATTTAGAATTGAATTTGATGAGAGAAGTGGCGCTCATATTAATGTGTTTAGCGGGAAAGATAAGGGAGAACACTTCTTGTTTGAAGTATCAGAATCCACAGTAACTAAGCTTCAGAAACTATTTAATCTCCCCTCAAAACCATGGAGAGGCTCATGACTCTTGATAATGAAATAAAAGAGTTGATATTAAATATCACTAACCCTCCTCAAATAATAGAGGATTGGGAAGATCTTGCTGATGAACTATCTGACCATTTTGAATGGAAGGGTTCTAAAATAGATTGGTCAAAGACAAGTAAACATGAGAGTGAAAAACTGTCAGGGAGTTATTCTGAATGGTTGCCTTTGATAAAGAAATTTATTGGTAGCAAGTCGATTA
>NZ_JANEWG010000147.1 GCF_028069725.1 Citrobacter sp. Awk 4
CGCACGCGCACTTACCGCCTGGGTCAACCGGAACGGCGCCGTTGAGAAGAATGTCTGGCTTCAGGGACTGCTTGAGCGGAAGCACTACAATGTTGCAGTTGTCGCGATGGCGGCAAAAACGTCGAGAATTATGTGGTCAATGTTGACACGTAACACAGAATATCAGCCTCGCCAGCCCGCCTGACACAAGGTCAGGCGGGCTGGCGAGGTGCTGAAAAAGAGTTAACGTCCTGGTAGGTGCAGGTGACTTCAGAAGATGGCAAAACAGGTAAGACCGCAGGCAGGATACACTGAGAGGTAGCAAGGGCAAGTCAGCCCGTAGAGGATGATTGGTACCTGCCTGGCGGATTTCATCATGGTTCGGGATAAAGAAATCCCATCAGAAACCGGATATATGGCTGCATCTACCCGTTTTATCGCTTAACTGAAAAATATATTGCATCCCGGGAGCGTCCATATACGTTACCTCGCGCCCGACCCGGTAGCCTGGAGGAATAA
>NZ_JANEWG010000148.1 GCF_028069725.1 Citrobacter sp. Awk 4
AGAGATAAGGCCGCGGCGAAGCCGTTTTTCCATAGGCTCCGCCCCCCTGACAAACATCATGAAATCTGACGCTTAAATCAGTGGTGGCGAAACCCGATGCGGCTTAAAGATACCAGGCGTTTCCCCCTGGTGGCTCCCTCGTGCTCCCCCGCATTCCTGCCTTTCGGTTTACCGGTGTCATTCCGTTGTTATGGCCGCGTTTATCTTATTCCACGCCTGACACTCAGTTCCGCGAAGGCAGTTCGCTCCTGGATGGACTGTCAGTCCGACTGCTGCGCCTTATCCGGTAACTATCATCTTGAGTCCAACCCGGAAAGACACGACTTATCGCCACTGGCAGCAGCCACTGGTAACTGATTTAGAGGAGTTAGTCTTGAAGTTATGCGCCTGTTAAGGCTAAACTGAAAGAACAGATTTGGTTACTGCGCTCCTCGTAAGCC
>NZ_JANEWG010000149.1 GCF_028069725.1 Citrobacter sp. Awk 4
CTCAACCAGTCCTCAGTATCGTAATGAGAACCAGATTTATCTATTTCATTTCTGGTTAGAATTAATTGTCCTTTAATATCTTTCCACGTATCTAACATTCCACGAAGAACAGAAACCAACTCGGTAGCTTGATTACTAAAATCAGTAAAACTCTGAGCCGCTACAGCTAATGTCGCAACATCTAACTCAAGTTTTGACATTGTCGAACTTTTTGCCTCAATACTGGCATTGAGTGTTTTAATTTTATTTGAATTGGTAACAATGAACGCAATTGACACACATATAGCAGCACCGGTGAATATCCATAAGATAAGCCCTGCAGGGCCAGCAACAAGTGAAGCGATACTAATTAATACACTAGCCCCTATTGCAATACCTAAACCAGCTATAGCTGCCTCAGCAGACTTTATCTCATTTTTCATAGAATCAATGTCATTCTTAAGAGATGTAACC
>NZ_JANEWG010000015.1 GCF_028069725.1 Citrobacter sp. Awk 4
TCTTTTCGTCCCTCATTGGGACCCCCTGTTGATTTCTTGTTGAACATTTGCAGTTGCCAGACCGCAAGGTGTTTTAACAAATCAAAAGGGGTTTTAATAACTGGCTCAAAGCTGAAAGCTTTACTGAACCCCCAGCCTAGCTGGGGGTTTTCTATAGACAAAAAAGCCAGACAATGACTGTTCATGTCTGGCTTGCTGGAAGGGATCTCTCATTCGGGGGAATAAGGTAGATGTGGATTATCCAGCCAATGCGTTAAATAGTGAGAAACAGCCTGATTACGGCAATGCCCAATCACTGATAAATGAGGGAGCTCGGCAATCAGTTGCGGCATAGCGTTCCCCATGATCAAACCGCGTCCAACGCTCCCCAGCATTTCACGATCGTTCATGGCATCACCAAACGCCATACACTCAGCCAGCGTAAAGCCCAGATGATTGCTCAGTACCGTCAGGGCGGCTCCTTTATTACAACCCAGCGGCAAAACTTCCAGACAATCGACTGCGGAAAAACAGAGGTTTGCCCGTTCGCCCAGCGCGTCGTTCAGTTGAATACGAAGCCGGATCAGGTCATCGTGATCGCCACAGAAACAGATCTTCGTTACCTGATGAGCAGGGATCCGTTTTACATCCACGACCTGATAACGAAATCCGCTATAGACGTGAGCATGCAACATCGACGGGATTTCCTGCCCGGTGAACCAGCCGTTGTCATTGAATACGTGCATGCTGGCCTGCGTGTCCCACGTCTGATGCAGCACCAGATCCGCGATGTCTGGGTCAAGATCCTGCCGATGCAGAACCTCTCCTTCCAGCGTATGAACGCGCGTACCGTTACCGGTGATCAGGAAGGCTTCCAGTGAAAACGAGCCCAAAATATGCTGCATCTCCAGCACATGCCGACCCGTCGCAAATGTCAGGGTAATGTCACGTTCGCGCAAACGCGCCAGTGTTGAAAGGGTTTCATCGCCCAAATGGTGGTTTGGCATCAGTAGTGTGCCATCCATATCAAATGCTGCCAGACGAGCCATCTCTTTCTCCACTCTGTGACACGATTAACTTGTGGTTCAGTATCACCTGAGATATACGGAAGTAATAGTGAATAGATAAAAGGAATTGTTCCGGGTTTATGCGACTTCTCAATCGACTCAAACAATACCAACGCCTCTGGCAACCTTCTGCTGGCGAACCTCAGTTTGTGACCGTGGGCGAGCTGGCAGAACGCTGTTTTTGTAGCGAACGTCATGTGCGGACACTGCTTCGCCAGGCGCAGGACGCAGGATGGCTGACGTGGGAGTCGCAGTCCGGGCGCGGAAAACGAGGGCAACTCCGTTTTTTGGTCACGCCGGAATCATTGCGCAATACCATGATGGAGCAAGCGCTGGAGAAAGGGCAGCAACTCAATGTGCTGGAGCTGGCGCAACTGGCGCCAGGCGAACTGCGCGCCATGCTGCAGCCGTTTATGGGCGGGCAATGGCAAAACGATACGCCGACACTACGTATTCCCTATTATCGTCCTCTTGATCCCCTCCATCCTGGATTCCTCCCCGGGCGCGCTGAACAACATCTTGCCGGGCAGATTTTCTCCGGATTAACCTGCTTCGACCGTCATAATCAGCGTCCTTGCGGAGATCTGGCGCATCACTGGGATGTCTCCCCTGATGGTTTACGCTGGGATTTTTATATTCGCTCTCCACTTTACTGGCACAATGGCGATGCTGTGGCAACCTCGCAGCTACATGAACGGCTACTCATGCTGCTCAACCTTCCGGCGCTCAATAAATTGTTCATTAGCGTGAAGCGTATTGAAATCAGCCACCCGCAATGTCTGACATTCATTCTGCATCGGCCTGATTATTGGCTGGCGCACCGCCTGGCGAGCTATTGCAGCCTTCTGGCGCATCCGCAGCAGCCACTGGTCGGCACCGGTCCTTTCCGGCTGGCGTTATTTACGCCAGAGCTTGTCCGCCTTGAAAGCCACGATCATTTTCACCGAAGCCATCCGTTGCTAAAGGCGGTTGAATACTGGATAACACCGCAGCTTTTCGCACAAGACCTGGGGACCAGTTGCCGCCACCCGGTGCAGATAGCGATCGGGAAACCTGAAGAGCTGACCACGCTCAGTCAGGTGAGTAGCGGTATCAGCCTCGGATTTTGCTATTTAACACTCAAGAAAGGGCCGGGGCTGAGTGTGCAACAGGCGAGAAGATTGGTGGATATCATTCATCACACATCGCTACTGCAAACATTGCCTGTTGATGAAAACTTGATTACGCCGAGCCAGGCGTTGCTGCCCGACTGGAACATGCCCCGGTGGGAAAGGCTGGATGAGGTAGAACTGCCGGAAAAACTCACACTGGTCTACCATCTGCCCGTTGAACTGCATACCATGGCAGAACAGCTCAGGCACTATCTGGCTACGCTCGGTTGTGAGTTAACGCTTATTTTTCATAATGCTAAGAACTGGGACAACAGCACTATTCTGGCGGATGCCGATTTGATGATGGGCGACAGGCTCATTGGCGAAGCGCCAGAGTATACGCTTGAGCAATGGCTACGCTGCGATCCGCTCTGGCCGCATGTCTTAGACGCTCCCGCCTATTCCCATCTACAGGCAACGCTGGATGCGCTACAGATTCAGCCCGACGAGGACGATCGTTATGCGGCACTTGCGCAGGTGTTCGCAAATCTGATGAATGATGCCACGCTCACACCGCTCTTTAATTACCACTATCGCATTAGCGCGCCACCGGGCGTCAATGGGGTCCGACTAAACGCACGCGGCTGGTTTGACTTCGCCGAAGCCTGGTTGCCTCCTCCGCGTCATGAAGAAGCTGGTCGGCGCCCCCCTCAGACGCTACCATAGCGTTTTATCATTTGTCAGGATAAGCCATGAAACGTGCCGTCGTAGTATTCAGTGGGGGTCAGGACTCCACCACCTGCCTGGCGCAAGCACTACATCAATATGATGAAGTCCATTGCGTCACCTTTGATTATGGTCAGCGCCATCGCGCTGAGATTGATGTCGCACGTGACCTGGTCTTAAAACTCGGCGCACGTTCACACAAAGTGCTCGATGTAACGCTACTGAACGAACTGGCAATCAGCAGTCTGACGCGCGACAACATTCCTGTGCCGGACTACGAACCGGACGCAGATGGCATTCCCAACACCTTCGTGCCTGGGCGCAATATCCTGTTTTTGACACTGGCGGCCATCTACGCCTACCAGGTAAAGGCCGAGGCGGTGATCACCGGTGTTTGTGAAACGGATTTCTCCGGTTATCCAGATTGCCGCGATGAGTTTGTCAAAGCGCTAAATCACGCTGTCAGTCTGGGGATGGCAAAGGATATCCGCTTTGAAACACCATTAATGTGGATTGATAAAGCCGAAACCTGGGCGCTGGCCGATTACTGGGGCAAACTGGATCTCGTCCGTCAGGAGACGTTGACGTGCTATAACGGGATCAAAGGCGACGGCTGTGGGCACTGCGCCGCTTGTACCCTGCGCGCTAACGGACTGACCCATTATCTGGCGGATAAAGCTACAGTCATGGCGGCGATGAAGCAGAAAACCGGACTGAAGTAATTTCTGTCGGTTTCGCCAGATGACGGCGTAAAACACCTTATCCGGCCTACTCGTTACGCAAGATGAACATGTAGGCCTGATAAGCACAGCGCCATCAGGCAATAAGATGTTACTTCACCATCTGCTCCAGTTTTTCGCGTAACTCGCCTTCAAGCGGCAGCGCCTTTTGCGATTTCAGATCGATACACACAAAGGTAATCTGCGCATCCACTACGACCTGCCCCTCTGGCTCCAGTGTAATGACCTGACTTAAAACACCACTCTTACCGTTGATTTGCTGCACCTGACTGGTCACGGTCAGCAGATCACTCAGCACCGCCGGGCGACGGTAGTTGATATTGATGTTTACCACCACAAAAGCGATGTTATGGGCCGTCATCCACTGAAAGCTGTCGCTGTTTTCCAGGCCGTCCCAGCGCGCCTCTTCCAGAAATTCAAGATAGCGGGCGTTGTTGACATGCTGATAGACATCGAGATGATAACCACGGACTTTAATCTGTGTTTGCATAGCGCAGGAACCTTAGTTTGTTTTTATCGATTAGACGGCTGTATAGAGGTCACAACTGGTATGACCTCTATAGCATGGCAAATTTTTGCCACTACGCAAGTTATTAAAGTGTTAAAACTGCCAGGTTACGCTCCACCAGCGAACTCCCCATCCCTGGCACCTGTTTTAGATCATCAACGGTTTTAAACGGACCGTACTCTTCCCGATAGCTGACGATGGCCTGCGCCTTTTTCAACCCAACGCCATTCATTGCCCGCGCTAACTCCTCTGCAGAAGCGGTATTGATACTCACCCGAGTGCCCTCTTCATCACTGGCTTTCGCAGGGACTGATGCTTTAGTTTTAGCCGTAGCAGGTGCCTCAGCCTTAGTTTGTACTGCCGGATTTTTTGCCACTGGCTCTGCGGCCAGCGCACCGCCTGTCACACCTGTACAGGTCAGGGACAGCGCTACCAGCAAAGTTCTGATTCCACGTTTCATACTGTTTCTCCTTGTTTATTAACAGTGACGTCACGATAACGAGGCGAGGAAACAGGAACAAATGGCAAATATCAGAAATGGAAAAGGCCGCGAAAGCGGCCTTTGGGGATTACAACTTTTTGCAAATTTCTGCGAAGCGTCTCGATTACTGCTGCTGTTCCAGCGCATCACCGACTTTAATTTTCGCCGCTTTACGCAGGTTACTCATCAGCGCTTCAAAGACAATTTGAGCGTTGTTCTGGGTGATCCCCTGAACCATCGCTTTTTTCTGTTCTTCCGGCATTGAACCCGCTTTCACGGCATCCAGCGCCAGCAGCACCACGTTACCCTGCATATCATTGGCAACACCGTAGACAGGCTTATCCTTCGCAGGCAGGCTCAGAGCAAACGCGGCCTGACTCACCGGATCCTGACCTGTACGGCTCAGCGTTTTAGACTCACCAAAGCTCAGACCTGCCGCCTTCATCGCCTCAACGCCTTTACCGGCTTTCAGCTCAACCAGCAGTTTGTCCGCATCCAGTTTCGCCTGTTGCACCGCTTTATTGTGCTTCACAAGCGCAGTCACCTGTTCTTTCACCTCAGCCAGCGGTTTAACCGCTTCTGCTTTGTGCTCGGCAACACGCAGTACAAAGGCACGATCGCCATCGACGGTGATGATGTCGGAGTTGTTACCCGGCGCACCGTTCTGCCCTACCAGGCCACCATTAAAGACAGCATCGGAAACCGGTTTGAAATTCAGTTCTTCCGGCAAGCTGTCACGGCTAAACCAGCCTGTCTCAACGGCTTTCATACCAGCGGCCTGTTCTGCGCCCGCCAGAGATTCGTTGTCATTGCTTGCAGCATCGCTCACTTTCTGCTGCAACGCATAGTACGCATCCAGTGCTTTTTCTTGCTTCACTTTCGCAGCAATGTCGTCGCGCGCTTCGCTCAGCGGTTTGACTTTAGCAGGCTGGACGTCATCCAGACGCGCGACCAGATAACCGACAGACGATTTGATGACACCGGACAACTGGCCTTTTTCTTTCAGACCGGCATTTTTCAGCTCATCCGGCGTCGTAGCATCTTCCAGCCACCCCATATCGCCACCGTTACGGGCCGAAATGATGTCCGCGGATTTCTCTTTCGCCAGGGCGGCGAAATCACCGCCTTTATTCAGCGCATCCAGTACCGCTTTCGCGTCATCTTCCGTTTTGGTCTGAATGATGCTGTAACGGTTACGCTGCGGTTGAGTGAACTGCTCCTGGTGCTGGTCATAATAAGCCTGGATATCGGCATCGCTGGCCGTCTCCTGCATCGCTGCGGCATCCAGCTTGATGTAGCTCACGCGAAACTGCTCCGGCGTCATAAAGCTATTTTTATTCTGCTCGTAGTAGCTGGAAATTTCCAGGTCGGTAACCTGCTGCTTCGCCGCAAGGGCATTCACGTCGATAGTCGCTTCACGAACGACGCGCTGCTGGGCAACCAATTCCGCCAGTTCGTCAGTTTCGCCCTTCAGCATAAACTCGGTGCCTGCAACGCCGTTGATCACCTGTTGTGTCGTCAGCTGGTTACGCAGCGCCTGTGCGTATTGATCGGCCGTCATTCCCATCTTGTTAACAATCGCATTGTAGCGTTCGTTATCAAATTTACCGTCGACCTGGAAGGCTGGCGTTGCGAAGATAGTCTGCTTGACCTGCTCATCGCTGATGTTCAGTTTGAGTTCGCGGGAATACTGGTCCAGCAGCGCTTCGTCGATAAGACGGTTCAGCGTCTGCTGACGCAGCGTTTTCATGTAGCTTTCGTTCGCCGCCAGTTCAGAGAACTGATCGCCTAACTGTTGCTGCATGCGGTTGCGTTCATTGTTAAACGCATTCTCAAACTGCCCGCGGCTGATTTCCTGGCCATTCACTTTTGCGGCGTAGTTATTGCCTCCGCCAATCAGGTAACCACTCACGCCGGTCAAAATGAACGACACGATAATGATACCGAAAATAATCTTGAGCACGAGACTGTTAGCAGCCGTGCGTAAGCTGTCCATCATGGTGTAACCACACTCCGCTGTAGGTGATGTATAACCTCACGCAGCATAGCGTTTCCAAAACGCTGCGCGGAAAGGCCTATTGTGACAAGAAACGGGGGCAATTGTCAGCCCACAACGTGTAGAAAGTCCCGGATCACAAATAAAAAAGGCACATCTGATGATGCGCCCTTGTACTTTGCCACATCCCCTGGGGGGATCACTCTTAGTTTACCGCGTCTTTCAGTGCTTTACCTGCACGGAAACCCGGCACTTTAGCAGCAGCGATGGTGATCTCTTTACCTGTTTGCGGGTTGCGACCAGTACGGGCAGCACGCTCTTTAACAGCAAAAGTACCAAAACCTACCAGTGCAACATCATCCCCTTCTTTCAGAGATTCAGTAACAGAAGCAATAATTGCATCTAACGCACGTCCAGCCGCAGCCTTAGAGATATCAGCCCCTGCAGCAATTTTGTCGATCAGTTGAGATTTATTCACTCTTCTCTTCCTCTTTATAATTTATATCGCACCTGAATCCTTCAAAGTGCGACCGCGCAGCAGTTATATCAGGCCTGCCATGCCCTTACAACACCCGTTAATGATGGCAAGCCTAATTCAGCATCTAAGTTAGCGATACAAAAAAAGGCTGGCAAGTCCGAAATGGCCTGCCAGCCCTGTTTTTATTAGCGCTCTTTGCGCGAGGTCACTATTTTGCGGTTACAACTTGTATACCAGAGGGTTCATTTTGCAGCGCAAGCGTCAGAACTTCCTCAATACGTTTCACCGGATGAATATCAAGATCGGCAATAACATTATCCGGAATCTCTTCCAGGTCACGTTTATTTTCGTCAGGAATTAACACGGTCTTGATCCCACCACGGTGTGCGGCCAGCAGTTTTTCCTTCAAACCACCGATTGGCAGCACCTGGCCACGCAAAGTGATCTCACCGGTCATTGCCACATCAGCGCGAACCGGGTTACCGGTCAGACAGGAAACCAGGGCTGTACACATCGCAATACCGGCACTCGGACCATCTTTCGGCGTCGCACCTTCGGGTACGTGAACGTGGATATCGCGTTTCTCGTAAAAGTCCGGATTAATACCCAGTTTTTCCGCCCGCGCGCGCACCACTGTCAACGCAGCCTGAATGGACTCCTGCATGACTTCGCCCAGAGAACCCGTATAGGTGAGTTTCCCTTTCCCTGGTACACAGGCCGTTTCAATGGTCAGCAGATCCCCGCCCACCTCGGTCCATGCCAGCCCCGTGACCTGACCCACGCGATTTTCGCTGTCCGCGCGGCCATAGTCGAAGCGTTGTACGCCGAGGTAATCGTGCAGGTTGTCGCCATTGATCACAATGTGTTTCAGTGACTTATCCAGCAGCAACTGTTTAACGGCTTTACGGCACAATTTGGAGATTTCACGCTCCAGGCTACGCACGCCCGCTTCACGGGTGTAGTAACGAATAATGCCAATAATGGCGCTATCGTCGACCGTCAATTCGCCTTTTTTCAGTGCGTTACGCTCAATTTGCTTCGGCAGCAGATGACGCTTCGCAATGTTCAGTTTCTCGTCTTCGGTATAACCGGACAGACGGATCACTTCCATACGATCCAGCAGCGGCGCCGGAATGTTCATGGAGTTAGAAGTCGCGACAAACATCACATCACTGAGATCGTAGTCCACTTCCAGGTAGTGATCGCTGAACGCCACGTTCTGCTCAGGATCCAGCACTTCAAGCAGTGCAGAAGCCGGATCGCCACGCATGTCGGACGACATTTTGTCGATCTCATCGAGCAGGAACAGCGGGTTTTTAACCCCCACTTTCGCCATTTTTTGGATCAGTTTACCCGGCATAGAGCCAATGTACGTACGACGGTGACCGCGAATTTCAGCTTCATCACGTACGCCGCCCAGCGCCATACGGATGTATTTGCGCCCGGTCGCTTTCGCAATGGACTGGCCCAGAGACGTTTTACCTACCCCCGGCGGTCCAACCAGACACAGGATTGGCCCCTTGATTTTGTTCACACGGCTTTGTACCGCGAGGTACTCAAGGATGCGGTCTTTCACTCGCTCCAGACCGTAATGGTCGGTGTCGAGGATTTCTTGCGCCTGACGCAGATCTTTTTTGACCTTGCTACGCGCATTCCACGGTACCTGCACCATCCAGTCGATGTAGCCGCGTACCACGGTCGCTTCTGCCGACATCGGAGACATCATTTTCAGCTTCTGCAGTTCTGCTTCCGCTTTCTCTTTTGCCTCTTTCGGCATTTTCGCCGCGTCGATTTTGCGTTTCAGCGCTTCGTTTTCATCCGGCGCGTCGTCCATTTCGCCGAGTTCTTTCTGAATGGCTTTCATTTGCTCGTTCAGATAGTACTCGCGCTGGGATTTCTCCATCTGCTTTTTGACGCGGTTGCGAATACGCTTCTCAACCTGCAGCAGATCGATTTCGGATTCCATCATCGCCATCAGGTATTCCAGACGTTCGTTGACGTCGGACATTTCCAGCACAGATTGCTTGTCTGCCAGCTTCAGCGGCATGTGCGCAGCGATGGTGTCAGCCAGACGGGCCGGATCGTCAATACTATTGAGCGATGTCAGCACTTCTGGCGGAATTTTTTTGTTCAGCTTGATATAGCCTTCGAACTGGCTAATCGCGGTGCGTACCAGCACTTCCTGCTCACGCTCGTCAATAGCTGGCGACTCAAGGTACTCTGCCTTCGCAGAGAAATGCTCGCCATTATCAGACAGCGCAGAAATACGCGCGCGCTGTAACCCCTCGACCAGTACCTTTACGGTACCGTCAGGCAGTTTCAGCATCTGCAAAATAGAGGCCACGGTCCCGACGGTGAAAAGATCGTTTACACCCGGCTCATCCGTTGATGCTTCTTTCTGGGCGACCAGCATGATTTTTTTATCATGGTCCATAGCCGCTTCCAGACAACGGATAGATTTTTCCCGCCCTACAAATAAGGGTATGACCATGTGCGGATAAACCACCACATCGCGCAACGGCAATACGGGGATTTCAATGCGTTCAGAACGCTCAGGATTCATAGAGCTCTCTCTTAGTTTAGTGTCCGCCAGGTAATCTGGTTATGTGACTGTGTTTCACACGACCATTAACATGTAAGCAGTATATGGGGATGTTTCCCACACATTCAACGGCGTGTTTACAGGAAAAATAAAAGGGGGGATAAAATCCCCCCTTTTTGATTAACTGATTGTATGAAATGGCTAATTATTCGCCAGATGCTTGCTGCGCTTCGGGCTTGCCATAAATCAGCAACGGCTTGCTCTGGCCGCCGATGACGGACTCATCGATCACCACTTTTTCAACATCTTCCATTGAAGGCAAATCGTACATCGTGTCGAGCAGAGCGGCTTCTACGATAGAACGCAGGCCACGCGCCCCCGTCTTACGCGCCATCGCTTTACGGGCGATAGCGTCCAGCGCTTCATCACGGAACTCTAAATCCACACCTTCGAGATTAAACAGCGCCTGATACTGCTTGGTCAGCGCGTTTTTCGGCTCTTTCAGAATTTGGATCAGCGCTTCTTCGCTCAGTTCGTTCAGGGTTGCGACCACTGGCAAACGACCAATGAACTCAGGGATCAGACCAAATTTGATCAGATCTTCTGGTTCAACCTGCGACAGCAGTTCACCTTCGCTAGCCTTATCAGACTTCGCTTTTACCGTCGCGCCAAAACCAATGCCCGACCCTGTTTCTACACGATGGGAGATAACCTTATCCAGCCCGGCAAACGCACCACCACAGATGAACAGAATCTTAGAGGTATCAACCTGCAAGAATTCCTGCTGCGGATGTTTACGACCGCCCTGCGGCGGAACGGCGGCAACCGTCCCTTCGATCAGTTTCAACAGTGCCTGCTGTACGCCTTCACCGGAAACGTCACGGGTAATAGACGGGTTGTCTGATTTACGGGAAATCTTGTCGATTTCATCGATGTAGACAATACCGCGCTGTGCTTTCTGCACATCGTAATCGCATTTCTGCAACAACTTCTGAATGATGTTCTCAACATCCTCACCCACATAACCCGCTTCGGTCAGGGTGGTGGCGTCCGCCATAGTGAACGGTACGTCCAGCAGACGCGCCAGCGTTTCGGCCAGCAACGTTTTCCCGGAACCCGTTGGACCAATCAGCAGAATGTTACTTTTGCCCAACTCGACGCCATTGCTGGTGTCGCCGTTACGCAGACGTTTGTAATGGTTGTATACCGCGACCGCCAGCACTTTTTTCGCCTGCTCCTGGCCGATAACATAATCGTCCAGGTGATTGCGAATTTCATGCGGCGTCGGCAGCGCACTACGCTCACGGTGCGGTGCCACTTCCTTAATCTCTTCGCGAATGATGTCGTTACATAAATCAACACATTCGTCGCAGATATACACGGATGGACCGGCGATCAGCTTACGCACTTCATGCTGGCTTTTGCCGCAAAAAGAGCAGTACAACAATTTGCCCGAGCCATCTTTGCGTTTATCTGTCATGAGTCAAAACCTCTTCTTTGTTCTTTGTGCCGCACACGACGACGCAAATGCCATTCTCAGGCGCAAGTCGCTTGTCAGCGTTGTGCCGCCCTTAGATATTATAGCGGCACACTTGCGCCCTGGGCATCAATTACGATGGGTCAAAATCGAGTCGACTAATCCATACTCCACCGCTTCAGAAGCGGAGAGGAAGCGATCGCGCTCAGTATCACGTTCAATCTGCTCAAGAGATTGACCCGTATGGTGCGCCATAAGTTCATTCATGCGCCCTTTCACTTTCAGAATTTCACGGGCATGAATTTCAATATCCGTCGCCTGGCCCTGGTAACCGCCCAGAGGCTGGTGGATCATGACGCGAGAATTCGGCAGGCAGAAACGTTTACCTTTTGCACCTGCAGTCAGCAAAAATGCCCCCATTGAGCACGCCTGGCCCATACAAATGGTGCTAACGTCCGGCTTAATGAACTGCATGGTGTCATAAATAGACATCCCTGCGGTAATCACCCCGCCAGGGGAGTTGATGTACAGATAGATATCTTTTTCCGGGTTTTCCGCTTCCAGGAACAGCATCTGCGCCACAATCAGGTTAGCCATGTGGTCTTCAACCTGGCCTGTCAGAAAAATGACACGTTCCTTAAGTAGACGAGAATAGATATCAAAAGAGCGCTCACCACGTGAAGTCTGTTCAATGACCATCGGCACCAGCGCCATATGGGGTGCAAAGTTATCTCGTTCGCCGCTGTATGACATTTCCGTCTCCTGGATAAAAAATGAAAAAACCTGCTGTACCGATTGTAACCTTATGGACGGATTATCAGCTAGTCCCTCTGTTATGGGTACGGCATCGCCATAATTCAAGCATAACAATCTTTTGCTGTAACGCTAACACTGAAACGCTGTTTTCGCACTCTTCCCATGCAAAATGCGTGACAAAAAAAAACCCGCCACCGGGCGGTGACGGGCTTTTGTGCGAATTTCGTGCTACTTAAGCAACGAATTACGCCTGCTGGTTCATCAGCTCGTTGAAGGAAGTGGCTTTTTCAGTCACATTCGCTTTCGCCAGAACGGCTTCAACAGCTTGTTCTTCCAGAGCGACGTTACGCATGTTGTCCATAAGTTCTTTGTTTTTGCTGTAGAACTCAACAACTTCTTTCGGATCTTCGTAAGCGGAAGCCATCTCTTCGATCAGGCCTTTAACACGCTCTTCGTCAGCTTTCAGCTCGTTGGTACGAATCACTTCGCCCAGCAGCAGGCCAACAACAACGCGGCGCTTAGCCTGTTCTTCGAACAGTTCACGCGGCAGTTCCAGAGCTTGTTTCTCGTTGCCGCCGAAACGCTGAGCAGCCTGACGACGCAGAACGTCGATTTCGCTGTCGATCAGTGCCGCAGGAACGTCGATGTCATTCGCTTTTACCAGACCTTCGATAGCCTGAGATTTAACACGGTTACGTACCGCGCCTTTCAGCTCGCGCTCCATGTTTTTACGCACTTCAGCACGCAGACCTTCTACGGAACCATCTTCAACGCCGAAACGTTTGATGAATTCAGCAGTCAGTTCCGGCAGCTCACGCTCTTCAACTTTTTTCAGGTTGATAACGAATTTAGCCGCTTTACCTTTCAGGTTTTCAGCGTGGTACTCTTCCGGGAAGGTCACGTCGATGGTGAACTCTTCGCCCGCTTTGTGGCCTTTGATACCGTCTTCAAAGCCCGGGATCATACGACCCTGGCCCATCGCCAGTACGAAGTCAGTCGCTTTACCGCCTTCGAACTCTTCACCGTCTACAGAACCGGTGAAATCGACAGTAACGCGGTCTTCTGCATCAACAGCGCCGTCTTTATCTTTCCAGGTCGCCTGCTGCTTACGCAGAGTATCCAGCATCACGTCAACGTCAGCGTCAGTCACTTCAACAACCGGTTTTTCAACTTCGATTGCGTCCAGACCTGTCAGCTCAACTTCCGGATAGACTTCAAACTCTACCGCGTAGGTGAAGTCTTCACCCAGCTTGTATTCGCCCGGAACGTAGTTCGGAGCACCCGCCGGGTTGATTTTTTCTTTGATAATCGCGTCAACGAAGTGACGGCTCATCAGATCGCCCAGAACGTCCTGGCGAACAGAAGCGCCATAACGCTGAGCAACAACATTCATCGGTACTTTGCCCTTACGGAAGCCGTCAATACGTACTTTCTTCGCTACGTTGACCAGCTCGCTTTTCACAGCGGTCTCGATGCTGTCAGCAGCGATTGTAATCGTTACACGGCGGCCAAGGCCTTGAGTGGTTTCAACTGAAACTTGCATCTTGTTACCTCAAAAAATCACAGTGCTCGGTCAACTCTACTCCGCAAGCACAGGTTGTTGGCTTCGCGGAACTGGGATGTTCTCTTAATCAATCACATTCCCTGTCGTCAGAATCATCCCGAAGACATTCCGAAAAATAAGACGCCGCATTATAGCGGCATCACTTTTATGAGTCGAGAACGGTTATCGCGCGTTGCTGCGGCTTTTTTCACAATTCCCGGCTAATTTTTGTCTGAATACTGCACTACCCGTTCAAAATTCAGACAAAACAAAACGGCCCGCAGGCCGTTTTCACATAATCTGTAGCAACATACTGGAAAAGCGTCAGTTGTTGCAAATGCGTTTTTCTACGCGATGCTCCCTGCTCCACGACAAGGAGGCGACGCGAAAACCGTATCCTGCAACCCTTCCCACTCCTTAATGGTGTAGGTATGCAGCGCCAGCGCATGTACGGTTGTGGAGAGTTCCGCCGTTAACGTACTGTAAATCATCCGATGACGATTAAGAAAACGTTCGCCAGTGAAGCGATCGCTGACCAGCACAACTTTAAAATGGCTTTCAGAGCCTGCCGGAACATTGTGACGATAGCTTTCATCCACAACTTCAAGGAACACGGGTTGGAACGTTGTCCTTAATTTTTCTTCTATTTGCTCACGTATCATCATGAAATATCTCCTCCGACAACGCTGAGATGTCACCCATCCCTTTAAATACTAGCCGCTTTTACCGCTTCCATTACACTCTTACAACAAAAATTTAGCGTTCGTCTGATTTTCTCATTCAAACGTATGAAGTTTACTGACTTACCTGTCCATTTGAAGCTCAAAAACCGGGGTAGAGTGCCCCGAGGGTCAGAAAACCGACAACGCAATGAATTTACATGCGTTGAGCACTTCCCCTCGCCGTTGGCAATGTTATGATGGCGGGAATTTTTTTCTATCACGCTTAAGAGTCACTGAGAGTTCGAACATGTTAAAAAAAATCCTCTTTCCGTTAGTTGCTCTGGTTATGCTGGCTGGATGCGCAACACCGCCAACAACGATTGATGTCTCTCCCAAAATTTCCCTACCGCAGCAGGACCCGAGTCTGATGGGAGTTACCGTCAGCATTAATGGCGCCGATCAGCGTCCGGATCAAGCACTGGCGAAAGTGACCCGCGACAACCAAATGGTAACCCTGACCGCGTCTCGCGATCTGCGCTTCTTGCTGCAAGAAGTGCTGGAAAAGCAGATGACCGCACGCGGCTACATGGTAGGCCCGAACGGTCCGGTAAACCTGCAAATTATTGTTAGCCAACTGTATGCCGATGTGTCTCAGGGCAGCGTCCGCTACAACATCGCGACCAAAGCTGACATCGCTATCATCGCGACCGCGGCAAACGGCAACAAGATGACCAAAAACTACCGCGCAAGCTATTCTGTTGAAGGCGCACTGCAGGCCTCTAACAAGAATATTGCTGATGCCGTTAACAGCGTCCTGACCGACACCATCGCTGATATGTCTCAGGACACCAGCGTTCACGATTTCATTAAGCAGAACGCACGTTAATTTCTGCCCTCAGGCCCGGCATAACGCCGGGCCCGTAGAAGCCCATGTCCAGTCACTATTTACGTATATTTCAGCAACCGCGTTCCGCTATCCTGTTGATTCTGGGGTTCGCTTCCGGTTTACCTCTCGCGCTGACGTCAGGCACACTTCAGGCCTGGATGACCGTTGAGAACATCGATCTTAAAACCATTGGTTTCTTTTCCTTAGTGGGACAGGCCTACGTTTTTAAGTTTCTCTGGTCGCCCATCATGGACCGCTACACACCGCCTTTTTTAGGTCGTCGTCGCGGCTGGCTACTCACCACACAGTTTCTGTTGCTGATTTCCATTGCGGCAATGGGTTTCCTGGAACCCGGAACGCAATTACGCTGGATGGCCGCGCTGGCAGTGGTTATCGCCTTCTGTTCGGCGTCGCAGGATATTGTTTTTGACGCCTGGAAGACCGATGTGCTGCCCGCCGAGGAACGTGGGACTGGCGCGGCGATCAGCGTGTTGGGTTATCGCCTGGGCATGTTGGTTTCCGGTGGACTAGCTCTCTGGATGGCAGACCGCTGGCTCGGCTGGCAAGGCATGTACTGGCTGATGGCAGCCTTACTGATCCCCTGCATTATTGCCACACTGCTCGCCCCTGAACCCGCCGATAGCATCCCGGTGCCCAAAACGCTGGAACAGGCGGTCGCGGCGCCATTGCGTGACTTTTTTGGTCGCAACAACGCCTGGCTGATTCTGCTGCTCATCGTGCTCTATAAACTGGGCGACGCCTTTGCCATGAGCCTGACCACCACCTTTTTGATTCGCGGCGTCGGTTTTGACGCCGGTGAAGTTGGCGTAGTGAATAAAACGCTGGGATTGCTGGCCACCATTGTGGGTGCACTGTACGGCGGAGTGTTGATGCAGCGTCTTTCGCTGTTTCGCGCGTTATTGATCTTCGGCATTCTACAAGGCGCTTCAAACGCTGGATATTGGTTACTGTCAGTCACCGACAAGCACATGTTCAGCATGGGCGCGGCTGTGTTTTTCGAAAACCTGTGCGGCGGTATGGGGACGGCAGCATTTGTCGCGCTGCTCATGACCTTATGCAACAAATCATTTTCCGCCACTCAATTTGCATTGCTTTCCGCACTCTCTGCGGTAGGCCGCGTCTATGTTGGCCCCGTCGCGGGCTGGTTTGTCGAGGCCCACGGCTGGCCAACGTTCTATCTCTTTTCCGTCGCCGCCGCCGTTCCGGGGCTGCTGCTGCTGCTGGTTTGTCGTCAAACGCTGGAACACAGTTGGGAAAGCGAAAGCTTTATTCCGCGCACTGAATTTCGCCGGGCCTATAGTCTGGCCTTGCTCACACTGACAACAGGTTGTTGCTTACTGGTTGTGTGGCTGCTGTTGCTGACAATGAATGCCGCAGATTACACCAATTTCTCGTTCCTGCCTGCGATGCTGGAAACGGGCGTGGTGGTCGCCGTGTGCGGTATTGTGTTCGGCGGATTGCTCGATTATCTGGCGCTGCGGAAAACGCGCTTGCTGTAAAGAAAATGTTATTTGCCGTTGTAATAACATGCCGTAATTATAACGGTCAAATAACCATCAACTAATAAAAATTATATTTGTTCTTTTGTGCTCAATAGAATTTGGAAATTATTGACAATTTCACCGCCCCCTATTTTCCTTACACGATTCAGCCGATGAGTATTTAATTTTCCGTTTTTTAATTGTCCATTTATTGATAATGAGTTGTTAATTAATTGTTTTATTTTTGCATTGGTTATACCAATTGCCCTCCCTGTCTCAGTGGATCACCCACTTTCGTTATAACGTCATGTCGCAACAGGTTCTTAAAGTCAATTCAACACACCTTGCAACATATGTGACACGTGCGGCAGAACCCGGTAACACAGATCCAATCATGTTTACAGTAATGTAACCTTCCCGTAAAATGCCCACACACTTTAAACGCCACCAGGTCCCGTGGAATTGAGGTCGTTAAATGAGACTCAGGAAATACAATAAAAGTTTGGGATGGTTGTCATTAATTGCAGGCGCTACATTACTTAGTGGCTGTAATTCTGCGCTGCTTGACCCCAAAGGACAGATAGGACTGGAACAACGTTCGCTGATACTGACGGCATTTGGCCTGATGTTGATTGTCGTTATTCCCGCTATCTTGATGGCTGTTGGTTTCGCCTGGAAGTATCGTGCGAGCAATAAAGATGCGAAGTACAGCCCGAACTGGTCACACTCCAATAAAGTGGAAGCTGTGGTCTGGACGGTGCCTATCTTAATCATCATCTTCCTTGCCGTACTTACCTGGAAAACCACTCACGCACTTGAGCCAAGCAAACCGCTGGCACATGACGAGAAGCCCATTACCATCGAAGTGGTTTCCATGGACTGGAAATGGTTCTTCATCTATCCGGAACAGGGCATTGCAACCGTAAATGAGATCGCCTTCCCGGCGAACACACCGGTTGAGTTCAAAGTGACCTCCAATTCCGTGATGAACTCCTTCTTTATCCCGCGTCTGGGTAGCCAGATCTATGCCATGGCCGGTATGCAAACGCGTTTGCATCTGATCGCCAACGAAGTCGGTACCTATGATGGTATCTCCGCAAGTTACAGCGGACCAGGCTTCTCCGGCATGAAGTTCAAGGCTATTGCCACACCGGATCGCGCCGCATTCGACCAGTGGGTTGCTAAAGCGAAACAGTCTTCGAACACCATGAATGATATGGCGGCGTTCGAAAAAGTGGCTGCACCAAGCGAATACAACCAGGTGGAATATTTCTCCGCTGTGAAACCAGATTTGTTTAAAGACGTTATTAACAAATTCATGGCTCACGGTAAGAGCATGGACATGGCCCACCCTTCAGCCGAGCACAGCTCACATGAAGGAATGGAAGGCATGGACATGAGCCACGCGGAATCCGCCCATTCAGGGGGTTGAGGAAGAAAACGATGTTAGGAAAATTAACACTGGATGCAGTCCCGTTCCATGAACCTATCGTCATGGTTACGATCGCTGCCATTATCATCGGTGGAGCGGCCTTACTGGGCCTTATCACTTACTTCGGTAAGTGGACCTACCTGTGGAAAGAGTGGCTAACTTCGGTTGACCACAAACGCCTTGGCATCATGTATGTCATCGTCGCTATCGTCATGCTGCTGCGTGGCTTTGCGGATGCGGTCATGATGCGTAGTCAGCAGGCGCTGGCCTCGGCCGGGGAAGCAGGTTTCCTGCCGCCTCACCACTACGACCAGATCTTCACGGCGCACGGCGTGATTATGATCTTCTTCGTGGCAATGCCATTTGTTATCGGTCTGATGAACCTGGTGGTTCCTCTGCAGATCGGCGCACGTGACGTTGCCTTCCCGTTCCTGAACAACCTGAGCTTCTGGTTCACCGTTGTCGGTGTCATTCTGGTTAACGTGTCTCTGGGCGTCGGTGAGTTCGCACAGACTGGTTGGCTGGCGTATCCGCCGCTTTCGGGAATAGAGTACAGTCCAAGTGTCGGGGTAGATTACTGGATCTGGAGTCTCCAGCTCTCCGGTATCGGTACGACGCTAACCGGTATCAACTTCTTCGTGACAATTCTGAAGATGCGTGCGCCGGGGATGACCATGTTCAAGATGCCGGTATTTACCTGGGCATCGCTGTGTGCGAACGTGCTGATCATCGCTTCGTTCCCTATTCTGACAGTAACCATCGCGCTGCTGACCCTCGATCGCTATCTGGGCACCCATTTCTTTACCAACGATATGGGCGGCAACATGATGATGTACATCAACCTGATTTGGGCCTGGGGCCATCCGGAAGTGTACATTCTGATTCTGCCAGTGTTTGGGGTGTTCTCCGAAGTCGCAGCGACCTTCTCGCGTAAGCGCCTGTTTGGTTACACCTCACTGGTGTGGGCAACCGTGTGTATTACCGTGCTGTCGTTCATCGTCTGGCTGCACCACTTCTTCACTATGGGTGCGGGTGCGAACGTAAACGCCTTCTTCGGTATCACCACAATGATTATCGCCATCCCGACCGGGGTGAAGATTTTCAACTGGCTGTTCACCATGTACCAGGGGCGTATCGTATTCCACTCCGCGATGCTGTGGACCATCGGTTTCATCGTCACCTTCTCTGTAGGTGGTATGACGGGTGTTCTGCTGGCGGTACCGGGTGCCGACTTCGTTCTGCATAACAGCCTGTTCCTGATTGCCCACTTCCACAACGTTATCATCGGCGGCGTGGTCTTCGGTTGCTTCGCGGGTATGACTTACTGGTGGCCAAAAGCGTTTGGCTACACCTTGAACGAAACCTGGGGTAAACGCGCATTCTGGTGCTGGATCATCGGTTTCTTCGTGGCATTTATGCCGCTGTACGTGCTGGGCTTTATGGGGATGACCCGTCGTCTCAGCCAGCAGATCGATCCGCAGTTCCACGCCATGCTGATGATTGCCGCTTGCGGCGCCGCGCTGATTGCGCTGGGTATCCTGTGTCTGGTAATTCAGATCTACGTGTCTATTCGCGACCGCGACCAGAACCGTGACCTGACTGGCGACCCATGGGGTGGCCGTACGCTGGAGTGGGCTACCTCTTCCCCGCCTCCGTTCTATAACTTTGCCGTTGTGCCGCACGTTCATGAGCGTGATGCCTTCTGGGAAATGAAAGAAAAAGGCGAAGCGTACAAACAGCCTGCGCACTATGAAGAAATTCATATGCCGAAAAACAGCGGCGCGGGCATTGTGATTGCCGCCTTCGCGACACTCTTCGGTTTCGCCATGATCTGGCATATCTGGTGGCTGGCGATTGCAAGCTTCGCAGGCATGATCATCAGCTGGATTGTGAAAAGCTTTGACGAGGACGTGGACTACTACGTACCAGTCCCGGAAGTCGAAAAACTGGAAAATCAGCATTTCGCTGAGATTTCTAAGGCAGGGCTGAAAAATGGCAACTGATACTTTAACGCACGCGACTGCCCACGCGCACGAACACGGGCACCACGATGCAGGCCAGACCAAAATCTTCGGATTTTGGATCTACCTGATGAGCGACTGCATTCTGTTCTCTATTCTGTTTGCAACCTATGCCGTTCTGGTGAACGGCACTGCAGGTGGCCCAACAGGTAAGGACATTTTTGAACTGCCGTTCGTTCTGGTAGAAACGTTCCTGCTGTTGTTCAGCTCCATCACCTACGGCATGGCGGCGATCGCCATGTACAAGAACAACAAGAGCCAGGTCATCTCCTGGCTGGTGCTGACCTGGCTGTTTGGCGCAGGCTTCATCGGGATGGAAATCTATGAGTTCCATCACCTGGTTGTTGAAGGTATGGGTCCGGATCGCAGTGGCTTCCTGTCTGCGTTCTTCGCGCTGGTTGGTACGCACGGTCTGCACGTCACCTCCGGTCTTATCTGGATGGCAGTGCTGATGGTGCAAATCGCCCGTCGCGGCCTGACCAGCACTAACCGTACCCGCATCATGTGCCTGAGCCTGTTCTGGCACTTCCTGGATGTGGTGTGGATCTGTGTGTTCACTGTTGTTTATCTGATGGGGGCGATGTAATGAGTCATTCTACCGAACATAGCGGCGCGTCCCATGGCAGCGTAAAAACCTACATGACAGGATTTATCCTGTCGATCATCCTGACGGTCATCCCGTTCTGGATGGTGATGACAGGTTCTGCCTCTCCAGCCGTAATTCTGGGGACGATTCTTGCGATGGCAGTGGTACAGATTCTGGTGCATCTGGTGTGCTTCCTGCACATGAACACCAAATCTGATGAAGGCTGGAACATGACGGCTTTCGTCTTTACCGTGTTGATCATCGCCATCCTGGTTGTGGGCTCCATCTGGATTATGTGGAACCTCAACTACAACATGATGATGCACTAAGAGCGGCGAGTATGATGTTTAAGCAATACCTGCAAGTAACGAAACCAGGCATCATCTTTGGCAACCTGATCTCGGTGATTGGGGGATTCCTGCTGGCCTCAAAAGGCAGCATCGACTATCCCCTGTTTATCTACACGCTGATCGGTGTGTCACTGGTTGTGGCGTCGGGTTGTGTATTTAACAACTACATCGACAGGGATATCGACAGGAAGATGGAAAGGACCAAGAATCGGGTGCTGGTAAAAGGCCTGATCTCTCCTAACGTCTCGCTGGTGTACGCCACCCTGCTGGGTATTGCTGGCTTCATGCTGCTGTGGTTTGGCGCTAACCCTCTGGCCTGCTGGCTGGGGGTGATGGGCTTCGTGGTGTATGTTGGCGTCTATAGCCTGTACATGAAACGCCACTCCGTTTACGGCACGCTGATTGGCTCTCTCTCCGGCGCTGCGCCGCCGGTGATTGGCTACTGCGCCGTAACGGGCGAGTTCGACAGCGGCGCATTGATTCTGCTGGCGATCTTTAGCCTGTGGCAAATGCCGCACTCCTATGCCATCGCGATTTTCCGCTTTAAGGATTATCAGGCAGCCAATATCCCGGTTCTGCCGGTGGTCAAAGGCATTTCGGTCGCGAAAAACCACATCACGCTGTACATCATTGCGTTTGCAGTGGCCACGCTGATGCTAACCCTCGGCGGCTACGCAGGTTACAAATACCTGATCGTCGCAGCGGCGGTAAGCGTCTGGTGGCTCGGCATGGCGCTGCGCGGTTACAAAGTGGAAGATGATAAGGTCTGGGCGCGTAAGCTCTTCGGCTTCTCCATCATCGCCATTACCGCGCTCTCCGTGATGATGTCCGTCGACTTTATGGTGCCGAATTCGCAAAACCTGCTGACCTACGTCTGGTAAGTCAAACATCGCTTAAAAAGGGCGCTCCGGCGCCCTTTTTTATTTTTCGCGTTGTTTTTACTGACGTTAAGTATCGTCTTTTGAATTACTATTACCGATTTCAAATAACCATTTACCCGCCTCCGCTGATTCCGCAAACATCCTTACGGTTAAAGGCAAGCGTGTTGCCTCTACTTCTTCCCGTTTGGCTTTGAACCAGCGCGTCAGAAGTGGTGTATTTTCCCAGGGGAAGTAACGAGTCCAGTTAACCTCTGATAAATCAACATCAAATGCTTTCTGAAAAGCTTCAATTGCATCTGAAAGATCGTCTCGGGGCTCATTGAATAGATCTGTGTCCAGTTCTAACAGGATCTCTTTTCCGTTCTTATCCTCTTCTCCGGGTATCTCTTTCCTGAAAAGTTCCAACACGGCGTCTTGTATTTCCATTAGAAAGATGTCCACTGTATACGATCTTTTGAACGTGCAATCATATTGTATTTATTCTGCGTACGACGTGAGACTTGATAAATAGTATTCGTTAATGCCACCCACCCTATCCAGGGGCAGTAACGCCCAATCACTGTTGCAAGTTTGTTAGTTTTCCTCATAGAAAAACCAACAGGTGTTTTAACCCGAAGACCAAAAGGTAAACGCATATCTCTCAGTATGATTCTTGCATACTTTGAGGCAATACTTGTGCCCGGTTCAGCACCTCGAGGTTTCTGCCTTGTATTTAACCATGGCTGACCTGCGAGAATAGCTGCGCCAGAATTAATGCCAATTCCTAGCTCATCGCAAAACTGTTCCAGAAAAATCAAATCAAATAGCTCGCCGGCAGTAAGATTGGCATGCCCGTGATACCAATATGTTCCATTAGCTTCTTCAGTCGTGTCCATATGTTCCTCCAGTATCCATCTGAAATCTTTTTGCGTTGCTTTAACTCAACGAAAAACACACCTAAATTATATTAAAACTACTAATTTCAATTACAACTAATGTGTTTTTCGTTGTTCACACATCTACATATCGTTGTGGTTTACCCCATTCCTTCCCCGCTTTACACTAGTCGCGAAATTTATACAGAGGTGGGAATGAACGATTACAAAATGACGCCGGGCGAGTTGCGCGCCACCTGGGGTTTAGGGACCGTATTTTCATTGCGCATGCTCGGCATGTTTATGGTCCTGCCTGTTCTGACCACTTATGGCATGGCGCTACAAGGCGCCAGTGAAGCCTTGATTGGGATTGCCATCGGCATTTACGGGCTGGCGCAGGCCGTTTTTCAGATCCCCTTCGGATTGCTCTCCGACCGTATTGGCCGCAAGCCGCTTATTGTCGGTGGTCTGGCGGTGTTTGTCGCCGGTAGCGTGATCGCCGCCCTCTCCCACTCGATTTGGGGAATCATTCTGGGGCGCGCCTTGCAGGGGTCCGGCGCCATCGCCGCCGCCGTTATGGCGCTGTTATCGGATTTAACCCGCGAGCAAAACCGCACCAAAGCGATGGCGTTTATCGGCGTCAGTTTTGGCATTACCTTCGCCATTGCGATGGTGCTTGGGCCAATCATCACTCACGCACTGGGGCTGAATGCCCTGTTCTGGATGATCGCGGTACTGGCCACCCTCGGTATTATTCTGACTGTCTGGGTGGTGCCGAACAGTACTAACCATGTACTGAACCGTGAATCCGGGATGGTAAAAGGCAGTTTCAGCAAGGTACTGGCCGAACCCAAACTGCTCAAGCTCAACTTCGGCATTATGTGCCTGCACATCCTGTTGATGTCTACTTTCGTCGCCCTCCCCGGTCAGCTCGCCGCAGCGGGTTTTCCCGCCGCCGAACACTGGAAAATTTACCTGGTCACCATGTTGATCTCGTTTGGTTCAGTGGTGCCTTTCATTATTTATGCTGAAGTAAAACGCAAAATGAAGCGGGTATTTCTGTGGTGCGTGGCGCTGATCCTGATTGCGGAAATTGTTCTGTGGAGCGCAAACGTCCATTTCTGGGGACTGATTGCCGGGGTTCAGCTTTTCTTTCTCGCCTTCAACCTGATGGAAGCTCTCCTCCCCTCACTCATCAGCAAAGAGTCTCCCGCCGGTTATAAAGGGACCGCAATGGGCGTCTACTCCACCAGCCAGTTCCTGGGCGTGGCGATTGGCGGCTCGTTGGGGGGATGGGTCGATGGGATGTTTGACGGTCAGGCGGTGTTTCTGGCGGGTGCCATGCTGAGCATCGTATGGCTGGCGGTTGCCAGTACCATGAAAGAACCGCCGTATGTCAGCAGCTTACGTGTCGAAATTCCACCGGATGTTGCCGCTGATGACACCCTTAAACAGCGTCTGATGACAAAAGATGGGGTGAGTGAAGTGTTGATTGTGGCGAGCGAACATTCCGCCTACGTGAAGATCGACAGCAAAGTGACTAATCGGTTTGAGGTCGAACAGGCAATCAAGCTGGGGTAAGAGATTCGTTTGCCGGATGGTGGCTACGCCTTTTCCGGCAAACGAATCGACATCGCCCGTAGGCCCGGTAGGCGTCAGCACCACCGGGCAATGTGTCGGATGACGACTTAATCGCGGAAGTTTTTAAACTGGAACGGCTGCCCCAGATCGCCGCCGCGCACCAGCGCCATCACGGACTGCAGATCGTCGCGAGCCTTACCGGTCACACGAATCTCTTCGCCCTGAATTTGCGCCTGTACTTTCAGCTTGCTGTCTTTAATCAGCTTGACGATTTTCTTCTGCACGGCGCTTTCAATGCCTTGTTTCAGCTTTGCTTCAACAAACCAGGTTTTACCGCTGTGCACGAAAGTTTCCGGTACGTCCAGAGACGTCCCTTCAATGCCGCGTTTCAGCAGCTTGGCACGCAAAATATCCAGCAGTTGATTGACCTGAAAATCAGATTCGCTCAGGACTTTGATCGTCTTATTCGCCTCGTTCAGCTCAAAAGTGGCCTCAACGCCCCGAAAATCAAAGCGTGACTCAACTTCGCGGCTCGCATTATCGACGGCGTTACGCGCTTCCTGAAGATCAACTTCAGACACAATATCGAAAGATGGCATCTTTTCCTCTCCCTCTGTTTTTGATGCGAAGCATAATACCTGCAAAGTTCCTCGACAGACAGCGCTATACTATGTGGAAGAACACCCGGTGCTGTTGCGGGTGAGGAGGAAGAATGAAAATAACCGTATTGGGATGCGGAGCCTTAGGGCAGCTTTGGCTTACAGCGCTGTGCAAACATGGACATGAAGTACAAGGCTGGCTGCGGGTACCGCAACCTTATTGCAGCGTGAACCTGCTCGAAATCGATGGTTCGATTTTTAATGAATCCCTGACGGCAAACGACCCCGATTTTCTCGCGAAAAGCGATCTGTTGCTGGTGACACTCAAAGCCTGGCAAGTCTCGGACGCCGTGAAAGGGCTTGCGGCACTTCTGCCGGTGACCACGCCGATTCTGTTGATTCACAATGGAATGGGCACTATTGAAGAACTGCAAAGCATTTCTCAACCACTGCTGATGGGCACCACCACCCATGCCGCAAGGCGCGATGGCAACATTATTATCCACGTCGCCAATGGGACAACGCGCATTGGCCCGGCGCGTGAGCAGGATGGTGATTACAGTTACCTCGCCGATCTCCTGCAGAACGTGTTGCCTGATGTTGCCTGGCACAACAATATACGTGCCGAAATGTGGCGCAAACTGGCCGTGAACTGTGTGGTCAATCCGCTCACTGCCCTGTGGGGCTGTCCAAATGGCGAACTACGACAACACCCTGAACAAATCATGCTGATCTGTCAGGAGGTGGCCGCCGTTATCGAACGTGAAGGGCACCATACCTCGGTGGATGATTTACGCTATTATGTTGAGCAAGTGATTGACAGTACGGCACAAAACATCTCATCCATGCTGCAGGATATTCGTGCTCTGCGCCATACAGAGATCGATTACATTACCGGCTACTTATTAAAACGCGCCCGCGCGCATGGTATTGCCGTTGTGGAAAACGCCCGTCTGTTTGAAATGATAAAGCGAAAGGAAAGTGAGTATGAGCGCTCAAGCACTGGTATGTCTCGCCCCTGGTAGTGAAGAGACCGAAGCGGTCACCACTATCGACCTATTGGTTCGTGGTGGTATTCAGGTCACGACGGCGAGTGTGGCCAGCGACGGGTCCCTGACTATCGTTTGTTCGCGTGGCGTGAAACTGCTCGCAGACGCACCGCTGGTGGAAGTGGCTGACGGCGATTTCGACATCATTGTGCTACCGGGTGGTATTAAAGGTGCCGAGTGTTTTCGCGACAGTCCGTTGCTGGTTGAAACGGTCAAACAGTTTCATCGTTCCGGACGTATCGTCGCGGCAATCTGCGCGGCGGCGGCAACGGTACTGGTGCCGCACGATATCTTCCCGCTCGGCAATATGACCGGCTTTCCCGCGCTGAAAGATAAAATCCCGGCTGAACAGTGGCAGGACAAACGGGTGGTATGGGACCCGCGAGTTAACCTGTTGACCAGTCAGGGGCCGGGGACATCTATCGACTTTGGTCTCAAAATCATTGACCTGCTGGTCGGACGCGAAAAGGCCCACCAGGTTGCGTCACAGTTAGTTATGGCGGCAGGCATTTATAACTACTACGAGTAATTTCAAGGCCACTCCAGCGGCCGACGTAATCTTAATAAAGGAATAACAGATGAAGGGATGTCTGATCGGAGTGGCTTTATGGTTATTTTCTGGCTGTGTGATGGCGACGCAGTTAGACATTAAGAACCTTAACTTTAGCTATCCTGAGAGTACGGAAATTCAGTATCGTCTCCCCTGGTTCACCTCAGCGGATAACCCACAAGCCGCAAAACGGATCAACGATTTTATCTTCTCCCGTTTTCTGAACCAGTTGCCGGGTACCGATCCGCAGGCCACGTTGAATAAGCTGGCGAAAGCGGGCATTGATGCCACCGCCAATCTGGACTATACCGTCGTATATCGTGACGGTAAGATACTGACATTAAACATCTTTGTGGAAGGCTGCGGTGCCTATTGCGAGTCTTACAATGTTCCACTGAGCTTCGATTTAGCGAGTGGCGCGAGTATCACCCTCAACGATCTGCTTTCCCCAGCCGCCATTGCCCAGTTAAATACCCGCGTCAGGAAAGATATTCGTTCCCAGATAACTACCTTTGTTGAAAAGCATAAGTCCGAGTGGGCAGAGCAAACCAAAGCCGGAACAGAGGAAGATTTTAATTACGAGGAGCTCTATGCCTCATGTGCAACGTATGAGGGCGGGCTGTTCTATGTCGATAGATTCTCACTGCAGAAAGGCGATCTCGTCTTCATTAATGGACGTTGCAGCAACCATGCAAGCCGCGCAATGGATGAACTCGGTGATTTCACGACGAAAATCGCCGCCGCAACGCTACACGACCAACTGACCCCCTACGGGAAGTCACTGATTTCCGGTAACAGTGAGAAGTCCCTCTCCCCTGCCCCCTCGCTTAACGACAAGTTAGTCTACGGCACGTTGGGGAAAAGTATGCGCATCGTGATGAATATCAGTTGTGATGAATCGGCTGCCAGCGGAGCCTATTATTATGAAAAGTATGGCTCACCTATCGAACTGACCGGCAAATGCGGCACGGAGAGTCTTCAGCACTATGAGTTGAAAACTACCGTCTCTGCGGAAGTCGAAGAGAAGATTACGCTGGATTTAAAAGGTGGCATTTATCAGGGTGTCTGGGAATCGAACGGGAAAACGCTTCCTGTCCGCTTTCAATAACAGTGTCAGATAGCCGATCGGTTGGTGAGAAGCGTCGCGACGCTTGATTTGCAGGATTAAACTTACCCCGGCGCAGATGGCCGGGGTAATCAACGATTACGGGCGATAGACCTTCACGTTCTCAAAGCCTTGCTCGCGCAGATACAGCGCCTGCAAACGGCTCATCACACCGCGTTCGCACCACAACAGCCAGGTTTTACTCTGGTCGAGATCGCCGAATTTGGTGCTCAGTTTGTAGAATGGCAGAGACACCACATCCACGCCTTCAACTTTCAGCGGCTTGTCATCCTGCTCATCCACAGAGCGAATATCCAGAATCACATCGTTGGGGCCAAAACCGCTGACAGTCTCAACTTCCACCACCTCTTGCTGGGTCTGCTGCGCAATTTCGCGAATATCAACATTGTTCGCTTCCTCAACCACTTTATCGAGGATGCTAAAGTCGAAGTTCTCTTCTTCCGCTTCAATCTTCGCCTTGATCGCTTTCACGGTCGGGCTTTTCGAGATCACACCGCAATATTCCGGCATGGTCCGCGCAAAGTCTTCAGTACCGATCTGGCGCGCCAGGTTGATAATGTGCTCTTTATCGTAAGAGATCAGCGGACGCAGGATCAGCGTATCGGAGACGTTATCGATCAAACGCAGGTTGGTCAGGGTCTGGCTGGACACCTGGCCCAGCGCTTCACCGGTCACCAGCGCCTGTACGCCATAACGTTCCGCCACTTTCGACGCCGCACGCACCATCATGCGTTTAAGCACCACGCCCATCTGGCCATCATCCACTTTTTCGAGGATCTCGCCGACCACCGGTTCAAAGTTGATCGCAACAAAACGCACGCGGTGCGAACTGCCGAAGCGGTTCCACAGATAGTGAGCAACCTGGCGCACGCCGATTTCATGCGCAGCACCGCCGAGGTTAAAGAAGCAATAATGTACGCGGCAGCCGCGACGCATCAGCATGTAGCTGGAAACGCCAGAGTCAAAACCGCCAGAAATCAGCGACAGGACATCTTCCTGCGTACCAATCGGGAAGCCGCCGATACCTTCATAACGACCTTTGATCAGCAGCAGGCGATCGTCTTCCACTTCCAGATGTACCGTCACATCCGGGTGGGTCAGTTTCACACGAGCGGACTCAATGTGTTGATTCAAACCACCGCCGACATAGCGTTCGACTTCAATAGAGCTGAATGGGTGTTTACCACGACGCTTGACGCGGACACAGAAGGTTTTGCCTTCCAGTTGGTCACGATACTGGACCAGCGCTTTCTCGAAGATATCGTGCATGTCGGTGAACGGCACATCTTCCACTTCAAGAATATGGTGGATACCCGGGATACGGGTCAGCGCGTCGCGAATCGCCAGACGCTGGTTTTCATCTTTGGCGCGCACCTCAATATTGTCCCAGTGGCGGACAACGGCGAGCGTCTCATCATAGTGCTTTAAAACGTTACGAATGTTTCCGGTCAAAATTTTTATAAAGCGCAAACGCACAGATTGGCTTTTGATGGTGATTTCCGGGAACAATTTAATGATAAACTTCATGGCGGCAATGGTTCGTTGGCAAGTCTAAAGGACTTGTTATGGGAAAAATACAGCAGCCCACACCTGCGGCTGCATCCAGGCGCGCAAGTATACCACCATCGCGCGCCTCCTGTGCACATTGCGCGTTATTTGATAATTGCCCTGAGTCCGCTACCATGGTGGGGCTGAAAATATTGAGAGTCAGACATTCATTATGCCGAAGAAAAACGAGGCGCCCGCCAGCTTTGAAACAGCGCTGAGCGAGCTGGAACAGATTGTTACCCGTCTGGAAAGTGGCGACCTGCCGCTGGAAGAGGCGCTGAACGAATTCGAACGTGGCGTGCAACTGGCACGTCAGGGGCAGGATAAGCTGCAACAGGCGGAACAGCGTGTGCGGATCCTGCTGACTGATAATGAAGACGCCTCACCCACGCCGTTTACACCGGACAACGAGTAAGTACATGGATTTTACGCAGCAGTTACAGGCTTGCGTTGAGCAAGCAAACCAGGCGTTGAGTCGTTTTATCGCACCACTGCCCTTTCAGAACACTCCCGTGGTTGAAACCATGCAATATGGCGCACTATTAGGCGGTAAGCGCCTGCGCCCATTTTTGGTTTACGCCACCGGTCAGATGTTTGGCGTCAGTATCACCACGCTGGATGCCCCGGCAGCCGCCGTTGAGTGCATACATGCATATTCATTGATCCATGATGATTTACCGGCAATGGACGACGATGATCTGCGTCGCGGCCTGCCGACCTGTCATGTAAAATTTGGTGAAGCCAATGCGATCCTCGCGGGCGATGCCCTGCAAACTCTGGCGTTCTCCATCATCAGCGACGCGCCGATGCCGGAAGTCGCCGATCGCGACCGTATCGCCATGATCTCAGAACTGGCAAACGCGAGCGGTATTGCGGGCATGTGCGGCGGACAGGCATTGGATCTCGATGCCGAAGGGAAACAGGTCCCCCTGGAAGCACTGGAACGGATCCACCGTCATAAAACAGGCGCATTGATCCGCGCCGCGGTTCGTCTCGGTGCCCTAAGTGCCGGAGAAAACGGACGAAATGCCCTGCCGATACTCGACAAATACGCAGAAAGTATCGGTTTAGCCTTCCAGGTTCAGGATGACATTCTGGATGTGGTGGGTGATACTGCAACGCTGGGTAAACGCCAGGGAGCTGACCAGCAACTTGGCAAAAGTACCTATCCTGCACTTTTGGGCCTTGAGCAAGCCCGAAATAAAGCCCAGGATCTGATTGATGACGCTCGCCAGTCTTTACGCCAACTGGCAGCATTGTCTCTCGATACTTCGGCACTGGAAGCGCTAGCGGACTACATAATCCAGCGTGATAAATAATTGACTACCCTGAGCAATGAATTGCAGTAGATACACTGCAATTTGGGTAAACAAACGATGAGTCTCTGATGAGTTTTGATATAGCCAAATACCCTACCCTGGCACTGGTCGATTCCACCCAGGAGTTACGTCTGCTCCCGAAAGAGAGCCTGCCGAAACTCTGCGACGAACTGCGCCGCTATTTACTCGACAGCGTAAGCCGTTCGAGTGGACACTTCGCCTCCGGGCTGGGCACGGTGGAACTGACCGTGGCATTGCACTATGTCTACAATACCCCGTTTGACCAGTTGATCTGGGACGTGGGGCATCAGGCTTATCCGCACAAAATTCTCACAGGTCGCCGCGATAAAATCGGCACCATTCGCCAGAAAGGCGGTTTACACCCCTTCCCGTGGCGCGAAGAGAGCGAGTACGACGTATTGAGCGTCGGCCACTCTTCCACCTCCATCAGCGCCGGAATTGGTATTGCCGTTGCCGCTGAAAAAGAAGGCAAAGATCGCCGCACCGTCTGTGTCATTGGTGACGGCGCCATCACCGCCGGGATGGCGTTTGAAGCGATGAACCATGCGGGCGATATCAAGCCGGACATGCTGGTTATTTTGAACGACAACGAAATGTCGATCTCCGAAAATGTCGGCGCGCTGAACAATCATCTGGCGCAGCTGCTTTCCGGCAAGCTGTACTCTTCGCTGCGTGAAGGCGGGAAGAAAGTCTTCTCCGGCGTACCACCGATTAAAGAGTTGCTCAAACGCACCGAAGAACATATCAAAGGCATGGTCGTCCCCGGCACCCTGTTTGAGGAGCTGGGCTTTAACTACATCGGGCCGGTCGATGGTCACGACGTCGTCGGACTTATCACCACGCTGAAGAACATGCGCGACCTGAAGGGACCGCAGTTCCTGCACATCATGACCAAGAAAGGCCGTGGTTACGAACCTGCAGAAAAAGATCCGATTACTTTCCACGCCGTTCCTAAATTTGATCCTTCCAGCGGTTGTCTGCCCAAAAGCAGCGGCGGTCTGCCGAGTTACTCGAAAATCTTCGGTGACTGGTTGTGTGAAACGGCGGCCAAAGACAACAAACTGATGGCCATCACACCGGCGATGCGTGAAGGTTCCGGGATGGTGGAGTTCTCACGTAAATTCCCCGATCGCTATTTCGACGTGGCGATTGCTGAACAACACGCGGTGACCTTTGCAGCCGGTCTGGCGATTGGTGGTTATAAGCCAGTGGTGGCGATTTACTCTACCTTCCTGCAACGCGCCTACGATCAGGTGCTGCACGATGTCGCCATTCAAAAACTGCCTGTGCTGTTTGCTATCGACCGGGCGGGAATTGTCGGTGCTGACGGGCAGACGCATCAGGGGGCCTTCGATCTCTCCTTCCTGCGCTGCATTCCGGAAATGGTCATCATGACGCCGAGCGACGAAAACGAATGTCGCCAGATGCTTTTCACCGGCTATCACTACAACGAGGGTCCTGCCGCCGTACGTTATCCGCGCGGCAATGCGGTAGGCGTTGAACTGACGCCGCTGGAAAAACTGCCAATTGGGAAAGGTATCGTCAGACGCCACGGTGAAAAACTGGCGATTCTGAATTTCGGTACGCTGATGCCAGAAGCGGCCAAAGTGGCGCAGTCGCTCAATGCGACCTTAGTCGATATGCGATTTGTGAAACCGCTGGATGAAACGTTGATTCTGGAAATGGCGGCTCGCCACGAGGCGATGGTCACGATCGAAGAGAACGCCATCATGGGCGGTGCAGGCAGCGGTGTCAACGAAGTGCTGATGGCGCATCGTAAACCTGTGCCGGTGCTTAACCTCGGTTTGCCAGACCATTTCATCCCACAAGGTACTCAGGACGAAGCCCGTGCAGAACTGGGGCTCAATGCTGAAGGTATCGAGGCCAGAATCAAAGCCTGGCTGGCGTAACTCCCCTCCTCACTCCTGCTATGCTTGAACGATGACCAGCAAAGCAGGAGTGGTATCATGCAATACAATACGTTAGGAAAAACTGACCTCCGGGTCTCTCGCCTCTGCCTGGGCTGCATGACGTTCGGTGAACCGGATCGCGGCAATCACGCCTGGACACTACCAGAAGAAAGCAGTCGCCCCATCATTCAACGCGCACTCGCAGGCGGCATTAATTTCTTCGATACCGCCAACAGTTATTCCGACGGAAGCAGCGAAGAAATTGTCGGGCGCGCCCTGCGAGATTTTGCCCGTCGCGAAGACGTTGTGGTCGCGACTAAAGTCTTTTATCCCGTCGGCAACCTGCCGGAAGGCTTGTCCAGAGCGCAAATTTTGCGTTCCATTGATGACAGCCTCACCCGTCTTGGCATGGAGTATGTCGACCTCCTGCAAATTCACCGCTGGGACTACAACACGCCCATTGAAGAGACGCTGGAAGCCCTGAACGACGTGGTAAAGGCCGGCAAGGCACGCTACATCGGCGCTTCTTCCATGTACGCGGCACAATTTGCTCAGGCACTGGCGATCCAGAAACAGCATGGCTGGGCGCAGTTCGTCAGCATGCAGGATCACTACAACCTTATCTATCGCGAAGAAGAGCGCGAAATGCTGCCGCTGTGTTACCAGGAAGGTGTGGCGGTGATCCCCTGGAGTCCGCTGGCACGTGGACGCCTGACGCGCCCCTGGGGTGAAACCACCGCCCGTCTGATCTCCGATGAGGTTGGCAAAAATTTGTACAATGAGAGCGATGAAAATGACGCGCAAATCGCCGCACGTCTGGCAGGCGTCAGTGAAGAGCTTGGCGCGACGCGTGCCCAGGTCGCACTGGCCTGGCTGCTGAGTAAACGTGGCGTTGCTGCGCCGATTATCGGTACATCACGCGAAGAACAGCTGGATGAACTGCTGAATGCCGTAGATTTAACGCTGCAGCCGGAGCAGATTGCCGAGCTGGAAACACCGTACAAGCCGCATCCGGTGGTGGGATTTAAGTAATGTGGCAATGCCCGGTGGCGCTACGTTTCCCGTGCCTACACAAACCCGTAGGCCGGATAAGCGCAGCGTCGTCCGGCAAGATGCGTTTAAATCAACCCAATCGGCCAGTGATGTCCGATGAAATACAGTATCCCGGCGGAAATCACGCCCGCGACGATATCATCGACCATAATCCCCATCCCGCCATGAACGTTGCGGTCAAACCAGCGGATCGGCCAGGGTTTCCACATATCAAAAATACGGAAAATCACAAACCCTGCAGCCACCCACTGCCAGGCCGTGGTGGGCAACGCCATCAGGGTTATCCACATCCCGATAAACTCGTCCCACACAATGCTGCCGTGATCGTGTACGCCCATATCCTTCGCCGTCTGATGGCAAAGATAAACACCGATACAGATCCCGAGCATCACCACCAGAGAGTAAAGCTGCCAGGGTAAAAATGTCATCAGATACCAAAAAGGGATCGCCGCGAGCGATCCCATCGTACCCGGCACGACAGGACTCAGCCCGCTGCCAAATCCTGTCGCCAATAAATGCCACGGATTACATAGTGTTAACCGACTTTTCGCGACATCTTTATGGCGTGGCAAAATGGTCATATCCTTTCCAGTCAAAGGTGACAGGATTTCCGTCACGCACAAAATTCATGCCTTCCACATCCGCGCTCATTTGCCCAATGCAGGTAAACGGGACGCCAAGCTGACCAATGGCCACATCCAGCGCACCGCGGTTAATTTCCGGGACGGTGAAGCATAACTCATAGTCTTCACCGCCGGAGAGCGCCCAGCGCAGCGCCTGCTCGGGTGCCACATGACGGGAGAACGCAGTGGAGTACGGTAATGCGTCTACCTCAACGCGAGCGCCGCAACCGCTGGCAGTGACAATATGGCCCAGATCCGAGATCAGTCCATCGGAGAGATCGATAGCCGAGCTCGCCAGATCGCGCAGCGCCTGGCCGATCAAAATACGCGGCGTGGGGCGTAAATGGCGCTTCAGCAGATACTCTGCATCTTTCGCCTCTGTGACCTGTAATCGATTCTGTAAAATCGCCAGCCCTGCGGCGCTGTCACCCGGTGTCCCTGTCACGTAGATCCAGTCGCCCGGTTTCGCACCTGAGCGCTTTAAGGCGCGCCCCGTGGGGACATAACCATGAATACCCAGCGTCATCGACAACGGTCCACGAGTGGTATCGCCGCCGATCAACTGCATATCGTAATAATTGAGTTGTTCAAACAGACTGTCACTGAACGCGGCGAGCCAGGTTTCGTTCACATCAGGGAGCGTCAATGCCAGCGTTAACCAGGCAGGGTTGGCCCCCATCGCAGCCAGATCGCTTAAATTGACCGCCAGCGCCTTATAGGCCAGATCGGCAGGATCAATATCAGGAAGAAAGTGGTTGCCCGCCACCAGCGTATCAGTGCTGATTGCCAGGGTCTGTTTTTCAGGGATATTCAGGAGAGCGCAATCGTCACCAATGCCGGTTTCGACATCGAAGCGAGAACTTCTTACACGGTCAAAATAACGGGCAATCAGGGAGAACTCGCCGCATGCCATACGTTATGCCTCAGCAGGAAAAAAGAAAAGGCCGTCAGGCAAGCGGAAACATCCCGCTCTTCTGACGGCCTGGTGATTACTTTTTGTTGGGGCGAATCACAGGTGCTGCTTTATCCAGTACGCCGTTGACGAACTTGTGGCTATCTTCGGCACCGAAGGTTTTCGCCAGTTCGATAGCTTCGTTAATGGCCACTTTATAAGGCACATCACTACGTTTGGACAGTTCAAACAGCGCAATACGCAGCACCGCTTTTTCTACCTGACCCAGTTCATCCAGCAGACGAGACAGGTAAGGTTTCATCAATCCGTCCAGGTACGCGGTATTAGTCGCCACCCCGGACAGCAGTTCACGGAAGTACAGTACGTCTACATCTTTTACGTCCTGTTCCGCCAGGAACTGGTATTCAACATCAGCGATGTCGTTCTGGGACAACTGCCAGGAGTAGAGTGCCTGAACGGCACACTCACGGGCGCGGCGACGAGCAGCAGGTTTCACGGATTTCCCCTTACAAAAATCAGGCCTTAATGGCTTTCAATACATTAATCATTTCAAGCGCGGTCAGTGCAGCTTCAGCGCCCTTATTACCGGCTTTAGTGCCAGCACGTTCGATAGCTTGTTCAATACTTTCAGTGGTGAGAACACCAAAGGCTACCGGGATTTCGCTTTCCTGAGCGACATGCGCCAGGCCATTGCTTGCCCCGCCAGCGACATATTCGAAGTGTGCAGTACCGCCACGGATAACGGTACCCAGCGCAATCACCGCGTCATATTTACCGGTTTTTGCCAGTGCGCCTGCCGCCAGCGGCAACTCATACGCACCTGGAACCCAAACGACAGTAATGTTTTCATCTTTTACCTGACCAATACGTTTCAGGGCGTCAATCGCACCTTCGAGCAGGCTGTCATTGATAAAGTTGTTGAAACGCGCAATGGTGATGGCGACGCGAGCATCCGGGGTAGCAACGTTAGCTTCAATAATGTTCATACTCTTCCTTCGGGTTCATTTGTGGCCCCGCAGGGGGGCGGATTTTATCATAATATTTTGTGCGCTGCTTCCCTTTCGAACCGGGAGATCATGCACCCACTAAATGCAGGCAAATATCCGGACCTACATGGCGTATCTCGTTGAATTTAAAATGGGGGGCCTGACTTAATTTCTCAAGCCCCGGCAGTACACATAATCCCCGGGCGTCGCTTCCTAACAGTTTAGGCGCAACATAAACGATAAGCTCATCCACTAATCCAGCCTGTAACAGCGCTCCAGCCAGCGTCGGCCCGGCTTCTACCCAGAGACTGTTAATTTGCTGTTTGCCAAGCTGCATCATCAGCAGGACAAGGTCAAGATGACCGTTGTGCTCCGGGATGATGAGTGACTGCACGCCTTCCGGCCAGTTGCGATCGTCACGCTGTGTGCGGGCAAACCAGGTTTCACCCGGCTGCTGCACAATGCGATGTTCTGGTGTGACGCGGTTCTGGCTGTCGATAACAATGCGCACCGGCTGGCGCAGATTTTCCTGCGGATAAATCGCCTGCGTATCCGCATTCAGTTCATCCCAGCGCACCGTTAATGCCGGATCGTCAGCCAGCACCGTCGCACTACTGGTCAGAATGGCATGGCTTTGCGCGCGCAAACGCTGCACGTCACGCCGCGCCTGTGGCGAGGTTACCCACTGGCTTTCGCCGCTGGCCATTGCCGTACGGCCATCGAGTGAAGCGCCGAGCTTCAGCTGTATATACGGGAATCCCGTACGCATCCGCTTGAGAAAGCCTTTATTCAATGCTTCCACTTCGCTCATCATCAGCCCGTGGCTCACGTCAATTCCGGCTTGTTGCAGACGATAGAGCCCACGTCCCGCCACCTGCGGGTTGGGGTCCTGCATGGCCGCGACGACGCGGGTGACGCCCGCCGCCACTAATGCGTCACAGCACGGCGGCGTACGACCATGATGGCTGCACGGCTCCAGCGTGACATACGCAGTGGCACCTTTGGCTTTCTCACCTGCCATTCGCAACGCATGGACTTCAGCATGAGGTTCACCGGCGCGATGATGATAGCCTTCACCAACAATCTCGCCCTCTTTGACGATCACGCAACCTACGTTCGGGTTGGGATGGGTGGTGAACCGCCCGCGCGCAGCAAGTTTAAGCGCTCGCGCCATGTAAAACTCATCCATCATGGCTTAGTCCTGTAGGCGAGCGATCTCTTCGCCGAATTCTTTGATATCTTCAAAACTGCGGTATACGGAGGCAAAACGGATATAGGCAACTTTATCGAGCTTTTTCAGTTGCTCCATCACCAGATTGCCAATCATCTTACTGGGAACTTCACGTTCTCCAGTGGCGCGCAGTTGCGATTTAATGTGATTTAACGCCATTTCTACGTCGTCGGCGCTGACCGGGCGTTTTTCCAACGCTCTGAGCATACCGCTACGCAGCTTCTCTTCGTTGAAAGGTTCACGCACATCATTACTTTTTATCACGCGCGGCATCACAAGCTCCGCGACTTCAAACGTCGTGAAACGTTCATTACAGACCAGACACTGCCGACGGCGGCGTACTGAAGAGCCCTCGCCGACAAGACGAGAGTCAATAACCTTAGTGTCTACGGCGAAACAGAATGGGCAATGCATACGGCGTCCTGTACCTCAGTGGTTAACGAAATCTATTTTACCCTGAACTGACGTGACAACAAAGGCGGAGCGCTTTTGAGACAAAGGATCTATCCCTTTGCTCACCAGGAGATCTACCATTAGGTTATCCCGACAATGAAGGAAATAATCTACATGACAAGACGTTACCTAAGAATTATCCTGGTGGGAAGCCTCTTTAGTCTCAGCGCCTGTGTGCAACAGAGCGAAGTACGCCAGATGCATCAAAGCGTCAGTACGTTGAGTGCAGAAATGACTCAGTTGAACCAGGAAACCGTAAAGATTACGCAGCAAAACAGGTTGAATGCGAAATCATCCAGCGGCGTTTACCTGCTGCCGGGTTCCAAAACGCCAGCCCGTCTGAACAGCCAGATTGGTACTCTGCGCATGTCACTTATCAATATTGCCCCTAATGCCGACGGTACGCGTCTGACGCTGCGTATTCAGGGCGAGTCCAATGATCCATTACCGGCATTCAGCGGTACGGTGGAATACGGGCAAATCCAGGGAACGACTGAAAATTATCAGGAAGTGAATGTACGTAATCAATTGATTAACGCCCCTGCCAGTCTTCTGGCGCCCAGCGACATTGACATTCCGTTACAGTTAAATGGATTGACCCAAGACCAGCCAGCTTTTATTCGCATCCACGACATACAGCCTGTGACGCAATAAACGCCCGAGCGGAGCGTTTTGTTCGTTCCGCAACATATTCCCCGTCAACTTTGTTATTCCTCTTACATCACTCTCACTTTTTGTGAAAATTGGCTACATTCATGAAAGCCAGTACACTCTCACCGTTTAAAGTACGCAAACGTGAACGCAATCGATTACGTGAATGATAGAACTGTGAAACAAGACAGATTTTTGTGAGCAAGGGTTTTTATAATAGGCTCCGCAGAAACACGAAATATTTAGAAACGCAATTTGCGCCTTTTTCACTCCCGCAAGGGATTTTTAAACAGTGGCATACATATGAAAAAAACATTACTCGCAGCCGGTGCAGTGCTGGCGCTCTCGTCGTCTTTCACCGTTAATGCAGCTGAAAACGACAAACCGCAATATCTTTCTGACTGGTGGCACCAGAGCGTAAACGTGGTCGGCAGCTACCACACGCGTTTCGGACCGCAGATCCGTAACGACACCTATCTGGAATATGAAGCGTTCGGGAAAAAAGACTGGTTTGACTTCTATGGTTACGCGGATGCCCCGGTATTCTTCGGTGGTAACACCGATGCGAAAGGTATCTGGAACCACGGTTCCCCGCTGTTTATGGAGATCGAACCGCGTTTCTCTATCGATAAACTGACCAATACCGATCTGAGCTTTGGTCCGTTTAAAGAGTGGTACTTCGCCAACAACTACATCTACGACATGGGTCGTAACAAAGATGGTCGCCAGAGCACCTGGTACATGGGTCTGGGTACTGACATCGACACCGGTCTGCCGATGAGCTTGTCCATGAACGTCTATGCAAAATACCAGTGGCAGAACTATGGCGCAGCGAACGAAAACGAGTGGGACGGCTACCGCTTCAAAGTGAAATACTTTGTACCAATCACCCAACTGTGGGGCGGTAACCTGAGCTACATCGGCTTCACCAACTTCGACTGGGGTTCAGATCTGGGCGACGAAGATTTCTCCGATCTTAACGGCAACAAAGCGCGTACCAACAACTCTATCGCGTCCAGCCACATTCTGGCGCTGAACTACGATCACTGGCACTACTCCGTCGTCGCCCGTTACTGGCACAATGGGGGTCAGTGGAGCGATGACGCAGAGCTGAACTTCGGTAAAGGCGACTTTAACGTACGCTCTACCGGTTGGGGTGGATACCTGGTGGTAGGTTATAACTTCTAATTGCGCGAAGTAGCCGGATGGCGAACTGGCCTGCGTGATTATCCCAGGCCAGTTAAGCGAAGCGCCAGCGGGCAAAAAAAAGCACCGAACGAAAATATCGTCGGTGCTTTTTTTATTTCTTCTTATTCATCATCGCTTTCAGGTCAGCAAATGGATTGTACTTCGCTTCCCCGACATCCTTCTGCGCATCTTCCCCGGCAATGACCGTGGAACCATACAGATCGGCCTCAGTGTATTTTGAATGCTCATGATCGTGACAGTAGAGGCAAAGCAGTTCCCAGTTACTGCCATCTTCCGGATTATTGGTGTGATCGTGATCCATATGATGCACTGTCAACTCACGCAGGTTCGAGTAGACAAACTCGCGTGAGCAACGCCCACAGACCCAGGGAAAGAGTTTCAGCGCTTTTTCACGATAGCCGCTTTCCAGCCGCGCATAATTTTTGGGGATTATTGCCATGATGATGAAAAACCAGGGTTAACGATAAGGTCATGTGCAGTTTCCCGCGAAGTGCGCTTTTTAGCAATCCCGAAGAGAAGACAATTTATGTCCTGTCTTCACATTGCACTTTACGCAAGAAATCACGCAACGAGCGGTTCGCGTCTTCGCGGAAACGTCGGTCAAGCGGGGTAATCTGCAGGCAACGGTCAACGCGAAAACAGCGGTAATCTTCACGCCGCTCACACCAGGCAATCAGCAGCCAGTGTTCTGCCCAGAAGAACATCCCGAGCGGCTGCACATCCCGCCAACTGAGATGTCCGGCTTCATCGCGATAATGTAACGCCAGTACTTGCTGCGCCGAAACCGCCTGGTGAATGAGGTCAAAAGCACTGCGGGAATGCGGCTGCGTACCAAAATCAGGTGCAAATATCCTTGTCTGTTCCGCCCGACGGCGACTCTCTTCCGGCAATATCGCCAGTACTTTCTCCTGAGCAGACTCCAGTTCCCGCGAAAGGGAATTCCCTCCCCATGTTTTCAGCAAGCGAATGGCTACCATCAACGCTTCTGATTCGCGGTGCGTTAACATCAGCGGAGGCAGATCAAAGCCTGCAATTAAGCGATACCCGATCCCCGCTTCGCCTTCCACTGGTACGCCGGATAATGAAAGGTCGCGGATATCGCGATAGATTGTTCGCTCGGAAACCTCAAGCCGTTCGGCTAACAGCGCCGCCGTTGTCAGCCGTCTGCCACGCAGGATCTGCACAATCTGAAACAAGCGGTCGGCGCGTCGGGTCATTTTCACTCTCTGTATTAGCGATGATTACACGGGTTGATGCAGGCCCACACGGTTGCCTTCACTGTCGGTAAACAGCGCAATAGTGCCAATATCCTGCCCCAGATCAAGCGGCCCAAAGACGCACTCGCCGCCAGCGGTAGCGACGCGTTGAAGTGTTGCCGTCAGATCTGCCGTATGCAAATAAATGATAGCGCCCTGCGTCGATGGCGTAATCCCATCAAATTTTGCCAGTGCGCCCCCGGTCGCCGGTTCGACATACGGGAAAACCGCCAGATCGGCACTGTCCATTTTTTCACGGCGTAGCGACATCTGCATCACCGGCTCATAGAACGCAATGGCGCGTTCCATATCCGCTACCGGAATTTCAAACCAGTTAATGATGTTTTTCATGATTCCTCCTGCCTGTATGGGTGAGTTCAGGAGAAATCATAAAGCAGGGCTCCTGACAGCATACTGTCAGTAGGGATTGCCATTTTTACATTCCGCCGTTCCCCTCAGTGACGCCGCCCCTTGTCATATCACATCGTTGATTAAAGTTTTGTAAATGTGAATCAGTTGCATTTCACTATAATTGTCTCTGCTACTGATTATCATTTATTGTATGCGCGCCTGAAGAACAGGCTCCTGTTCGGATAACGATTAGTTCCAATTACTCCGGGATAAAAACGATGAATGCTCTGCCCAGCATCAGACTGCACCGAATCACTCTTGCATCAGCTCTGGCTCTCTGTTTCAGCGCCCCCGCGCTCGCCGAGGAGACGTTAACCCTCTACACCACGCGTGAACCTGGCCTGATTCAGCCATTACTCGACAGCTGGACGCAATCCAGCGGCGTCAAAGTGAACACGGTTTATATTAAAGACGGCATGCTCGAACGCGTGAAAGCGGAAGGTAAAAATTCCCCTGCGGATCTGCTGATGACCGTCGATGCCGGTAATCTCATCGATTTAGTCGAAGCGGGCGTGACGCAACCGGTACAGTCAGACGCGCTGAAGGCGGCCATTCCGGCCAATTTACGCGGTGAAGATAATCAGTGGTTTGCGCTGTCTATGCGCGCCCGTGTGCTCTATGCGGATAAATCCCTGCCTATTGATAACTGGCATTACGAACAGCTTTCCAGCCCGCAATACAAAGGCAAAGTGTGTATCCGTTCCGGACAGCATCCTTATAACACGGCGTTAATTGCCGCGATGATTGCCCACCACGGCGAAGCGAAAACCGAAGAGTGGCTGCGCGGCGTGAAGGCGAACCTGGCGCGTAAAGCCACCGGCGGTGATCGTGACGTCGCCCGGGATATTCTCGGCGGCATTTGTGATATCGGTCTGGCGAACTCCTATTACGTCGGCCACATGAAAAATGCGAAAGAAGGCAGTGATGCTCGCCGTTGGGGTGACGCTATTAAAGTCGTTAAGCCAACCTTTGAGCAAGGCGGCACGCATGTGAATATCAGTGGTGCCGCAGTGGCCCGCTACGCGCCGAATAAAGCAGAGGCCATAAAACTGATGGAATACCTGGTGTCTGCGCCAGCCCAGCAGCTCTACGCCAAAGCAAACTTTGAATATCCGGTGCTGAAAGGCGTTAAGCTTGATCCTGTGATCAGCGCGACGATCGGTGAGATTGACGTCGACAAAGTCCCGTTAACTGAAATTGTGAAATACCGTAAACAAGCAAGCCTCCTGGTTGATAAAGTTGGATTCGATCAATAAGTCACTTCATCTGACAACGTTACGCGGCCTGGTTTCCGGGCCGCAGTCGTTATTAACGCCGCTGCATCTTGGCGCGCTGTGTATCGCGCTGGGCGTACTCACCCCTATCGTGGCGCTTCTCTGGCAAGCCACGCAGGCTGACTTCTCCCACTGGGATAATCTCATCACCTTTGTACTGCCCTCAGTACTGAAAAATACCGTGCTGTTGCTGGCGGGGGTGGCGGTGATGGTGGGCGTCATTGGCGTCGGCAGCGCATGGGCGGTCACGGCATGGGACTTCCCCGGACGCAAAATCCTCAGTTGGGCGCTGCTGCTGCCGCTGGCAATGCCGACCTATATTGTGGCATTCGCCTGGCTCGATTTGATGCATCCCATCGGCCCGCTGCAAACATTCATCCGTTTTTTATTGGGATTTGACAGCCCGAGACAGTTCCGTCTGCCTGATTTACGTTCACTGCCAGGCGCCATTATTCTGCTCGGTTTAGTGTTGTATCCCTACGTCTACCTGACGACCCGGGCGATGTTTATTAGCCAGCCTGCGCACCTGCTGGAGGCTGCCCGTACGCTGGGCTGCGGTGCTGCCGGTACCTTCTTCCGCGTTGCGCTGCCGCTGGCACGCCCTGCGCTGGCGGTCGGTATCAGTCTGGCGCTGCTGGAAACGCTGAACGATATCGGCGCGTCGGAATTTCTCGGCGTGCAAACCTTAACCGTCACCGTGTATACCACCTGGATTTCTCGTTCTGATTTGGCATCCGCTGCGCAAATCGCCTGCATGATGCTGATGTTTATTTTCTGCATACTGACGCTGGAATTTTATGGTCGCAGAAAACAAGGATTTAGCAGCCGCAGCCTGCGGGAAATTCAACCCACACGCGTACACGGCTGGCGCGGATGGCTTCTCGGCGCGATCATTGCGCTGCCGGTTATTCTCGGGTTCCTGGCTCCGGTCCTGTTTTTGATTTGGGAAAGCCTGAAACGGTTAGGTGCAGAAAATCCGCTTTCCGCCTCGTTACTTTCGGCATTGCAAAACACGCTGACGCTCGCGGCGGGCACCACCCTGGTGGTCGTGTGCGTCAGTTTGCTGGTGGCGTGGAGCGCGCGCCATAGCGCCGCAGACAACGCGATGCCGGGATTTCGTCGCGGTGTCATGCGCCTCGCCTCCCTGGGTTACGCGGTTCCGGGGACCATTCTGGCGATTGGATTCCTGACACCGGCAATGGCGGTCGATAAATGGCTGGCGGATTTGTTGGAAATTCGCGGCTTACCGTTGATGTCTGCGGGCATACTACTGGTTATCTGCTGCGCCATGCGTTTTCAGGCGATTGCCATCGGCGCACTGGATTCCGGGCTCGGCCGTATCCCCCCTTCCCTTGAGCAAGCCTCGCGTTTGTTAGGAGAAAATGGCGCAGGAACGTTTGCCCGGGTTCACTTCCCGCTATTGCGTCCGGCGCTGGTGAGTAGCGCCTTGTTAGTCTTTGCCGATGCGATGAAAGAGCTGCCAACGACGCTGCTTTTACGTCCGGTTAACTTTGAGACGCTGGCAACGTTGCTTTATGCAGAAGCCGCTCGCGGAACCTATGAGGAAGGGGCCATTGCCGCCTTAATGATTGTTCTTGCAGGCACACTGCCGGTTATTTTGCTGGTGCGTCATCAACTGACGCGCCGCCACTAAAGGAACGACAATGTCAGAAATTGCATTACGCCTGGAGGATGTGCATGTTGCCTACGGCAACAGCCAGCAATCGGTCCTGAACGGGTTTTCAATGTCCTTGCGTAAAGGTGAGCTTGCCTGTCTGCTGGGGGCCTCCGGCTGCGGAAAAACCACCGTGCTACGCGCCGTTGCCGGATTTGAACGGCTGCGAAGCGGAGAGATCTATGTTTCACAACGGCGTGTCGCCGGAGGAGGCATACATCTGCCGCCAGAGAAACGTCACGTCGGCATGGTCTTTCAAGAATATGCATTATTCCCCCATCTGACAGCACAACAAAACGTGGCGTTTGGTTTACGCCGGATGCCGCGTGAGACTCAGCAGGCCAGAGTGACAGAGCTGCTAAGAATGGTGGAATTGCACAGTCATGCCGGTCGCTACCCTCATGAGCTCTCCGGCGGACAACAACAGCGTATTGCTTTAGCCCGTGCGCTGGCGCCGAATCCAGATATCCTGCTGCTGGATGAACCCTTCTCCAGCCTGGATAAAAAAACACGCGAGCGTCTCGGCACAGAAGTTCGGGATATTTTGCGTGACGCGGGGCAAACCGCACTGCTGGTGACGCACAGCGAGCACGAAGCGCAGTTAATGGCTGACCATATAGGTTATGTCCAAATGGGCCAATATCAGAAGCACAGAGACGCACAGTTCAACTGAAAATACCCCTTTCATCCTGATGGCATAAACGCGCCACCACGCGCAGGTAAATAACACATCCCCAGAAACAATGGGTTTTACTTCCGCAAACTCAAACGGATAAGCAAAAAAAATCCCGGTCATTTGACCGGGATTTCTATGACGGCATAAGCGTCAGTTTAAGGCAGAATTGACGGCTGATCCGCCCCTTCTTTCTCAACTTTCTGCTGCAGCATGTGCTCGCGTTTCATCCCCAGTTTCAACGCCAGCGCAGATGCGACGTAGATGGATGAAGCCGTACCGATAGATACACCAATCAGCATGGTCAGTGAGAAGCCTTCCAGTACCGGACCACCGAAGAGGTACAGCATCAGAATAACCACTAACGTCGTACCGGAGGTGATCAACGTACGGTGCAGCGTCTGGGTCAGCGACACGTTAAAGATTTCGTAAGGCGTCCCGCGACGGATTTTGCGGAAGTTTTCACGAATACGGTCAGAAACCACGATGCTGTCGTTCAGCGAGTAACCGATAACCGACATCAAGGATGCGACGATCGTCAGGTCAATCTCGATATGGAACAGCGACAGCACGCCCAGCGTAATGATCACGTCGTGCGCAAGAGAGATAACCACACCCGCCGCCAGTCGCCACTCAAAGCGGAAACCAACGTAAACGAGGATGGAGATCAGCGCCACAATCAACGCCATGGCACCCGTTTGCGCCAGATCGGCACCCACGCTGGGTCCGACGAACTCAATACGCTTCACAGCCGCATTCTGGTGGGTGGCTTCGTTGATGATCGTCAGCACTTTGCTGCCTAACACCTGACCGCCATTTTCACCTTCTGTCGGCGGCATGCGCACCATGATGTCATGGCTGCTGCCGAAGTTTTGCAGTTGCGGCTCTTCAAAACCCGCCTTCTGCAACGCGTCACGCATGACATCTATTTCTGCTGGTTTCTCCAGCGTTATCTCAATTACCGTACCACCGGTGAAATCCAGCCCCCAGTTAAAGCCGCGCACGCCCATAATCACAATGGCCGCGATCAGCAAAAGGCCAGAGATGCCGAAAGCCCAGTAGTCCCAGCGCATAAAGTCCCAGACTTTACGGCCATGGTTCAATTGTTCAACAGTATATTCCTGTGCCACAACGCACTCCTCAGATTGACAGCTTGTTGATGCGTTTGCCGCCATACAACAGGTTTACGATGGCACGCGTACCGACAATTGCGGTAAACATCGACGTTGCTACACCAATACCGGTGGTGATAGCGAAGCCTTTGATTGCGCCGGTGCCGACTGCATACAGGATCAGGACTTTAATCAGCGTGGTGATGTTCGCATCAAAGATGGAACTGAATGCACCCGCATAACCTTCGTTGATCGCCTGCTGCACCGAACGCCCGTTGCTCAACTCTTCTTTGATACGTTCGTTGATCAGTACGTTGGCATCGACCGCCACCGCAAGGGTTAGCACGATACCCGCAATACCCGGCATACTCAGCGTGGCCCCTGGCAGCAACGACATGATACCGACGATCAGCACCAGGTTAGCAATCAGCGCACTGGTCGCGATCAGACCAAATTTCTTGTAGAAGAAGATCATGAACAGAATAGAAACCGCCAGACCTGCCAGACACGCTTCCAGACCCTGCTTGATGTTCTGCATACCCAAAGTTGGGCCGATGGTACGCTCTTCAACAATCTGAATCGGCGCAATCAGCGCACCGGCACGCAGCAACAGAGAGAGCTGACGCGCTTCGTTCGGGTTGTCGATACCGGTAATACGGAAGCTGTTACCCAGGCGAGACTGGATGTTGGCGATGTTGATCACCTCTTCCTGCTTCACCAGAACCGAACGACCGTTAGCATCTTTCTTACCGCTGTCTTTGTACTCCACAAACAGGGTCGCCATCGGTTTACCGATGTTGTCCTTGGTGAAGTTAGACATGATGTTGCCACCCGCGCTATCCAGCGAGATGTTAACCTGCGGCTGGTTGTATTCGTCCTGGCTGGAAGTGGAGTCGGTGATATGGTCACCGGTCAGGATCACACGTTTGTACAGCACAACCGGCTGACCTTCGCGGGTCTGTTTCACTTCAGAATCGCCCGGAACACGCCCGGAAGCGGCGGCAGACTGGTCCACGTTGGTGTTGACCAGACGGAATTCCAGAGTCGCAGTGGCGCCCAGAATCTCTTTCGCACGCGCGGTATCCTGAATACCCGGCAGTTCAACGACGATGCGGTCTGCACCCTGACGTTGTACAACAGGCTCAGCAACACCCAGTTGGTTAACACGGTTACGCAGGATATTGATGTTCTGCTGCACCGCATATTCGCGGGCTTCGCTCAGGCGAGCATCGGTCATTACCGCACGCAGTACATTGCTACCCTGGCCTGTGATCACCAGATCGCGATGACGGGGCGTCAAATACGCGATCGCCTCATCGCGGGCCTTGTCATCACGGAACGTAATGCTCAGACCGTATTTGTCTTCTTTGCGTACAGTCGTATAAGGAATGCCTTTATCACGCAGTTCGCTGCGCAGGCTATCGATATTTTGCTCCTGCAGCTTACCCAGAGCGGTGTCCATATCCACTTCCATCAGGAAGTGAACGCCGCCACGCAGGTCGAGACCGAGTTTCATCGGTTCTGCATGAATAGCAGCCAGCCAACGCGGGGTCGCTGGAGCAAGGTTTAGCGCCACGACATATTTATCACCCAGCACGCCCACCAGCGCTTCACGTGCGCGCAGTTGGATGTCGGTGGTGTCGAAGCGCGCAAGAATAGCGCCCTCTTCCAGTGCCACAGACTTAGCAGTAATTTTTTCTTCTTGTAACGTTTTCTGGACCTGGATCAGCGTTTGCTCACTGGCGGCGACACCGCGCGCGCCAGTGATTTGAACAGCCGGATCCTCACCATACAGGTTGGGAAGTGCGTAAAGCAGGCCGACGACAATCACGACGACCAGCATAATGTACTTCCACAAAGGATAACGGTTTAACACGGCAGTTCCCTTTGGGAAAACAATAAATTACAGCGCCTTCATGGTGCCTTTCGGCAGAACGGCAGCTACGAAGTCACGTTTGATAACCACTTCAGTGGTGTCGTTCAGCGCGATAACAATGTAGCCAGATTCAGCTACTTTGGTCACACGACCCACCAGGCCACCATTGGTCAGCACTTCATCGCCTTTCGCAATGGAGTTCATCAGATTTTTATGTTCTTTGGTACGCTTCTGCTGTGGGCGAAGGATCATGAAGTAGAAAATCAGACCAAACACCACCAGCATCAGAATCAGAGACATCGGGCTGCCCTGCGCCGGAGCACCTGTTGCCGCTACCGCATCAGAAATAAAAAAGCTCATTCAAATTCCCTCATTATTAAAATTAATCAACGTTCAAAGGTGGAACAGGTCGACCCTGGCGTTGGTAAAAATCGGTCACGAAGCTCTCTAATTTACCCTCTTCAATAGCCTTGCGTAAACCCGCCATCAAACGCTGGTAGTAACGAAGGTTATGAATGGTATTGAGTCGCGCGCCCAATATTTCGTTGCAACGATCGAGATGATGCAAGTAAGCGCGCGAATAATGGCGACAGGTATAGCAATCGCACTCAGCATCGAGTGGGCTGGTGTCGCTTTTATGCTTCGCGTTACGAATTTTCACCACGCCGTCAGTCACGAACAAGTGACCGTTACGGGCGTTTCGCGTTGGCATCACGCAGTCAAACATATCAATACCACGACGTACGCCTTCAACCAGATCTTCTGGTTTGCCGACGCCCATCAGGTAACGTGGTTTATCCGCCGGGATTTGCGGGCAAACATGCTCCAGAATACGGTGCATATCTTCCTTCGGCTCACCCACAGCCAAACCGCCGACAGCGTAGCCATCAAAGCCGATATCTACCAGACCTTTGACGGAGATATCACGTAAATCTTCGTAAACGCTGCCCTGAATGATGCCAAAAAGCGCATTTTTATTGCCAAGGCCGTCAAAACGGTCACGGCTGCGCTTCGCCCAACGCAAAGACATCTCCATAGAGCGTTTAGCATAGTCCCAGTCCGCCGGATAGGGAGTACATTCGTCGAAAATCATTACGATATCGGAACCGAGATCGTACTGAATCTCCATGGACTTTTCGGGATCAAGGAAAATCGGATCGCCGTTAATCGGGTTGCGGAAGTGAACACCTTGTTCGGTGATCTTGCGAATATCGCCCAGACTGAACACCTGGAAGCCGCCGGAATCGGTGAGGATCGGGCCTTTCCACTGCATGAAATCGTGCAAATCGCCATGTAACTTCATGATTTCCTGGCCTGGGCGCAGCCACAGGTGGAAGGTGTTGCCGAGAATAATCTGCGCGCCAGTGGCTTCAACTTCTTCCGGCGTCATCCCTTTGACGGTGCCGTAAGTGCCAACAGGCATAAAAGCAGGCGTTTCCACTACGCCACGATCAAACACCAGGCGGCCACGGCGAGCGCGTCCGTCGGTGGTATCCAGTTCGAATTTCATTTTTTCTCCTGCATCAGAGAAACAGTCTGATGATTACACATTCGCCGTGGAATCACTCCACGGCGGCAAAATGGCACCTGAGATAGCTTTCTCAGGGTTGCTCAGAAACAGCCTGCGGATTGTACGTGATAAACATGGCATCACCGTAACTAAAAAATCGATATTCCGCTTTTACGGCTTCGTGATAGGCATGCATGGTGTGTTTATAACCCGCAAACGCCGAAACCAGCATAATCAGTGTTGATTCAGGCAGATGGAAGTTAGTCACCAGCGCATCAATCACTTTGTATTGATAACCAGGATAAATAAAAATCTGCGTATCGCCGAAGAACGGTTCGATAAGATCTTTTTTCGCCGCCTGTGCCGCGCTTTCCAGTGAACGCACGGAAGTCGTACCTACCGCAATCACCCGGTTGCCGCGCGCTTTCGCGGCCAATACCGCATCCACAACGTCTTGCGGCACTTCGGCGTATTCGGAGTGCATGATGTGGTCTTCAATGGTGTCCACACGCACTGGCTGGAACGTCCCGGCGCCGACATGCAGCGTAACGAACGCCATCTCGATGCCTTTGTCACGCAGTTTGGCGAGCAAAGGATCGTCAAAATGCAGACCTGCGGTAGGTGCCGCCACGGCACCCGGTTTTTCACCGTAAACCGTCTGATACAGCTCGCGGTCGGCGTCTTCATCCGGACGGTCAATGTACGGCGGCAACGGCATATGACCGATGGCATTGAGGATATCCAGAACCGGACGTTCGTCGTTAAATTCGACTTCAAACAGCGCGTCATGACGCGCGGTCATGGTGGCCTTGATGCTCTCATCATCACCCAGCAGTAATTCAGCGCCAGGCTTCGGCGCTTTAGAGGCGCGAATATGTGCCAGAATACGCTTGTCATCCAGCATGCGCTCAACCAGCACTTCAATCTTGCCGCCGCTGGCCTTACGGCCGAACAGACGCGCCGGGATCACGCGGGTGTTGTTAAAAACCAGCAGATCACCAGGGTTGAGCTTATCGAGTAAATCAGTAAAAGTACCGTGCGTCAGCGCGCCCGTCGGCCCGTCTAATGACAGCAAGCGGCAACTACTGCGCTCAGGCATCGGATAGTGGGCAATCAGGGACTCGGGTAATTCAAAGGAAAAATCGGCAACGCGCATGACACTGACTCAGACTAAAATAAGAGGCGGGTAGTCTAGTGCCGGGGCGTTCTCCCTGCAACCTTTACCCACTTTTGGACAGATAACAGACAATGAATTTTTTAGCTCACCTGCACCTTGCGTACCTCGCCGAAAGCTCACTTTCCGGCAATCTGCTGGCCGATTTTGTGCGGGGTAGTCCCGCTGATACCTGGTCTGCCGATGTGGTGGACGGTATTTTTATGCATCGTCGCATCGACGTGCTCACCGATAATCTGCCGGAAGTGAAAGAGGCAAAAGAGTGGTTTCGCCCCGAAACCCGACGCGTTGCGCCGATTACGCTCGACGTAATGTGGGATCATTTCCTTTCGCGTCACTGGGCGCAGCTCTCCCCGGACTTCCCCTTACAGGCCTTTGTGCGTTACGCCCATGCGCAGGTCAAGATTATTCTGCCGGAATCGCCGCCGCGTTTTGTGAACCTGAATAACTACCTGTGGTCGGAAAAGTGGCTGGAACGTTATGGTGATATGGATTTCATCCAGGATGTCCTCAACGGCATGGCCAGTCGCCGCCCCCGCCTTGATGCCCTTCGCGACTCCTGGCATGACCTGGATACCCACTACGCTGCCCTGGAGGCACGATTCTGGCAGTTTTATCCGCGAATGATGGTGCAGGCGAAAAATAAACAACTCTAATAGAGGGGCGATTGATAGGTAAAAGCTCACTGAACGATTGTCAGCGCCTCTTTGTCTTATTGCCGAACACCTTCTATACTGGCCCGCGTTGCGTTCCAAAAACCCTTAACTTTGCAGGAGAATTATATGGTACTGGTTACTCGTCAGGCTCCGGATTTCACAGCAGCTGCGGTACTGGGTAGCGGTGAGATTGTTGAAAACTTCAACTTCAAACAGCACACCAACGGTAAAACGACCGTTCTGTTCTTCTGGCCGATGGACTTCACCTTCGTTTGCCCGTCAGAACTGATCGCGTTCGACAAACGTTATGAAGAATTCCAGAAGCGCGGCGTTGAAGTGGTTGGCGTTTCTTTTGACTCTGAATTTGTCCACAACGCATGGCGTAACACCCCTGTCGACAAAGGCGGCATCGGTGCAGTGAAATACGCAATGGTTGCTGACATCAAACGCGAAATCCAGAAAGCCTATGGCATCGAGCACCCGGAAGCGGGCGTGGCGCTGCGTGGTTCTTTCCTGATCGACGCGAACGGCGTTGTTCGCCACCAGGTCGTTAACGATCTGCCGCTGGGTCGTAACATCGACGAAATGCTGCGTATGGTTGACGCGCTGCAGTTCCACGAAGAGCACGGTGATGTTTGCCCGGCACAGTGGGAAAAAGGAAAAGAAGGGATGAACGCATCTCCGGACGGCGTTGCAAAATACCTGACCGAAAACGTCTCCAGCCTGTAATTGGCATGAATTGAAAAAAGGCTCGCCCCGGCGAGCCTTTTTTATTGTCTTACGCCGCGCCACCCTTCTTCGCTTCACGCCAGATTCGCCACGCCATCGTCAGCAGGACCGCCACGCCAAGAATTAGCGCTCCCCAGACCAACAATGTTTTCCACAGACGCTGTTGTTCAGCCGCTGAGGTCGCCGTTAAACGTTCCTCTCCCCCCAGAACCACGCGGGTATGCGGGAAAACCTGCGGCAGAGCGTCGATCTTCTGCCTTTCACGCAGCGCTTTCGGGATCAGCATATCCATGCTGACATCCGCCTTGACTGCCGCCCCGTTTCCCCACGCCAGCATGTAAGGACTCGTCCCCTGGGCATTGAAAATCACCTGATAACTGTCGCGAACACCTCTCACCACCGGGAGCGTCTCCGGTAATTTGGCATTCAGGGTGGTCATGCGAACGGCATCGACCAACTCACCAGAGAGGGGAATACTGTCAGAAAACTGCCCATCCAGCCAAAAGAGCACCGTCTTGCTCAACGGTCGCCACGCCTCTTTTTCACTGCTGCGCCACTCCAGCTCGACAGGTAACAGCCCTTTGTTGTCCAGAAGGATGTCCAGCGCCGTCAGCGGCTGGGGATGATCCCATCGCCAGATAGCCTCGGTTGGCGACACTTTACTGCCACGGGCATTCAGCAAGACGCGCTCGGCGGCAGGTAGGGTTGTATCGGTGAGAGCGCTCACGCCGTTCAGAACCAACGCCGGGCTTTGCGAATCCAGGATCACCAGCAGATAAGCGACGCTATCCGTTGACAGTGTGATATCGGCACGGAGGGTGTCGATTTTCAGTCGATCATCGCCACGCTTCAGATCCATAAGCTGCGAGGCTTCCTGAAGCTCATCCCAACGATGTAAGTCACGACTGTAATACACCGAGGCTTTCCCCTGCCAGTTTTCCGCGGGATCGCGCCAGTCCAGGCGCAACCGGGAAACCTGCAGTGATTCCACCCCATTTTCCGGCAGCGTCAGCAGAAAACTTTGCCCAATCGCTTTGGCATCTTCGCTCTCAAAGTGGATTTCCAGCCCGCTTTTCGAACGCAGCAGTACCGTCTGCATGCCGCTATCGTCATTCGGTTTCACCGGGACGGGCGATGCCTCAAACGCAAAGAGTCGAAGCGGAACGGCTTTTGGTTCCGTGACCTGCGATTTCTGCACCTCAAGCGCGAAAGGCACCACGTCGCCCTGGCGGTTAAACACGCGCACATCACGTAAATCCGGCCAGGCGCTGGTGGTATAGACCTCCATTGGAAGCGGAACGCGATACCAGGGCGATTCTCCGGTCGTCTCCAGCGTCATCCCCACCGCGTAATCCTGCGGCGTCTCCGGCACCTCGTCGCGGCTGAACGCCGGAAACGCCATCCCCAACAGGACGCTCCATAATACCCCTTTCATCCATTTCATTTTTCGTCTCCTGCCCTGGGCGGTAACGGTGAGAAGTACCCCACGATTAAGACCAGAATCGCCACGCCAATAAAGGCGACTGCGCGCGCTAACCCGCCGCCATTCGCACTGTCCACCAGCATCAGTTTAATGATAACGATGCCCAGAAAGGTCGCGCCGCAAAACCATTCCCGTCGCGAACCACGTCGCGTGGCGCGGATCATGACAATTAACGCCGTGAGCATCCAGAACAGGGCAAAACAGGTCTGGATCAAACGTGAATGCCACAACGCTTCACTGCTCCACACAACATCGCCATACCACGATAACGCTCGCATAAGCGCCCCATTCAGCCACCAAAATGCCAGCGCCGCCAGCGCAACCAGCCCCCATGAACGGTACGCCGCGAACGGCGCAGGTAACACGTGCAGGGAAAAACGAACAAGAATATACAGTCCCAACAACGCGAAGGCCGCGCCCTCTTCAAGCGGGTTAACCCCAGGAATGTAACGTTGATGAAGCACCACGCCATCTTCCAGGTTAGCAAACAGCAGATACAACACCAAAATAACGGCCAGCGGTACTAAGGCGACAGCGCCATACAGCACAGGCCAGCGAGTAAACGGCCACAGTTTGCGGCGAATCGCCGTATGTACCAACAGGATAACGATCCCGCCCGCCGCCATCATCAGACCGCTGCGCCAGGCCTCCATTCCCCACGGCAACGCCTGCGTAAACCAGAATAATTCCATGGCGAACGCCAGTACGATCATCCAGAACAGAGAAAGATGCAGCGCCTGCGAGAATCGAGGCAACAAACGTGGACTATCGCGATACAGCATCAGCACCGCGCAGGGTAATGCCGCACACCACGCCAGATTTTGCCAGCCAGCGGCAAAAATCTGCTGTAAGTCAATTTGATACACCAGCAGCAACAGCATGGCGGGCCACAGCAGCCACTGACTATACCCCAGCTCTCGCCATGCGAATCGCCTGCCCAGATAACGCCAAAGTGCAACGGAAGCGGTCATCAGCGCCAGAACACCAAACCACTCAGAAGCCGAATCTTCAAGCACCAGTCGTGATGCGCCCACCAGTGCGACAATCCAGAATGCCACGCCCCCCACCAGCAGCGCCCAACTGATGTGTACCTTTTCACTGCGCCACAGCCACGCCCCTGCCAGCCAACACAGACTCAGCACCGAGAAGATAGTCATCACGGGTAGCGCTGCGGTATTTTCCGCCAGCGCCCAGCCTCCGCTGACCACCGCCAGCAGCATCAATGCGGTCCCGCTGTAGCTCATCCGCCGTTGTTGTTGCTGAATACCCAGCCACAGCACGCCCAATCCTTCGAGCGCCCAGGCCATCGCTGTCCAGCGCGCGGAAAGCGCCAGCGGGATGGCCAGCGTGGCAAATGCCCCGCCAAGCGCCAGCGCCGCCAGGGCCAGTGGACGTCCCATCGACGGAAAACGGCGTAATGCCAGCCACGCCAGGGCCATGTAGAAACCGCCAAATCCCAGCGCGCTGAGGGCCGGGCCGTATTCCAGATGCTGGGTCATCGCATACTGCATTCCAAAGCCAATCACCGGAGGCGCAAACACCAGTACGCCGTCAATAATACGCTTGCCCTTCTCCTGCGCCCGCAGCGAGAGCGCCACGCTCAACACGCCAAAAATGAGGATGTTGGCGATCAGGAAAAGCTGGCAGTTGAACCAGTACTCAGTCCGGTAATCACTCAGCCCCCAAAGCCCGCCGACCCCGAAGGTAAACAGCAGCCCCAACAGATTGAGCTCACGCCAGTGCTGCCAGATGCTGATGGCGAGAATGCCGAGCGAAAGCAGGAGATAAAACGAGAACAGCGCGACATAGTTGCCGCTCCCGGTTGAAAGCAGCAGCGGAGCGAGATAACCGCCGATGCTTGCCAGCATCGCCAGACTCAGCGCTTTTTGCAAAATTGCGAGCCCTACGCTTGCCGCGCAGATGAGCACCAGTAGTGCAAAAGCCAGCGTGAGCGGTAACATTTGCCACAGCCGGAATGCGCCAAAGACGGTCAAATACAGCGCGCCAGTCGCCCCCCCTTGCAGGATTAAGGCATAGACGGGCTGTTTATGCCGCAAACGCCAGCCAACCGCGAGCAACGCCACGGCAAACAGCGCCGCGGCCACAAGGCGCAGCTCAAGGGGAAACAGTGAATGCTCAACCGTATAGCGCAACAGGAAAGATAAACCGAAGAAGAGCAACAAAATCCCCAGTTTGGCCAGCGGATTTCCCTGCATAAACCAGCGCGCCAGCGAAGAGAAAACACCGCCAAACGCAGAGGGCTTCACCGGTTTCACCAGCGGCGCGTCGACTTTTTCAGGCATGACGATGGAGAGTTGAGGACGTTCAATCTCTGAGGTGGCGGCGGCAACGACGTCCTCTGATATCGGCTCCACAGGGCTAACCGGTTCCGGTGTCGCCTGTTGAACAGGCGCATTGTCCGCGCCACGCTGTTCAAGCTCCTCAACCCGTCGGCGCAGAATGGAGAGTTCATAACGGAGTACGGACGTACGATTCAGCGCGACAATCGCCAGTATCGGCACGACCAGCGCAAAAAACAAAGCAATGCAGCCAAGGATTACAAGATCATCCATGTTTCCACCTTCACTGTACAAGATGCGCGTAGATTGGCACACAATGTTACATTTGTGCCATCCCTGTAAGCTCAATGAAAACAATTCTAGAAAAGATCAGCGGGGTTTGCCGGATGAACGTGAGCGCCATCCGGCATGTCGTCCATTAAAATGCAAAACAGGAGCAGCCGAGCGCGCCCCAGAAGGCCTGATCATCTGACACCGGGATCCCCGATTTGCGCGCTTTATCGTGCTGATGCCCATGCACGCCACAACTGCCACAACACTGGTGCATCTGGACAATGGCCCCCACTTTAGCAGCGGTGGGTGGCGCGGATCGATAGTGACCGGGTACGTTCACCACTGGCGACCAGTCTGGCACTACCGGGATCGCGGGCGGTGCCAGCGGCGTGAAATGCCCAGCGGCGAAGACCACTTTGCCATCAACAAGGGTCATCACTGATTCAATACCCTTGATCTCCTCTTCCGCCACGCTGAAGTAATCTTTCGACAGCACCACCAGGTCGGCAAGCTGTCCTTCTTCAATCCGCCCTTTTTTCCCCTGCTCGCTGGAGAACCAGGCGCTGCCTGCCGTCCACAACTCCAGCGCCACATCACGCGGCAGACGGTTGTTCTCGTCATACATTGCCGTACCACCCACGGTACGCCCGGAAACCAGCCAGTAGAGCGCTGTCCAGGGGTTGTAGCTGGCGACACGCGTTGCGTCAGTACCGAGTCCGACAGGAAGTTCCGCCGCCAGCATTTTTGCCACCGGCGGCGTGTGTTTCACGGCCTCTTTGCCATAGCGATCGATAAAATACTCGCCCTGAAAGGCCATCCGGTGTTGCACCGCAATTCCGCCGCCCAGCGCTTTGACACGCTCAATGTTGCGTTCGGTGATGGTCTCAGCATGGTCGAAGAACCAGTGCAATCCGTTGAACGGGATATCGCGGTTGACCTTCTCAAAGACATCCAGCATTCGGCTGATGGATTCGTCGTAGGTCGCATGCAGGCGGAACGGCCAGCGATGTTCGACAAGATGGCGTACCACGCGCTCCAGCTCATCTTCCATCCCTTCAGGCAGATCCGGGCGCGGTTGCAAAAAGTCTTCGAAATCCGCTGCCGAAAAGACCAGCATTTCCCCTGCGCCGTTCGCGCGATAAAAATCGGTCCCTTGCCCCGGTTTGAGCATGTCAGTCCAGCGCTCAAAGTCTTCCAGTTCTTGCTTTGGCCGTTGGGTAAACAGGTTGTAGGCAATGCGCACCGTCATCTGATTGTTGGCGTGCAACTGCTCAATAATCTCGTAATCTTCCGGGTAGTTCTGGAAGCCGCCGCCCGCGTCGATGGCGCTGGTCAACCCCAGACGGTTCAGCTCGCGCATAAACTGTCGGGTCGAGTTTACCTGCATCTCCAGCGGTAACTTCGGCCCTTTCGCCAGCGTCGAGTACAGGATCATGGCGTTAGGTTTGGCGATCAGCATCCCGGTCGGGTTGCCATTGCTGTCGCGGACTATCTCACCGCCGACCGGGTCTGGCGTCGCTTTGGTATAGCCCACCGCTTTCAACGCCGCCCGGTTGAGCAACGCGCGATCGTAAAGATGCAGCACAAACACCGGGGTGTCCGGTGCCGCATCGTTCAGCTCTTCCAGCGTCGGCATACGACGTTCCGCGAACTGAAACTCACTCCAGCCCCCCACCACGCGGACCCATTGCGGTGATGGCGTTCGATCCGCCTGATCTTTTAGCATACGCAGTGCGTCCGCCAGCGACGGCACGCCTTCCCAGCGTAATTCCAGATTGTAATTGAGGCCGCCGCGGATCAAATGCAGGTGGGAGTCGTTTAAACCGGGGATCACCGTGTGACCTTTTAGATCAACAATCTGTGTCCCGTCAGCGGCAAAACTCATGATCCTGTCATGAGTACCGGTCGCCAGAATTTTTCCGTCGTTGATCGCCACCGCCTCTACTTGCGGGCATTGTCGGTCAAGAGTATGGATTTTTCCGTGCGTCAAAATGAGTGTGGCAGTTTGAGACATAACAATCTCCTGAAAAACCGGTCAGGCTTTTTTCAGCCAGCCGGCAAACAGACGGGTTACGATGGGCATCCAGAGCCAGACCACCAGCGCAACCACACAGGCATCATTAAGCAGATGCAATAGCATTGAGCCCTTCAGCGCGGGAAGGATCATGCCGGTTATCCACGGCACCAGGTTGGTGCTGGGAAAAATGACCAGCAGAGTTATCAGAAACTGTTTCCAGCGCAGCGGCTGACGGACGTGAGGCGCTGGCGGCGTAAACCAGAACGCCGCTTCGGTGCGGACTTCCGTTTTGTCGCCTTCAGCCAGCAGCGGGGCGACCTCTTCCACCAGTACCCGACGCGTATCCGATTGGGTCCAGTTGTAGAGATGCTCGAGGGTGTCAAAACGAATAATAATGTTCCACAGAGTTTGTCCCTCTGCGGGACGAATAACGTTTGCCCCCAGATGTCCGGGAAATTCCGCCGCCACCGGCATGATTTTCCCCAGCCATTGCTCATAGCGCTCCGCCTGGTTGGGCTGCAATGTATGCGTAATGACCAGCGTCACGTGTTTATTTTGTTGCGCCATGAAAGGTTCCTTACACAAGGAGAATGGCGGGATTGCCCCGCCATTGGCATCACGCTTTGCGTTCAGGGGCGCCATGCACCAGGGTGTAGGCGTAATCCACACCCATACCGTAGGCGCCGCTGTGTTCGCGCACCAGATCCATCACAGCGTCGTAGGTTTCTTTACGGGACCAGTCGCGCTGGTATTCAAGTAACACCTGCTGCCAGGTCACAGGAACCGCGCCTGCCTGCACCATGCGGTCAATAGAACGTTCATGCGCGTCAACAGAAGTACCGCCTGAGGTGTCAGTGACCACATACACTTCGTAACCCGCTTCCAGCGCCATCAACGCCGGGAATGTCAGGCACACTTCAGTCCACAACGCAGAGATGATCAATTTCTTACGACCGGTCGCTTCTACCGCTTTCACGAACGCCGCATCTTCCCATGAATTCATTGAGGTACGTTCAATGGGTTTCACATCAGGATGCACCGCCAGTAATTCTGGCCAGATATAACCGCTAAAACTTTTCGTTTCAACAGAAGTATAAATGACCGGAACTTTAAATATTTTCCCGGCTTTCGCTAACGCAACGGTATTATTTTTCAGAGTTTGACGATCAATATTTGCCACGCCGAATGACATTTGCGGCTGATGGTCAATAAAAATAAGCGTAGAATTGTCAGGATTAATGAGTTCCCGAATAGACATATCACACCTTCTTAATCAATGAGTTAAAAGGTGACGGTCTGTATCTTCCGTCAGTAGCAAGATCCTGAATCAGAAAGCCTGTTGAGTATAGCGGGAAATTTCTAATGAGTTATTAAAGAAAACTTACCGTTCGGTGACGATAATAATTTCGTATTAAGACGTGTCTCAATCATCATCAAAAAATTTACCAATTCCTCTCTAAAATATTCACTGGCTTTGTTTTTCTCTATTCGGTACAACTTACCTGTTTAATTTTCAGGATATTTTCTGCCCATGCGAATCAATCTGGACGTTCTGCTTATCCTCGACGCACTCGACAAACATGGTTCATTTGCCGCCGCGGCTGAGTCACTCTTTAAAACCCCGGCAGCACTCAGCTATATGATTCAGAAGCTGGAAAACGATCTGAATATTGAGCTACTCGACCGTTCCGGTCACCGGGCGAAATTTACCGACACCGGACGGATGATGCTGGAAAAGGGTCGATTACTGCTCAGCGCGGCAAAAGACCTGGAAAAGCAGGCGGTTCAGTTAAGTTCTGGCTGGGAAAAAGAGCTGGCTATCGCCCTCGACGATTCGTTTCCTTTTGAGGCGTTACTCCCGCTCATCGAGGCTTTCGACGCGCTCAACAAGCAAACGCGCCTCAATTTTACCCATCACACGCTGGCGGGTTCCTGGGAGGAGCTGACGCATAATGGCGCGGATATTATTCTCGGCGCCATCAATGAGCCGCCCACCTCTGCCGCGTGGTCGTACAAAATGCTTGGCACCCTGGATAATGTGTTTGTTGTCGCCCCCTCGCACCCGCTGGCAAGCGCGTCGGATGCATTGACCAACGAGCAGCTTTGCCTGCATCGGGCGGCGGTGATCAGCGACAGCGCCCGCTATTGCCAGCCGCTACAATCCAATTTGATGGAGGAGCAGGCGCAAATTCGTGTCGACAGTTTTAGCAGTAAAGTCACGCTGTTACGCGCGGGTATCGGCTGCGGATTTCTCCCCCGGCATATCGCCAGACCGTGGCTTGCCTGTGGTGAGCTGGTCGAAAAATCCGTGATCTCATTTCGCGAAAAGGATGTGGCCTACATGGCGTGGCGTAATCACAGCGACGGTCTTGCGCAGCGCTGGTGGCGTGAAGCGTTACTCACCAGCACTGAAATCGCAAAACTGTATCAGTGATTGACCCACACAGAAGCAGAAATGGCCGGCAAGCTGAGAATATCCTCCGCAAGCTGACCCTTCCCTTCATGACGTTGCCATTGCATGACATTGAGCAGTGGCGAATCAGGAAGCACCACTTCGCATGCCGCGCCCCGGTTAATCGCCACCAACACCCGCTGCTGATGTAAAACCCGGACAAAAACCACCACATTGTCTTCGGCATAAATCACCTGGCAGCCGCCATGACGTAGCGCCGGGTTGCGATGGCGCAGTTTTGCCAGCCGTTGATACAATGCCAGTAATTCGCCATCCTGTTTTTCCGCCTGCCACGGAAAAGGTTTACGGCAGAACGGATCGTTATTGCCGTCCAGCCCCACTTCATCCCCGTAATAGATGCAGGGGACGCCAGGCCAGGTAAACAACCAGATGACCGCCAACGGCAAACGCGCCACATCTTTGCCTAACAGGGATTTAAAGCGGGCGGTATCATGACTGTCCAGTTGATTAAACATGCGCAACTGCTGCTGGTGCGACAGACTGGCACGATAGTTGTCCATCCATGCCATACAGGTCTGGGCATCAATATGCTGCGGATCGTAAGAGATGTCGGTATTGGCGAGGAATCCCCAGAGCGGAAAGGTAAAACCGCGATAGTTCATCGCCGCATCTTCGGCATCATTCTGTAACCACTGACGCGCATCGCCAAAATGCTCGCCAACAATATAGGCCTCTGGCTGCGTCTCTTTTGCCGCCTGTGTAATGCCAGCGACGTGCTGAAGATTATTACGCGCGCCACCGCCTTCACCCAGCATATGCACCACATCCAGGCGCCAGCCGTCCATATTCCACGGCGCTTTGAGCCAGTGCCGAACGATGCTGTCCTCACCCCGGTAAATTTCATTCACCAGCGTTTCTGACTGGAAATCCAGCTTTGGCAAGCTCGGATACCCCAGCCAGTCCAGCGCCACGCCCTCTTCAGAGAAGTGATACCAGTCGCGCCACGGCGACTCCGGATTGTGACAGGCACCGCCGGTGCCCCGATTATGCCGGTCAAACCAGGCATGTGAATCACCGCTGTGGTTAAACACGCCATCCAGTATCAGCCGCATGCCGTGCTGCTGCGTATTACGTCGCAGGCGCAGCAACGCCTGATCGCCGCCAAACTGCGGATCAACATGACGATAATCTTCGGTATCGTATTTATGCACGCTCGGTGCGGTAAAGACAGGATTCAGATACAGCGCCGTCACACCCAGCTTTTTCAGGTACGGCAGCTTTTCACTGATACCGTCCAGATCGCCGCCATAGAACGTGGATCCCCCCGCCTGTGCGGTGATCGGCTCATCCCAGTCGCACAGCACGATATCCTGCCCGGCGGCATGGTGATAATAGACATTGTCCTGATCCGCGCCGCGCGGCTGACTGCGGGCGAAACGATCGGGGAAGATCTGATAAAAAATCTGATCGGCGACCCACTGCGGCCCCTTATCGGGAACATCTACCGCGAACTGTTCCAGCCGCGCGGGCGGGAAACGACTAAATCCTTGCGGGGTAAACCAGCACTGGCGATCGTGCCAGAGCAGTTTAAAACTGTAGCGTCGACGGGGCTGTCCACCAGAGAGATCAATTGCGGCGCGCCAGGCCGTGACGCCGGGTTGCGGCTGCGTGCGTAGCGGGTGCATTGCCAGCGAAATTTCTTCGTTGTCATTCTCTGCGCGTAGCGTCACGCGTTGAGGAGGATTGTCTGCGCGCAACCATAACGTAATGGTCAGTTTATCTTTGTTTTGCTTAACAAATGGGGCAACCGGAAGGTGCCAGGCGTTCAACATCACGTATCCCCTTTGATGAAAATGAGCTCACCTTGCCATAGCGTCATGCAGGATAACTCATCATCCTGATGTTTATTGGGGGAGGAGCCAGGGGGAGGAGGAGTTATGCCGGAGAGCAGTCCCTCCGGCAACAAATCAGTTCGCTTGCGCCAACTGACGATCGTAACGACGTTTAAACATCCAGCCAACCAGCAGCAGCGCAATCCACGCGAAACCAACGTACAGCGAGATACGCGTTTCTGGATGATAGCCGATAAGCGCGATGATAAAGACCAGGAAGATCAGTCCCACAACGGTCGTTGCCACACCGCCTGGCACTTTAAACTTCAGCGCCTTGATCTCTTCCGGCGACAGGCGACGACGGAAGGCAATCTGCGACAGCAGGATCATAATCCACACCCACACCGTGGCGAAGGTCGCCAGCGAAGCAATCACCAGGAAGACGTTCTCCGGCATGATGTAGTTCAGCCAGGCCGCAAACAGCAGCGCAATGGTCATGACCATGACGGTGACCCAGGGAATACCGCGGCGCGAAGTTTTGGCGAACACTTTCGGCGCGCTCCCCTGCTCCGCCATACCGTGCAGCATACGTCCCACGCCAAACACGTCAGAGTTGATGGCGGAAAGCGACGCCGTCAACACCACGAAATTGAGAATACTGGCCGCAAAGGCAATTCCCAGATGCTGGAACGTCAGCACAAACGGGCTACCGTTGGTGCCCACCTGATTCCACGGGTAAATAGACATAATGACGAACAGCGTACCGACATAGAACACCAGAATACGCATCGGAACCGAGTTGATAGCACGTGGAATCGACTTCTCCGGGTCTTTCGCTTCCCCGGCGGTGATACCGATAATCTCAATCCCGCCGTAGGCAAACATCACCATTTGCAGTGACATCACCATGCCCAGCCAACCGTTACTGAAGAAACCGCCGTTACTCCACAGGTTGTGGATCCCGGTCGGTTGCCCGCCGTTGCCGATCCCCCAAATGATGATGCCGAAACCCGCCGCAATCATGACAATGATGGTGGCGACTTTAAAGAACGAGAACCAGAACTCCAGTTCGCCGAACACCTTCACGCTCATCAGGTTGACGGCGCAGATAATCAGCACCACGCTGAGAACCCAAATCCAGTGCGGTACGGCAGGGAACCAGACGCCCATATAGATGCCAAATGCCGTCACATCCGCAATGGCCACAATCAGAATTTCAAAACAGTACGTCCAGCCGGTAATGTAGCCGGCGAGAGGACCGAGGTTCTCCTGGGCATAGCGTGAAAACGAGCTGGCAGAAGGGTTATGAACGGACATCTCGCCCAGTGCGCGCATAATAATGTATGCGGCTACCCCGCCAATAATGTAGGCCAGCAGCACACTCGGCCCGGCCATTTTGATGGCATCTGCCGAGCCATAAAATAATCCGGTGCCAATTGCTGAACCCAATGCCATAAAGCGAATATGCCGGGTGCTTAGCCCACGCTTTAGTTTGTTATTACTTTCCATTGATTCCTAACCCATCAACACAATAAAAAAACCACGGGGCCATCAAAAATAGCCCCGTGGTTAAAACATACTGTCAGTGAATTTAGTGAGCGTTTGAGGCCACTTGTCGACCTGCTGCACGATCCCAGATTATCGCCAGGACCACCATCACGACTGTTGGCATCAACCACGCCAGCCCTTGTTCCGCCATCGGTAAACGCTGGGTCCAGGCTGGTAACACGTCGCTAATTGCCGATGCTTTAATCCCGTCAAGGATACCAAAAATCAGGCTGATAAACATCGCAGGCGCGATAACGCGGGAAGAATTATGCCACCATGAGCGGGTAAAACTTAATACAACCAGTGCGATACAAGGCGGATAAATCGCCGTCAGCACCGGAATAGAGACCTGAATCAAGTGGCTGAGGCCCAGGTTCGAGACCACCATCGAGAAACCGCCGAGGATGAAAACCAGCGTACGGTAAGACAGAGGAACGTATTGTGCGAAGAACTCAGCGCACGCACAAGTCAGGCCAACCGCCGTCACCAGACAAGCAAGGAAAATCAGCCCCGCCAGCATCAGACTACCCGCGCCACCGAAGGTGTGCTGCACGTAAGCATGCAGGATAGCCGCGCCATTGGCAGACTGGTCTACCAGAATCGCACTGTCAGATCCCAGACGGAACAACGCGAGATACAGCAGGGTTAAGCCAACGCCCGCCATCAGACCCGCCCACACGGTGTAACGCGTCAGTAAACGCGCTTCCGTCACACCACGAGAACGCGCGGCGTTGACAATGACGATACCAAAGACAATCGCGCCCATCGTATCCATGGTCAGGTAGCCGTTCACAAAACCATTCGAAAACGCAGATTTTTGGTAGGCCTCCATCGCATCGCTGATCGGACCTGCTGGCCAGACAATCGCCGCAACAGAAAGTACCGTCAGCGCGATTATCTTCAACGGCGCCAGGAAATTACCGACGGTATCCAGCAATTTACCCGGATAGAGCGATACCAGAATCACAATGGCGAAGTAGACCACGCTGTAGATAAACAGCGGCATAGGAGAGTTACCGGTCAGCGGGGCAATCCCCACTTCAAAGGAGACGGTCGCAGTACGCGGCGTCGCGAACAGAGGACCGACAGCCAGATAACAGACGGTGGCCAGCACGAGTCCTGCCACTTTACCAATTGGCGAACTCAGGCTGTCTACGCCACCACCGACTTTCGCCAGCGCCACAACGGTAAGAACCGGCAGGCCAACTGCGGTGATAAGAAAGCCGAGCGCCGCAGTCCAGACGTGCTCGCCGGCCTGCAGACCCACCATAGGAGGAAATATAATGTTGCCTGCGCCAACGAACAGCGCAAATGTCATAAAGCCCAAGGCGATAATATCGCGTGATTTTAACTGATGGGTCATAAAATTTTACTGCCTGTGGATGTGGTGTTGAAAACGTTAAATTTTCTGCCTTTCCCTGGGGGACAATACAGCGGAATTTTTAATCAATTCCAGCGGGATATGCTCCCGACCTGGCGCGGCGAAGAATAGTTTTTCGATTTACCGCATAAATGCAGTCTGTATGACAGCATCTGAGGCGCAATTTAAACGCTTATAACGTTTTAAAGCAAGATGGGATCCCAAAACCAGAACAATATATCAAGATGAATAAACGGCTCAGAACAAAACACCATCCATAAGAAAAAGTCATGGCTAATCATGCGAACAAAAAAGAAGCAGACGTTGAAAAATTCAGCGGGTGAATCTTTACCGCAAAGAAAAAAAGCCAGCATTCGCTGGCTTATGGAAAGAAAATCTTACATTGCAACATTAAGCATTATTTTTGGCAATTAAACGTTCCGGCAGAACAAAACTAAACCGCGTTCCTTTCCCCACGGTGCTGTCGATAATCAATCGACTTTCGTGATGATTTAATGCGTGCTTAACAATCGCCAGCCCCAAACCGCTGCCGCCAGTTTGCCTTGAGCGCGCCTTATCGACCCGGTAAAAACGTTCGGTCAGGCGCGGAATATGCTCAGGCGCAATGCCTGGACCATCATCCTCAACGCTGAACTCCACGCCCTGCGCGGCGAGCTGCCAACGTACGGTAATATGCGTCCCCGCGGGGGTATGATTCACCGCGTTATACACCAGATTCGAGATCGCGCTACGCAACTGATCTTCGTTGCCCAGTACACAAAGCTGACTGTCGACCTCAAACGTAAAGCTGTGCTGCTGCTGACTTAACGTTTGCGCCTCGCGTTCAACGACACGCAGCATCATCGGTACGTCAACGCGTTCATTAAGCAGTACTACGGGCGCAGCCTCAATTTTCGACAGCGTCAGTAACTGTTTCACCAACCCTTCCATGCGGTGCGTTTGCTCGCGCATCGTATGCAACGCTTTTTCCCGCGTGGCGCCCTCCAGAGACTGCTCCTGCATCATCTCCAGATAGCCCTGCAGCACGGTGAGCGGCGTACGCAGTTCATGGCTGACGTTGGCGAAAAAGTTTCGCCGTGCCCCTTCGAGCTGGTGCATTTGCGTCACATCACGCGCCACCATCAACAACTGCTTGTCGGTGTAGGGCATCACCCGAATCTCCAGATGCCGCCCGGTGTTTAACACCAGATTGATCGGTCGGGTGAAATCGCGTGTTTTCAGATACTGCGTAAATTCCGGATAACGCAGTAAGTTGAGGATGTTCTGCCCACTATCATCTGGCCAGCGTAATCCCAGCACCTGCTGCGCCAGGCCGTTGCACCAAAAGATGCCCCCTTCTTCCGTGGTCAGCACCACCGCATCGGGCAGCGATTCCGCCCCGCTGCGAAAACGTTTAATGAGATTTCCCAGTTCACGGCGGCGCTTTTTGTTACGCAACTGCATCTGATGCAGGCCGTATAACAACGGTTCCCAGCTTCCACTTCCCGGCGGCGGGGTCATACTCCTGTCGACCCACAACCACCAGGAGAGACGTAATAAATTCCAGAAATGCCAGATGAGCAGTCCCGTTACCGACGCCAGTAAAAACCAGGGCAGATAACCAAAAAATACACTAAGGACAAAAGCCGGGAGACAGCAAAGTATCAGCTCCAGCACCAGCCTTTTCCATGACAGCCGTTCCAGCACGCGTCACACTCCATTCACGATTTGAAAGCCTTGCCAGCCTGACGGGCGACAAGGCGTCAGAAGCGGGTCGAAAAGCGATACCCTGTCCCACGTACGGTTTGTACCATGCGGTCATGACCGCTGTGTTCCAGCGCTTTACGCAGGCGGCGAATATGGACGTCGACCGTGCGGTCTTCCACATACACGTTGGTGCCCCAGACGTGGTTTAGCAGTTGCTCACGACTGTAGACGCGTTCGGGATGCGTCATAAAGAAGTGCAGCAATTTGAATTCGGTAGGTCCCATATCAAGCGGGTTTTCCCCGGTCATCACACGGTGCGATGTCGGATCGAGACTCAGTCCTTGCATCTCAATCACCTCTTCGACCGCCATTGGTGAAATGCGTCGCATGACCGCTTTGATCCGCGCGACCAGCTCTTTGGGAGAGAACGGTTTTGTGACGTAGTCGTCTGCCCCCGTTTCCAGCCCACGCACGCGGTCTTCCTCTTCCCCTCTCGCCGTTAGCATGACGACGGGGATCTCGCGGGTCATCGCTTCACGTTTGAGATGTTTAATGAACTGAAGGCCAGAGCCGCCCGGCAACATCCAGTCCAGCAGGATCAGATCCGGCCAGGGTTCATTCAGTTGGTTCACCGCACTGTCATAATCTTCGGCCTCGACTGGCTGAAAGCCATTTTGCTCAAGCACGAAGCAGACCATTTCGCGAATTGGAGCTTCATCTTCTACGACCAGAATACGTCTCGCCATGATTTGCCCTGTTATAGAGTTGCTAGTCATCATTATCAATGCGGCGCCATTATGCGTCAGATTTATGACAGTTTTATGAAAAAAAGTGTCAATCCCCACGCCAGATTGTTGATTTATGACACCCCATAAACAAGATATTAACCTCTCTGAAAGGTTATAATCCCGTTCACGCTTTTTCGCCATGGAACTGTTATGCGCATCCTACACACCTCTGACTGGCATCTCGGCCAAAACTTCTACAGCAAAAGCCGCGCCGCCGAGCACCAAGCCTTTCTTGACTGGCTGCTGGAAACGGCGCAATCACGTCAGGTGGATGCGATCATTGTTGCAGGCGACATTTTTGATACGGGCTCGCCACCGAGCTATGCCCGCGAGCTGTACAACCGTTTTGTCGTCAATTTGCAGCAAACAGGCTGTCATCTGGTGGTATTAGCCGGAAACCATGATTCAGTCGCCACGCTCAACGAGTCACGCGAGATCCTGGCGTTTCTGAACACCACCGTGGTCGCCAGCGCGGGACATGCGCCGCACTATCTTCACCGCCGCGACGGTACGCCAGGCGCTGTGCTGTGCCCCATTCCATTTTTGCGCCCGCGTGACATCATCACCAGTCAGGCGGGCTTCAGCGGTCGCGAAAAACAGCAGCATCTGCTCACCGCCATCACCGACTATTATCAGCAGCAATATCAACAGGCTAGCGAGCTTCGTGGCGAGCAACCGCTGCCGATTATCGCGACAGGGCACCTGACAACCGTCGGCGCCAGTAAAAGTGACGCGGTACGTGACATCTATATTGGCACTCTGGATGCGTTTCCGGCGCAAAATTTCCCCCCAGCCGATTACATCGCATTGGGGCATATTCACCGGGCGCAGGTGATTGGCGGGACGGAGCATATTCGCTATTGCGGTTCTCCCATTGCGCTGAGCTTTGATGAGTGCGGAAAAAGCAAATGCGTTCATCTGGTGAGTTTCGAAAACGGAAAACTGCAGTCAACAGAGAGCCTCACCGTTCCGGCTACCCAGCCGATGGCGGTGCTGAAAGGTGATTTAGCCGCTATTACCGAACAACTGGCGTCGTTTAACAACACGGCGGATCACCCGCCGGTATGGCTGGATATCGAAATCACCACCGACGAATACCTGCACGATATGCAGCGAAAAATTCAGGCGTTAACTGACGACCTCCCGGTAGAGGTCCTGCTGGTGCGGCGTAGTCGGGAACAACGTGAGCGAAGTATGGCGAATGAGCGACGCGAAACCCTGAGCGAGCTGAGCGTAGAAGAGGTTTTTGAGCGTCGTCTGGCGCTGGAAGAGTTGGAGGTTCCCCAGCGTGAGCGCCTCAACCAGTTGTTCAGCACCACCTTACACACACTCGCCGGGGAACATGACGCATGAAAATCATCAGCCTGCGCCTGAAAAACCTGAACTCCCTGAAAGGGGAATGGAAAATCGATTTTACGGCGGAACCGTTCGCCAGCAATGGACTGTTCGCCATCACCGGCCCGACCGGCGCGGGAAAAACCACGCTGCTGGATGCCATTTGCCTCGCGCTGTATCACGAAACGCCGCGCCTGAGCACGCTTTCACAATCGCAAAACGATCTGATGACCCGCGACACCGCAGAATGTCTGGCGGAAGTCGAATTTGAGGTCAAAGGCGAAGCCTACCGCGCGTTCTGGAGTCAAAACCGCGCCCGCAATCAGCCAGATGGCAATTTGCAAACGCCTCGCGTAGAACTGGCGCGCTGCGCAGACGGGAAAATTCTCGCCGATAAGGTCAAAGACAAGCTGGAGATGACCGCCGCACTGACCGGGCTGGATTACGGGCGCTTTACCCGCTCCATGCTGTTGTCGCAGGGGCAGTTTGCCGCCTTCCTGAATGCCAAGCCTAAAGAGCGCGCCGAACTGCTGGAAGAGCTGACCGGCACCGAAATTTATGGCCAGATTTCGGCAATGGTTTTTGAGAAACACAAAACCGCCCGTACCGAACTGGAAAAACTGCAGGCGCAGGCCAGCGGTGTTGCTCTGCTCGCTCCGGAGCAACTGCAGGCGCTCACTGAACGTTTGCAGGTACTTACTGACGAAGAAAAACAGTCCCTCACGCGCCAACAAACGCAGCAGCACCACGTGCAATGGCTGACACGCCAGAATGAACTGCAGACGGAAGTGACCCGTCGCCAGCAGGCGTTACAGTTGGCGCAAGAGGCGCTGGAAAACGCGCAGCCGCAGTTAGCAGCACTGAACCTGGCGCAACCAGCACGGCAACTACGGCCATTGTGGGAGCGTATTGAGGAACAAGCCGCTACCGTTACCCGCACGCGCCAGCAGATTCAGGAAGTGAACACTCGCTTACAGAGTTCATTATCGTTGCGCCATCGCCTGCGCGCCCATGCCCAACGCCAGTCTGCTGAACTGCACGCCACGCAAAAGACGCTAACGACATGGCTCACCGAACACGATCGTTTTCGCTTATGGGGCAATGAACTGGCTGGCTGGCGCGCGCTGTTTGCCCAGCAGTCCAGCGACAAAACGCAGTTGCTCAAATGGCAACAGCAACGGGAAAACGACACCCGTAAACTTGACGCGCTCCCGGCGCAAACGCTGGATCTGTCTGCCGAAGAGGTGACGCAAGCGCTGGCGCAACACACAGAGCGTCGCCCGCTGCGCCAGCGCCTCGCCTCGCTCCACGGGCAGATCGCGCCAAAACAAAAACGGCAGGCGCAGTTACAGGCGGCGATTCAACACAGCCAGCAGGAACAGGCTCAGCGTAATACCACGCTTGAGGAAAAGCGGCAGCGTTATCAAGAGAAAAACCAGCAATTCCTTGATGTCAAAACGATTTGTGAGCAGGAAGCGCGAATTAAAGACCTCGAGAGCCAGCGAGCATTGCTGCAATCCGGCCAGCCGTGCCCGCTGTGTGGTTCTACTGAACACCCTGCGGTAGAGGTTTATCAGGCTCTCGAACCCGGTGTGAATCAGGCACGGCGCGATGCGCTGGAAAAAGAGGTCAAAACGCTGGCAGAAGAAGGTGCTGCATTGCGCGGGCAACTCGACACCCTCACGCAGCAATTACAGCGTGACGAAAGCGAAGCGCAGACGCTGTTAAAGGAAGAGCAAGCACTTACTCAGGAATGGCAAACGCTGTGCGCCAGCCTGCACATTTCGCTGCAGCCGCAGGACGATATTTCGCCCTGGCTGGCCGCGCAGGATGAATACGAACACCAGTTGCACCAACTGAGCCAACGACACGTCCTGATGGAGAAAATCGCGGCAGACACTCAGCAGGTGAAGCAATTTGAACAGCAGATCGCGCAACGCCACGCGTCGCTGTTAGCCGATGTAACACGCTATGCGCTGTCACTGCCTGGCGAAGGTGAGGAGGATTCCTGGCTCAGCGCGAGAACGCAGGAAGCGCAAACGTGGCAGCACCGTCAGACGGAATTGACCGAACTGCAAACGCGAATCGCCCAATTAACCCCGCTGCTGGAGACGCTGCCCGCAACTGATATCAATGTCGGCGACGACGCGCCTCTGTCTCTGGAAAACTGGCGACAGGTGCATGACGATTGCGTTTCGTTACAGAGCCAATGGCAAACGTTGCAGCAGCAGGAAGCGCAGGAAACGCAGCGAGCCGCAGACGCTCAGACCCATTTCAACACCGCGTTGCAGGCCAGTATCTTCGACGATCAGGCCGCGTTCCTCGCCGCCTTGCTGGACGATGAAACGGTTAGCCGTCTTGAGCAACTCCGCCAGTCGCTGGAAAACCAGTTACAGCAGGCGCAGACATTAGCCGTACAGGCCGCCCACACGCTCGCAGATCACCAGCAGCAGCCTCCCGACGCGCTGGATCTCACCCTGACGGTGGAACAGATTCAACAGGAACTGGCGCAGGTCAACGCCCAGCTTCGTGAAAACACCACCCATCAGGGCGAAATCCGCCAGCAACTTAAGCAGGATGCCGACAACCGTCAGCAGCAGCAGTCTCTGATGCTGGAAATCGAAAAGGCGACGCAACAGGTGGAAGACTGGGGCTATCTCAATGCACTCATCGGCTCTAAAGAAGGGGATAAATTCCGCAAATTCGCCCAGGGACTTACGCTGGATAATCTGGTCTGGCTGGCGAACAATCAGCTGACGCGCCTGCACGGGCGTTATTTACTGCAACGTAAAGCCAGCGAAGCGCTGGAGCTGGAAGTGGTCGATACCTGGCAAGCCGATGCCGTGCGCGACACCCGTACGCTTTCCGGCGGCGAGAGTTTCCTCGTCAGCCTGGCGCTGGCGCTGGCGTTGTCGGATCTGGTCAGCCATAAAACGCGAATTGACTCCCTGTTCCTTGATGAAGGGTTTGGCACCCTGGACAGCGAAACGCTGGACACCGCGCTGGATGCGCTGGATGCGCTGAACGCAACGGGCAAAACCATTGGGGTGATAAGCCATGTCGAAGCGATGAAAGAACGAATCCCGGTGCAGATCAAAGTGAAGAAGATCAATGGACTGGGCTATAGCAAACTGGACAGGATGTTTGCGGTGGAATAACGCGTGTGTTGCCGGAGGCGCATCAACGCCATCCGGCAACGCGTTAATCCCTCACGCTTGCGGCCACAACCAGGCCGCACCGCGCACGCCGCTGGAGTCACCATGCAGCGCTTTACGAATCGGCGTCTCGCACTCACCGCCAAAAACAAACGGTTTGATTAACGACGGCAGCGTTTGGTACAGCCTGTTGACATTACTCATTCCACCGCCCAGCACGATGACGTCCGGGTCAAGAATGTTCACCACATGCGCTAACGATTTCGCCAGCCGCAACTCATAACGACTCAGCGCCAGTTCCGCTGTGGCGTTCTGTTCTTCCGCCAGTCGAATAATTTCACTGCCTTTCAGCGGGTTGCCGCTCAAACGATGGTAATCCGTGGCAAAACCGGTCCCGGAGATGAACGTTTCAATGCAGCCTTGTTTACCACAATAACAGGGGACTTCCGCACGATAGCGAAGCTCGTCTTCGTCCATCCACGGCAGCGGATTATGTCCCCACTCACCCGCCGTGCCATTTCCGCCAATATGCGCACGACCGTTCAGCGCCACGCCAGAACCACACCCGGTGCCGATAATCACGGCAAAAACCGTGTGTGCGCCCGCCGCCGCGCCGTCCACGGCTTCAGACACCGCCAGGCAGTTGGCGTCATTCGCCAGCCGGACTTCACGGTTAAGACGCGCACTCAGATCTTTATCAAACGGTTGACCGTTAAGCCAGGTGGAGTTGGCGTTTTTCACCACCCCGGTGTAGGGAGAAATGGAACCCGGGATCCCCATTCCCACCGTTCCCGTCTGGCCGGTCGCCTGTTCAGCCATTTCCACTAAGCTGGCAATGGTTTCAATCGTTTGTCGATAATCGTCGCGCGGCGTGGGCAGACGATGGCGAAACAACTGTTCCCCCGCATCACCGAGCGCAATCACCTCTGTTTTGGTCCCACCCAAATCAATACCTATACGCACACGACGTTCCTCATTTTATGAAATATCAACAGAGTAGAAGCGAGCTTCCTGATTGGCAATGCAAGCCCGTCGACAATTCGTTATTATACCCGGCATCCTTCAAGTTGCAGATGCGTCGGCTTTCCTCGCTCACCCCAGTCACTTACTTCAGTAAGCTCCCGGGGCTCTCCGCGTTGCCGCCTTCCTGCAACTCGAACTATTTGGGTATCAATACCCGCTGGATTTAACGACAAGGCCGTGGAAATTATCATGCTGTGGTTCAAAAATTTAATGGTTTACCGTCTTAGCCGCGACGTTTCTTTGCGTGCTGAGGAGATGGAAAAACAGCTATCCTCGATGACGTTTACCCCTTGCGGTAGCCAGGATATGGCAAAAATGGGCTGGGTACCGCCGATGGGATCGCACAGCGATGCATTAACGCATACCGCCAATGGCCAAATTATTATTTGCGCGCGCAAAGAAGAGAAGATCCTGCCCGCGCCGGTGATCAAACAGGCGCTGGAAGCGAAAATCGCCAAACTGGAAGCCGATCAGGGTCGCAAGCTGAAGAAAACCGAAAAAGATTCGTTGAAAGATGAAGTGCTGCACTCCCTGTTGCCGCGCGCCTTTAGCCGTTTTAACCAGACAATGATGTGGATAGACACGGTGAATGGCCTGATCATGGTCGACTGCGCGAGCGCCAAAAAAGCGGAAGATACGCTGGCGCTGCTGCGTAAATGCCTCGGTTCCTTGCCGGTGGTTCCGTTAACGCTGGAAAATCCTATCGAATTAACGCTCACCGAGTGGGTGCGCTCAGGTACAGTGGCCCAGGGATTCCAGTTGCTGGATGAAGCCGAACTGAAAGCCATGCTCGAAGATGGCGGCGTGATCCGCGCGAAGAAGCAGGATCTGGTCAGCGCCGAAATCGCCAATCACATTGAAGCCGGTAAAGTGGTCACCAAACTGGCGCTTGACTGGCAGCAACGGATCCAGTTTTTGATGTGCGACGACGGCTCGATCAAACGCCTGAAGTTTTGCGATGAACTGCGCGATCAAAACGAAGATATTGATCGGGAAGATTTTGCCCAACGTTTTGATGCCGATTTTATCCTGATGACTGGCGAGCTGGCTGCTCTGATTAAAAGCCTGGTCGAAGGGCTGGGTGGCGAAGCACAACGCTAGTTGCACAGTATTCCCTCTCCCGACGGAGAGGGAATCGCATTACAGATAGCGGCAAAGATAGGAGGTCGGCTCAGCCACCTGCAGATGGAATTCGCTATTGCCGGGAACGTTAAACACCTCGCCTGCGGCAAACACTTGCCACTGGGTCTCACCCGGTAGCAGAACATTCAACGCGCCGCTAACCACGGTCATTTCTTCAGGTGCTGCAGTACCGAAGGTATATTCACCTTCCGCCATCACGCCGACACTGGCGCGGCCAGTACTGCTGCTGGTAAAACCAATTGATTTCACTTTACCGGAAAAGTACTCATTGCTTTGTAGCATAAACGGGCCCTGTTTCATGATTAAGTTAATTCTCAATATAGGGGCCTGACCTTCTGCCTGTCACGCAAAATTAAACAAGTAATTCCGACGCCAGTCGCGCAATCAACACATTAGAAAGTAAAACCGGAACATCCAGCGCTTTTTGCAGCAAATCACGATGACGCTGGTTAAAACCGAGGCAATCCAGCATGATCACATCAGCGCCCTGTTCCAGCAACGCCTTCCCCGCATCAATCAATTGCTGTTCAGAACCGTGGATGGGGTTAGCCAGCGAAAAGACCGGCGGCGCCTGTAATACCTGCCATTTTTGGGTCTGGGCGTCCAGTAACGCCTCAACCGGAACAATCACCCCCACCTGATGCCCATCGACAATCGACGCCACCAGCGGCGGGATAATGCGTGATGGTTCAAGCAAAATCGTATTACGGGCCGTCATGTTGTTGATCGACGACGTGCTCATTAACAGGATCACGTCGTAGCCCTGGTTATCCAGCACTTCAACCACACTTTGCAGATCCCGCTCCACCTTCTGACGGGATACGTGGGCAAGTTTATTATCGCTGAGCAGCGTCAGCAGGGGGTCATCACCTGGCGCCACGGCATAATCCGTCATCACATCCTCACGCGACATTTTGCCCAGCAGACTATGGTGAGAGATATGTTGCTCGTCGATGTACTCAGTTAAGAGAGGTAAGACTTCACTCATTGGTACAACACCAATAGTGAGAATAGCCAACGACGTACTCATTTTTATGCTCCGCCTTCTTATACTTCTACTTCGTCGTTAATTCCCGGTAAATATACGAACACTTACCTGCGCTATAAATGCCAAAAAGCGTAGCAGTAGTTACGCAATACGTTGTGTAAAAATTCCAATTAATTCCAGTACTGTATTGTTATCGTTTAATTTTCAGTTTTAGCAGAACGCTACAGAGAGTGATAAATGTGATCCAGCACACTCAGAATCCTTTCTGAGTCATGATGTCATCAGGTTTTATCAGGGTCTTCATAGCGTTTTTTAGCATCCAGCGCGTCTTCTTCGCTGGCGTGCTCGCTGATCAAAGAGTCTGGTTTGGGATAATCGGCCCGAAGCTGGTAGCGGAGTATCGTCTGGCCTGGCGTCCCTTTTTCAAGAGTGACAATCCAGGCTTTTCGCGGGTAGAGGGAGTTGGGCATGGTTCCTCCTTTTTACAACGGGATGAACTTTAATTATAGACGCCGCCCTGCTGACGTAGCTGCGCTTGCGACAGTAACGCGAGAATTTCACCCACCACCTGCTCCGGATTTTTCGTCGCATCAACAATGTAATGCGCCGCTTCACGGTACAGCGCGTCGCGTTGTTCAAGCACGTCCCGCACCTCTTCGCTCAACGGTTTACCCGTTAAGGTAGGACGCAGTCCCTCTTCCGGTGCCGCCACCAGACGCTCAACCAATACCGACACCGGAGCGCATAAATAGAAAACAATACCGTTATTACGCATGTAATGACGGTTGTATTCCGTAAGAATAATCCCGCCACCGGTAGCCACAACCTTTGACGGCGCAGTGACCGCCTCAAGCGCCGTCGTTTCTCTGGCGCGAAAACCGTCCCACCCTTCTCTCTCGACCATTTCCGCGACGGTCATTTGTACATGTGACTGCAACCACTGGTCGGTATCAACAAACTGGTAATTGGTCGCCTGAGCAAGCGTCATACCGGTGGTTGTCTTACCACAGCCTCGTGGGCCAACAAGAAAAAGAGGTTGCGTCATAACGGGAGTTCCCAGGAGAACCGCAAACATGCGGGATCGGATGTCGTTAAAGTAATAATCATACCACCAAACTAGTACATCGTTAAGTGTAAATAAATCATTCCAAAAAGAATGTGATATACCGTACGTCCTTACTATAACAAGAAATCGCAGGCAATGAAGTGTAAAGATAAAATTGCAGTTAACGCGTCCTGCGCTGAACTTCCAGCCACCACTTATCCAGTTCAGCAGCGAAGTGTTGGCGATCGCGTGGAGAAAGACTATCCGGGCCGCCGGTCTGGATCCCACTGGCGCGTAACGTGTCCATAAAATCACGCATCGTCAGACGTTCACGGATGGTTGATTCGCTGTACCGCTCTCCGCGCGGGTTTAATGCCGCAGCCCCTTTTTCCAGGACTTCGGACGCCAACGGAATGTCTGCCGTGATAACCAGATCGCCGGGTTCACACTGGCGTACAATCTCATTATCCGCCACATCAAAACCGGCAGGTACGCGCAACGTGCGGATAAATCGTGATGGCGGGACACGTAAATTTTGGTTCGCAACCAGGATCAACGGCATCTGCATCCGCTCCGAGGCACGGTATAAAATTTCTTTGATTACATTCGGACACGCGTCAGCGTCCACCCATATTGTCATAATCGCTCCTTACTGATGTACATTTTTACATTGTCTCGTGCTTTTGCCTTCCGTCAAAGTGCTGTTTCTCCTTCTGAACATTCTCATTCCGCGTTAAGCTACGCTTTACTCATCAAAACAATGAATATCACCCAGGGGGAGTGACGTGATGGAGAAGAAAATCGGTTTTATCGGTTGTGGCAACATGGGAAAAGCGATTCTTGGCGGCCTGATTGCGAGCGGCCAGGTTCTCCCGGGGCAAATCTGGGTCTATACCCCCTCCCCCGACAAGGTTGCCGCCCTGCATGAGCAGTACGGCATTAATCCAGCGCAGACCGCGCAAGAAGTGGCGCAGGTTGCTGATATCGTCTTTGGCGCTGTAAAACCCGGCATTATGATTAAAGTGCTGAGTGAAATCACCTCCAGCCTGAGCAAAGATTCGCTGGTCGTCTCGATTGCCGCGGGGGTCACTCTCGATCAGCTCGCCCGGGCGCTGGGGCACGATCGTAAAATTATTCGCGCGATGCCAAACACGCCTTCGCTGGTCAATGCCGGGATGACCTCCGTGACGCCGAATGCCCTGGTCACCCCGGAAGACACCGCCGATGTACTGAATATTTTCCGTTGCTTTGGCGAAGCAGAGATCATCGCAGAACCGATGATCCACCCGGTTGTCGGCGTCAGCGGCTCTTCGCCAGCCTATGTCTTTATGTTTATTGAAGCGATGGCGGATGCCGCTGTGCAGGGAGGGATGCCGCGCGCTCAGGCGTATAAATTCGCGGCGCAGGCTGTCATGGGTTCGGCGAAAATGGTTCTGGAAACCGGTAAACATCCTGGCGAGTTGAAAGACATGGTGTGTTCACCGGGAGGCACCACCATTGAAGCAGTCCGGATCCTCGAAGAACGTGGCTTCCGTGCCGCCGTTATCGAAGCGATGGCGAAGTGTATGGAGAAGTCGGAGAGTCTCAGTAAATCCTGAGGATACCGCTGGACGTCAGGCCGCCACTTCGGTGCGGTTACGTCCGGCGTTCTTTGCTTTGTAAAGCGCAATATCCGCAGATTTCAACCACTCACGATAGTGTCCGAGTTGTGAGGTCAATGGCGCAATCCCCACGCTAATACGTAACGTTACCTGCGGCGCACATGACAACCGCAATGTGTTCAATTTTTCGTGTACCCGCGACATCGCGGCAATGGCGTTTTCCGCAGGTGTTCCACACATGATGACCGCAAACTCATCCCCGCCAAAACGGCCAATCACATCGCTTCCGCGTAAGGTCATCTGCAGTTGTCGCGTCAGCGCCACAATCGCCTCGTCGCCAACGTCGTGACCCCAGGTGTCATTGATGCTCTTAAAGTGGTCGATATCGATGATCAGCAGCGTGGCTACGCGGTTATAGCGACGACAATTATCGAATTCGTTACGTAATAAAACTTCCCAATGGCGCCTGTTATAAACGCCCGTCATCCCATCCCGTGTACTCATCACCTGCAACCGGCGCTTATGCTCCGCCAGTTTCGTCGCCGTCTGATAACTGACCCAGGCAAACAACAACGGGTACATCACAATCACCGGCAGGCAGAGCCACCATTCCAGCTGCGCGCTGCCAAAAGCCACCGTGGTACCGGTTAGCTGCAATGTCACCAGACCAGAAACAATCATCAATACGATCCCGGCGACGAACAGCCGTACACCGCCAGCCCCCATCAGATTCATACACATCATCATCAGTAATGCCGTTGAGGGGAGGATATTGACGCCCATCACGCCGACCCAAATTCCCGCAAGGATTGCGTCAGCTTTTAAGTTGTATATTTCACGGCTTAAAGGATCGATGGCTTTGCTCGCCAGCTGCCACGCCAGATGCGGCCAGACAAAAGCCCATCCCACCAGAAATAGCCACCACCCTCCTGCGACAGACTGATCAACCAGTGCGGCCGAAATGGGGAAGAACATCCATCCCAGTCCTACTGCTCGCGGCAGCCTGACTCGCCGGGCGAAGCGCAACCCGGAACGCTGGTGGTCATTGGGAGGCGGTATAGCGGGCTCTCCTCCCGGCGTTACCTTTTTTTTGTAAAAGCTTTCATCATTCATAATTATTGGGAACATTCTGAAACAATTTTCCCAAATTATAGAGACGGAGCTTGCGGTGAAAGTATGATATTTCGGGTGAGTGATTTTCTCATCTCACCCGTTAGCACTACTGCTTACGGTGCGGTATCAGGCCGCTTTTTTCAGGCAGGCACTCATAAACTTGTTGCGATCGTCCCCTTTCAGGGATTGTTCTGTCGCCTGGACATTGCATTCACGCATTTTCTGCTGCTGTGGAGTCAAACTTTTCTCACCAGGCGCAGACGTGCTGTTCTTCAGGCAATCACTCATATAGGTTTTACGGGCATCCCCTTTCAGCGCCTCTGCTGTCGCCTGCTGATTACAGGTCGTCATTCGCTGTTGTTGCGGCGTTAAGGTTTTCTCGGCAGCGCCGACGGTGGTTAAAAACACCAAACCAAAAAGCAAGGCAACCAATAATGTTATTTTCATAGCACCATCCTTTTGTGGGTATTTGCACACTGAATCCTTCAGGAAACTCGAATTATTTAACCACTATAATTTGAAGGATTTCGTGCCATTAAGTCTGGCTGCTTACGACGAAATTACCACCCGACGGTAAAAGTATTACCGTCGGGCGCTGTTTACTTCAGGCCCAGGGCCGCTTTCATGGTGTAAAACAGATCGGTCTGGTCCGTCAGTCCCACCACATTGGCGGCATGTGGGCCATAGGCGGCAATACGCAGTTGGCTACCGGTATGTTCCTGTGATTCTTCTTCAGAGTTACCGTAACTTAACACCATTACCGCGCCGTCTTTGGTGTTCAGCGCCTGCGTCAGGCCCGGCGCTTTGGTGTCCGGCGCAACAATCTGACTGGCGTGTGCATGATCGGCGGTCACCACCACCAGCGTGTTGCCATCTTTCTTCGCAAATTCCAGCGCGCGCTGCACAGCTTCATCGAGATCGACCGTTTCGCCAATCTGCCCGCACGGATTAGCCGCGTGATCTTGCTTATCGATAGATGCCCCTTCCACCTGCAGGAAGAACCCCTTCTCATTTTTGCTCAGCAGTTCGATCGCTTTGTCGGTCATCTGCGCCAGCGTCGGCACGGTGTCGTTACGCTTCACATTAGGCGTACAGGTCACTGCCGGTTTATCAATATTGCCGTGGTATGACGCTTTCGGACCTTCCCAGCGTACGGGCATGTTGCCGTCGGAAAATAATCCCAGCAGAGGTTTATCCTGGTTGGCTTCGCTCACATCAGCCAGCGCCGCGGCATCGCTGACCAACTGATAGCCGCGAGCCTGAGCCTGTTCACGCAGCGTTTTTCCCTGCCATTCGCCCGCCTTCGCCGTTTCAGAGAAGGTTTTTGCGCCGCCACCAAGCGTGACGTCTGCGCGCGCATTCAGTAATTGTTCAGTAATGGAGCCTCTGCCGCCCTTTTCCAGCGCATTTGTCGGGCATTTTTCGCTGGTGACGTCTGGACCGTAGCATTTACGGGAGGTCACATGTGCCACCAGCGCCGCCGGTGTCGCATCCTGTAATTCCGCCGTGGAGACATTCCCGGTTGCCAGTCCCGCTGTTTTTGCCATTTCCAGCAGAGTAGTGTGATCTTTTTCGTGGATATCGACACCCAGCGCGCCGTTATAGGTTTTTACCCCCGTCGTCCAGGCCGTAGCAGAGGCCGCAGAGTCCGTCACATAATCGGGTTTGCCGGTTTTTTTATCCAACGCATAGTGCGTGTACTGCCCTGTCAGGGGTAATGCATCAATGCCTTTAAAATAGCCACCCGCCCCTTCAGCATAATTTCGCGCGGCTGTTATTTCCGAATCCCCCATACCATCGCCAATCAGCAGAATAATATTTTTAGCGGGTTTGTTACTGAGTGAATCCCGCAGAGCAGAGGTTTGATCGGCCGCTAAACGGCGAGCACCACCTGGGGTCGTAATATCGCCCTGGGCCGCTCGGTTCTCCAGGACAGCCACGGATGAAGACCCGGCATACGTTGCGGGGATAAAAAACAGAGAGACCAGGGCAATCGCAATAGCGCTTTGTTTCACTTTATTTTCTCCATGTATAAATACATAAAAATATGCTCTGAATAATTCGAATTGCAGTAAATGCAATGTGAAGTATGAAAAGCATAAAAACAAAGCGACTATAGGTATTTGATATGACAGCAATATGACAGTTATTACCCCTTAATACGATCAGCTACGAGGGTGCCTCAATAACTTTTTTACGTACTGGCGCAGCAATTCCGTATCGTTATCCGGAACGCTGGCATCCGGCTTTACCCCGTCAAGTGCGCCCTCTATCTGGTGAATCAGCCTTTGCTGCTCAGCCTGCGCCATATTACGCAGCATTGCAGTGACAATAATCTCTAACGCTTCTACCTGAGCAACCAGTTCTTTCGACTCTTCTTCTTTTTGGGCGAGTTTAAACAACAACTCTGAAATGAGGTTTTTCATAGACGCATTTCCTTATCCGAAGTAGGCAGACGGTATCATTATGATTCATCACTGCCTAGAGGATGAAAGTAGTATTTTTATGATTAAGGAAAGACTTTGTGTTAATAATCACATTGAATTAATCAGCGAAACGTTTCTCAAACCAAAATAGTTTCATGTTAATAAAATACGAAAATCAATGTTCACGCTATTCCATAATATAAAGTTATGATAAATCGGCTGATTTAACTTAAGTTGCAGAACAATAATAAGCCGCTGATGTTAACAAGTATAATGGTTGAGCAGGTGAGGCATGAATAGTGCGGTACAACCTGTGCGTCTGAGGATGATGCTTTCCCCCTTTCAATCTTTCTGAAGAGCGCAAAAGTGGAATCCACGGTACTGATACCCACCACTGACATTTTATCTCCCCGTTCATCAGATTTGTGAAATACATCACGAGAACCCATGCAACTCGCAGGGAATTGTGCTTTGACCTGCGTGTGGCGGAGTCGTTGTCTCCACGCTGTTCGAAACAATATGGCAGAAGCTCGCGAAACCCTCGTTTTGTCGTGGTAATGTATACGCTTTGCGTTTCACGGAATGGGTTTTTAAGATGGCGAAATTGCGGGTAGGAATCGTATTTGGTGGTAAGTCGGCGGAACATGAAGTGTCTTTGCAATCGGCAAAAAATATTGTCGATGCCATCGACAAGACCCGCTTTGATGTTGTGCTGTTAGGCATTGATAAACAAGGACAATGGCACGTTAACGATGCCAGTAACTATCTGCTGAATGCAGACGACCCCGCGCATATTGCGCTGCGTCCTTCAGCCACAAGCCTGGCGCAAGTGCCTGGCAAACAGGAGCACCAGCTCATCGACGCGCAGAACGGTCAACCGCTGCAGACAGTTGATGTCATTTTCCCTATCGTTCATGGAACGCTGGGTGAAGACGGTTCGCTACAGGGCATGCTGCGTGTGGCAAATTTACCGTTCGTTGGTTCTGATGTACTCGGCTCTGCAGCTTGTATGGACAAAGACGTCACTAAGCGCCTGCTGCGCGATGCCGGGTTGAATATCGCCCCCTTTATGACGCTCACTCGCACCAACCGCAATACGGTCAGTTTTGCAGAGGTAGAAGCGCGTCTCGGTCTGCCGCTGTTTGTCAAACCGGCGAACCAGGGCTCCTCTGTTGGCGTTAGCAAAGTCACTAACGAAGCGCAGTATCATCAGGCGGTGGCTCTGGCGTTTGAGTTTGATCATAAAGTGGTGGTTGAGCAAGGCATCAACGGTCGCGAGATCGAATGCGCCGTTCTCGGCAATGATCATCCACAAGCCAGTACCTGCGGTGAGATTGTCCTGAACAGCGATTTTTACGCCTACGACACCAAATACATTGACGACAACGGCGCGAAAGTGGTTATCCCTGCGGCGATCGCCCCTGAAGTGAACGAAAAGATCCGTGAGATCGCCGTTCAGGCGTATCAAACGCTGGGTTGCGCAGGTATGGCGCGCGTCGATGTTTTCTTAACGCCAGACAATGAAGTCGTGATCAACGAGATCAACACGCTGCCTGGGTTTACCAACATCAGCATGTATCCGAAACTGTGGCAGGCAAGCGGTTTGGGTTATACCGATTTGATCAGCCGTTTGATCGAGCTGGCGCTGGAGCGCCACGCGGCTAACAATGCGCTGAAAACCAGTATGTAAACGGAGCATTGTCATACGTCGAACGGGATCTTCTGCCCCGGACGTTTTGACGCAGATAAAGCCCGATAGCTAAGCGTTATCGGGCATCTTCCACTTCATCTTCCACACGACGGCGAATAATCAGCCCGGAAAGCCAGAAACTGATGCCCCATGTCACCAGACCGACGGCATAGGTTTGCCACCCTTTGGCTTCAAAACCCAATAACCCCACCACCCCATTCAGGATGAAGATAAGCCCAATGGCAAAGGCATAGTAGTGCCAGTCACGGCGAATTTTTACAGGCAAGTTCATGACAGCTCCGGGGACAGGGCATAAAAGAACATCCTCGCACATTTACACCTGACGGTCTGTGGCAGAAGCGGGATTTCTGAAATGTTACACAACTTAACGTAAAGATCGTGTTTTGTGACAGCGAACAGAAATCTGCAATCCAGGAGTAATCCCTGGGCGAAATTACCATCATTCTGATATTGACAAATCTGATGACCTGCCAGAATTACGGCGAGCCACTGGTATGACGCCAGAGTTGCAGAATTCCCCCGGAGGTCTTTATGGCTGATTTCACTCTCTCAAAATCCTTGTTTGGCGGGAAGAAGCGGGATACTAGCTCCACTCCAGGTAACATCGCTTACGCCGTCTTTGTGCTGTTTTGCTTTTGGGCAGGGGCGCAGATTTTAAATCTGCTGGTTCACGCGCCGGGCGTCTATGAACATTTGATGCAGGTACAGGAAACCGGACGACCTCGTGTCGAGATCGGTTTAGGCGTTGGCACCCTTTTTGGTCTGGTGCCGTTCCTCGCGGGATGTTTGATTTTCGGTGTGATTGCCGCGTTCCTACGCTGGCGCCAGCGTCATCAATAAACCCAAAACTAACTGACTCCGGGGCTTATCCGGCCGGAGAATTCATACAGCGAGCCCGACGTTCGTCTACCCGTTTTGCAAACCATGCGGTGGTCAGATTACGCGTGATCTTCGGGCTTTCCAGTTGAATACCCGGCAACATCTCTCTCGGAAGCTTTTTGCCTGCCTTGATTTCTGCCAGCTTATACACCTTTTCGTACAGCGCTGTCTCTTCGAATGCCAGGCTGTCACCCTTCTCCAGCTGACGACGAATCTCGCTCTCACTCATTCCCAGAGTGTTTGCCAGTTTGCGTATCGCCAGCTCCGTTTTGCCCGGCTCTTTGCTATCGTAACGGATCAGATCGCCATCAAGGGCCAGTTTCACACCGCTGGCTTTGGCCACCGCATTCTGGAAAGCCGCATTACGACTGGCGTACCAGCCGGCGTTAAAATCGGCGAAACGGAAAATGGGCGCACTGTAATTCGCGGGATAATTCAGCAGATGGTACGTACCGAACCACAATCCGCCCCGACGGGTGAAGACCTCCTGGCGCACCGTGCCTTCCATTTTCCACGGATAGCCTTTGGTATGCTGCTCGGCAAACGCGATGCTGACCTGCATTGGGCCGCCCGTGTGAACCGGATTAAGCGAACCAAACAGCGTCTGCCCCATGGGCACCATATTAATAAAATCATCAAAAATGGCGCTGAGCTGTTTCTCCGTTTTCACCGAGTCCAGACGTTCGCTGTAGCTCTTCCCTGTCGGGGAGTTGATTTTCAACGCTGTATGAACCAGAAAAACGGGGATATGCATGCGCTCGGCACGTTTGTCGATCTCCTGCCAGGCAATCTTACTCAGGCCTGGCACGGCGGGGTCCGCCTGATAATTTGACTCTTGTTGTGTCACTGCCAGCACCGAACAGACATTTTCGACCGTCGGTGCCAGACCCTGACTCTCAAAAGTCGTTGCCAAATCCTTCGCCCAGGCATCCCGGTCTTTCACGCTTGTCGGCATTTTCTGGCGCACCACGCTTGCCACATCCACGGGTTTTTCACCCTTTTTTAAGGGCTGCGGGGGTTGGGTACTACAACCTGCCAACACCAGCACAGCCAGTAATGATAAGGGGTAAAGACGGGATACCGCCGGCATAACGTTTCCTTTTGTTAGCTAAATGTGTTGGTCACTTCCTGAATTTCTTGCCCATCCAGTTCACGTTCAAAGCTGCGTAAACGTTTATAGATAGACATCAACTCAACCAACGTGGTCCAGGAATTGATCAGATACTGGAAGGAGCCGCGCACCTGACCAAACACGTTGGTGATTTGCGTCATCAGACCCAACGTAATGGTACCCGCAACAATCGACGGAAACAGCAGGAACAGACCGAAAACATTATCCACTTGCAAATAGAGAATGCGGGCAATGTTGAAGTACATATAGTGGAAATAGAGGCGGAAATAGTTCTGGCGCACCGCGCTGAATAATTCCCGTATGGTAGGCGGTGTAGCGCGACTGCCGTCATCTTCGCCATAAACCAGTTCTTTACGGTAAGCCGCTTCAACGCGCTGGTTTTTAAATTCCAGCCCCGGCAGTTTGATCCCCACGACGGCAAGCAAGCCGGTGCCCATCAGCGACCAGACAATCGCCGCAATCACCAGACCGTAAGGAATATGCCCCACCACCGGCAGTTCCGGCACATGTGCAGAAAGCGTGACCAACACCGGCAAAAAGGCGATCAACGTCATGATGGCATTGATGAAACTTACGCCCATGTCTTCCAGGGTTGACGCAAAACGCATGGTGTCTTCCTGCACACGCTGCGCGGCGCCTTCAATGTGTCGCAAGTGCTGCCAGTGCGCCATGTAATGTTCGTTCATGGCGGTACGCCAGCGGAACACATAGTGGCTCACAAAGAAATTGTTCATCACGCCAATGACCACAGCGATCAGTGCAATACCGAGAAACACACCCACTTCATGATAGAACTGCCCGATGGTCACCTTATGCGGCGAACTTAATGCCGTCTGGATCAAGTCATAGAATGGGGCATACCAGGCGTTGACAGCGACCCCCACTTCAACCAGAAACCAGGTGACGAAGATAATCAACGACGTGCCAAGAATTGACCAGTACTGCCAGCGGTGCGGGCTATAGATAAACCAGAACAGCGCAAACAGCCCCACACAAATAATGTAATAAGCGTAAAAAACCAGATAATCCAGCGACCAGAATCGCGCGGCGCTGATGGGAATATTACCGGACGCACCAGTCATTTGAGCAACCCAGGCTCCCCCACCCGCTTGCCAGAATATGACGGCAACCAACGCCCAAATAAATGCCGAGATAAAAAACGGACCCGGCTTGGGGAAAAAAGACTTAAACATGATGCTCTCCTGCTAACTTCTCATCGTTATGACGACTGCTGTCTATTTTTTGCGCCATAAACGGCGGTAATGCAGATCCGCTCCCGCGAAACACGAGACGGAACCGACCATTGTGACCAGGATCGTGGAGCTTAGTTCGCTTTCCAGGTTTCAGGAATTGTTTCGACGGGTTTCACAAAAACGAAATTCTCCGGCGTCATGAGGTTACCACAAGCGTGGGATCACAAAAGCGAACTTTCACTCTCGAGAAAAAAAGCTCCATTTACTCGCCGTTACGTTTTTCACACTATCATTGCTCTATTTAGCGCTTTGCAGGCGCCGCTGAGTAGTATATACAACAATTCGTTCAGGTCGCGTCGAGGCGATCTGAAAGAAGAAGGGTGTAAACTCGAACTGTTCTCTTCAATTAACTTATGGACACCACCGTTGAAACGTAGTCTGCTTTTTTCTGCCGCGCTGTGTGCGGCGTCATTGACACCTGTCCACGCGGCCCAGCCTGGCCTCGATCCGGTTTTTGCTTCCGATATCGTCGATCGATACGCCGAACATATTTATTACGGCAGTGGCGCCACGGGAATGGCGCTGGTTGTGATAGATGGAAATCAACGTGTGTTCCGTAGCTTTGGTGAAACACGACCAGGCAATAACGTCCATCCACAATTGGATTCAGTCATTCGTATTGCGTCACTCACCAAATTAATGACCAGTGAAATGCTGGTGAAATTACTCGATCAGGGTACGGTGAATCTGCACGATCCGTTGAGTAAGTATGCGCCACCAGGCGCACGTGTTCCGACATATCAGGGAACGCCAATTACGCTGGTGAATCTGGCGACCCATACCAGTGCATTGCCGCGTGAACAGCCTGGCGGTGCGGCGCATCGTCCGGTCTTTGTCTGGCCAACCCGTGAACAGCGCTGGAACTATCTCTCTACCGCAACATTAAAAGCAGCGCCGGGTTCGCAGGCATCTTATTCTAACCTGGCGTTCGACCTGCTGGCCGACGCACTGGCTACGGCCTCAGGCAAGCCTTACACCCAGATTTTTGAAGAGCAGATCACCCGTCCGCTCGGAATGAAAGATACGACGTTTACCCCCTCGCCCGATCAGTGCAAGCGCCTGATGGTCGCTGAAAAAGGTGCCAGCCCCTGCAATAACACGTTAGCGGCCGTTGGCAGCGGCGGCGTGTACTCAACGCCAGGAGATATGATGCGCTGGATGCAGCAGTATCTCTCCTCTGATTTCTATCACCGCAGCAACCAGGCTGACCGCATGCAGACACTTATCTATCAGCGTGCGCAGTTGAGGAAAGTGATCGGCATGGATGTCCCTGGCAAAGCTGATGCCCTGGGGCTGGGTTGGGTGTACATGGCACCGAAGAATGGGCGTCCGGGAATCATTCAGAAAACAGGCGGCGGCGGCGGTTTTATTACCTACATGGCAATGATTCCGCAACAAAATGTCGGCGCGTTTGTCGTAGTGACACGCTCTCCGCAGACCCGCTTTACCAGTATGAGCGATGGTCTCAACGATCTGGTTACGGAATTGAGCGGTAATAAACCCCGGGTGGTCCCTGCATCCTGAGTCAGTATTCTGAAGGCAAACGGGTGATGCCGACCAGTTTGCCTTTACTCATTACGATATAACCGCCCTTACGTAGAGCAGCAAGCACCTCGGCAACAACAGAGCGTGAAATCCGCGTTTTCTGGTGAATATAATTCATAACACCAATTCGAAAACGCAATTCTTCATCCCACTCATTCATTGAGAGTAATGTGGCACGGATTTGCTCGTAAGAATTATGACCAATCAATTGTAAGTCACGCAATTCCATAATACGGTTTTTCCATGCCAGCCAGCAAAACGCCTCACGCCACAGATTATTTTTTTCTATTATTTTTATCGTTTGAGAAGAAGGGAGATAATATCCAGCGCAGCGACCTTCTGTGATTATTTTATACTGCACATCATTTTTCACCACACCATCAGATAGCCCAACGAGAAAGGGGGCCTGAGCAATACCTATAAGTATATGTTCACCTCTCCAGAGAGAAATAGCGCCACTTAAGATAACAAATGTATTGTCCTTATGTATTTCATTAGAAAATAAAATTTGTTTTTTTTCATATAACTCGAAGCGAGTGCCATATTCAGACAAACATTGATCGAGCTTACCAAATTCATTCACTGGTTTACTCAACGAGAGCATTTTTCATCCTATGCAATAATGCCCGTCGAATCCTTGACGGGCATTTCTTAGATTAAATAGCTTTTAGTAACTTCCTCAGGAGGAAATAATTACCAGGTGTATTTGACACCCACGTTTGCAGCCCAATCTTGATCTACGTCGCCGCCACCGAGGTAGTTAGCATCGGTATAGGCGCTGAAGTTCTTGGTGAAGCTGAACTGAGTACCCAACCCAACACGTACCGCAGAACCTTCGGTGCCGTTGTCGATAGAGTCGCCGTTTACGTCAGCATCGTTATTAGCATCATCGTAAACGTAGGCCAGTTTGAAGTATGGAGTCAGCGCCTGATCCTGGCTGTAAGTGAAGGTATAACCTGCATCTACACCCAGTTCATAGCGCATACTGTCGTACGACTGACCATCAACTTTCATGTCGTTGCTCAACTGGTAGTCGTCGCCAGACTGGAACAGGCCGGATACGCTGCCGTACGGAGTGACATAACCTGCATCACCCAATTTCCAGTCATAGCCCAGTTTCAGACCGAAGCCCCAGGCATCAGAGTCAGTGCTGCCGTCAACGTAAGTACCGTCGCTCATGGAGGCAGACAGATCGTTGTTGAAGTGAGAATAGCTCAGGTTGCCATCAACAAAAATGTCGTTTGCGAAGTGGGCAGAAGAGTAGATGTAGGCAGTCTGGCTGTCTTGATCCACCTGACCAGTACGGTCACTCATATCGCCTTTCCCAAAGCCTGCTGCCGCACCCACAATCCACTTAGCGTTGTTACCGTCAACTTTGGTATCAACACCCACCATGATGCCGTTGACATCCTGGTCGTAGCTAATCGTGTCGTTGTCGCCGTTGAAGCTACCACCGAAGTAACTTACCCAGGCGCCACCGTTATCTGCCAGACCATGACGGGAGTTGCTCAGACGCGTACCGACGGTATCCTGCTCCAGATTCCAGATATTGCTGTTAGCAGACGGAATACTCAGCGCCATGTTCGCGTAGTCGGTCAACTCCATCTGTTGCATCACAACAGTGTTACCTTTCTGCTCGGCCTGATAAGTGTAAGCGCCCAGATCGGCTTTGTTCGCCGCAGAGAAGGTCGCGGTGCTGTTCTTGTCATTCACATAGATCAGCTCTTTGCCGCTGTAGTCAGCAATAGCGCCAGCGCCTGTGCCGTTGTCGATACGTACTTTGTAGTTACCGGTTGCAGCTGCGACGTGGTCACCCGCGTTATCCACTTCGGACTGGTCAGCAGAATTGTCGGCGTCGCCATTACCATTAACGGTCAGATGACCATCAGAGTTCATCGCAATAACACCGTAGCCGTAGTTAGACTTAGTGGTGTCATTAGTACGGTCGTTGCTCAGGTCAGCGTTCAGCACATAGTTGTTGCTGTGAATGTCAAACACACCGGCATTCACGTTACCGTTTGTATCTGTCGTGCTGGTCAGATTCAGGGTATCCATCTGCAACGCGTAATCAGCGCTGTTACCCACATCCAGCACGCCGTTATTCGTCACATTGATGGTATTGGCATACAGTGCGGCATCATCAACGCTCCACCCTGCAGAGACATCATCGGCAATGGTGACAGTACTGTTGTCAACAGTCAGCGTGTCGGTCGCCACATGACCATCTTCGTTGATGTTCAGAGCTGAACCACTAGCCAGATTAATGGTGTCTGACACCAGGGAAGAATCCGCAACGTTGACTACAGAACCACTGTTGATGCTTAGGGTGTCAATCAAAGAGGATTTGGTGGTATCCCACTGGGAGCCATTTTTCAACGTTACGTTAAACAGCCCGCTTTGATAAACTTCATTGCCCACAACATGACCATCTTCGTCATAGGCGGTGTTGCCATCGCCAGTGCCGAAAGTAGAGGATGGCCACAGGCTGTTGGCCGCAATATCGATAAGCGTAGATGTTGCATCAGTACCTGCTGCAACGTCGTCATAAGTCCCATCGCCATCAGTATCAACCTGATGTACGGACATCGCCGCACCCACCCATTTACTGCCGTTATCCAATGTCAGATCCAGACGGTCAGTACCATCCCAGCCGTTAGTATCGACAGCCGCGTCAGTATCACGGTAGCTATCCGCACCGTTAGGGTAGAAGTTTTCGTCGAAATTGCTGGAGAAAACAACATCGCCCATCAGGGTCGAGTTGCTGAAATACGCGGTAGTCTGCATCGCATTGTCTGCCGTCGGATTGGCCGTAACGGCTAAAGCGATGTCATCTGCCGTGTTGGTACCGCTGTAATCGCTGGCATTACCGTTATTGCCGAACCAACCTGAAGTGCCTTCATCTGACCATGAACCTGACGTCACGGTAGAATTCGTCACCGTAATGGTGTTATTAAACACTTCGCTACTGTTTACACCTGTGCTAACGGTATTATTGTCAACATCACTCCACTCGTAACCCTGAGTCAGCGTAATCCCTGCAACATGAGAGTTGTTACTGATGGCCAAATCAACTTCCTGATCCAGCGTAATTGCTGTCCCAAGGTTGTAAACGTCAACAACATGCGTATCTGCAGTACCGTCAGTATTTGTACCGTTGTAAGTATAGTGCTCGTAGTTATCGTCAATCGTTGAGTTATCAACGGTCAACGCCAGGCGGTCATAGACATAGCCCGTCGCATCGCGACCTGTGCAATCGTTGCTCATACACTCGGACGTAATCATTCCGTGTACGGTGCTGTTTTTAATTGTCAGGCTATTACTATTAGTGTTAGTTGAAAGACCATCATCCAGATAGTAGGTTGAGATGACACCGTTAACGGTCGAGTTATTGATTACCGGATAGATATCTCCGTTATAAACGCTATCGGTCGCGTAGTTGTTCCAGCCGACATAGCCATCATAATAAACGCCATCCGCATAAGTGGCGTCGTTATAGTGCGTAAACGTTGTGTACGTCGTACCGGATATATCAGTAGAAGCATTTGCCTGAGAAGTGATTGCCAAAGTGCAGGCTAATGCTAATTTTGAGACTACGAGTTTCTTTTTCCAGGAGTGCATTTGTCATCCCTCCTCAGGGACGTAATAGTGTTGATCCATCAATTACCAAGACGTAGAAAACATTATATTTTGCAAGGAGGATTATGCGGCACTCACACTAAAAGGTTCAATTCTTCTTTCCCATCAGTCCGGATTCGGACAATAAACAAAACACTTAAACCCACAGAACAAAAACCAACAACAACATTAAGAATCAATCTCTTACACACAAAACAAAGAAAACACATACATTATCTTAATAATTAAATAAAATAAGATAAAATCATCCATTAAAATAACTATGAATTATTTCATGGATATAAAAACAAAATAAATAGACATTTCAAAAATACAAAAAAACAACAATCACACACATCAATATAAATAT
>NZ_JANEWG010000150.1 GCF_028069725.1 Citrobacter sp. Awk 4
GGACGGCACTCGTTATAATCCTGCCGCCAGTCATTAATCGTTTTCCTGGCATAAGTAATATCGCCGAACCAGTGCTCGTTCAGGCATTCATCTCTGAATCGTCCGTTGAAACTCTCAATAAATCCGTTCTGAGTCGGCTTGCCCGGCTGGATAAGCCGTAGTTCCACACCATGCTCAAAGGCCCATTGATCGAGCGCGCGGCAGGTAAATTCCGGCCCCTGATCGGTCCTTATTGTCGCCGGATAGCCCCGAAACAACGCGATGCTGTCCAGAATACGCGTGACCTGAACGCCTGAAATCCCGAAAGCAGCGGTGATCGTCAGACACTCCTTCGTGAAATCATCCACACAGGTCAGGCACTTGATCCTGCGACCGTTGGCCAGTGCGTCCATAACGAAATCCATCGACCATGTCAGGTTCGGCGCATCCGGCCGCAGAAGCGGAAACCG
>NZ_JANEWG010000151.1 GCF_028069725.1 Citrobacter sp. Awk 4
CATCAACGTCTGGCGTTGTGGGAAAAAGGCCAACGGCAGGGATTCCACCCACATCAGCTGATCATGACCGCGACGCCGATTCCACGCACCCTGGCGATGACAGCGTATGCCGATCTCGCCACCTCGGTGATCGACGAACTGCCGCCGGGCCGTACGCCGGTCACTACCGTTGCCATTCCGGACACCCGCCGCAGCGATATTATTGACCGGGTGCGTAACGCTTGTACGCACGAAGGACGCCAGGCTTACTGGGTCTGTACACTGATTGAAGAGTCAGAACTGTTAGAAGCGCAGGCGGCAGAAGCCACAAGTGAAGACCTGAAACTTGCCCTACCTGGGCTGAACATTGGTCTGGTCCACGGGAGAATGAAACCCGCCGATAAGC
>NZ_JANEWG010000152.1 GCF_028069725.1 Citrobacter sp. Awk 4
CTTCGCCGTCTGCGTTCCAGAGGTAATCCCGCGCCGTCACACTGTCGCCCTGCGCCGGGGGGTTACCTGCCTGATATGGGTTCTGGCTGCCACTTATCAGGCTGCGCTGCCAGCTTAACCGGTTGTCAGCGTTGTAACTGCTGAACGTCGCCAGCGCCCCCTGGGTGCGCATCACCTGCCGGTGCAGGCTGTCACGTTCATATTCACTCACCGTGATACCGTCCAGCGCTGTCTGGAGCAGGTGTCCGCTGCCGTAGTAGAGATGGCTGAGGTGCTGCCCGTCCGGCAGCGTGATATCCGTGGGATTGCCCAGCGCGTCACGCTGGTATCTGATGCTGCCGTGCACGCTGTGCTCTGCCGTCAGCCACCCGCTGCGGTCATACGCAAAACACACCCTGTCCGCCTGCATATGGTGCAGCCGCCCCCCTTC
>NZ_JANEWG010000153.1 GCF_028069725.1 Citrobacter sp. Awk 4
CACCGCTTTTCATTTCTTATTACGGAGAAATGAAACAGTGTGTCGTTTCAATTTTCAGCTTGATCCAGATTTTTAAAGAGCAAATATCTCAAACATGACTCGGAAGTCAGTTTTGAGATATTAAGGCCGGCGACTTTCACTCACACAAACCAGCAAGTGGCGTCCCCTAGGGGATTCGAACCCCTGTTACCGCCGTGAAAGGGCGGTGTCCTGGGCCTCTAGACGAAGGGGACACTGAAGTCTCAATCGCAAGACGCCTTGCTATTTACTTTTTATCAGACAATCTGTGTGGACACTACAAAGGCAGGTTCTTTAAGGTAAGGAGGTGATCCAACCGCAGGTTCCCCTACGGTTACCTTGTTACGACTTCACCCCAGTCATGAATCACAAAGTGGTAAGCGCCCTCCCGAAGGTTAAGCTACCTA
>NZ_JANEWG010000154.1 GCF_028069725.1 Citrobacter sp. Awk 4
TAACAAGGTAACCGTAGGGGAACCTGCGGTTGGATCACCTCCTTACCTTAAAGAACCTGCCTTTGCAGTGCTCACACAGATTGTCTGATGAAAAGTAAATAGCAAGGCGTCTTGCGATTGAGACTGACACGTCCCCTTCGTCTAGAGGCCCAGGACACCGCCCTTTCACGGCGGTAACAGGGGTTCGAATCCCCTAGGGGACGCCACTTGCTGGTTTGTGTGAGTGAAAGTCGCCGGCCTTAATATCTCAAAACTCATCTTAGGGTGATGTTTGAGATATTTGCTCTTTAAAAATCTGGATCAAGCTGAAAATTGAAACGACACACTGTTTCATTTCTCCGTAATAAGAAATGAAAAGCGGTGTGTTCGAGTCTCTCAAATTTTCACGACACGG
>NZ_JANEWG010000155.1 GCF_028069725.1 Citrobacter sp. Awk 4
CTTATCGCAGATTAGCACGTCCTTCATCGCCTCTGACTGCCAGGGCATCCACCGTGTACGCTTAGTCGCTTAACCTCACAACCCGAAGATGTTTCGTAAAACACCGCCGTGTCGTGAAAATTTGAGAAACTCGAACACACCCTTTTTCATTTCTTATTACGGAGAAATGAAACAGTGTGTCGTTTCAATTTTCAGCTTGATCCAGATTTTTAAAGAGCAAAACTTCTTAATGCACTCGAAAATACATTCAGGAGTTCATCATTCATCAGACAATCTGTGTGAGCACTGCAAAGGCAGGTTCTTTAAGGTAAGGAGGTGATCCAACCGCAGGTTCCCCTACGGTTACCTTGTTACGACTTCACCCCAGTCATGAATCACAAAGTGGTAA
>NZ_JANEWG010000156.1 GCF_028069725.1 Citrobacter sp. Awk 4
CCACATTGGCGGGGGCTTTCCAGACCCCGCGATTACGGTCACTGGTACAATAAATACCGGCCAGAGTGGCGGCGGGAGAAATGGGGGCTCTCTCCAGTAAGGTATCGATTTCCGCACTGACAAGGCCATACTGGGCTGGATTAACTGTTTTCAGCATATCCAGCCTGGTAATTTCATTACCCACAGGATGAGTGGCATCTTTATAACCTGACACTACTATCGCCGTATCGGCAGGGCGGGAAGCCCTGACAGAGACCTTCGGATAATAGACTGCGGTCTTCATCGGCTCAGTGGACGGAACCGTCGAACCATCACTGCTGTCAGCCAGTAAAAAATAGCCCGGGTCACTCTTCAGTAAGCTGTTAATACTGTTGTAAA
>NZ_JANEWG010000157.1 GCF_028069725.1 Citrobacter sp. Awk 4
GGTAGCCCGCCCACACCAGCGTCCCGTCCGCTGTGGTCACCTCCTGTACCGTGCCCGTCAGGTCCGTGTGGTAATACCAGATTTTCCGGCTTTCTCCGCGCCCCGTGATGGCCGCCACCGGCGTGTACGGTTGTTCCGCGTCGTACAGGTACGTCCGCTTCTCCTGATGCGACGGTTTTTCCTGCAACAGCCGGAACCCCTCCCACACAAACGTTGTCCTGCTTTTTTCCCTCCGCTCCGTATGGCTGTCATATGTCGCCTTGCTGATGCGCCGGCCCAGCGCGTCATACTGATACCGCGTCTCGCTGTTGCTGCTGATAACCCGCGTTAACTGGCCCTGCGCGTTCCACTCCAGTTGCTGCCCGCGCCGCTCTGACAGTTCGCC
>NZ_JANEWG010000158.1 GCF_028069725.1 Citrobacter sp. Awk 4
TGCGCCGGCCCAGCGCGTCATACTGATACCGCGTCTCGCTGTTGCTGCTGATAACCCGCGTTAACTGGCCCTGCGCGTTCCACTCCAGTTGCTGCCCGCGCCGCTCTGACAGTTCGCCCCATTCGTTATAACGGTAACGGTCACGCCCATAGCCCGGCAGGCGGTTATCCATCACCGCACTCTGGTACTCATCCGTCAGCAGGTTGCCCGCTTTATCGTAATAATAATGGTCATGGTCGTACATCTGCCCCGTGCGACTGGTCAGCCAGCCGCTGCGGTCATAGCTGAACACCAGGCAACCGCGCAGTTTGTCATTAATGCCGCCGACTTCGCCGTCTGCGTTCCAGAGGTAATCCCGCGCCGTCACACTGTCGC
>NZ_JANEWG010000159.1 GCF_028069725.1 Citrobacter sp. Awk 4
GACCTTCGGATAATAGACTGCGGTCTTCATCGGCTCAGTGGACGGAACCGTCGAACCATCACTGCTGTCAGCCAGTAAAAAATAGCCCGGGTCACTCTTCAGTAAGCTGTTAATACTGTTGTAAACAGCCGTCTGCTCATCGGTTGAGCTGTAAACAGAAACCAGCAACGTAATGTCACTTTCTTTTGCAATGGCATCAGGCAATGTTGCCAGTTCCGTCGAACTGGCAGGGTTGATTAAAGGCAACAGATAACAGGGCCCGCCGCCATTCTGAAAATAACTCTGAATACAGAGTGGATTAAACCCGGCATTGACCTTCCAGGTATAGGTATATTCCCCGGTTTCCCCTGCAGGAG
>NZ_JANEWG010000016.1 GCF_028069725.1 Citrobacter sp. Awk 4
AAATATTCCGGGGGGGGGGGCGGGTGATACTATTTCCCTCGTCACGAAACGTATCTTGCGTAGTGCATTCTATATATCAACATAGCCGCTAATTAATCGTGTGCTTCTTATATGTGAATGTGTTCAGTGACCGTAGTAGTTAGATAAAAGAAAACTGTTTATTAAGGATAAATATCAAGTGGAAATGAACAAGATTATGTTGGCAGCCGTAATGGCTCTGGGCTCCATCTCCATGGCTAACGCGGCTAATCAGGGGGCCGGTACCGTGACTTTTAAAGGAACAATCATCGATGCACCATGTTCTATTGAGCCAGGCAGCATAGACCAGACTATACAGTTGGGCGCTATCGCCTCTGCACAGCTGAAAGACGGCGGCAAGTCTACGCCACAGGATTTTCTGATCAAGCTGGTTGGGTGTGATGTTGCAACTGCTAAAAATGTGACTACCACCTTCAGTGGTGCTGAGTCTGAAGCTGCGCCTGGTTTGCTGGCAATGAGAGGTACTGCACGCGGTGCCAGCATCGCTATCAACGACATCGACGGTAAACTGCTGCCGTTGACCCAAGCCAGTAAGATGCAAGAAATTTCAAACGGTGAAGAGACTCTGCGCTTCAGCGCAAACCTGCAGGGCGACGGTGCTTCAGCTGCTATCGTCCCCGGTGAATTCAGTTCTGTTGCTGATTTTAAACTCTCTTACCAGTAACACGTAGCTATTATTTCCCACACTTCAAGACGCATGCGACTTGAAGTGTTTAATTATCGTAGTTCGGGGGAGAGCATGTATCTATTGCAGAGTAAAGTTTTTATTCTGATTATTATAACTGCTCTGATTACACTGTATTCACATCTGGCATTATCTTTTAGTCCGGGGCGTGGCGAAGTGAGCATAAATGGTCAGATTATTACTTCGGCCTGTGCGATTGATACAAAAAGCTTCGATCAAACTATTAAAATGAAAACGACTCCCATCAGCCAAATTATGCGTGATGGTCAAAGTGAACGGCATTATTTTAGTATTACCTTAGTAAATTGCACGTTAGAAAATTTTAACCCTACGCTGCAGAATTGGCGATTTTTTTTCGTAACTTTTGATGGCAGAGAGGATGCCGGATTATTTGGTGTTGATGGAAGTGCGAAGGGCATTGCTCTGCAAATATCCGATGCGCAGGGTAATATTGCCTCGCCGGGTATCCCTATGGTTAAAAATGAGCTGCAGCCGGGTACTATGGAGTTTAATTATAGTCTGCGGTTGATAGGTAATAATCAGGTAATGAAAGCGGGTAACTATTATTCCACCGTGCGATTTAAAATGGATTACTACTAAGTCTACCTGAATGTTGTAACTGTGGAAATATCATTAATAAAAGGGACTGTGGATGTCAACTATGCCGTCGTATGGCTATATAGGAAAAGTTCCACCACGAATTCTGGGACTGTTAATCTCCTTTATTTTGACGGGAAATTCCGTCCGCGCCGCAGCTTCTGATATTGAATTCAATACCGACGTGCTGGATGTGACGGATCGTGCCAATATTGACCTCGGACAGTTTTCTCGAAACAACTTTATTATGCCCGGAGACTATTTGTTTGCCGTGCATATTAATAAACAGACATTAACCGAACAGCCGGTAGCGTTTTACCCGCCGGATAACGATGCCAAAGGCAGTGAAGCCTGTATTACGTCGCAGTTGGTTGAACAACTGGGCTTAAAAGAATCTGCGTTACTGAAACTGACATGGTGGCACCAGAACCAGTGTCTGGATCCTCATAGTCTGGAAGGGATGGAAGTGCGCGGCGATTTAGGCGCGGCGGCGCTGTACCTGAATATTCCGCAGGCGTATCTGGAATATACCGCGGAAAACTGGGATCCGCCTTCGCGCTGGGACGAGGGAATTTCGGGAATATTGTTTGATTACAACCTGAATGCGCTGAGCCAGCGCCAACAAAAACAGGGCACGCAAAGTTATAACCTCAGCGGCAATGGGACCCTGGGAGGAAATCTTGGGGCCTGGCGGCTGAGGGCTGACTGGCAATCGCGGCTGGACCACCAGGGCGGCACGGGGGAATTGACCCGAACCAGCTGGGACTGGAGCCGCTACTACGCTTACCGTGCATTGCCTACGCTGGGCGCCAGACTGACGATGGGTGAGGACTATTTAAACTCCGATATCTTTGACAGTGTGCGTTTTGCCGGTGCCAGCCTGGTGACTGATGACAACATGCTGCCGCCCAATTTGCGTGGTTATGCGCCGGAGGTGACTGGCGTGGCGCGCAGTAATGCCAGGGTAATTATTCGCCAGCAAGGGAGAGTGTTGTATGAAACTCAGGTGGCTGCGGGGCCGTTTCGCATTCAGGACATCAACGACGCGGTTAGCGGTCAACTGGATGTTCGGGTGGAAGAGCAGGATGGCAGCGTGCAGGAGTTCAGGATGGACACCGCCAGTATTCCGTACCTGACCCGCCCCGGCTCGGTACGTTACAAAGTGGCGGCCGGCCGGCCAGTGGACTGGGCACATCATAGCGACGGGTCACTGTTCGGCACCGGTGAGTTTTCCTGGGGTGTGAGCAACGGCTGGTCGCTGTACGGCGGCGGCATAGCGGGCGGCGATTACAATGCGCTGGCGCTGGGGGTGGGTCGCGACCTGATGATGTTCGGCGCACTGTCGTTCGACACCACTCTGTCACGCGCCAGCTTACCGCAACATAGCACGCTGAGCGGTGGTTCGTACCGCCTGAGCTATTCCAAACGTTTTGACGACTATGACAGCCAGGTGACCTTTGCCGGCTACCGTTTCTCGGAGCGCAACTATATGTCGATGGGTGATTACCTGGATGCACGTCGGGACGGTACACGAATTAACAGTAGCAAGGAGATGTACACCATCACCTTTAACCAGCAGTTCCGCGACCTGGGGTTAAGTGCGTATCTCAACTATAACCACCAGACCTATTGGGATCGGCCAGCGAATGACCGTTACAACTTGACGCTGTCACGGTATTTCGATCTGGGGAGACTCAGGAATATTAGCCTGTCGCTTACCGGTTATCGCAACAAATATAACGGCACCAACGACGACGGCATGTATCTGACTATGTCACTGCCGTGGGGCCGCGATGGCTCGCTGAGCTACAGCGGCAGTTACAACCGCAACGATAATACCCACCAGATAGGGTATTACGACCGACTCAATGAGCGCGATACCTATCAGGTGAGCGCCGGCACTGCGCGCAGCGGTGCGACTGCCAGCGGCTACTACAGCCACAGTGGCGATCTCAGCCAGGTGAACGTCAGCGCCAGCTATCTGGCGGGGCAATACAGCTCACTGGGGCTGTCGATGCAGGGCGGCGCGACCGCCACCCTGAAAGGGGCTGCGTTGCACCGCAATAGCATGAGCGGTGGTACCCGCATGTTGCTGGATACCGACGGAGTACCGGGGATCCCGATCCGCGGTTATAGCTCACCGACTCTGAGTAACGCCTTCGGCAAAGCGGTGGTGGTGGACATCGGGAGTTACTACCGCAACCAGTTCAGTATCGATCTGAATGCGCTGCCGGAAAACGCCGAAGTCAGTCAGAGCGTGGCGCAGGCCACCCTAACCGAAGGTGCCATCGGCTACCGGCACTTTGAAGTGATCGCTGGCGAGAAAGCGACGGCGGTGGTGCGACTGGCGGACGGCTCTGCCCCGCCGTTTGGTGCCACGGTGCACAACGAGAAACGGCAGGAGGTAGGCATTATCAATGACAACGGCGAAGTGTACCTGAGTGGCATCAACGCCGGAGAAGCCATGAATGTGAGCTGGGGCGGCGTGGAGCAGTGCAGCTTTATCTTGCCGCAGACGCTGTCGCTTGACCAGTTGAGTAGTCTGTTTCTGCCTTGCGGCCCGGTGGCCAGCGGCAAAGTGTTAAAAACTATTGAAGAGTAGAGAACAATGAAAACTAACCATGTAGTGACATTAATTGTCGGCATCCTGACGGGCCTACTGGGCGCTCAACAGGCGACGGCCGCTATTGCACTGGACCGCACCCGGGTGATCTTCAACGGCGGCGACAAGTCGGTGAGCATGAATATAAGTAACGAGAACAAACATTTGCCTTACCTGGCTCAGGGTTGGATCGAAGATGCCTACGGCAAAAAAATCACCAGTCCCCTGACTGTTTTACCGCCGGTGCAGCGCCTGGAGCCGGGAGCCAAAAGTCAGGTGAAAGTTCAGGGGATGCCAGCCGCCAGTTCGCTGCCGCAAGATCGTGAGACGCTGTTCTACTTCAACCTGCGCGAAATTCCACCGAAGAGCGACAAGCCTAATACGCTGCAACTGGCGCTGCAAACCCGTATTAAGCTGTTCTACCGGCCGAAAGCGATTACGGTAGCCAATCCGGAAGCCAGCGCGCCGTGGCAGGAAAAGCTGACGCTGACCAGACTGGCTGATGACAGCTACCTGGTGAACAACCCAACACCCTATTACGTGACGCTGGTTGACGCCAGCAGCAAAAAAGGGGGGGCCAGCGCTCCGGGCTTCGAACCGCTGATGGTGGCTCCCAAAGGCAGTGCGCCGCTGAAGGTCGTCGCTTCTGCGCTGGGCAAGGCGCCAGTGCTGACTTATGTCAACGATTACGGCGGCCGGCCTCAACTGAGTTTTAACTGTAATGGTGCAGGCTGCCTGGCAGTGGCAGGTAGCAAATAAGGTTCACTGAAACAACAGGCAGATAAGCGATGCGAACAAACTCCCGGCGGTGGAACGGCGGTGATCATCCTCGATATGCGTGGCGACAAGCTCTGGTGATGACGCTTACAGCGATGTTATGGCTGCCATTACCAGCAATGGCGGAGAACAGCTGGCAGGTAGACGATGCCCACGGCGTGCTGCATGTGAACGGTGAAATAACGGAAAGTGCCTGCCGTCTCGAGATGGTAAGCGCTTATCAGTCGGTGTGGCTGGGCGGTACCTCCACGGCACAACTGGTGAAACCTGGCGATCGTGGTGTCCCGGTGGATGTCCAACTGCTATTGCGAGACTGCCTGCGGAGCCCTGCGGATAGCCGGGATGAGCGTAACGGCAATCGGTTGTGGATTCCCTATCAGCCAGCGGTGTCGGTCAGCTTTATCGCATTGGCAGACGTCGATAATCCGAAACTGGTGAAGGTACGCGGTGCCTCCGGGGTGGCATTGCGCATGACTGACGAACGTGGCCGGGATATTCGCCTCGGCAGTAGGGGAGCGCCGTTGGCCCTGGCTGTGGGGCAAAATGCGCTGAACTACACCATCACGCTGGAACGTACCCCCGCACCGTTGCTACCCGGAGCCTATGCGGCAGTGGTGGATTTCCAGCTCAGCTATGACTAAGGGAAGTGTCATGAAGGCAAAGTTTAGATGGTGTTTGCCCGGTTGTGTACTGGCGACGTGTGTATTGTTCTACGGCCCGCAGGTGCAGGCAATTGCTACGATCAACGTGACGGTGACTATTGTCGCGCCACCACCCTGTGTGATTAACAACAATATCCCGATCGAGGTGAATTTCGGCAACGATGTGATGACCACCCGTATCGATGGTAGCTACAGGAAACAGCCTGTGGTGTATTCGGTGGAGTGTAAAAACGTGTCGAATAATGCGATGAAAATGCAGATTCAGGGGATCGGCGCAGAGTTTGATGGCGACGTGCTGCAAACCAACAAGGACGGTCTGGGGGTGGCATTGCTGCGTAACGGCAATCGGCAGCCGATCAATAGTTGGGTGAATTTTACCTATCCCAGTCTGCCAACGTTTGAGGCGGTACCGATCAGGCAGGCCGGGGTCACATTGAGTGGTGGGGATTTTTCCGCCGGGGCGACTATGGAGGTGGAATTCCAGTGAAAAGAGCTGAGGTAGTGGCGCGGTTTGGCAGCATCTTTCTGTTAATGGTCCTGGGAGGTCCGGTAGCAGCGGTGGACAATATGCGTTTTTTCGGCACCCTGATCGAACCACCACCATGCACCATCAACGACGGCGGCATGGTGGATATCGATTTCGGTAGCCATGTTGGGGTTAACAGAGTCGACGGCGTTAACTACCTGCAACAGGTGAACTATCAGATCATCTGTGGTGCCGGTGCCGGTGCCGGTGCTGGTGAATGGAGCATGACGCTGGAAGTCGTCGGTACCCCGGCTGATTACGATGAATCAGCGATTAAGAGCAACGTGGAGGATTTGGCTATCCGCCTGCTGCAAAACGGCGAGCGGTTTACGTTGAATAAACCGATCCCGATCAATTTGAACGAGGCTCCCACGCTGAAGGCTGTGCCGGTCAGGCGACCAGGAGCAGTGCTGAAGGAAGGGGCGTTTGAGGCGAGCGCCACCTTGCTGGCGGTGTACCAATGAGGCAGAGAATAGCCATGGTTAACAAGGTGACTTGGTGCGCAACGGCAGCGCTGCTGCTGTGCAGCCATTTGAGTTTGGCGGTGGAGAATATGCGCCTGCACGGTGTTCTGGTCGCAGAGCCCTGCGTGATCCCGCCGGGGGATGAAACGGTAGTGTTGGATTTTAACACGGTAATAGACAAGTACCTGTATATAAATACCCGCACGCTCGGTCAGACGTTTGAGCTGCATCTGGTGCAGTGCGATCTCAGCCTGGGGAAAACGGTCAGGGTGACTTTTAGCGGCACGGAAAGTGCGGCGCTACCGGGGATGTTGGCGCTGAGCGGCAGCAGTCAGGCCAGCGGTATAGCCATCGGGATGGAGACCCCACAGGGCGAACCGTTACCGATTAATCAGCAAGGTAAGCAGCAGGCATTGGTCAGCGGTACCAACATTCTTGTGGCGCAGGCCTATGTGCAGGGGGAGCCGGACGCATTGAAACATAAAACGATAGAACGCGGGCCGTTTAGCGCGGTGGCCACCTTTAGCCTGGAATATGAATAACCGAATGGATTACACCGAGTTTTGGCTGGTTGGGGATAGGGTTTAGTCCCGCGGCGGCCTCCATAGTGCCCAGAGCGCGGGACAACCATCCTGCGCGACACGCGCGGCTTTACGAGCCAGTTCGAGTACAGAACCTGACCGGCAGAGACTAAGTTACGGGGGCGAATGTACGAAGCATGGCGGACAATATGGGCGTAACGAATGCTGGGTCATCCATTGGATGGTACAGCCGGATAGATAAAATTCAGAGACCAAAAACGTGGCACTTCGAATGCAACTTTCAAAACTAATACTAATGGCGTTCCTCAGCAGCACTGTGCTGTCGAATACCTGCTCCGCCAATGTGATGCTGGCAGTGACCGAAGTACCTTACATCCCAGCGGGCCCGTTTTCAGCGAAGATTTCGGGGGCGTCGACGATAGACCCGACTCCCAACCCATGCTACGGAAAACCGAGATGCAAACTGATAATGTTCACGATAAACGAATCGTGGCTTCCAGATGGTAAGGCGGGGTATGTATCTGCGGACTTAGGCTGGCAGACCCCGGGCCCCCAGTCGTCGTATAAAACTGTTGGGGAATGGTGGGCAGCTGTCACTGACAAAGAGCGCGTCGGGCAAGATTATCTTCCATTACAACCAGGTGAAGAATATTCACCGTGTATAGCGGTTGCCGCATCCGATCAGTATGGGGCCGCCATGACCGCCGGGACAATCATATCGAATTGCGCACGGGGCATAGTACAGGCGACGAGCTGTACTATCACACCCAATACAATCTCCGTGCAGCTACAGGCTACGTTAGGTTCTGATGTGGGAGAACAAAGCGTGGGGGGGGTAAAGCTGTCATGTACGTCGCCTGCGAACATTATCATAGAGACTAATAGTGGTGAAATCATACCACTTGGGGGGAATTCCCTGACCTCCGCTGTACTAGACTGGGGGAACGGGTTTGGGAAACCCGGTCGTATTAGTGTTTCTGAACCCGGCGATGTACCCCTGCCGCTTAGGGTGATGACGCAAGGGCTAGCTGCATATGGTGTCGCAGGGTCCCTGTCTGGGAGTTCTATCGTGAATGTTTCGTACCAATAAGGGGCGGACAACCCGACCGCTATTCCTGGGCATCATCTTCGTGTCGGGTGTCTACCGTTGCGTAGCTGCATTCCGCTGCTGGGCCCAGGTGGTGACGATGGTACGCGAGGTCGTATGCCGGGTGTTTCATTGGGAGGGGGGGCTCATGCAAAAATGCCTGATCCCCATCGCGCTGAACTCCAGGTCAAGCCGTGTGCGCTCAGATATACCCGGATCCCACAAACATGCGCGTGGGAGTGCTATGTATAAAAAAGCCTCTTCATCCATGGGCACGTCGTCGAAAGATATAAGTCTGCACGGTGGTGTAGTAACCGAGAAATGCCTGTTCCCGCGCTGGGGGCGACATTAGTGCTTGGTTTTAATACGGTGTGGATGTGGACTATTGGAATGTTACGCCCTTAATAAGCTGATTTGGTCGTTTTGATGATATTTGGTCGCGTTTTTTTCTTATTTACATTTTTGCTTTTTATCCCCACATTTTTTTATCTGCCCAATCCTGGCGGTGTGGGGTGGGCGCTGCCCTTTAACGTTCTCTTCTGCGTTGGGGCGGCCTTAGTCATGGTGGCTTGCTGGCTAGCCGTGTCACTGCGACAAACAGTCATTACGACCACTTGCCGCATAGTGTTTCTCGCCTGCCTGGTGTTGTTGCTGCCGATCCTTTTTACCCGGCCTGAATGGCAGGGCACCGCCGCCTGGCGGTTGGTAGGGCTGTGGGGAGGGGGATTGTTCTACTTCACATGGCTACAAGTACGTATGACCGCGCGGTATCGGCAGGCTGTGCTGTATTTGATTTTGCTTGCGGCAACAGTTCAGGCGTTGATGGTATTGCTGCAGTTATTTGCGCCACAGTTTACCCAACACTGGATCCCGGTGGGGGGGCGCTCTCTGGGGATTTTTCAACAGGCGAATGTGACTGCCAGCTTTATCGCTACCGGATTGGCTCTGGCGGTCTCGGCCTTTGTGTTGCCGGAATTCCATTTGTTGAAGCTGAACGCTGAATACTGGCGCCGCCGTGTACTGGCTGTGCTGCTGGTAGTACTGACAATGGTTTTGGTGTGGTTGCAATCCAGAACCGGCTGGCTGGCTGGCGCTTTGGTGCTGGGGGCGTTTATTCTGTGCTTTGGTCGCCGTTATTTTCGGTTTGTTGCCATTGCATCACTGTTAGTTGTAGGTAGCACTCTGGTGGGGGTATCGCTGCTGTGGTGGGGAGATGATTTGAGCAGCGTATTACGCTACTCCAGCCACACAGGCCCCACCAATGCACGCTACGCGATGTTGATTTCTACACTGAAAATGATTGCTGAGAAACCGCTATCTGGCTGGGGCTATGGGGGATTCGAATATAGTTTTCAGCACTTTCGTATGGCGCAAGGGCTATCAACGCAAGGAGTGGGTATTGTCCGCCATCCTCATAACGAGCTGTTGCTGTGGTGGGTAGAAGGTGGAATTGCCGGTCTTCTGGGAATGTTGTTGTTAGTGTTGGGGGGACTGAGGTTGATGGTGCGTGCCTACTGGCGTGACAGCCGGGCATTTTCCCATGGGAAAACCTCCGCCGGGGAGGCGTTGGCGCTGTTTATCGCACTGCTACCAATAGTGTTACATTGCCAGACCGAATATCCGTTTTACCTTTCTACGCTGCACTGGCTGGTTTTTTTGTTGCTACTAGCGATGCTCGATCGGCTGGTTAGCCCACGTCTTAGCAAAGGCGGGAAGCTGAAACGATGGAAATACCCAATGCTGGCACTGTCGTTGGCGGGGTTATTCGTTGCAGTAGCAGGTGGATACAGTGGTCAGAAACTCACTCAGGCGGAACGTTACGGATTACTAGACATGCAATGGGTGGAGGATATGCCGGTATGGGTGAGCTGGACACAGAGTGAAAGATTACAGTTTGATCTGCAACTGGCCGGATTGTTGGTCTTCAATCGTTCGCATGATGAACAGTTATTGGAAGACTATGCACAGTGGGCGCAGGCATATTTAAATCATCGTATAGACAAAAATGTTTATGCCAACCAGGTCGTTGTCTTGTTACTGCAGCGGCAATACTTGCGGGCTGAGGAACTACGTCATGAAGCAGCGTTATTATTTCCTTTTGATAAGCGTTTTACTCAGAGTGCTTACTGACTAGCTGAAATCAAAATGAGTAGGATGAATATTGTTTCAGCGTTCAGAGGATAATGTTAAAACCAGAATGACTGCGTTTATTATAAGAGCCGCCTGTTAATTATCGAGTGGAATGACTCCATTATCTCCAGTATAGATAATGCCAACGATGATAGTTCTGAAACATCTGAATTATTCAATAATATAAATTTCTTGTGATTAGAGTATGAATATAAATACAGATATTTACGATAGAAATGTGAATAAAGGCAATATAATGGTCATCAGTGATGATAACTTCCTGGTAAATGGAATTTCGTTACTTGTTCAGACAGCAGAAATTCCTTTGCTATCATACCCGATAGTAATTGTTGATATTGATCGTATCGGTAGTGTGGCGATTCTTGAATGTTATATAGAAAGAACGCCGTCGTCATCGATTATATTTGGGATAAGCCGGGATGGTATCATGTCGAGAATGTTCAAGCAGGTTCCATCTGTCAGTATAGATACACCTGTATTGTCAGTTAGCAATAAATTACATCGCCTCAGTAAGGTTAAAACATCGAAAGAATTCTGGCTTGCACAATGTACTAAAGTCAGGTTCTGTAAGATGCTATCCCCGAAACAAAACGCTGTGCTGGAAGGGTTTAAATACGGGTTAGATATTCAGGCAGTGGCCGATATAACAGGGATGAGATCTAAGTCCTGTTATTATCATGCCAGGGAAATCATCTCAAAACTTAACCTAAAAAATATTAAGGAACTGCGCTATTTTGCCACTTTGCTATAGATGAAGGAGGAAACTGTTTCGCCGCATAAATGTTGTGTACAGAAAAACATAATGTCGGAAATTTTCTTAAATTTCATTGTCAACTCTTTTGTTAATTATGACAAAAGAGGGGGTTTACATTTTTTTTGCACAAGAATATAAACAAACTCATGAGTTATACGGAGATTAATTAAATGAATAAATATATGAAAGCAACGGCAACTATTACCATGTTCGTATTTATATCGGCAAGTAGTGCTGCGGCCTCTACAGATTGTGCAGTCAAAAAACAACGGTTACAAAGACAGATAGAATATGCTAAAACATATGGTAATCATTATCGTGTAGAAGGACTTGAAAGGGCTTTAATGAAGGTTAACCGATATTGTAACGATTCTGATGTTGTTTATAAATGCAATGAAAAAATCAGAGAGAAAGAACAAAAAGTCATAGAACGTACAACTGAACTGAGGAATGCCAGGGAAACAGGGGACAAGATTAAAATTGCAAATAAAAAACGAAAGCTGGAACAGGCAAAAGCAGAATTGGCTGAGGTAATGAGTTATATAGGCGAATAATTTGCATCGATTAATATAACAAATCTGGTATATGTACAGCTCCTGGCTTGAAAATACTGAGGAAGACGCGGGGCTGTATCTGGATGATGGAGGTTAATTTAGGTTTGAGCAAAAAAACAATCAGACGTCATTTGGCTCAACTGCACAGGGATGACGCGCCCATGAAAATATCTTCGCATCGCTTTAATTATGGGAAAAACATCATCATTATTGGGATGATATCCTGCGGCTGATTGCTTCACTCAAGCCACCTGGCTTCGGCTGAACGGGTAACAGTCAACAACAGTCAACAATTGTCACTCAATCAGCAGGCTGAGTTGTCGTTCAATACTGGCAATGAGGTAGCCCGCATCAGCTCCGGTAATTGCTCTGGCGGATGGTAGACACGGGTTTCTTAACCGGAGTAGGGAACGCCTTGCGAACATTTGAGGCGGTGTTAACCTCAATAAGCCCACTGTTTGCAGCGCAGTCCATAACCTCATTAATACGTTGTAGCACCCGTTTCAGTGTTTCCAGATTTCCTCGTGCCTTGATTGGCTCCAGCATCAAAACAAACATACGTGCGGTGAGTTCTGTTATTGGGCGATCACCCAGATCTGGAAATACATACTTTTCCAGTGAGCGCCATATGTCTTTTATTGTGTTGGCGGCAAGGTTCTGACTTTTCTTCATTTCGTACCAACTTGTTGCGACAGTTCGAAACGTATGTCCTTTGTGCACTTCCTCTGCTTCTTCCTGCTGGCGCTTATGATGCTGCGGGTCTGTTCCTACCGCCAATAATGCTTTGGCTGCATCCCGTCTTTCTCTGGTATCGGCTAAAAATAAAACAGGATAATTGCCTAACGTCCACGTTGTGCGCTTATCAGTTCCGGGTTTGTACTAACACAGTTGCCAGGTCTTAACGCCGTTTAGCTTCACGAGAAGGATTGATCCCCCGTCATCCGTCAGAGTGATCTCTTTGCTAGTAGCTATGGCGTTTTTAATCTGCGTGGCGTTAAGGGGGCGGTCTTTACTGGCATATGGGACTATAGATTTCCTGGTCCCGATACTAGTCCCTAAAAAACAGCATGTAAGTAGACATTAGTGTGCACAAAAGGATATAAAAAAAACCGCAAACCATGATTGGTTGCGGGTTTAGTAGGGTTACTGAACGCTATAGAGCGTTACAGTTAATTTATTTGGTCGGCACGAGAGGATTTGAACCTCCGACCCCTGACACCCCATGACAGTGCGCTACCAGGCTGCGCTACGTGCCGACTCGTGGGTGCTAATACTACCGCTTTCCACCACGATTGCAAGGGGATGTCATGCTAACTGATTTATAATTAATCAGTTAGCAATGAACCGTTTCTCATCCGTCAATACTTGCAACAGCAGACTCAGCTGTGGTTTCTGGTCTTTTATCTTCTCTCCACGCAGATCATACGTCTGATAGTTGCCGTTATTATTCAGCACCAGCGTCATTTCCGGCGTGGTCACCGCCATTGTGCTGCCGTCGGCTGCCGTCACCCAGTAATGGCGGCGCTTCGCATTGAAAAGATCCTGCCCCTGAGAGTACTCGTTTGCAGGCGTGCTCACGTGCAGTAACCGTTGCATCAATGTCGTCATCAGGTCGGTATGGTCAGTCAGGCTGTTAATCCGCTGTGCTGGTGTTCCCGGCCAGTGGATGACAAGCGGCACCTGCAGATGTCCGCGGGACCAGTCAAAATTGTTCTCTTCCTGAGTCAGCGGTACACCACGCCCCGCAGTAATGATCACTACTGTGTTGTTCAGTTTACCGGCGTCTTGTAGCGCGGTAAGCACACGGTTAATTTGCGCATCGACATCTTCCGCGGCGCGGGCATACCGTTTAGCAAAATTCTTCTGGTTGCTGTCGTCAATGTTAGTGCCGTTGAAGGAGACCCACGAGAACCAGCGGTTATCTTCCTGGGCGTAGCGGCTCAGCCAGTTAATCCACTGACTCGCTGTTTGCGCATCAGACTGCGTCTGAACCGTCGGCATCGAGAAGTCTGACAGCAGCGCCTGGCGATAGAGCGGGCTGGTGAATCCGTCTGACGAGAATAAGCCTAACTGATAGCCTTGCTGATTCAGTGCTGAAATCAAGGCTGCTGGCGTTCTGGTCGACAAAATGCCGTCCATATAGCTGGGGGAGACGCCATAGAACAGACCAAAAATGCCGTTATCCGAGGTGTTGCCCGAGCTCATATGACGGGTGAACGAAATACTCTGTTCCGCAAAACGGGCAAGCGCAGGCATCTGTTTTTCATAACGGGAATAGTTCAGACCATCCACGGTAATCAGCAGAACGTTTTGCCCCGTTCCCATGTCACGGTATTGCAGATCGCTCAATGGATACTGTACGGATACCGCTTCCGGATCCCCTTGTTCCACCAAACGGCGCTGATACTCTTGCGCATCCAGCAAACCGTGTTTCTCAAGAAAGCGGCGCGCCGTCATTGGATAAGAGAGCGGTAGGTTTGCGCGCTGCATGGTGATCGGGCGATAGAAGTTAGCATCAGCCCAGATGTACACCATGTGTGAAGCAATAAACGAGACAAAAAGGAAGGCGGCAAGCGGTCTGGCAAAATGGCGGCGACGCGTCAGGCTGCGCAGTTTCTGCCAGCTCCAGGTCGCAAACAGCATTTCGATTAGCAGAATAATGGGCACGCTGATAAACATCAGTTGCCAGTCACGCGCCATCTCGTTCTGGTCTGGGTTAATGACCAGTTCCCAGACAATGGGATTAAGATGCAGGTGGAAGCGGGTGAAGACTTCGCTGTCGATCAACAACAGCGTCATGCCCGCCGTCGCCAGTATGGCTGATAAGAAACGCATCAGCCGCTGGGACATGACGATAAACGTCAGGGGAAACAGAATCAGCAGATAGGTGGCAAACACCAGAAAACTGAAATGCCCGACAATGCTCAGGTAGGAGTAGATACGACCCGCAAGCGTTGTCGGCCAGTCTGCGACAAACAGGTAACGACTGCCAAGCGCCATGGCCAACAGAATGTTGAACAGAGCAAACCAGTGCCCCCAGCTAACCATCTGAGAGACTTTTTCACGGTAGCGCTGACGATGAGTTACCATAAACTGTCGTTATTTTCCCCGGAGCCGGTTCTTAGTGCGCTTTGTCTTCGTTAACCGAGGACTTCAGGGCACGGGCAAAAGAGTCTGCAATCGCCTGGCGTTGGGCCGGAGCGATGCTGGTGTTAATCAGGTTCGTCACCATGTTTCCCAATACCATCAGGGAAAGGTCGGTCGGCGCCTTATGTTTTTCCAGTACGTTGAGCAGTTCACTCAGTAATTGTTCAACGTGTTCGTCACTGTAGCGGGAGTGTTGTGGCATAAATCGAAATCAGTTTGTTCATGAAAGGGCAACATATTACCGTAGCAACAGTTTTTTTTCTGCTTTTTTATCTTCTATTGCGTCACTGACCAGCAGGTGGTTGAATACCGCCCGGTCTTAAAGGAGAGTTTATCATGAGTCTGGATATCAACCAGATTGCCCTGCACCAGCTTATCAAGCGTGATGAGCAAAACCTTGAGCTGGTCCTGCGCGATTCATTACTGGAACCGACAACCACCGTTGTCGAGATGGTGGCTGAACTGCACCGGGTCTATAGCGCGAAAAACAAAGCGTATGGCCTGTTCAGCGAAGAGAGCGAACTGGCGCAAACGCTGCGGTTGCAGCGTCAGGGCGAGGAAGATTTTCTTGCCTTTAGCCGTGCGGCAACCGGTCGTTTACGTGATGAGCTGGCTAAGTATCCGTTTGCTGACGGCGGTATTGTGCTGTTCTGCCACTATCGCTATCTGGCGGTGGAGTATCTGCTGGTCGCGGTGCTGAACAACTTAAGCAGTATGCGTGTGAATGAAAACCTGGACATTAACCCAACGCACTACCTGGACATCAATCATGCGGATATCGTGGCGCGTATTGATTTAACCGAGTGGGAAACTAATCCGGAATCCACGCGATATCTGACCTTCCTGAAAGGTCGGGTAGGGCGAAAAGTTGCTGATTTCTTTATGGATTTCCTTGGTGCGAGCGAAGGGCTGAACGCGAAAGCGCAGAACCGGGGTCTGCTGCAGGCGGTGGATGACTTCACGGCAGAAGCACAACTGGGGAAAGCGGAACGCCAAAATGTGCGTCAGCAGGTGTACAGCTACTGTAATGAACAGCTTCAGGCAGGTGAAGAGATTGAACTCGAATCGCTGTCAAAAGAGCTTTCTGGCGTGAGTGAGGTCAGCTTCAGTGAGTTTACGGCGGATAAAGGCTATGAGCTGGAAGAGAGTTTCCCGGCCGATCGCAGTACATTACGCCAGTTGACCAAATACGCCGGTAGCGGCGGTGGGTTAACCATTAACTTTGATGCCATGCTGTTAGGCGAGCGCATTTTCTGGGATCCGGCGACTGACACCTTAACCATCAAAGGCACGCCGCCGAATCTGCGCGATCAGCTGCAACGCCGGACGTCAGGCGGAAATTAACCGGCTGGAGAATACTGTTGAGGCCTGATACGCGTAGCGTCATCAGGCAATAACGCACTGTCAGATGTTGATGCTAGCGACTCTTATCCGACCTGGAGCCATAAAAAAACCCCGCCGAGGCGGGGTTTTTCTTCAACTTGTTGGCGATTACGCGCGAACGAAGTCGATGTGAGACAGCTTCGGCTTGTAAGCGTGACGCTGTACTGCCTGAGCTTTAACTTTAACTTCTTTACCGTCAACAACGATGGTCAGAACTTCGCTGTAGAATTCAGCTTTAGCTTGCATGTTCATCACAGAGTCGTGATCCAGTTCGATAGCAATCGGGGCTTCTGCGCCACCGTAGATGATTGCCGGGAACTTGTTAGCGGCACGCAGGCGGCGGCTCGCACCCTTACCCTGCTCTTTACGTACTTCAGCATTGATAGTAAACATTTAAATCTCTCTTAAATAATTCCTGCTACAGGCGACCCAGCAACAGGTAAGTGATCTGCTTTGCGTATGCAAAAGCGGGCGGAATTCTATACTCAAATGCCCGTCACATCAATCAAAAGTACGATTATCCGCGTAATTCATGTGCCCGTCGGAAGCGACCTTCATAATCGAAGACCTTTTCACGTACCTGCCAGTACTGGCCCTTCATGCGTGCGACAACAAAATCGGGATGCCGTAATAGCGGTTGTTGCACGAGAATATCTGCGGCGGTAATCCAGCGTAACGGAACGCCTGGTGTGCGGGTGTGTGGGCGAATAAACAGTTGCTCAAACGCGGTGCGCTGGGCAGGGGTCTGCAAACGAAAGCGTTCGCTGACGTCGGCGCCGTCCTCATCGTAATAGGTGATTTTCAGCCATTCGCCTTTTTCATCCTGTCCGTGTTGCATCGCCATGCCGCTACAGCGGAGCACCAGTGCGTTTTTGAGTTTTAGCGCCGCTTTCAGCATATCGTCCGGATCGACAAGTACGGTATCGCATTCGCGGCAGCGACGTGCCGCAATGTCGTTTTCCGCGTTGCATTGCGGGCAGTTTTTAAAGCGAAAGCGAAAATCGCACTGTTCGCGATGACCCTCATCGTCTTCAAACCATCCCTGGCAACGACGGCCAAAGTGCTCAATCAGCGTGCCGTCGGCGGTGGTTTTGCCCCAGAATGTATTGGCAAAGCCGCAGGCAGGGCAGAAGACCTGCACGGGCACGTTGTCGCTTTTACCTTTCGGCGCGCCAACCTCCGGCGCGTATAAGTCATGAGGGTTACCGGCATAATCGAGGATCAGACAGTCGGTTTTCCCGGGTGACAGACGCAGGCCGCGTCCGACGATTTGCTGGTAAAGGCTGATGGACTCCGTGGGGCGTAAAATGGCGATGAGATCGACATGCGGGGCGTCAAAACCGGTCGTCAACACCGCAACGTTGACCAAAAACCGAAAGCGCTGTGCTTTGAAATCTTCAATCAACATGTCGCGTTCAGCGCCCGGTGTGTCGCCAACGATCAGTGCGGCGTCATCGCGGGGCAGCAAACCCACAATCTCTTTCGCATGTTCAACGGTGGCGGCGAAAATCATCACCCCTTTACGTGTCTGGGCGAACTCAACTATCTGGCTGATGATATGCGGCGTGATTCGCTGCTGTTTTTTCAGCTCTTGATTGAGGTCGGCTTCACTAAAGAGGCCATTACTCTGTGGCTGCAAACGACTAAAGTCATACTGCACGACCGGCATGTCCAGACGCTCTGGCGGCGTCAGATAGCCGTGTTTGATCATGTAGCGCAGCGGCAGTTCGTAAATACAGTCGCGAAAAATGGCGTTTTCATTGCCGCGTACCATACCGTGATAATGGAAACGGTAAATCCAGCCTTTGCCCAGGCGAAATGGCGTGGCGGTCAAACCGAGCAAGCGAAGATGGGGATTAACCTGACTCAGGTGGGTGAGGATTTGCTGATACTGACTTTCGTCGTCGTCGCCAATACGATGGCATTCATCGACGATCAGCAGGGAAAATTCACCCTGAAAATGTTCCAGGTTGCGGGCGACCGACTGTACGCTGCCAAAGACGACTTTGCCGTGGCTTTCTTTACGTTTTAATCCGGCGGCGAAGATATCTGCCTCCAGACCCAACGCACAATATTTTGCGTGGTTTTGCGCGACCAGTTCCTTTACATGCGCCAGTACCAGCACGCGTCCACGCGCTACTCGCGCCAGCTCGGCTATCACCAGGCTTTTACCTGCGCCGGTTGGCAAGACAATGACCGCTGGGGAGCGATGGTGGCGAAAATGGTTGAGCGTGGCATCCACGGCTTCTTGCTGGTAAGGACGAAGTGTAAAAGTCATGGTCTCGCTGCGATAATGAATCTCGCGTTTAGTATGCCATGAATCATTTCCTTTGAGCGAAGTATAGAGCCCGTTATACTGAACAGATAACGGCTTCAATTCTCGGGCGAAACGCTCGATTTCCGTATTATTACAGGCAAAATCACTCTCATGCGACTTGATAAATTTATCGCTCAGCAACTCGGCGTCAGCCGTGCTATTGCCGGGCGCGAAATCCGTGCTCACCGCGTTACTGTGGATGGAGAAATCATCAGAAATAGTGCGTTTAAACTGCTGCCAGAACATGCCGTAGAATATGACGGCAATTCGCTGGTTCAGCAAAATGGACCACGCTACTTCATGCTTAATAAACCCCAGGGATATGTCTGCTCGACGGACGATCCGGATCACCCGACCGTGCTCTATTTTCTTGATGAACCGGTTGCGTATAAGCTGCATGCGGCAGGGCGTCTGGACATTGATACCACCGGACTGGTGCTGATGACAGATGACGGACAGTGGTCGCATCGGATAACGTCTCCGCGTCATCACTGCGAAAAAACCTACCTGGTGACGCTGGAATCACCGGTGGCAGAGGAGACTGCCGCACAATTTGCACAAGGCGTTCAGCTACATAACGAGAAAGATCTCACTAAACCTGCGATGCTTGAGGTGATCACGCCAACGCAGGTGCGTTTGACGATCAGTGAGGGGCGCTATCACCAGGTAAAACGTATGTTTGCCGCTGTCGGAAACCACGTTGTGGAACTGCACCGTGAACGTATCGGCGCGATCGTACTGGATGCTGATCTGGCACCGGGCGAATACCGCCCTCTGACAGAAGCAGAAATAGCCAGCGTTGGCTAAACCTGGTGGCCAGGTTTTAACCTCCAGCTAACTAAATTCAGGAGTCTCTTTGTGACCACCCGACAGCACTCATCATTTGCCATTGTCTTTATCCTTGGCCTGCTGGCCATGCTGATGCCATTGTCGATTGATATGTATCTTCCCGCGCTGCCGGTGATCTCCGAACAGTTTGGCGTGCCAGCCGGTAGCGCGCAGATGACGCTCAGTACTTATATTCTGGGATTCGCGGTGGGGCAGTTGATCTACGGCCCAATGGCGGACAGCCTTGGGCGTAAACCAGTGGTCCTCGGAGGGACGCTGATTTTTGCGGCTGCGGCGGTGGCCTGCGCGCTGGCGCAAACCATTGATCAACTGATTATCATGCGTTTCTTCCACGGTCTGGCGGCAGCGGCGGCGAGCGTGGTGATCAATGCCCTGATGCGCGACATTTATCCGAAAGAAGAGTTCTCGCGCATGATGTCGTTTGTCATGCTGGTTACAACCATCGCACCGTTGATGGCGCCGATTGTCGGCGGGTGGGTGCTGGTGTGGTTGAGCTGGCACTACATCTTCTGGATCCTGGCGGTAGCGGCGATTCTGGCATCCGCCATGATCTTCACGCTGATTAAAGAGACGCTTCCCGTTGAGCGCCGTCAGCCGTTTCGTCTTCGCACGACCATAGGGAACTTTGCCTCGCTGTTTCGTCATAAACGGGTGCTGAGTTACATGCTGGCCAGCGGCTTTAGCTTTGCAGGGATGTTCTCCTTCCTCAGCGCCGGGCCGTTTGTCTACATCGAGGTAAATCACGTCTCTCCACAACATTTTGGCTATTACTTCGCGCTGAACATCGTGTTCTTATTTGTGATGACGATAATTAATAGCCGATTTGTGCGCCGGGTCGGGGCATTAAACATGTTCCGCACCGGGTTATGGATCCAGTTTGTCATGGCGTGCTGGCTGGTTGTGAGCGCGCTGTTTGGGATCGGTTTCTGGGCGCTGGTCGTGGGAGTCGCGGCGTTTGTGGGATGTGTTTCGATGGTTTCATCCAATGCGATGGCCGTCATTCTGGATGAATTCCCCCACATGGCGGGGACCGCCTCTTCACTGGCGGGGACTTTTCGTTTCGGTATCGGTGCCATTGTTGGCGCACTGCTGTCGCTGGCGACATTTAACTCGGCCTGGCCGATGATTTGGTCGATTGCATTTTGCGCAACCGGCTCGATCCTCTTCTACCTCTACGCGAGTCGCCCGAAAAAAAGGTGATAAAATGCACAACATGGGAGCTTTAGGGCTCCCTTTGTTGATGTACATCAACCTCAAATCGCTCATTCAACCTAAAGATGTTTATTTTATGTAAAATCAATTTATGTAAAAAGTCACATCATTGTAGTTAAAAAGGTTGAGTTAGATCGCAGAAACGGGTACATATAGCCCGCAAATCTGTCCGCACCGGTCAATAATATTTTAACAATCGGCAGTATAAGCCGCACGAGTCGTGGATACCGGCGTTTTCGATCTGTTTAAGGACGGGTTGTCAATGATGTGTTAAAATGGATGTAAATAAATTGTGAAGTTATTGTGCTTCCGGGGAATAAAAGTGAATACATTACAGCTCTCAATCGTTCATCGCTTGCCACAGAACTATCGTTGGTCAGCGGGTTTTGCAGGTTCGAAAGTTGAACCGATTCCGCAAAATGGCCAGAGCACTGAAAACAGCCTGGTGGCGCTTAAATTGCTGAGCCCGGATGGCGACAGCGCGTGGCCGGTGATGCATAAACTCAGTCAGGCGCTGAGCGATATCGAAGTCCCTTGTTCTGTTCTGGAATGCGAAGGCGAACCGTGCCTGTTCGTTAACCGTCAGGATGAGTTCGCTGCGACCTGTCGCCTGAAAAATTTTGGTGTTGCCATCGCAGAGCCTTTTTCAAACAACAATCCATTTTGAGTGTCAACTTAGCGCGAGCAACTGACGCGTATACGCTTGCTGCGGTGCGGTAAATACCCGCTCGCACTGCCCTTGCTCTACAACTTCTCCTTGTCTCAGCACAATAACCTGATGGCACAATGCGCGTACTACGTGCAGGTCGTGGCTAATGAAAATATAGGCCAGGTGATGCTTTTGCTGCAGTGATTTCAATAGCGCCAGGATTTGCGCCTGGACCGTTTTATCCAGTGAAGAGGTGGGCTCGTCCAGAATGATCAGCGAGGGCTTTAAAATTAACGCCCTGGCGATAGCAATTCGTTGACGTTGGCCGCCGGAAAACTCAGCGGGGTAGCGATGACGGGTTTCACCGTCCAGACCGACCTCCGCCATCACCGATATGACCTGCTGTTCGCGCTGTTGTGCTGAAAGCGCGGGCTGGTGGACACGTAACCCTTCTTCGATAATTTGCAAAACGCTGAGACGTGGATTCAGGGAAGAGTTCGGATCCTGAAAAACCACCTGAATACGGTGACGTACCGGTAAAAGCTGGCGGCGGTTTAAGTTATGCAGCGGTTGCCCATCAAACACAATACGGCCTTGCGAGGCGATTAACCGCAAAAGCGCCAGGCCGGTGGTACTTTTACCTGAGCCGGATTCACCCACCAGTCCCAACGTTTCGCCGGGCTGCAGACTGAAACTGACGTTTTTCACCACTTCGTTATGATCGACAATGCGTTTTAAGATGCCTTTACGAATAGGGAAGGCGACGCGGAGTTGATCGACTTCGAGAAGCGGTGCCTGCTGAGTGGATAAAGGTACCGGATCGCCAGAGGGCTCGCTGTTTAACAATTTTTGCGTGTACGGATGGATAGGGGCACTAAGCAACGGCTGTGCGCGGTTTTGCTCCACGCATTGGCCGTTTTGCATGACGGCGATGGTGTCGGCCAGCTTCTTCACAATGCTCAGATTATGGGTAATAAACAGCATTCCCATATTCAACTCGCGCTGCAATTCACGTAACAGTTGCAGGATTTGCGCCTGTACCGAGACGTCCAGCGCCGTGGTCGGCTCATCAGCAATCAGCAGCTCCGGACGTGTTAACAGCGCCATGGCAATCATCACGCGCTGACGTTCGCCGCCGGAAAGCTGATGCGGATAATCTCCCAGTCGCTGTGCGGCATGACGAATACCGACGCGATCCAGGCAGCTCAGGATTTCGCCTCTGGCGGCTTCCCGACGCATACCCCGGTGCAAAGAGAGCACCTCATAGAGCTGCTTTTCCAGAGAGTGCAGCGGATTGAGCGACACCATGGGTTCCTGGAAAATCATGGCAATCTTATTCCCGCGCACGCCGCGCAGGGTTTGCTCGCTGGCATGCAGCAGCGACTCGCCATGAAAACGAATATCGCCAGCAAGGTACACTGCGGGTGGCGAAGGCAGCAGGCGTAAAATAGAAAGCGCTGTCACGCTTTTCCCCGAGCCCGACTCGCCAACCAGCGCCAGCGTTTCGCCTGCCTCAACGCTCAGAGAGACATCGTTGACAACCGTGCGTACGATCCCTTGTTTGCTAAAACCGACCGATAAACGCTCTATCGCTAACAGAGGTTGCGTCATGTTATACCGCCTTGTTGGGATCAAACGCGTCGCGCACGGCTTCGCCAATAAAAATCAGCAGTGACAGTAGCACCGCCACGGACAAGAATGCGGTGATCCCGAGCCACGGCGCTTGCAGGTTATTTTTGCCTTGCAGGAGTAGTTCACCGAGAGAGGGGGAACCCAGCGGTAAACCAAACCCCAGAAAATCGAGCGATGTCAGTGTCGTAATCGAGCTACACAAAATGAAGGGGATAAAGGTCAGCGTGGCGACCATCGCGTTGGGCAACATATGGCGCAGAATAATGCTGCGATCGCTGACGCCTAACGCCTGTGCCGCGCGAATGTAGTCAAAATTGCGGGTGCGCAAAAATTCCGCGCGCACCACCCCGACAAGACTCATCCAGCCAAAGATCACCGTAATCGCCAGTAGCCACCAAAAATTGGGCTGCACGACGCTTGAGAGAAGAATTATCAGAAACAGTGTTGGCATTCCGGACCAGACTTCGATTAAACGCTGCCCCCACAGATCGACCTTTCCCCCGTAATATCCCTGTAAGGCACCAGCCAGAACCCCCATGATGCTGGAGCAAAGGGTGAGCATCAGCCCGAACAAGATGGAGATACGCGTGCCATACAGGATCCGCGCCAATACATCGCCGCCGTTGGCGTCGGTGCCCAGCCAGTTTTGCGTCGACGGTGGCGACGGGAAGGGCTGTCGGGTCGCAAAGTTAATGCTGTTGGCGCCGAATCTGACAGGCGCCCAGAGCACCCAACCTCGTTGCTCAAGTTGCTGTTGCAGCCAGGGGTCTTGATAGTCTGCCTGGGTCGCAAACGGTCCGCCAAAATCGCTTTCACTGTAATTTTTCACCAGCGGGAAGTACCAGCTCTCGTCATAGCGAATCAACAGCGGTTTATCATTGGCGATGAGTTCAGCGCAGAGACTCAGGCTGAAGAGCACAAGGAAAATCCACAGTGACCAGTAGCCCCGACGATTGTGGCGAAAACGCGCCCAGCGGGCCTGGTTTACAGGTCTTAATCGCGGCATTAGCGTCCCTCAAAATCAATACGTGGATCAACCAGCGTATAGCTGATATCGCTGAGGATGTTCAGCAGTAAACCTATCAGGGTGAAAATATATAACGTGCCAAACATCACCGGATAGTCCCGGGATACGGTTGCTTCGTAGCCCAGTAATCCCAGCCCATTTAATGAGAACATCACCTCAATCAGCAGTGAGCCGGTGAAAAACATGCTGATAAAGGTGGCCGGAAAACCGGCAATGACCAGTAGCATGGCGTTACGAAAAACGTGCTTCCACAAAATGTTTTTTTCGCTGACACCTTTGGCGCGCGCGGTGACCACATACTGTTTGCGAACCTCATCGAGAAATGAATTCTTGGTGAGCATGGTCAGGGCGGCAAAACCACCAATCACGGTCGCCAGTACCGGCAACGCGATATGCCAAAGATAATCAGTGATTTTCTGATACCAGGGCAGTGAGTCAAAATTGGCGGAGACCAACCCCCGCAGCGGAAAGAGGTCGTAGTAGCTGCCGCCGGCAAAGAACACAATCAAAAGAATGGCGAACAGAAATGCCGGGATGGCGTAACCGATAATGATAAAGGCGCTGCTCCATACATCAAACCGGCTGCCGTTATGGACCGCTTTACGGATGCCCAGCGGGATCGATACCAGGTAGATGATTAGCGTGCTCCACAGACCCAACGTGATGGAAACGGGCAGGCTGTCTTTAATGAGTGTCAGCACAGACGCGCTGCGAAACAGGCTGTCGCCAAAATCAAAGCGAATATAGTTCCACAGCATGGTGAAGTAACGTTCGTGAAGCGGTTTATCAAAGCCGTAACGCCGGGTAATTTCGGCAATCACTTCAGGGTCAAGCCCGCGACCACCACGGTATTGGCTGTCGCTGATATTGCCAACGCCTGTCTGCGCGTGGCTGGCGCGTAAACCTTCGCCTCCGGTGCCGGGTAGTGCGCCTGACTGACCGAATTCAATCGCGGCAATGGCCTGATCAACCGGTCCTCCCGGCGCAATCTGCACGATAAAAAAGTTGATGGTAATGATGGCCCAGAGCGTGGGGATCACCAGCAACAAGCGTCGAATCAGATAGGCGCCCATTTATTCTCCTTGTCGTCTGGCCGCCGGCAGTTTCGCGGCCTTATTGACGTCATACCACCAGGTGTCCAGCCCAATGGAGTAAATGGGACGGATGGCCGGATGGGAGAATTTGTCCCACCAGGCCAGCCTGTCTTCCGCCATATACCACATGGGCAGCATGTAGTAATTCCATGTCAGCACCCGATCCAGCGCCCGTCCCAGCGGAACCAGTTTGGTTTTATTACCCTGAGCGGCAATGATCTGCACAATCAGCTTATCAATCACCGGGCTCTGCACGCCGGGGGAGTTATAGCTTGAATCAATATACTCAGAGGCCCAGGAGATTTGTAGATCGGAGCTGGGCCACGGCATGGCGCGCCACAGCCTCGGCATCATGTCGTAGTCGCGACTGCGCATGCGGTTGGTGAGCTGCGAATTGTCGACCTGGCGGATTGCCATCGTAATTCCCAGACGCTGCAGATTGTGCTGGAAGGGCAGAACCCACTGGTTGTTCCCCCCCGCCGGAAGCAGCAGTTCAAACGTCAGCGGTTTACCCGTCGTACTGCTGATTCGCTGTTGTCCTTTGAGAATCCATCCCGCCTGAGTGAGCAGCTCTCCGGCTTTAAGCAAATTTTCACGATTGTAGCCATCTCCACGCGACACCGGAGGATGGTAAATCTGGTTGAAAACCTCCGGCGGAAGATCGTTTTTCATCGGGGCGAGCAGGACTAACTCATCCGCATCAGGATACTGGCTGGCGGCATACTCGGTATTCTGGAAATAGCTGCTTGTGCGGCTCCAGGAATTATAAAACAATGCCTTATTCATCCATTCAAAATCAAAGGCGAGGGTGATGGCTTCACGTACTCGCCTTTCCTGAAACACCGGGCGTTGAATGTTAAAAGCCAGCCAGCGCGTGTCCTGAGCGGACTCATTTTTCTGTTCTTCTTTGACAATGTAATGATTGGCGAAGTTTTTACCGGTGTAACGGGTTGCCCAGTTTTTAGCATCGTTTTCCAGCCGCAGATCAAACGCTCCGGCTTTAAACGCTTCGAACGCCACATTGTCATCCAGGTAGTAGTCATAGCGAATGGTATCGAGATTCCAGCGTCCGCGGTTTACCGGCAGACTGGCCGCCCAGTAATCTTTAACCCGTGAATAGACAATGTACTGACCCATTTTCCACTGAGTGATGCGGTAGGGACCGCTGGCAAGCGGAGGGGAAGAGAGTGGGTCACTGAGCTTATGATTTTTCCAGAATTTTTCCGGCATGACGGGTAAAGAAAACAGACTGAGCATGTCTTCTTTGCCGGGTTTTGCGAGCTCAATGCGCACGGTGAGGGGCGCTATGGCTTTAACGGTCGTTCCTTTGTAAACCAGGCGAAACTGCGGTACGCCTTCGGTCATAAATTTGTGGAAGGTGAATGCAACATCGCTGGCAGTGACCGGAGATCCATCATGAAAACGTGCGCGCGGGTTAATGGCGATTTCTACCCATGAATAATCATCCGCGTAGCGTGCTTTTTCGGCAATCAGCGGGTAGTAACTTCCGGGTTCGTCGTCAGAGGTGGTAAACAGAGTGTCATAGAGAGAGTCGGTGCGAACGCCGGGGTTTCCCCGCATGGAATAACGATTGAAGTTATCAAATGTGCCAATGGCAGAGAGCGTCATTTGACCGCCTTTTGGTGCGGCAGGATTCACATAATCAAAGTGTTCAAAGTTGATGGCGTATTTTGGTTCACCCAAAACGGCAAAGGCGTAACTTTCTTTGATGGCCTGAGCCTGAACACCGAAACTCAACAGGGCGACAAACAACATTATTACGCGAGTCATCATTTAGGCGTGCTTTCCTCTTTTCAGCACCTGCCACTGCCCGGCAAGCGTCATGACTGAATAATAAGTGACGTAGTGCGCATTGTGAATCCATTCGACACAGCAGGTTACTGTTACCACCTGGGCGTATGGGAATTGGCAAGCCAGAGTAAGAAATCGTCTAGCGGTAAAGGCCGACTTATCCAGTATCCCTGGAGGAAATTAACACCGTGGTCGCGTAGCCATTTTGCCTGTTCAGGGGTTTCAACGCCTTCTGCAACGGTAAGCATATTCAGACGCTTAGATAGCATCAGTACTGCATCCAGCACCGGAGAGGTGACGGTTTCCGTACCAATGGCATTGACGAAGCCCCGATCGATTTTCAGGTAGTCCAGCGTGAAACGTTCCAGATAAATCAGCGCGCTATGGCCTGTCCCGAAATCATCAATGGCAATTTCGAATCCTGCAGAATGCAGCCATTCAAACAGTTTCGTGGCTTCCTGGTGTTTGAGCATGTCGCGTTCAGTCATTTCCAGTACGATCTGAAAATGATGCGGCGGTAAGGATGCGTCCAGGTGGCGAATATCGTCTTTAAAGCTCTCGCTGTGCAGATGGTCCGGGGCAATATTGATGCCAAACTTCGTGCCGGCGGGGAGCACTTTTTGCAATGCAGGCGCGTCGCGGGCAATCAACTCGAACAGGTGCTGTGTCAGCGGCACAATCAGTTGTTGCGTTTCTGCATAATGGATGAAGACATCAGGCGGAATTTCACCGGCTGTTGGATGGCGCCAGCGTAAGAGTACTTCCAGACCGCTAATCTTCAAGGTTTTCGTCTCTACGACGGGTTGGTAAACCACATAAAACTGATTGCGCTTGATGGCCGTCAGAAGCTCTTTTCCGGGGCGCATCCGGATAGAGTTGATGTAGTAGCAAAGCAATCCCGCAACGATTCCCCCCATACACCCAAGCATCAAGGCATACCACAAGTCGGTGTAGGTCCAGTTGTTCGCATACAGGCGAATTTTAAGAGGGACGCCTTCCACCGCGACCTCACGTATTGGCGTGTCCGTCAGCTCGTTTAATGTCATTAGACGGGTAGAAAACGTTGAGAGGACAGTATTACCCACAATAACTGCGATTCCGTCAAAATCTTCCTGTCTGGAGGTGTACAACAGATAAGGCGTCAGATTGATATTGAGTGAGGTGAATACCCCGCTTTCCGGTAATAAAGGATTCTGGTACCAAATTGCTATTGCGGGTTTATCCGGCATCATCGGGGTGCCAGGCAATATGGCCATGTCGATTTTTTTTCGTGTGTCGAGGTCGGGCACCAGTTCTTTCAGCGCCATATCCATCGTCCCGGTGGCTGAGGAACAGAATGCTTTTTTATCTTTGATAAGCAAAAAGGCGCGCACGTTAAGGCTAAATGCCGCGCGGGAGGTCAGGTCAGCAGCGACTTGCTGACAGGTATTTAACGTCAGCGGCTGGAGCTGATCGGTGGTAGCTTTGAGGTCGGCAAAGTAGCCCACCAGGTAGTGTTGAACATCTGAAATTAGGGTGTCGTATTTGACTTCACGTTTGTGCCATGACATTAAAAACTGCAGACTAGTGATAAGCAATGTGACAACAATCCCCGTCGCTACACAGGTGAGCAGGATTTTTCTACCGGACGAGGCGCTGCTTGTGAACATATTTCCTGGTTTACCCGATCATATCACTTAAGGTTAAACTGATTGATTTACAAGACTATAGCCTGGAACACCAGTCATAGTCATACTTTTCTGCTGGGTATTATTACCGCGAAAAAAAAAGCACTGCGTCTGCAGTGCTTCTTTATATGTCTCGTCAGGATAGCCAAGGGATAGCTTTCAAACGAACGGTTAACTGCGGCTCAGAACCCGGCGCGCTTCGTTGTAACGCTTTTTCCAGTAAGGCTCGTTCATACTGGAGATTATCACGCCACTGCTGGTTGAAGCATGAACAAACTGGTTGTTGCCGATGTAAATACCGACATGACGACCTGTCGAACCTGCCCGGAACAGCACCAGATCGCCGGTGCGCAGATTGCTGCGCGAAACGGATTTGCCCGTTTCCTGTTGCTCGTAGGTTGAGCGTGGAAGCTCTAAACCAAATTGTTCACGGAATGTACGTTGTACAAAGCTGGAACAATCAATCCCTTTTTTGGTGCTGCCGCCAAGGCGGTAACGCACACCTTTCCAGTCAGCATACTGATCCATAATCCGCGATTTCACATCGAGGTTACGAACCATATTTTCAAATTCATCCTGAGAGGCTTGCAGTGAAGAGTTTTCTCCATTACCCACAGCATGCGTCTCAGAATGCATATTCTTCGCGGTGTTCGTTGTCGTACATGCAGAAAGCAGAATTGCCACTGCTATCGCAGGAATTCCCCGCAATATATATCTCAAAATCGGTTGAGATCTGACCATTTTGTTTGTTTTCCCTTGAAGTCCTTAACGATAAATATCGTTATAAAAAATGCCAAACGTGACGAGACTAATTACCTACGCATGATGAGACAATTCCTTAAGGTCAAAATTGTGGTGGAACGCACAATTTTATTCATAAAGAGAATAATGACCAGGCGAGGCAAAACGAGTTCGAGATTACCCGATCACTCCTGCTATTGCGAGCGATTTTACGTGATTTTTTATAAGAAAAAGTGATACAGAAAGTGAAGAATCGGCATTGAACAAATTAAGTACAGCCGGGGTAAAAAATAGGCAATTAATTAATTTTTAACGGGAATGTGATGACCCGTTGAGTGATAGTTTCAGTGATGAATTATCCAGATTCACTCTCAGGAGATAAGAACAATCCCTGATGTCGATGTTAATTACTGTGAGTTATTTGTTTAAAATTTGTTTGTTTTCGCCGGGGAGGTAGTGATCAAATAAGTAAATAACACGATCACTTAAAGGCGTCATTAACCACCAGGGTAATCCAATCAGTACCACCGTTAGCGAACCCACGACGATATCCGTCAGCCAGTGGGCTCCAATCATCACGCGGGGAAACGCAAAAACCACAAATATAATAAGGGCGGTAATGCCTGCGATTTTTCCGAAATATCGCATCATGAATGCGGAAAAAATAAGCAGCATCATTCCATGATCGCCGGGAAAACTGTCTCTGGAGGCATCCTTGGTGGGAATATGCAACAGTTCGCTTACACGATAGATATTATCAAACGTGAGCGTCGGACTGGCGCGTGTAACAGGAATCAGCGCCTGGCCCAGTTGATTTAGCACGACGGCGGTCAACAGCATTACCAGGCCCATAATGACAATATGTCGACGGCCCGCTGGTGCCTCTTTTAGCCAAAAGTGCAACATCAGACACCCCATCGCCAGCAGCGAACAGGCGTCAAACGCCCGATTATTGGTAATGGCGACCGCCCACAGGAATGCACGGTTTTCACCCAGTATGTGGTTGAAAAAACGAAAGACCTCGACGTCGAGGAAGGCCCAGAACCCGTGATTTTCAGGCAGATACCATGACAAAAACAACGCCAGTCCAGCGAGATTCAGCAGGAATATGAGGGGATACCGGGTTTTCATCATCGTTTCGTCGTTTAAAAAATCGGAAGCAACCTTACGTGTTTTCGGCTAAACGAAGCTTCAACAATGCTGTCTGTAGCGCATTCCAGTCGGTATCCGAGTTAGTGATAAGTTCGATGCGACTGTCTGGCGGCGCGACATTTTGTGTCTCAATGTGCAGATCATCCCCCTGGCGGTTAATGCGCACTAATCCCTCTTTTATACGCATTACGCCTTTGACGCGCGCAACAGGCGCCAGGCGAGCCCATTCCAGCAGGCCAATGGTGTCGAATACGGTTTCCGCATCGAAAATCCAGCCGCAGGCCTGGTAACCCTGACCGCTGTTCAGGCTACGGCGCCAGCGTTGTTGCGCCGGTAAACTCAGCGCCGCAAGCCCCTTTTTGTCAGCGTGCTGGTGTGTGTGCGCGGCACTGGAGGGCAGTTCTGCCAGGTTTTGCCGGGGTAAGTCCAGCCAATGGCCCTCTACTTTCCCCTGTTCGGTATGGATCAACTGACGATGACCGCCATAGTGTTGCCACCAGGTGTGCAGCGCAGCCTGACTTTCGGGCGTGGCGCGATCGGACTTATTCGCCACAATGATATCGGCGGCCGCCAGTTGATCGCGAAAGTTCTCGTTGGCCACGCTTTTTTCATCCAGTAAAAGACGCGGATCAAGGACACAAAGCGTGGCGCGAAGATCGATCCACGGTTCATAAACAGGGGCGGTGAGCAGATCCAGAATCTGTTTGGGATGTCCAAGCCCTGTGGGTTCAATCAGTAATCTGTCGGGTTTACCCTGACGCAGAAGGGTATTCAACCCGACCTGCATTGGCAGACCGTTAACACAACACATGCAACCACCCGGGATCTCTTTTAACAGCGCGCCGCTGTCGGCGAGCAAGGCGCCGTCGATACCGACTTCGCCAAACTCATTGACCAGCACAGCCCATTTTTCCGCCGGGTCTTTATTCGCTAAGAGATGAAGAATGGAAGTGGTTTTTCCGCTACCGAGAAAACCGATAATGAGGTTGGTTTTGGTCACATCTACTCCAGAATGAATCGATACCATAACGGTTTCCCGTCATCCTGGCGAAAAAAAGAGAAAAAGAGAAGAGGGGGAGCGGATGAAGAAACTCATCACCCGCGTTAATGGCAGAAATTGTTAATTTTTTAACGTATCGATGACGGCCTGATGCGCGCCTTGTTGCACAATACGTTGCCAGGCGTGTTCAATCGCCTGCACAAATAGCGGGTTTTCCACGAGGTCGGCCGCGAAAATTTCATGCAATGAAAGCAAAGCAGACACTCTTTGTGTCTCGTGACTGTTTTCAACAAGAGCGCGGATCTTTTCGCTTATTGGGTCGCGAACCTCAATTGGCGCTCCTGCATCATCCACCCCGCTGACATAACGCATCCAGCCAGCGATGCCCAGCGCCAGTAACGGCCAGTCACTTTGATGCGCCAAATGCACGCGAATGCCTTCCAGCATCCGCTGCGGCAACTTTTGGCTGCCGTCCATCGCAATTTGCCAGGTCTTGTGTTTCAGCGCCGGGTTAGCAAAGCGTTCGAGCAGGCTGTCGGCATACTGCGCAAGATCAACATTTGTGATGCGCAGTGTCGGTGCCTGCTCTTCTATCATCAAACGGTATGCTGCCTCGCGAAATGCGCTGTCCTGCATGCAGTCGCTAATGTGCCGAAACCCTGCCAGATAACCGAGATAGGCCAGAAACGAGTGGCTGCCATTCAGCATGCGTAATTTCATCTGTTCCCACGGCAACACATCCGTCACCATCTGCACGCCAGCGGCTTCCCACTGCGGGCGACCGGCGACAAAGTTATCTTCGATTACCCACTGAATGAAGGGCTCACAACTGATCGCGCAGGGATCCGGCACCCCCAGTTCGTCGGTAATTTCGCCCAGAGATTCGGGGGTGGCGGCAGGCACAATTCTGTCCACCATCGTGCCGGGAAAACTGACTTGTTCCGCAATCCATTTTGCAAGTTCAGCAGAACGTTTTGCCGCCATGCCCAGCACGGCGTTTTTCACGACATGGCCGTTGTCCGGGATGTTATCGCACGAAAGCACGGTAAAGGGCTTTAGCCCGCGTTCACGTCTGCGATGCAGGGCTTCAACGAGAATACCCGGTGCCGAGTGGGGTTCGGACGGGTTCTGCATATCGTGGAGGATTCGGGTGTTTGTCTCGTCAAGAGAGCCGGTCGCCGGATCGATGCAGTAACCTTTTTCGGTGATCGTCAGTGAAACAATCGCCACCTGCGGCTCACAAAATTTTTCGATAATCGCGGCGAGTGAATCCAGTTTTGCGTTCAGACACTCATTAACGGCACCGATAATAATGGCCTGGTTGCCGTGTGCGCCTTTCTCCAGCACGGTATAGAGGTGATCTTGCGCGCGCAGGTCGCTCATCAGTTGATCGCCGCTAAACAGGCTTACCTCACAAATACCCCAGTCTCCGCCGTGTGAATTCAGAACCCTGTCCGTCAGTAACGCCTGGTGGGCACGGTGAAAAGCGCCAAAGCCCAAATGGACGATCCGCGTTTGCAACTGTCGGCGGTCGTATTGCGGCAACTGCACATTTTCCGGAAGTCGGACGGAAGCAATAGTATTCATTAAGCACACACCTGATTAACCATAAATTAACAATGGCAGTGTAAAGTTATATGACAACAAATTAAATTGGTATGCCGTATTTGTCCGTAGAATGTGAGCTGGATCAATCAATGATAGGGGTTGCATTGATCATTGGTGAGATGCATGTATGGTAGTCGTCATTCTGGTAAATTAATTTGGTATAACAACTTGTGAGGTGAAGCAATGGAACAAACCTGGCGTTGGTACGGGCCTAACGATCCGGTATCTCTTGATGATGTGCGTCAGGCTGGCGCAACGGGTGTTGTGACCGCATTGCACCACATTCCGAATGGTGAAGTGTGGCCAGTCGAAGAAATTCAAAAGCGTCAGGCGATTCTGGCGGAGAAAGGATTGACCTGGTCTGTGGTGGAAAGTATTCCGGTGCACGAAGATATCAAAACCCGCTCCGGGCAGTACCAGACGTGGATTGCAAACTATCAGCAGAGTATCCGTAATCTGGCGACATGCGGGATTGATACCGTGTGCTACAACTTCATGCCGATCCTCGACTGGACGCGTACTGACCTTGAGTATCAGTTGCCAGATGGCTCTAAAGCGCTGCGCTTCGATCAGATCGCTTTTGCTGCGTTTGAACTGCACATTCTGAAACGTGAAGGTGCGTTGGCCGATTATACAGAAGAAGAGCAGCGTCAGGCGCTGGCGTACTTCAATGCCATGACCGCAGCCGATGTTGAGAAGCTGACGCGTAATATTATCGCCGGTTTACCGGGCGCTGAAGAAGGCTACACGCTGGACCAGTTCCGCGCACGCCTGGCGGAATATGATGGCATCAGCAAAGACGATCTGCGTGACAATATGGCGGTATTCCTGCGCGCAATCGTACCGGTTGCGGAAGAGGCTGGTGTGCGCCTGGCGGTGCATCCGGACGATCCGCCGCGCCCGATCCTGGGTTTGCCGCGTATCGTGTCTACCATTGAAGACATGCAGTGGTTGAAAGAGACTGTTGACAGCATTCACAACGGCTTTACGATGTGCACCGGCTCTTACGGTGTGCGTGCTGACAACGACCTGGTGAAAATGATTGAAACCTTCGGCGATCGTATTCATTTTACCCACCTGCGCTCCACGTGCCGCGAAGAGAATCCGAAAACCTTCCATGAAGGCGCGCACCTGCAGGGTGATGTCGATATGGTGGCCGTGGTCGCGGCGATCCTGACGGAAGAACAGCGTCGTAAGAAAGCGGGCGATCTGCGTCCCATTCCGATGCGCCCGGATCATGGGCATCAGATGCTTGACGATCTGCACAAGAAAACCAACCCGGGTTATTCCGCGATTGGCCGTCTGAAAGGGCTGGCTGAGGTTCGCGGGGTTGAGCTGGCGTTGAAACAAACGCAATTCCGCGATCTGCTGTAAATCAATAATAAAAAAGGGACGGTGCTGAATGCGCCGTCCCTTTTTTGCATTTATGGTGCTGCTGACTCAGTCAGCACGACCCATATAACGACGTTCTTCAATATGGATGCGGATTTTTTCTCCGGCGCTCAGGTATTCAGGAACCTGAATCACCAGACCCGTGCTCAGCGTCGCGGGTTTGTTGCGGGCACTTGCTGAAGCGCCTTTGATGCCAGGTGCTGTTTCAACAATTTCCAGATCCACCGTCTGCGGCAGTTCAAGCGCCAGCAGTTGTCCATCCCAGGTCAGAACCTGCATATCTGGCATACCGCCTTCCGGGATGAACAGCAGTTCTTCTTCAATCTGATCTTTGGTGAAGGTATACGGGGTATAGTCTTCTTTATCCATGAACACGTATTCGTTGCCATCGACGTAAGAGAAATCAACGCCGCGACGGCTCAGGGTTACGGTATCCACGATGTCGTCGCCCTTGAAGCGCTCTTCGACTTTCAAGCCAGTACGGACATCGGAAAAACGCATCTTGTACAGTGTTGCAGCACCGCGGGCGGAAGGAGACTGAATATCAATATCTTTTACAATCAGCAGCTTGCCATTGTAATTCAGTACCATACCTTTTTTAATTTCGTTCGCTCTTGGCATTGAAAAAATCCTGTTGTGAAGAATGTCAAAAATATCGCGTCAAACTACTCGCGCCCGGTCATTCAGGCAAGCGGAATTCACACTTTTGCTGGTGCAAAAAAGGTGATACTGTGCGTTGCCTTCGATCCGGTGGTGAATAAAAGAGAAAACAGTATGGAATGCCGTCCGGATTGCGGAGCCTGTTGCACGGCCCCTTCGATTTCCAGCCCCATCCCTGGCATGCCTGACGGCAAGCCAGCGAACACCCCCTGTATCCAGCTTGACGAGCGTCTGCGCTGTAAGATTTTTGCTTCTCCGCTGCGCCCCAAAGTCTGCGCGGGATTACAACCCAGTGCCGAAATGTGTGGACAGTCTGCACAGCAGGCGATGACGTTTCTGATCACGCTGGAAGCGCTTACGGCACCTTAAACATCTTTAATCCGCAACAGACAGCCCATTGTGACGACGATCATCACCAGGGCGAACCAAAAGACGGAATGAAAACTCCAGATTTCTGCTGCAATGCCTGCCAGAGAACCGGCAATAATCCAGCCGACACGGATCGTATTGGTGTAGAGCGTTGTGGCTGACCCCGCCTGGCCCGGCATTAAATCCTGAAAATAGAGCATGCCGATCCCACCCAATATCCCGATATAAATGGCGTTCAGCAATTGCAAACCGAGCAACACTGCAGGAGAGTGCGCCAGCAACATCCCTGCGTAAAAACAAAACCCTGCAACGATAGCAATACGCATCAGCAGACGTTTGCCCAGTCGTTTTGCAAAATAGCCTGCAATTAGCATTGTCGGGATTTCTAACCCCGCAGCGGTGCCCATCATGATACCTGCCAGCTTCTCAGGCAGATGCAATTCGTTGATGATAAACAGTGGCATATTAATGATATAGAGACTGTTGGTGCCCCACATTAATGTGCAAATAATAAAAAGCAGCAGCGTATCGCGACGATTACGGCGGGGGGCTTCCAGGGTGCCGCTCCCAAGAGGCGCCTCTTTGCGCATGGAAGGCAAAAACAGCCATACCATCACGCCACAGACGATAAACGCCACCGCCGCGCTCAGGTACATGACAGTGAAGCTGAATCCCATCGCCAGCGCATAGGCCAGCGGTGGACCTATTACCCACGCCAGCGAAACCTGCGCGCGTAATATGGAACTGAACATCACGGCTTCACGGCCGGTCCTGTCGGCATGTTCGCGGGCAAGAGCGAACATTTGCGGGTTGGCGGTCGAACCAAAACTGCTGAGGAAAACGCCGATAAACAGCAGAATAAAGTAGTTACGGTTCCAGGCGAACAGCACACAGGCCAGCATCCCCAGTACACAGCAAAAAACGATCAAACTTTTGCGATCGCCTTTCTTATCTGAACGCCCCGCCAGAAACTGACTGACCAGAATGCCGATCACTGCACTCCCGGTAAAAAAGAAACCGACCATTGCCGGACGGGCATGAACTTCGTCAGTCAGAAAGAGGCTGAGCGTTGGTGTCTGTAACGCACCGGCGATACCGGTGAGAAACGCGACGAGCAGGAACGCCCACGACGTCAGATCAAACGTTTTCGGTGTGGCGGCAACGGGGGTGTTATGCATGTTTTTATATCAATAATGTGAAGTGACGCGGAGTTTACGCTGCTCGTTAAAAAATAAACAGATACCTAAATCAAAATCGCCACGAAAAATCAAAATGGCATTTCACTCTTTTTATTTCCACTGCTGACGCTGCTGAAGTGAAGGTGTTACTGCATGCGTTGCGTCAGCAAAACGTCTGGCTGGGACAAGGAAATGTGGTTTATATCTAACTTTTATCACTAAAAATCTCACATTACTTGCGTGTTGACGCAGAAAGAGCAAGACTAATTGAAACGTTTCAGCGCTGTCTTGTTCTCGTGATAAACCAGATCAGCGTCTTTTTTCTCATAATGGCTGAATCGTTTCAATTCAGCAAGAGAGGAGAACCATGTTCCAGTTATCTGTTCAGGATATTCATCCGGGCAAGCAAGCCGGAAACAAAGACGAGGCCATTCGCCAGGTTGCTGCGGCATTAGTGCAGGCGGGCAATGTGGCGGAGGGTTACGTTGCCGGCATGCTGGCGCGTGAGCTACAGACATCCACCTTCCTCGGCAATGGGATTGCTATCCCGCACGGCACTACGGATACACGCGATCAGGTGTTGAAAACCGGTGTTCAGGTGTTTCAGTTTCCGCAGGGTGTGACTTGGGGAGAGGGGCAGGTCGCTTATGTGGCGATAGGTATTGCCGCCAGCTCCGATGAACATCTCGGGCTGCTGCGTCAACTGACGCATGTTCTAAGCGATGATTCCGTGGCTGAACAGCTGAAATCAGCCACGACGGCGGATGAGCTGCGCGCATTGCTGATGGGAGAAAAGCAGAGTGAGCAGCTCAAACTTGATAACGAAACCCTGATGCTGGATGTCGAGGCCCGCGATCTGTTGACGCTACAGGCGCTCAACGCGGCACGTCTGAAAGAAACAGGGTCGGTGGATGCGGCATTTGTCGCAAACGCGATTAACGAGCACCCCATGAACCTGGGCCAGGGGATCTGGTTGAATGACAGCGCAACAGGCAATGTGCGTAGCGCTATCGCCGTCAGTCGTGCAATCCGAGGATTTGAGGTGCAGGGCGAAGCGGCATCCATGCTGGTGACTGTCGCGATGAATGACGATCAGCCTGTCGCGGTCCTTAAGCGTCTTGGCGATCTGCTGTTGGACAACAAAGCTGACCGATTGCTGAAAGCAGACGCCGCAACCGTGCTGGCGCTGCTGACCAGCGATGAAACATTGACTGATGATGTGCTGAACGCGGAGTTTGTCGTGCGCAATGAGCATGGCTTGCATGCCCGTCCCGGTACCCTGTTAGTCAATACCATTAAACAATTTAATAGTGAAATTACCGTGACAAATCTTGATGGAACCGGAAAACCGGCGAATGGACGCAGTTTGATGAAAGTGGTTGCGTTGGGCGTGAAGAAAGGCCACCGCCTGCGTTTTACCGCCCAGGGGGCTGATGCTGAACAGGCGCTGAAAGCGATTGGCGATGCCATCGCGGCAGGTCTTGGGGAGGGCGCATAATGAGCAGACGTGTTGCTACCATCACCCTGAATCCGGCTTACGACCTGGTGGGTTTTTGCCCGGAAATTGAACGGGGTGAAGTTAACCTTGTGAAGACCACTGGCCTGCATGCGGCGGGTAAAGGCATCAATGTCGCCAAGGTGTTGAAAGATTTAGGTATCGATGTCACGGTCGGCGGTTTCCTGGGCAAGGATAACCAGGACGGCTTTCAGCAATTGTTCAGCGAACTGGGCATTGCCAACCGTTTCCAGGTGGTGCAGGGCCGTACCCGTATTAACGTCAAATTGACCGAAAAAGACGGAGAAGTGACCGATTTCAACTTCTCCGGTTTTGAAGTGACGCCAACAGACTGGGAACGTTTCGTTAATGATTCGCTAAGTTGGTTGGGTCAGTTTGACATGGTTTGCGTCAGCGGCAGCCTGCCATCCGGCGTCAGCCCTGAAGCATTCACTGACTGGATGACGCGCCTGCGTAGTCAGTGTCCATGCATTATCTTTGATAGTAGTCGTGAAGCATTAGTCGCCGGGCTGAAAGCGGCTCCCTGGTTGGTAAAACCCAACCGTCGTGAGCTGGAGATTTGGGCTGGTCGTAAGTTACCCGAGATGAAAGATGTTATCGACGCGGCACACGCCCTGCGCGAACAAGGGATCGCCCACGTGGTGATTTCGTTGGGGGCGGAAGGCGCGTTGTGGGTAAATGCGTCAGGTGAGTGGATCGCCAAACCGCCGTCTGTCGAGGTGGTGAGTACCGTTGGCGCGGGGGATTCGATGGTTGGCGGTCTGATTTATGGCCTGCTGATGCGCGAGTCCAGTGAACATACGTTGCGTCTGGCGACAGCGGTTGCTGCCCTGGCCGTAAGTCAAAGCAACGTGGGCATCACCGATCGTCCTCAGTTGGCCGCAATGATGGCGAGGGTCGATTTACAACCGTTTAATTGACAGCAGGAGAAGCAGAATGAAAACGCTGCTGATTATTGACGCTAATCTTGGCCAGGCTCGCGCTTATATGGCGAAAACCCTGCTCGGAGCAGCGGCACGTAAAGCAAAACTGGAAATTATCGACAATCCGAATGATGCCGAGCTGGCCATTATCTTAGGAGAAACCGTTCCAAATGACAGTTCGCTAAACGGTAAAAAAGTCTGGTTGGGTGATATCGCACGCGCTGTCTCACATCCGGAACTGTTTCTGAGCGAAGCGAAAGGTCATGCCAAACCCTACAGCGCGCCGGTAACAGCAGCTCCTGCGCTTGTCGCCAGCGGTCCGAAACGGGTTGTGGCGGTCACTGCGTGTCCGACAGGCGTCGCCCATACGTTTATGGCGGCAGAAGCCATTGAAACTGAAGCGAAAAAACGCGGGTGGTGGGTTAAAGTTGAAACCCGTGGTTCTGTTGGCGCTGGTAATGCTATCACCCCGGAAGAGGTGGCGCAGGCGGATCTGGTGATTGTGGCAGCGGATATTGAAGTTGACCTGGCGAAGTTTGCGGGAAAACCGATGTACCGTACCTCAACCGGTCTGGCACTGAAAAAAACAGCGCAAGAACTGGATAAAGCGGTCGTTGAGGCGGTGCCGTATCAGCCAGCAGGGAACACACAGGCGGCGGGATCGGAAGGCAAGAAAGAGGGGGCGGGGGCCTATCGTCACCTGCTGACTGGCGTGTCTTATATGCTGCCAATGGTTGTTGCGGGGGGATTGTGTATTGCGTTGTCCTTCGCATTTGGTATCGAGGCATTTAAAGAGCAAGGAACGCTGGCTGCGGCGCTGATGCAGATTGGCGGCGGCTCGGCTTTCGCGCTGATGGTGCCGGTTCTTGCTGGATACATCGCCTTCTCAATTGCAGATCGTCCGGGTCTGACGCCAGGCCTTATCGGCGGTATGCTGGCCGTGAGTACCGGTTCCGGCTTTATTGGTGGGATAATTGCTGGTTTCCTTGCGGGTTATATTGCGAAACTGATTAGCACCAGGCTGAAGCTTCCGCAGAGCATGGAAGCGCTGAAACCCATCCTGATCATTCCATTAATTTCCAGTCTGGTTGTCGGTCTGGCGATGATCTACCTCATCGGTAAACCTGTTGCCGGTATTCTGGAAGGGTTGACTCATTGGCTGCAAACAATGGGGACAGCGAACGCAGTGCTGCTGGGCGCAATTCTGGGCGGCATGATGTGTACCGATATGGGCGGTCCGGTTAACAAAGCGGCCTACGCGTTTGGTGTTGGCCTGCTCAGTACGCAAACCTATGCACCGATGGCGGCGATTATGGCGGCAGGGATGGTTCCACCGCTGGCGCTGGGTCTGGCGACGCTGGTTGCGCGTAGCAAGTTCGATACGGCGCAGCGTGAAGGGGGAAAAGCGGCGTTAGTGTTGGGGCTGTGCTTTATCACTGAAGGTGCGATTCCATTCGCCGCGCGCGATCCGATGCGTGTTCTGCCATGCTGTATCGTCGGTGGCGCATTGACTGGCGCTATCTCTATGGCGGTAGGCGCGAAACTAATGGCACCGCACGGCGGCCTGTTTGTTCTGCTGATTCCTGGAGCAATTACGCCAGTGCTGGGATACCTGATGGCTATCGTTGCCGGTACGCTGGTGGCCGGTCTGGGATATGCTTTCCTGAAGCGTCCGGAAACAGAGGTTACCGCGAAAGCCGCCTGATTTTTCCATAACACTCGCATAAAAAGGGCAGAGATTTCTCTGCCCTTTTTTATGATTTACCCGCTGATGGCGACTACGCCACCGCCTTTTCAGTCTGTTGTGCTTTCAGCCAGGCAATCTCTTGCGCCCAAATGTCGGGATTGATGGTTTCGAGAACCAGTGGAATACCATCAAAACGATTGTCTTGCATGATCCAACGGAAAGCATCGTGGCCAATGTTGCCTTCGCCTAAACTGTGGTGGCGGTCGACGCGGCTGCCGAAAGTGCTTTTGGCGTCATTCAGATGCATTCCGCGCAGGTATTTAAACCCGACAATGCGTTCAAACTCCGCAAACGTCTTCTCGCACTCGGCGGCGCTGCGCAGATCGTAGCCTGCGGCGAAAGCGTGGCAGGTATCAATACAAACGCCAACGCGCGACTTGTCTTCCACGCCATCAATGATGGCGGCCAGATGTTCAAACTTAAAGCCAAGATTGCTGCCCTGGCCTGCCGTATTCTCAATTACCGCGGTGACGCCCTCTGTTTGTGACAGAGTAATATTGATGGATTCTGCAATGCGCGCCAGACACTCGTCTTCCGGGATCTGCATCAGGTGGCTGCCTGGGTGGAAGTTCAGCAGCGAGAGTCCAAGCAACTCGCAACGTTGCATTTCATCAAGAAAAGCATCGCGTGATTTTTCCAGCGCTTCGCTGACCGGGTGGCCGAGGTTGATCAGATAACTGTCGTGCGGGAGGATTTGCGCAGAGGAAAAGTGGTATTTCTCGCAGGCGGCTTTAAAGTCATCAATGGTTTCGGTGCTGAGCGGTGCAGCGCGCCATTGACGCTGATTTTTAGTGAAAAGCGCAAATGCCGTCGCCTCGATTTCAGCGGCGCGAATCGCGGCATTTGCCAGACCGCCAGCGGCGCTGACGTGCGCTCCAATATATTTCATGAAAGACTCCTGTTAACCCCACATGGGAGAAAAAGCATTCCCCAATGATAGCGGGTTAACAGGGGGAGGATGTAGTGGTTTATGCCATCAGGCTATGAATCACGACGTTTATCATGCCACCGCCGACGATTAACCAGATGAAAAGTACCAGTGCCATCAGTAACGGTTTCGCACCTGCTTTCTTCAATGCGCTGACGTGAGTGGTCAGACCCAGTGCCGCCATCGCCATTGCCAGCAGAATGGTGTCCAGTGTTACCAGCATGTTCACTACCGCCTGCGGTAACAGGTGGAATGAGTTAAAGATGGCAACCACAATGAACAGAACGGCAAACCACGGAATGGTGATTTTGCTTTTTTCCGAACCGCTGGCGGGTGACAGTTGTTTCACACGGGCAGCCAGCAGAATAAGGAATGGAGCCAGCATCATCACACGGAGCATTTTCGCAATGACCGCCGCGTTTTCGGCATCCGGGTTAATCGCGTGTCCTGCCGCAACCACCTGCGCAACTTCATGCATGGTCGAACCGATATAGATACCGTACGTCTCCGGGCTGAACCAGTGCGCCAGCAGCGGATACATCGCCGGATAAAGAAAGATAGCCAGTGTGCCGAAGATAACGACGGTTGCAACGGCTACCGTGACTTTACTGGCTTCAGCTTTAACGACCGGTTCAGTCGCCAGTACGGCGGCGGCTCCGCAAATGCTGCTCCCGGCGCCAATCAGCCAACTGGTGTGGCGATCCAGTCCAAAGACTTTCTGCCCCAGAAAACAGGCCAGCATAAAGGTGCTGGAGAGCGTCAATACGTCGATCACAATGCCGCTGACGCCGACATCAGCAATTTGCGAAAAGGTCAGGCGAAAGCCGTAGAGAATGATCCCCAGACGCAATAAATGTTGTTTGGCAAACAATACGCCGCCATCGCACTGCTTCCAGATCTGCGGGTAGACCGTATTACCGATAACCATCCCCAGCAAAATGGCCAGGGTGAGGGCGCTAAATCCGGCGCCCCCGATGGCGGGAATGGAACCACCCCACAGGGCAGCCCCAGTGATTACTGCGCTCAGGGCAAGCCCTGGAAGAAAATGCCACACTGTACGACGATGATTCTGTAAGGTGAGTTCTGTCATAACCGCCTCCTTTAGTTGGAGGAAAGAATACGGCGAACTGGTTTAAAAATAAAATTGATTATATATTTATAATTAATCATTATAAGTGGTAAGCAGGCGCTGTCAGGGGAAAACGACGATGCACATTACGCTGCGACAACTTGAAGTCTTTACCGAAGTACTGAAAAGCGGTTCGACAACCCAGGCATCCGTGATGTTGTCGTTGTCGCAGTCTGCCGTGAGCGCAGCGCTGACCGATCTGGAAGGCCAGCTTGGCGTTCAGCTCTTTGACCGGGTCGGGAAGCGGCTGGTGGTTAACGAGCATGGGCGTCTGTTATACCCCCGAGCGTTGGCGTTGCTCGAGCAGACCGTCGAAATTGAGCAACTGTTTCGCGAAGACAATGGCGCCATCCGCGTGTACGCCAGCAGCACCATTGGCAACTACATTTTACCGGCGGTGATTGCCCGCTATCGACAGGATTACCCCGATTTGCCGCTGGAACTGAGCGTCGGCAACAGCCTGGACGTTATCAATGCGGTACTGGATTTTCGCGTGGACATTGGTCTTATTGAGGGACCTTGCCACAGCACAGAAATTATCTCTGAACCGTGGCTGGAAGATGAACTGGTGGTGTTTGCCGCGCCAACATCTCCGTTAGTTCAGGGACCGGTGACGCTGGCGCAACTGGCGGCCGCGCCCTGGATCCTGCGTGAGCGCGGTTCGGGTACACGGGAAATTGTCGATTACTTACTGTTGTCGCATCTACCGAGATTCCAGATGGCGATGGAGTTGGGTAATTCCGAGGCGATCAAGCATGCTGTGCGTCACGGTCTTGGGATCAGCTGCCTTTCACGTAGAGTCATTGAAGAACAGTTGCAGGCAGGGACGCTGAGCGAAGTTTCCGTACCGCTGCCCAGCCTGGTGCGCACGCTGTGGCGCATCCATCATCGTCAAAAACACCTTTCCAACGCTTTGCTGCGCTTTTTGCGTTACAGCGAGTCAATCTGATAAGGCGAGCAGCCTTCCGGGATTGTGCCCTGGAGGCTAACACCGCTCACTTAAGTCAATGAATGAGGGGAAACACCGGGATTGGGTTCCCGGAGGGATGCCAAACCCGGTGGTCGCTCCGTATATCTCTATCCTAAACTAACAGCGTTATCCGGGAGGCGCGATCCTTTCAGTCCTGCGCCTGCACATCCTGAATTCTCTGCTTTACTTATAATCCACGGCCAGTCATGAAGGTCTCTTATAACAGCGTATTTGTGCCGGAAGGAATGGTATTCGTCTGCTACAATCGCCCCTCATTTTTTGGATGGACAGCATTTTCACATGGTTTCCGAAATTAAAACCACAGAAGCGCCCGCGTTACGTCGCGAACTTAAGGCGCGCCACCTGACGATGATCGCCATTGGTGGTTCCATCGGTACAGGTTTGTTCGTTGCATCTGGTGCAACGATTTCTGCAGCAGGCCCAGGTGGCGCGCTGTTTTCCTACATTCTGATTGGCCTGATGGTGTATTTCCTGATGACCAGTCTCGGTGAACTGGCTGCTTATATGCCGGTTTCCGGTTCGTTTGCAACCTACGGTCAGAACTATGTAGAAGAAGGCTTTGGCTTCGCGCTGGGCTGGAACTATTGGTACAACTGGGCCGTGACGATCGCCGTTGACCTTGTGGCGGCGCAACTGGTGATGAGTTGGTGGTTCCCGGACACGCCAGGCTGGATCTGGAGTGCGCTGTTCCTGGGCGTTATTTTCTTGCTGAACTACATTTCTGTGCGCGGATTTGGTGAGGCGGAATATTGGTTTTCGCTGATCAAAGTCACCACCGTGATTATCTTTATCGTGGTTGGCGTGATGATGATCTTCGGCATCTTCAAAGGCGCGCAGCCGGTAGGCTGGAGTAACTGGACAACGGGCGATGCACCATTTGCCGGTGGTTTTGCGGCGATGATAGGTGTGGCGATGATCGTCGGCTTCTCTTTCCAGGGCACCGAGCTGATTGGTATTGCGGCGGGTGAGTCTGAAGATCCGGAGAAGAACATTCCGCGCGCGGTGCGTCAGGTGTTCTGGCGTATCCTGCTGTTCTATGTGTTCGCCATCCTGATCATCAGCCTGATCATTCCGTACACTGACCCGAGTCTGCTGCGTAATGATGTAAAAGATATCTCCGTGAGTCCGTTCACGCTGGTATTCCAGCACGCGGGTCTGCTCTCTGCCGCTGCGGTAATGAACGCAGTAATCCTGACGGCGGTACTGTCGGCGGGTAACTCCGGGATGTATGCCTCTACCCGTATGCTGTATACCCTGGCCTGTGATGGCAAAGCGCCGCGTATTTTCGCGAAGCTGTCTCGTGGTGGGGTACCGCGTAATGCGCTGTATGCAACCACCGTGATTGCGGGTCTGTGCTTCCTGACCTCTATGTTTGGCAACCAGACTGTCTACCTGTGGCTGCTGAACACGTCCGGGATGACGGGCTTTATCGCCTGGCTGGGGATCGCCATCAGTCACTACCGCTTCCGTCGCGGTTATGTGATGCAGGGTCATGATATTAAGGACTTACCGTATCGTTCAGGTTTCTTCCCGCTGGGGCCGATCTTTGCGTTCGTGTTGTGTCTGACGATTACTCTGGGCCAGAACTACGAAGCGTTCCTGCAAGACACCATTGACTGGGGCGGCGTGATGGCGACCTATATCGGTATTCCGTTGTTCCTGATTATCTGGTTCGGCTACAAACTGACCCGGGGTACGCGCTTCGTTCGTTACAGCGAAATGCAATTCCCGAAACGCGTCAAGAAGTAATATGAATCGGTTGTCGGCAGGATTTGGCATTTGCGCTGCCATTCGACAACGATGAATAAGAAAACCCCGGCAGAGATGTCGGGGTTTTTTGTTGCACTGAACTCAGAAGCTGTACGTTAAACCTACCGTATAACGACGACCATCGAGGATTGTGTCGTAGGTGTCGTAATCAATCTGTTTATCCAGCGCGTTGTAAACGCCGGCGGTCACCAGCAGATTCTTGTTGGCGTTGTAGCGCATGCCCACATCAACCTGCGTATAAGAAGGCGTTCCCTGCGACATCGACGTACGGCTCAGGTATTCAGAGGTTTTACCGCGGAAGTTCAGGCGGCTCCAGAAACCGACATCCTGCGTAGCCTGCCAGTCCAGGGTGGTGTTGAACATGTGTTTTGGCATCTTGTTCAATGGCTTGCCCGAGAACTGGCCACTTTTCTGCTCAGAATCGGTCCAGGTATAGTTCGCTGTCCAGCTCAGATCGGAAGTGACCTTCCAGCCAAATGTCGATTCCACGCCGCGCATGTTTGCTTCATCAACGTTGACACGATCGCTGACGAAGTCATAGGTTTCATCGCCGATTGTACAGGCAGGATCGGCGCTGCTGTTGCAGCGGCGAACTTCGGTGATTTTGTCTTTAAAATCGGTGTTAAACAGGGTGATGCCGGCATTGAGGTTGTCGCCGTTATCCCATAGCAGGGCAATTTCTTCGCTCAGGCTTTTTTCGGGTTTCAGATCCGGGTTGCCCACAATGATGCCATTCAGACGACCGCCACCCGTGACTTGTCCCCAGCTTGCTGAAGACTGGCGCAGGTCGGGAGCGCGGTAGCCCGCAGAGACGCCACCTTTCACCGTCCACTGTTCCGTCAGATGCCAGACACCGTAGCCGCGTGGCGTCCAGTTGTCGCCGTAGTTTTCATCTTTATCCATGCGCAGACCGCCGGTCAGGGTGAAGGTGTCGGTGATCGCCCACTCATCTTCAGCAAACAGCGCCCAACTCCAGCGCGTCAATTTGTTCAGACCATCGGCCGCCTGTAACTGGTTACCGTTATCGCGGAGTTTTTCATAACGGTATTGCCCGCCCAGCGTCAGAGTATGTGCGCCGAGGAATATCTGGTTCTGGTTGTTGAAAATCGTATTGTAAGACTTCATCTCGCGACCCGGGTTATTGGTCTCTTCCTGCTGAACGTAGCTGGTGCTGTTGAAGTCATCGTAATAACCGCTGTGCGTTAATGAGTATGTGGTGTGCTCGTAGCGGTTTTCGCTTTTGGTGTTGGGTTTACAGGTGGTGCCACGGCAGGTGACTTCCGCCATTGACATGCCCGGCGTACTGTCGCGGTCCTGCAATTCGCGCGCAATGTCGAAATCAACATCGTTTTTTTCATCTGGTGTGAAGTTAAGTGTCAGGCCGCCGTTGCGCAGGCGTTGTTCATTAAAGCCATTGACTATCTGATCTTCGGCGCGGCGTGACAGCAGCCCTGTCACTTTTGCGCCAAGCAGTCCGTCAATTAACGGACCCGAGGCATAGGCGTTCGTCTGGAAGAGATCGCCGGAATCACTGTTTTCCTGGAAGGTGGCATCGCCATGCAGAGAACCGGTCCAGCCTTTGGTATTAGAGACTTTTTTGGTGATCACGTTGATAACGCCCCCCATCGCGTCTGAACCGTAAAGTGATGACATCGGTCCACGAATCACCTCAATCCGCTCAATCGACTCCAGTGGGGGTAGCCAGCCTTGTTCAATCCCGGCGTTATCGCTGTTCGGTCGCGTGCCGCGGGTACTGATGCGTTTACCGTTGACCAGGAAAAGCGTGTATTGCGAGGCCATGCCGCGGATACTGATGTCACTACTGCTCCCGCCACCTGTCACTACCACGCCAGGAACATCTTTTAGCGCATCGGTGACATCGCGGTAGGCTTTATCCTCAATCTGCTGTTTGGTAATTACAGAGATGGAGGCAGGGGCGTTCTGAATCTTCTGCTCAAATCCCGTCGCGGTAACAACGACGGTGTCCTGGTCGGCAGCTTGGGCGAGTGGTGGGAGGCAGGCTACGCTTACTGTGACAGCAACGGCCTTAACGTGAGGTATGGTCATTTGTATCATTCCATTAAATGAATAAAAAACTGCGTGTCCTGTGTAAATCCACGACGACTGTATGTATTTGTCTTTTAAGTATTCTTTACGTAGATGAGGCGGGAGAATTGTACAAAAGAATGATTTTTTGTAAACACAAATGATAATTGGAATCATTTGTGTTTGTGTGAATTTGAGTTGGAATGCTTTTAAATCAATAAGATAGGTAAGTGTAAATAAAGCGGAAATGTGAAGGAAAAATGAAGATATGCGAGTAGAGAGGGAAGGAGGGCTGGCGCCCTCCAAAATTACGTCAACAAATGCTGCGCGTGAAACCGCAGATGATCCTCAATAAAAGAGGCAATGAAGTAATAGCTATGATCGTATCCGGGTTGAATGCGCAGTGTCATTGGCCACGCCGTCTGGCGAGCCGCTTCCGCCAGTACTGCGGGCTGGAGCTGGTCGGCGAGGAATTGATCGTTATCGCCTTGATCCACCAGGGTTGGAATGGCGTGCTCGGGTTTGCTGGACAACATCAACGCACAGCTATCCCATTCTGCCCACAGCGCTCTTTCTTCACCCAAATACGCGGTAAAGGCTTTTTCTCCCCACGGCACGCGACACGGATTCACAATGGGTGCAAAAGCGGAAACGCTGGTGTATTTACCGGGATTTTTCAACGCCATGATGAGCGCGCCATGTCCGCCCATCGAATGTCCGCTGATAGCGCAGCGGCTACTGACGTTAAATTGCGACTGGATCAGTGCCGGAAGTTCATCGCGCAGATAATCATACATGCGAAAATGCGCGGCCCAGGGCTGCTGCGTCGCATTCAGGTAGAACCCTGCGCCCTGGCCTAAATCGTAATGTTCATCATCGGCGACCTGTTCACCACGCGGGCTGGTATCTGGCATGACCAGCACAATACCCAGTTCTGCCGCGATGCGCTGCGCACCGGCTTTGGTGGTGAAGTTTTCATCATTGCAGGTTAACCCTGACAGCCAGTACAGCACGGGAGGCGGCGCGGTATCACGGGGAGGGGGAAGAAAAATACTGAATGTCATCGCGCAATTCAGCGTGCTGGCGTTGTGCCGCCAGCGTTGCTGCCAGCCTTCAAAACAGCGGTGCTCTTCGAGCATTTCCATGCGTGGCTCCTGTTGTGTTGTGCGTTGTGAACTCCCCATAATACAGATTATTCATAGTGCTGTGAGTAACTTTCACTTCCGCATTTAGCTAACATGCTTCATCATCTACACAACTTTACATTAACACTCAGGCATCGTGAGCCATCAGGTTTGCCGGCAAGGGGCGGCGTGTGAAATCCAGGTGATGAAAGGCAGCGTCAATTTCAATAATTATCACTGCGAATACTGGATTATGTGCGCGGCCTCACGCACAATGTTTGGGCTGTCATACAGCTTAAAAACTTTGTCCCATGTAGGGCAGAGGCGCCACACCTGCAGGAGAAAAAGAAATGTCATCACTCAGTAAAGAAGCGGCCCTGGTTCATGAAGCGCTGGTTGCGCGTGGTCTGGAAACCCCGCTGCGCCCGCCCGTACATGAGATGGATAACGAAACGCGCAAACGTCTTATCTCAGGCCACATGACTGAGATCATGCAGCTATTGAATCTTGATTTGAGCGATGACAGCCTGATGGAGACGCCTCACCGCATCGCTAAGATGTATGTCGATGAGATCTTCTCCGGCCTTGATTACGCAAACTTCCCTAAAATCACCGTCATTGAAAATAAAATGAAGGTCGATGAAATGGTAACGGTGCGTGACATCACCCTGACCAGTACCTGCGAACACCATTTCGTGACCATTGATGGGAAGGCGACGGTGGCATATATCCCGAAAGAGTCGGTGATTGGCCTCTCGAAAATTAACCGTATTGTGCAGTTTTTTGCCCAACGCCCACAGGTTCAGGAGCGTTTGACCCAGCAAATTCTGACGGCGCTGCAAACATTACTCGGTACTAACAATGTGGCGGTGTCGATTGACGCAGTGCATTACTGCGTGAAAGCGCGCGGAATTCGCGATGCGACCAGCGCAACGACAACCACCTCGCTCGGCGGGTTGTTTAAATCCAGCCAGAATACCCGCCAGGAGTTCCTGCGCGCTGTTCGTCACCACAACTGATTAAGGCCCAGAATATGGAGCGTAATGTCACGCTGGATTTTGTTCGTGGCGTTGCCATCCTGGGTATTTTGCTACTCAATATCAGCGCCTTTGGTTTGCCAAAGGCCGCTTATCTCAACCCTGCCTGGTACGGCGATATTACCGCTTCGGATGCCTGGACATGGGCAATCCTCGATCTCGTTGCGCAGACCAAATTTCTCACACTCTTTGCATTGCTGTTCGGCGCAGGGCTGCAAATGTTGCTGCCGCGCGGTAAACGCTGGATCCAGTCACGTCTGACGCTGCTGGTGTTGCTGGGATTTATTCACGCCTTGTTGTTCTGGGATGGCGACATTTTGCTGGCCTATGGTCTTGTTGGGCTGATTTGTTGGCGACTGGTGCGTGACGCGCCATCTGTGAAGAGCCTGTTCAACACCGGCATCGTGCTTTATCTGGCGGGGATTGGTGTTTTGCTGCTGCTGGGAACGATCTCAGGCAATGAAATCAGCCGGGCCTGGACCCCGGATGCTTCTGCGCTGTTGTATGAAAAATACTGGAAGCTGAACGGGGGAGTGGAAGCCATCAGCAATCGCGTTGACGCGTTGTCGAACAGTTTGCTGGCGCTGGGAGCGCAGTATGGCTGGCAACTGGCGGGGATGATGTTGCTGGGGGCGGCGTTAATGCGCAGCGGCTGGTTGAAAGGTCAATACAACCTGCATCACTACCGCCGAACTGGCGCCATTCTGATTGTCACTGGAGTCCTGATTAATCTGCCTGCGATAGTCGCGCAATGGCAGCTGGATTGGGCCTGGCGCTGGTGCGGCTTTCTGTTACAGGCACCGCGCGAGCTGAGCGCGCCGTTTCAAACGCTGGGGTACGCGGCGCTGATGTTTGGCTTCTGGCCCCAACTGAGCCGCAGCAAACTGGTTATCGCCATTGCCTGCGTAGGACGAATGGCGCTGAGTAATTACCTCTTGCAGACGCTTTTCTGCACCACGCTGTTTTATCATTTCGGTTTGTTTATGAAATTCGACCGGCTGGAACTGTTGCTGTTTGTGGTTCCCGTGTGGCTGGCGAACCTGCTTTTCTCCGTCATCTGGCTGCATTTCTGGCGCCAGGGGCCAGTGGAATGGCTGTGGCGGCAATTGACCTTACGTGCTTCAGGGACATCACTATCTCGAACATCCAGATAACGATCTAGATCACATTCATTAACAAAACGCATGTAACCGTTTCCAACCCTGTGACCTTACTCACGCAGTCCTCCGCGCGTCGCTGACAAAATAGCCGCCTGCAAAAGGGGTATCTGTGAGCAACGGTAATTTAAAACAGGGTAGTGAATATGATAACCATCCGTGATGTGGCACGTCAGGCAGGCGTCTCTGTGGCGACCGTTTCGCGCGTACTGAATAACAGTACGTTGGTGAGTCCTGATACGCGTGACGCAGTCATGAAAGCAGTCAGTTCACTGGGTTATCGCCCTAATGCGAATGCGCAGGCGTTGGCAACGCAGGTGAGCGACACCATCGGTGTTGTGGTGATGGATGTTTCAGATGCTTTTTTTGGCGCACTGGTGAAAGCGGTCGATTTGGTGGCTCAGCAGCATCAGAAATATGTGCTGATTGGTAACAGTTATCACGAGGCTGAAAAAGAACGACATGCCATTGAGGTGTTAATCCGTCAACGCTGCAACGCCTTGATTGTCCACTCCAAAGCGCTAAGCGATCGGGAACTGAGCGAATTTATGGATCAGATCCCCGGCATGGTGCTGATCAACCGCCTCATCCCCGGCTACGCCCATCGTTGCGTCTGTCTGGATAATATCAGCGGCGCAAAAATGGCCACGCGGATGCTGCTTAATAATGGCCATCAACGCATCGGCTATCTGGCCTCCAGCCACCGTATCGAAGATGATGCAATGCGTAAAGAAGGGTGGTTAGCCGCACTGAGAGAGCAAGGGATCAGCCCGTCTGAGAGCTGGGTTGGCACAGGTTCGCCTGATATGCCGGGGGGTGAATCAGCAATGGTTGAGCTTCTGGGACGTAACCTGCAACTCACTGCCGTGTTTGCTTACAATGACAACATGGCCGCCGGTGCGCTGACCGCGTTGAAAGACAACGGTATTGCCATCCCGCTGCATCTGTCGATTATCGGTTTTGATGATATTCCCATCGCACGTTACACCGACCCGCAACTGACGACGGTGCGTTATCCCATTGCTTCAATGGCCAAAATGGCAACAGAACTGGCGTTACAGGGCGCCTCTGGCATGTTAGATGCGTCGGCAACGCACTGTTTTATGCCGACTCTGGTGCGTCGGCACTCCGTGGCGTTGCGACAGAATGCGGCCCTGATCACTAACTAAAAATGTCGTTGTATGTAACCGCTTTCAATGTGTGAGTAAATTCACAGTATCTTAACAATGTGATGGCTATGATGGCACCGTTTGAAACGCTGTAACTATTATGTAACGGTGAGCAATCAGTTTTACCGCTGCATTAGCGCCTTAAACCAAAATTAAAGCCTGGTTTTAGAGCGTTACTGGGCACGGAAGAAAGATTTTTTAAAAGTGAGCTTCGGCATTCAGTAACACTTATTTAACGTTCTGCCCTGCCGAGCATTTTTCTCAAGTACTACCCTGCATAATAAAACCGGAGATACCATGAATAAGAAGGTGTTGACTCTGTCTGCTGTGATGGCAAGCATGTTATTCGGCGCGGCTGCGCACGCTGCTGATACCCGCATTGGTGTGACGATCTACAAATATGACGATAACTTTATGTCCGTGGTACGTAAGGCTATCGAACAAGATGCCAAAGCGGCACCTGACGTACAGCTGCTGATGAATGACTCGCAGAACGATCAGTCTAAACAAAACGACCAGATCGACGTTCTGCTGGCGAAAGGTGTGAAAGCGCTGGCAATCAACCTGGTTGACCCGGCGGCGGCAGGTACAGTGATTGAGAAAGCGCGTGGTCAGAATGTCCCGGTTGTCTTCTTCAACAAAGAACCTTCCCGTAAGGCGCTGGACAGCTATGACAAAGCCTATTACGTCGGCACTGACTCTAAAGAATCTGGAATTATTCAGGGCGACCTGATTGCGAAACACTGGCAGGCGAATCAGGGTTGGGATCTGAACAAAGATGGCCAAATTCAGTTTGTTCTGCTGAAAGGCGAACCAGGCCATCCGGATGCTGAAGCGCGTACCACCTACGTTATTAAAGAGCTGAACGATAAAGGCATCAAAACCGAGCAGCTGCAGTTAGATACCGCAATGTGGGATACCGCTCAGGCGAAAGATAAAATGGATGCCTGGTTGTCCGGTCCGAACGCCAACAAAATTGAAGTGGTTATTGCGAACAACGATGCCATGGCAATGGGTGCTGTTGAAGCCCTGAAAGCGCACAACAAGACCAGCGTACCGGTATTTGGTGTGGATGCATTGCCTGAAGCGCTGGCTCTGGTGAAATCTGGCGCGCTGGCAGGTACCGTGCTGAACGATGCTAACAACCAGGCAAAAGCGACCTTCGATCTGGCGAAAAACCTGGCAGATGGCAAAGGCGCTGCTGATGGCACCAACTGGAAAATTGAGAACAAAATTGTTCGCGTTCCTTACGTAGGTGTTGATAAAGATAATCTGGCTGAGTTCACCAAAAAATAATCGTTGTTATCCGTTTTCTCGGGCGCATATCTCTTGCGCCCTTTAATAACGCACTCTGCGAGGCCAACAAGGTATAATTATGGTCAGCACTACTACTCAGTCGTCAGGCGAATTCTTGTTAGAAATGAGCGGCATCAACAAGTCTTTCCCCGGCGTTAAGGCACTTGATAATGTCAATTTAAAAGTCCGCCCCCATTCTATTCATGCATTAATGGGAGAAAATGGTGCAGGGAAATCAACATTATTAAAATGTCTTTTTGGAATCTATCAAAAAGATTCTGGCAGCATTTTATTTCAGGGTAAAGAAATCGATTTTCATTCCGCCAAAGAAGCGCTGGAGAATGGTATTTCGATGGTTCACCAGGAGTTAAACCTGGTATTGCAGCGTTCTGTGATGGACAACATGTGGCTGGGGCGTTATCCCACTAAAGGCATGTTTGTTGATCAGGACAAAATGTATCGCGATACCAAAGCGATATTTGATGAACTGGATATTGATATCGACCCGCGGGCGCGAGTGGGGACTTTATCCGTTTCACAAATGCAGATGATCGAAATTGCGAAAGCGTTCTCTTATAACGCGAAAATCGTGATTATGGATGAACCTACCTCTTCACTAACAGAAAAAGAGGTTAATCATCTGTTTACCATTATCCGTAAGCTGAAAGAGCGTGGCTGCGGTATTGTTTATATCTCTCATAAAATGGAAGAAATTTTCCAGTTATGTGATGAGATTACTGTCCTGCGCGACGGTCAGTGGATTGCAACGCAGCCGCTGGAAGGGCTGAATATGGACAAAATCATCGCCATGATGGTCGGGCGCTCGCTGAACCAGCGCTTCCCGGACAAAGAGAACAAGCCTGGTGAAGTGATTCTGGAAGTGCGTAATCTGACCTCTTTACGTCAGCCTTCAATCCGCGACATCTCGTTTGATCTGCATAAAGGTGAGATCCTGGGGATTGCTGGTCTGGTCGGAGCAAAACGTACGGACATCGTTGAAACGCTGTTTGGTATCCGTGAAAAATCGTCTGGCACCATTACGTTGCACGGCAAAAAGATAAACAACCACAATGCCAACGAAGCCATTAATCATGGTTTTGCGCTGGTGACGGAAGAACGTCGTTCGACCGGTATTTATGCTTATCTGGATATTGGCTTTAACTCTTTGATTTCCAATATTCATAATTACAAAAATAAAGTCGGTCTGTTGGACAATTCCCGAATGAAGAGTGATACCCAATGGGTTATTGACTCTATGCGGGTAAAAACGCCGGGCCATCGTACACAAATCGGTTCTCTTTCGGGGGGAAACCAGCAAAAGGTCATTATTGGCCGTTGGTTGTTAACCCAGCCAGAAATATTAATGCTGGACGAACCTACGCGCGGCATTGATGTTGGCGCGAAATTTGAAATTTATCAGTTGATCGCGGAGCTGGCGAAGAAAGAGAAGGGAATCATTATCATCTCTTCTGAAATGCCGGAATTGTTAGGGATTACAGATCGTATTCTGGTAATGAGTAACGGTCTCGTTGCCGGAATTGTTGACACCAAAACGACTACGCAAAACGAAATTCTGCGTCTTGCGTCTTTGCACCTTTAAGATCAGGGGCTCCTCATGAGTGCGTTAAATAAGAAAAGTTTTCTTACTTATCTAAAGGAAGGCGGAATTTACGTTGTTCTTTTAGTCTTACTGGCCATTATTATTTTCCAGGACCCCACATTCTTAAGTCTGCTGAACTTGAGTAACATCCTGACGCAGTCTTCTGTACGTATCATTATTGCATTGGGTGTAGCCGGACTGATTGTCACCCAGGGGACTGACCTGTCAGCGGGTCGTCAGGTCGGGCTGGCGGCGGTAGTTGCGGCGACGCTGCTGCAATCGATGGAAAACGCGAATAAAGTCTTCCCTGAAATGGCGACCATGCCAATTGCACTGGTGATCCTGATTGTCTGTGCGGTGGGGGCCATTATCGGTCTGGTGAACGGTATCATTATTGCTTACCTCAACGTGACGCCGTTTATCACAACCCTTGGCACGATGATCATCGTTTACGGTATCAACTCCCTCTATTACGACTTCGTGGGCGCGTCGCCAATCTCGGGTTTTGATAGCGGCTTCTCAACTTTCGCGCAGGGCTTCATTGCGCTGGGCAGTTTCCGACTCTCTTACATCACCTTCTATGCGTTAATTGCCGTGGCGTTTGTTTGGGTACTGTGGAACAAAACCCGTTTTGGCAAAAATATTTTTGCTATCGGCGGTAACCCGGAAGCGGCAAAAGTCTCTGGTGTTAACGTCGCGCTGAACCTATTGATGATCTACGCATTGTCCGGTGTGTTCTACGCTTTTGGTGGGTTGCTGGAAGCCGGTCGTATCGGTTCTGCCACCAACAACCTCGGCTTTATGTACGAACTGGATGCGATTGCGGCGTGCGTGGTCGGCGGCGTGTCGTTCAGCGGTGGGGTAGGGACCGTCTTTGGGGTCGTGACCGGTGTGATTATCTTCACCGTCATCAACTACGGATTAACCTATATCGGCGTGAACCCTTACTGGCAGTACATCATTAAGGGCGGCATCATTATCTTCGCGGTCGCGCTGGATTCTCTGAAATACGCCCGTAAGAAGTAATTCATCTACGGAAAAACCGGTGCAGAGACGTTCTGCACCGGTTTTTTATTTGATAAAGACTAACCAAATTCCCACGAGCAGAGCGCCCAGCGAAAGCCCAAAGTAGACACCGATATAGATCCAGTAAGTCGTGGGTTCAGCGGAGCGTTGAATTAAGAGTGGCTCTTGCGAGCCTTTGACTGTTTTCTCGATGACGCCAGTGCGTATCCCCTTTAGCCCTTGCCGGAAGGTCCAGAGGACGACCATCAGTACGCCAATTACGATAAATAGGGTTTTGTCTTCCACGCTTATTTTCCTTGTTTCTTTTGTAATTCCAGCAGTTGTTCAGGCGTTACTGCCGGATAACCCTGTGCATCGTCAGGGACCTGATGCATAGCGGGAATGGGCACCAGCGGGCCCAAAAAGCGCGGTTCACGCTTGAAGATATAGAGGTCGGCCAGCGCGCCAAAACGCGCGCCGAATTCACGCACCCGCACGGTGAGCATATCTTTTGGCGAAGGAACCGCGTAGCACTGCGCCTGAATTCCCATGTGCAGCGCAATGAATAAGGCGCGTTCACAGTGGAAGCGCTGAGTGATGATGATGAAATCGTTGGTATCAAAGACCTTACGGGTACGCACAATCGAGTCCAGCGTGCGAAAACCCGCGTAATCGAGCACGATATCCGCAGGATCAACGCCTGCTGCGATCAGGTCTTTACGCATTGTCATCGGCTCGTTATAGCTTTGCAGCGCGTTGTCGCCGCTAAGCAGAAGGTAATTAACCTTACCGCTGTTGTAGGCATTAAGCGCGCCCTGAATACGGTAGCGGTAATACTGATTAATCACACCGGTGCGATAGTATTTGGCGGTGCCTAAGACCACGCCGACCTGGCGATAGGGCAGGTCCTGCAATTCGTCGTAGATGTAAGGGGCGGTTTTCCAGCTCATCCATCTGTCTAGGCCAAGCGCAGTTAACAGCAGCAAGCCGACCAGGACTAACAGGCTGTAAAACAGACGCTTTAACATTACGGAGAACTCGATAAAAGGAAGAAATTTCAATCAGGCTACTTTACCCAGCGGCGTTGCGCAAGAATCGGTAGTCTGATTGCGGGGATTTTCGACATACCTCAACGTTGCCTGAATAGGCGCTGCGTTTCGGGCCCGGTAAGCTTGCGCCACCGGGCACAACGATTTACGCCAGCAGTACGCGCTCAATGTTGTCGCAACCCAACGCTTTCAGCGTCGCGGCGGTGGCATCCCATTGAATCAACGGCGCATCCGCTTTCTCGGCCAGAATGGCGCGCTGGATATCCGGATAGTCGTAACCGTTCAGATTCAGCAAGTTTAATGCGCCTTGCAGAGGTGGCAGTGTGGGGTTAAACGCGGCGTTTTCAGCATAGCTGCCGGCGAAAATACGCCCGTCTTTACACTCCAGCGCCACGCCGCTTGGGGAATTACTGTACGGCATATGGCATCGGTTGGCGGCACGAATCGCTTCCTGAGTCAGTGCATCGCCTTTCAGGGCGAAGCCGTGATCTTGTGCGTCCATCAGCAGCGTTTTGATCGCCAGATCTTTAGGACCGAAAGCGTCTGGCAAATAGTCACGCAGCGTATGTGGCTCGCGGCCTGGCAAGTGAATGCGCAGATCCAGTCCGCTGTTCAGTTCGTTCATAAACTGACGGCAGTGACCACAAGGGGTGTAGTTGACGGTAATGGCCGCAAGGGCTTTTTCGCCGCGTAACCAGGCGTGGCTGATGGCGCTTTGTTCGGCGTGAACGGTTTGCTGCATGGTGGCTCCCAGGAACTCCATGTTGCCACCGAAATACCATGTCCCACTGACGCCACGCGCCACGGCGCCAACGTTAAAATGGGAAAGGTCGGTACGCGCGCAGGCGGCCGCCAGCGGCAGGAGCGCGAAAGCCAGCGCGTCTTCGTCCAGCCCCGATTCACTTTTAAGCGTCGAGACCTGCTCTGCACTCAGCATGGCGGGGAAATGCTTATCCGCCAGAAGTGGTGCCAGCGCTGATTGCAAATTATCCGCGAGTTGGGCAAAAGCAGTTTGAAAACGTGGATGCATGGCGTTGCCTCTTAACAATGTAATGGAATCGTAGTGTACGGGCCTGTCACTGCGTTATATGTGATTTACATCTCATTACTTGTGCAACTTGTGAAACTTAAATTGAAAATGCGCGACGCATCGCAAATTTTAACCCATTACAGCCAGAATGACAGGAAATAAAAAGGGGGCTAACAGCGATGTGATAATCCCGCAAATCACCAGCGCCAGCGAACTAAAGGCGCCTTCCTGGTAATCCAGCTCAGCGCAACGCGCAGTGCCGAGAGCATGCGATGCGGTTCCCATTGCCAGCCCACGCGCGGCTTTGGTACGGATCCGCATGGCGTTTAACAACGTGTGACCAAACACCGCCCCGAGGATCCCGACAAATATTACGCATACGGCGCTGATCGCCGGAATGCCGCCAAGACTCCCCCCAACCGCCATCGCGATAGGCGTGGTGACTGATTTAGGCAATACCGACGCGGCGATTTCAGGCGTGGCGCCCATCAACAACGCCACCGACGTGCCCGTCACCATGGCGACCACGCTGCCACAGAAACAGATAGTGATGATGGATTTCCAGCGGGCGCGGATCTGGTGCAGTTGCTCATAAAGCGGATAGGCCAACGCCACCACAGCGGGTTGCAGCAGGTCGTTCAGCACCTTGCTGCCCTGAAAATAGTGATCGTAAGGAATTCCGGTGAGAATAAGAAACGGAATGATGACCACCATGGCGACCAGCAGCGGGTTCAGCAATGGCATCTTAAAACGCACAGCCAGTTTACGTGCTGCAAAAAACACCGCCAGTGTCAGAGGTAACGACCACCAGATGTACGACATCATTGTTTTGATCCTTTATGCCCAATCACTTTTCGTTCGCCGTGCACAATATGCGAGCTCCAGCTAACCACCAGAAAGACCACCAGCGTACTTATCGCGCAGGAGACAACAACAGGCCCGAACTGCGCGCGCAGTAAGTCAAAGTACTGCATCACGCCCACGCCAATGGGAACGAAAAGTAACGCCATATAGCGAATCAGCGCGTAACAACCTGGGTTGACCCATTTTGCCGGCAGAATTTGCAGTGCCAGTAAAACGAACAGGATCAGCATGCCGATGATGCTGCCGGGAATGGTGATTGGAAGTAGCGACGCAATAAAAATACCTGCATATAAACAGGCATAAATCAGCACAAATGCGCGTAAATATTGCCAGACGATATTCAGTGATTTACTCATAGTAAACGCCCTTGATGAGAGGTATTCATCATACAATTAAACTTTAAAATGTGCTACCGATCACATCATGAATTCTGAGCATGGTTGAGATAGACAACGTGAACGTTGCGTCATAAAGATCATAGCGGAGAGACTTTAAACCGCCCTGGAGAGACGCTACCATAGCGCCTCTTTTTTTGCGGGTAACGATATGCGTGTTTTGCTGGCGCCGATGGAAGGCGTACTTGATTCTCTGGTGCGCGAGCTCCTGACCGACGTGAATGACTACGATCTGTGCATTACGGAATTTCTGCGCGTGGTGGATCAACTCCTGCCGGCGAAAGTATTCCACCGTATTTGCCCGGAATTGCTCAACTCCAGCCGGACACCCTCGGGCACATTGGTGCGTATTCAACTGCTGGGACAATACCCGCAGTGGTTAGCGGAAAATGCCGCGCGTGCGGTGGAGTTAGGATCGTATGGCGTCGATCTAAACTGCGGCTGCCCGTCAAAATTGGTCAACGGCAGCGGCGGCGGTGCAACTTTGCTCAAAGATCCTGAGCTTATCTATCAGGGGGCAAAGGCGATGCGTGAGGCGGTACCTGCGCATCTGCCCGTGACGGTGAAAGTGCGTCTTGGCTGGGACAGCGGCGACAGAAAATTCGAAATTGCCGATGCGGTACAGCAAGCTGGCGCAAGCGAACTCGCGGTACACGGTCGTACGAAAGAACAAGGGTATAAAGCGGAGCACATTGACTGGCAGGCGATTGGCGAAATCCGACAGCGGCTAACGATTCCGGTTATCGCCAATGGTGAGATCTGGGACTGGCAAAGTGCGCAGGAGTGTATGGCGGTAAGCGGATGCGACGCGGTGATGATGGGGCGAGGGGCATTAAATATCCCTAACCTGAGTCGTGTGGTGAAATATAACGAACCGCGTATGCCCTGGCCTGAGGTGGTGGTTTTGTTGCAGAAATATACCCGGCTGGAAAAGCAAGGCGATACCGGGCTTTATCATGTGGCGCGCATCAAACAGTGGCTGGGGTATTTACGCAAAGAGTATTCCGAAGCGACCGCGCTTTTTCAGGAGATTCGTTCACTCAATAATTCACCGGATATTGCCCGCGCGATTCAGGCTATTGATATTGCGTCATTACGGCCATAATAGGTGGCCGATGACGTATCGGCGGATTGGGCAAATCGGGGGAGAAAATAGGGCATATTTTTATTTATTATTTGAATGATTTTTAATTCATCATTTAAATAAAATATATTTTTCTGATTATTTCTTTTATTTTCCAAAAATGTTTTGCCACGCGTAACTAAAAAAACAGACGTCACACCACGTAATATCAGCACACCTTTTCTTACCAGAACACCTTCATGAATCGTTATTCTCCTTTTGTCGCGACCGCGTGTTTACCGCTATTTGTTGCTCTTTCGGGATGCGCCCCGATGCACGACAACCGCCAGGCGTTGGCGCAGCAGACGCCCACTTCACACGTCGAGTCTGCATTACCGGCGGCACTGAAAAACGGTTGGCCGGACAGTCAGTGGTGGCGGGCTTATCAGGATCCTCAACTGAATGCGCTGATTGAGAGTGCGCTGGCACATGCACCAGATATGCAGGTGGCAGAACAGCGTATTCAATTAGCGGAGGCGCAGGCTAAAGCGGTTGAAGCGCAGGACGGGCCGCAGGTCGATTTCTCGGCAAATGCAGAACGGCAGAAAATGTCAGCCGAAGGGCTGATGGGGCCTTTTGCCATTACCGATCCCGCAGCGGGGACGACCGGTCCGTGGTACACCAACGGTACATTTGGTCTAACGGCAGGCTGGAACCTGGATTTGTGGGGTAAAAACCGGGCGGAAATGACTGCGCGGATTGGCGTTGTCAAAGCGCGTGAAGCCGAGCAGGAACAGACCCGCCAACTGCTGGCGAGCGGTGTGACGCGTTTATACTGGGAGTGGCAAACCCAGGCGGCGCTGAGCAACGTGTTAACAGAGATTGACCAGGAGCAAAAAAACATCATTACGGCTGACCGCCAACTGTATCAAAACGGTATTACGTCTTCCGTTGAAGGCGTAGAGACGGATATCGACGACAGCAAAACGCAGCAACAGCTCAATGATGTCGCCGGTAAAATGAAGGTCATTGAGGCAAGGCTTGCGGCGCTCACCCATCAGCAATCAGCGCCGCTAACGCTGCATACTGTTGCGCTACCGAAGGTGGAAAGCGCGTTACCCGCGCAGTTAGGGTATTCATTACTGGCGCGTCGGGCAGATCTGCAGGCTGAGCACTGGTACATTGAGTCATCGCTGGGCAGCGTCGAGGCGGCGAAAGCGGCCTTTTATCCTGACATCAACCTGATGGCTTTTTTGCAGCAGGATGCGCTGCACATGAGCGATCTGTTCCGCAGTTCAGCGCAACAAATGGGCGTGACTGCCGGACTGACGCTGCCAATCTTCGACAGTGGCAGGCTGAATGCGAATCTCGATATCGCGAAGGCGCAGAGTAATCTATCAATAGCGAATTACAACAAAGCGGTGGTTGATGCGGTGAATGACGTGACGCGCGCGGCAAGCCAGGTAGAAACGATGGCGGCAAAAAATCAACACCAGCGAAAGATTGAACAGGATGCTCAACGTGTTGTTGCCCTGGCGCAGGCGCGTTTCAATGCCGGTATCATTGCCGGTTCACGGGTCAGTCAGGCGAAGATCCCGGCGCTACGCGAACATTGCAATGGCCTGATTTTGCAAGGTCAGTGGCTTGATGCCTCTGTTCAACTGACCAGCGCATTAGGTGGGGGCTACCACACAACCTGACAGTCAGCAGCCGACAGCACTCGCTGTCGGCTGCATTTATTGCGCTTTCTGCCTGCTACGCCGTTTCAACCACCAGCGTGTTCCCACCACCAGTCCGATAACCAGAACCAGCCAGACGCCATGTTTGATGTGTTGATCGAGATGGTGCAGCCAGGGCGCAATCACTTCGCCGCCGAGATAGCCCAGGGCCGTAAACAGCAGCGCCCAAATCAGAGCACCCAGAATATTCAACGGCAGAAAGATTTTTGGCGGCAGGTGGCTGGCGCCAATCAGAAGCGGGCCGATGACGCGAAATCCGTACATGAATCGTGTCCCGATCACAAACAGATAGGGGCGGCGTTGGATCATCTTCTGCGCGTAATGAATTTTGCTGCGATGACGCGAGAAGCGGCGCAGAAGTTTCCCGCCAAATCGACGCCCCACTAAATAGAGGACCTGATCGCCGATCATGCCGCCGAGCGCAACGGAGACGACGACCAATGGAAATTTGAGTAACCCCTGATGTGCGGCGACACCCCCTAACAGGGTGATGGTTTCGCCTTCAGCCAGACTGCCAATGACCAGCGCGGCATAACCGTAATGCGCGATAAGACTGTTTATATCCATACGTCGGTATGACCTCCACAATCTTTAGCATACACCTTATGAATCATTTATGGCCGGAAAAGCGTCCGCTCAGCGGACCGGTATTTCGCGGGCTGTACATAAAATAATCGAAAGCTGAATTATACTTGAAGTGTTGAGGTCCGGAGCTGACAAGAAGGGGGACGGTATGAACCATGTCTGGGGGCTGTTTTCCCATCCCGATCGTGAAATGCATGTGATCAAGAGTGAAAACGAAACCATTTCGCACCACTACACCCACCATGTCCTGATGATGGCGGCAATCCCGGTGATTTGCGCATTTATTGGCACCACGCAAATTGGCTGGAATTTTGGCGATGGCAATGTGTTTCAGCTTTCTCTGTTCACCGGTTTTGCACTGGCCATTGTTTTTTACGCGGTCATGCTGGCAGGGGTAGCGGTAATGGGGCGGGTCATCTGGTGGATGGCGCGAAACTATCCGCAACGACCTTCTCTGGCGCACTGCATGGTATTTGCCGGCTATGTTGCCACGCCGCTATTCCTGAGCGGTTTTGTGGCGCTCTATCCGCTGGTCTGGCTGTGCGCGCTGGTCGGTACCATCGCGCTGTTCTACACCGGTTATCTGTTGTACCTCGGTGTCCCGACATTCCTGAACATTAACAAAGAGGAAGGGCTGAGCTTTTCCAGTTCGACGCTGGCTATCGGCGTGTTGGTGCTGGAAGTCCTGTTAGCGATCACAGTGATCCTGTGGGGCTACGGGTATCGGTTATTCTGATGTCATTCTCTTCAACGGCGTTGCTGGCGTAAAAGTCAGCAACGCAGCATTTGTTGACGATTCTTCTGTGGCGGCAAACCTGCCCGATCGCTATGATGCCTGAGCTAGCTTGAGTGTGTACTTAACTCCGGCGGTGCGCGTTGTGACGTGCGTGAACCATTATCAGAAATCTCATCATGCTGAAATTCCGAGTTTCAATACTAAGCCTTGCCCTGATGCTGGCGGTCCCTTTTGCGCCTCAGGCAGTGGCAAAAACGACGGCTACTACAACAGCGTCTCAACCTGAGATTGCGTCGGGTAGCGCGATGATTGTTGATTTAAATACCAACAAAGTGATCTATTCGAACCATCCTGACCTTGTGCGTCCGATTGCGTCGATCACCAAATTAATGACGGCGATGGTCGTGCTTGATGCGCGACTGCCGCTGAACGAAAAACTGAAAGTGGATATCAGCCAGACGCCAGAAATGAAAGGGATCTACTCCCGCGTGCGTCTGAACAGTGAGATTAGCCGTAAAGATATGCTGCTGCTGGCGTTGATGTCTTCGGAAAACCGCGCGGCGGCAAGCCTTGCGCACCATTATCCGGGCGGCTACAACGCGTTTATTAAAGCGATGAATGCCAAAGCCAAAGCGTTAGGCATGACCCACACACGGTTTGTAGAACCGACGGGGTTGTCCATTCATAACGTCTCGACGGCCCGCGACTTAACAAAGCTGCTGATTGCCAGCAAGCAGTATCCGCTGATTGGTCAGTTGAGTACGACCCGCGAAGACATGGCTACGTTTGCCAACCCGGCCTATACGCTGCCATTCCGTAACACTAACCATCTGGTGTATCGCGATAACTGGAATATTCAGCTGACCAAAACAGGCTTTACCAATGCGGCGGGTCACTGTCTGGTGATGCGCACCGTCATTAATAACAAACCGGTGGCGCTGGTGGTGATGGATGCCTTCGGTAAATACACGCACTTTGCCGATGCCAGCCGTTTACGTACGTGGATTGAAACCGGCAAAGTCATGCCGGTTCCGCCAGCTGCGCTGAGTTATAAGAAGCAAAAAGCCGCGCAGATGGCAGCCGCAGGTGCCAGTAAGAGCGAGCAAACAGCGCAGAACGATTAATGCGTCTTAGTATACCCGAGAGCGTTACGCTCTCGGGCAATCGCCTCACTTCCAGAACTTCTGCTTACTTGTCTTACCGATACCTGGATTCATGCTATTCGTCGGGTCATTTTCCCGATAAAAACGGCTGAGCGTTTCTGGCGCTTTATACAGATGTCCTACGTTATGTTCCGCCGGGTATTGCGCCCCACGCTGGCGGAGGAGTTCCAGCATGTGTTCTTTTAACGCATGCGCATCGACGCCTTTCTTCACGATGTAATCCTGGTGGAAGACGTAGCACATAAAATGGCCGTAATAGAGTTTATGCACCAGTTGATCGCTGATTTCGGGCGGCAGGTGCTCATACCATTCGGTATCGTTGCGGCGCAGGGCAATGTCGAGCGCCAGAATATCCTCTACTTCATCAGCATGAACCGCCTGATACCGAATGGCTGCGCCTGCCGCGGCAAAACGGTGCAGGAACGCCTTACTGCCTTCTTCCGGCGTACAGGCGAAAAAGTCACCTTCGGCGGTTTTGAAGAACTCCGTCAACCAGTTTTGCGCTTCCGCTACGCCGTCTCCGGCCATTTTTAACAGCAGGTGATGCTCGTATTTATCGCGCCAGCTTTTCATCCGCGGCGGCAGGTGGCTCGGGAACAGATGACCAAACTTCTGCATCGCGCGGTCAGTAAAGTTCGGACGGAAAAATTTCACTTTTTCCAGCATCGCATCGGTACGGCCTTTCAGGGTAAAGAAGAACGGCATTTTGTCGGTGCCGAGCTTATCGATCATCAGGAACGTATCTTTGCCGTATTTTTCGGCGATGTCATAGATGTCGCGATGCATATATTCGCCCGCAACGGGGAGATTCTCAAACGTCGCCAGAATATGGCGGCGGATTTCCGTCAATACGTCCGGCTGGTTGGTACCGATGTAGAAGACCTGCTGATTTTTTTCAGCCGGGAAGGTGTCCAGACGTACGGCAAATACGGCCAGCTTGCCAGCGCAACCGGAGGATTCATATAAGCGGTTCGGGTCGGCGTTGTAGCGCGCGGGCGTGTCGGCGTCAATATCGCGCACGCGAGTGACGTAATCGTGGTCGTGCGCATGGCGGCCGTCATGGAGAACGTCTTCATCTTTAACACGCTCGTCATCCAGCTTGCTGAGGATCTTCTCCGGCGTTTCACCCAGGTCGATACCCAGATGGTTCACGAGTTGCAATTTACCCTGTTCATCAATGCGCGCGTACAGTGACATCTCGGTGTAGGCCGGGCCGCGTTGTACCAGCGAGCCCCCCGAGTTATTGCAGATACCACCGATGACGGAAGCGCCAATGCAGGAGGAGCCAATCACGGAGTGCGGTTCGCGACCAAAGGGCTTAAGCGCTTTTTCCAGCGAGTAGAGGGTGGTACCCGGAAACGCCAGCACCTGCTCGCCTTTGTCCAGCAGATGGAGTTTGTCGAGGCGCAGGGTACTGATAATGACAATATCCCGGTCGTAATCATTGCCGCTGGGCGTGGAACCTTCGGTCAGCCCGGTATTGGCGGCCTGCATCAGAATAATTTTATCGGCGCTGACGCAGGCATTGAGCACGCGCCACAGTTCCATCAGGGAGCCTGGGAAAACCACGGCCAGCGCGTCGCCGTGTCCGGAACGAAAGCCCTTGCGATAGCGGGCAGTTTTTGCCGGGTCAGTGAGCAGGTGTGATTGGCCCACCAGGCGGGCGAGCTCAGTAATAAATTCTTTATTATCGGTTGTTGTAATGGAAGACATTTTCCACTCCTTGTGGTGGGACAAAATATCGGTGTTAAGCATAGCGCTTTGTATGACGATTTCATTCATGAATGTTTCGAAAAAATCAGAGAATAACCTTAGCTTTCTTTTTCTCACCCGTTTAGGCTTATGGCAAACTACGGTTTTTGCTATATTTTCGCCGCCTCTGCGGGCTAAAAATAAGAGAGAAACAACATGAAATGGCTATGTTCTGTAGGTGTCGCGGTGAGTCTGGCCATGCAGCCAGCGCTGGCGGAGTCGCTGTTTGGCAATCATCCCTTAACGCCTGAGGCGCGGGACGCGTTCGTCACCGATTTGCTCACGAAAATGACCGTTGATGAGAAAATCGGTCAGCTGCGTTTGATAAGCGTGGGCCCGGACAATCCAAAAGAAGCCATCCGCGACATGATCAAGGACGGGCAGGTGGGGGCGATTTTTAATACCGTCACCCGCCAGGATATCCGCAAAATGCAGGATCAGGTTATGGAACTCAGCCGCCTGAAAATTCCGCTGTTCTTTGCCTATGACGTATTGCACGGCCAGCGTACCGTTTTTCCCATTAGCCTCGGTCTGGCGTCCTCCTTTAATCTGGATGCGGTCAAAACCGTGGGACGCGTTTCGGCCTACGAAGCGGCGGATGATGGTCTGAATATGACCTGGGCGCCGATGGTGGATGTCTCTCGCGATCCGCGTTGGGGCCGGGCTTCCGAAGGGTTTGGCGAAGATACGTATCTGACCGAAACGATGGGTAAAACCATGGTTGAAGCGATGCAGGGCAAAAGCCCGGCGGATCGCTACTCGGTGATGACCAGCGTGAAACACTTCGCTGCCTACGGTGCGGTTGAAGGCGGTAAAGAGTACAACACGGTGGATATGAGTCCGCAGCGCCTGTTCAACGATTATATGCCGCCGTACAAGGCCGGGCTGGATGCCGGAAGCGGCGCGGTGATGGTGGGTCTTAACTCATTAAATGGCACTCCCGCGACTTCCGATGCCTGGCTGCTGAAAGAAGTATTGCGCGATCAGTGGGGCTTTAAAGGCATCACCGTTTCCGATCACGGGGCGATCAAAGAGCTTATTAAGCACGGTACTGCTGCTGATCCTGAAGATGCCGTGCGTGTGGCGATCACCTCCGGCATCAACATGAGCATGAGTGATGAGTATTACAGCAAATACCTGCCGGGTCTGATTAAGTCTGGCAAAGTGACGATGGCTGAGCTGGACGATGCGGCGCGTCACGTCCTCAACGTTAAATACGATATGGGGTTGTTTAACGATCCCTACAGCCATCTGGGGGCAAAAGAGACTGACCCGCAGGACACCAACGCGGAAAGCCGCCTGCACCGTAAGGAAGCGCGTGATGTTGCGCGTGAGAGTCTGGTGTTGCTGAAAAACCGTCTTGAAACGCTGCCGCTGAAAAAGTCCGGCACCATTGCTGTGGTGGGACCGTTGGCCGACAGCAAACGTGATGTGATGGGCAGTTGGTCTGCCGCAGGCGTAGCCGATCAGTCCGTAACAGTGCTGACGGGTATTCAAAATGTATTGGGCGATAAAGGAAAAGTGGTGTACGCCAAAGGGGCGAATATCACCAACGATAAAGGCATTGTGGATTTCCTCAATCTGTACGAAGAGGCAGTGAAGGTTGACCCTCGCTCACCACAGACGATGATCGATGAAGCGGTTGCCGCCGCGAAACAATCTGACGTTGTGGTCGCTGTGGTTGGGGAAGCTCAGGGGATGGCTCACGAGGCCTCCAGCCGTACCGATATTAATATTCCGCAAAGCCAGCGTGATTTAATTACTGCGCTGAAGGCAACGGGTAAACCGCTGGTGCTGGTGTTGATGAATGGGCGTCCGCTGCAACTGGTGAAAGAAGACCAGCAGGCCGATGCGATTCTGGAGACCTGGTTTGCCGGTACGGAAGGCGGCAACGCCATCGCCGATGTGCTGTTTGGCGACTACAACCCATCCGGTAAGTTGCCAATGTCTTTCCCGCGCTCTGTCGGGCAGATCCCGGTGTACTACAGCCACCTGAACACCGGCCGTCCGTATAATGCTGACAAGCCGAACAAGTACACCTCGCGTTATTTTGATGAGGCGAATGGCCCGCTGTATCCGTTTGGCTATGGGCTGAGTTACACCACATTTACGCTCTCGGAGGTGAAACTCTCTTCCCCGACGATGAAGCGCGATGGCTCAGTCACTGCCAGCGTGCAGGTCACCAATACCGGCAAACGTGAAGGTGCGACGGTAATTCAAATGTATCTGCGGGATGTGACGGCGTCCATGAGTCGCCCGGTGAAACAGCTGAAAGGATTTGAGAAAATCACGCTGAAACCGGGAGAAACGCAGACCGTCAGTTTCCCAATTGACATCGACGCGCTTAAGTTCTGGAACCAAAGCATGAAGTATGACGCTGAACCCGGTAAGTTTAACGTCTTCATCGGTGTGGATTCCGCCCGGGTAAAACAAGGCGAGTTTGAACTGCTGTAATCTGTAAACAAAAAGGCTGGGAAACCAGCCTTTTTACCTTTTGCCCTGAGCATTTTCTGTTTTGCAATAGCGATTTCTTTGATTTTTATTGAATTGTGACGGCCGTCGGTATTTATTGCGATCGAGGAATAATTCCCTCTACCTGCGATCCCTTGCCCCCTTCATTTAAGTTAAAACTGTGCGTTAGATCACCTCTCAAAGGAAGTTATCATCGCGTTTTGTGCGCGCGCTCAAATATTTAATGACCCTGCCCATCCAGACGTGAAGCGTCTCACTGTTACGTTAAAAAGCCTGTTTTCGCCGCGGGCGAGAGAGAGAAAAACTTCGTTAAATGCCGTCCAATACACTTGTGACAGGTAGGACTATGAAGCTCTCTTTAGAAAATAGCTCGCTTGATAAAACCGGTAACACGGTGGTCACCGCGCAGCTTCAGCAAATGATTGATGAGATTGGCAGGGCGGGCGGCGGTATGCTTACCCTCACGCCGGGTGTTTATCGCACCGGTACGCTGGTACTCCCTTCTAATTTTACGCTGCACCTCGAGGCCGGTGCGAGTCTGGTTGCCAGCGCCAATGCTGAGGATTATCAGGCGGTAGAAACGGTCACGATGGCTGAATTGTCACGCATGGCGCTGATTTATGCCCGTGGCCAGCACCACATTACGCTCAGTGGTGAAGGCCGCATTGATGGCGAGGCGACCCATTGGTTTGCCGCGCAGCCGGACGCTCAAGGCTATCGACTGCCGAAAAACCAACGTCCGCGTTTGCTGGTGCTGGAAGGCTGTGAACAAGTCCGCATTCGCGATATTACGTTGTATGACGCCCCGATGTGGACTGCGCATCTGGTGAGCTGTAACCACGTCTATATCCGCAACCTGACCATTGATAACGATCTGACACTGCCGAACACCGATGCGCTGGATATCGACAGCTGCCAGCACGTGCATATCAGCGACAGCTACTTCAGCGCGGCGGATGACGGTATTTGTCTGAAGACCACCAACAAGCCTGCCTCGCTACAACAGCCTATTCGCAACGTGGTAGTGAATAACTGCATTGTTCGTTCGAAAAGCTGCGCCATCAAGATTGGCACCGAAACGTTCGCCGATATCGAAAATATCACCCTGTCCAATTGCACGATTTTTGAATCTAACCGCGGGATTGGCCTGGTGTCACGTGACGGCGGACGTTTTCAGAAGATGGTGTTCAGCAACATCCTGTTTGACTGCCTCCATGCGCACCCTTGCCACTGGGGGAAAGCCGATCCGATCTACATTTCTGTGCGCCATCGCGCGCCGGACATTATGCCTGGCGTCGTTTCGAACATTACGTTCAGCAACCTGGCAGGGACTGCGGAAGGGGCAATTAACCTGCACAGCGAAACGGCAGGCATGATCCGCGATGTTACGTTCAATGGGGTCTGTATCGAACAACAGGTCAGCACTTCTCAGGAACAAGGACTCTACGACATTCGTCCGCCGTGCAATCCAGAACGCCCAACAGGTATGGGACTGGATAACGCCTACAACGTTAACCCGCAGACCGGTCGCGCCCACGGCGTTGAAGCCTTCCCCGGCGGATTGCCCGTGTTTTATGCCAACGGCGTCACGGGGTTGCGGTTGTCGGGCATCACTGCTCGCCGCCCGGTAACGCTGCCTGCTCACTGGAACACACAACCCATCGTATTGCTCAACGTTCAGGACTGCCTGACGGATTCTCCCTCTGTATGAGGGAAATGCTCTGTATGCCTTCTCAGTGACTGGGGATAGAAAATGATAAAAAAAGCACGTGAAATTAAGATGCACAATTACGTCTGCTATGGTCTTGCAGATGTGATTGGCTCCGGCGCCTTCACTCTGGTGAGTGCATGGCTGCTGTTCTTTTTAACCACTTTTTGTGGACTGACGCCGATTCAAGCCGGTTCACTGTTTGCCGTGGCGCGTATCGTTGATGTGATCATGTGCCCGTTAATGGGCTACATCTCTGACAACTTCCACAAAACGCGTCTGGGCCGTCGTTTTGGCCGCCGCCGTTTTTTCCTGCTGCTGAGTATCCCGCTGGTGGCGGTGTATAGCTTGCTGTGGGTGGAAGGCTTCAACTACTGGATGTATCTGCTGGTCTACATCCTGTTTGAAGTGGTGTACTCCATGATCATCATCCCGTATGACACGCTTTCTGCGGAGATGACGTCCGACTTTAACAAACGTTCGAAACTGACCAGCGCGCGTATGTACATCGCACAGCTTGCCGGTTTTGCCGCGGCGTTCCTGCCAGGACGACTGATCTCTTACTTTGGCGCCGATTCGTCAGACTCGTTTTTCTATGCGGGCGCTATCTTTACCGTGTCGTTCATGATCGTGCTGTTCTTTGTTTACTTCGGCACCTGGGAACGCTCCCTGGAAGAGATCGAACAAAACGAGCGCAAAATTGATGAGACGGAAAAACAGCCTCTCGGTACCCGTATTTACAATATTTACTACGATTTCGTCTCCACGCTGAAAATCAAAACCTTCCGTTCACATCTAGGGATGTATTTGGGCGGCTCCGTCGCTCAGGATATCTTCAACTCCGTGTTCACCTATTTTGTGGTGTTCGCGCTGATGACCTCCTCTGTAATGGCCTCAAACCTGCTGGCGATGATCAACGGTCTGCAATTCTTCGGTGTTGGTCTGGCGACCTGGTTAACGCTGCGCTACTCGCCTGCTCGCGCATTTGCCACTCAAGGGACGTTGGCTGTACTGGCGTTCATTCTGTTTGCTGTCACCTGGCTGAACGGCTCAACCAGTATGGCGATGCTGTATCTGGCGGCGGGTATTGCCGGTCTGGCGCGCGGTGGTATTTATGCCATTCCGTGGAACAACTACACCTTTGTGGCTGACGTGGATGAAATCCTCACCTGTAACCGTCGTGAAGGGATCTTCGCCGGGTTCATGAGCCTGCTGCGTAAAGCCTCCCAGGCGCTGTCTATTTTCCTGGTCGGTGTGGCACTGCAGATGGCCGGTTTTGTCTCCGGGCAAACCAGCCAGCCAGAGTCTGCCATCAACATGATCATGATAATTATGATTGTCCTGCCGATGCTCCTCACCCTGTGGGGGATCTGGTCTGCATTCCAGTTCAAGGTCAATAGCCGGACCCACGCGATCCTCAATGAAGAGGTTGCCCGTCTCAAGCGTGGTGAAAGCAAAGCGACCGTCAGTGCTGAAAACAAAGCTGTTATCGAAAGCCTGACCGGGATGCCGTACGAACAGTGCTGGGGTGAAAACACCGTTGGCTACATCAACCGCAGCCATATGAAATCGCAGTCTGCTGCCCAACTAAAAAATGCCTGAAGACCGGGGCGGACAGCAATGTCCGCCTGCTATTGGAAGAGAACAAAATGACTGAACAGAGCCTGGTGATGCAACAAGGGCTATGGGCGCGGATGGGATTACCTCGCGAACTTTGCTGGGGATTTATCGGCGTTTTTCTTTTTATTACGGGCGCAACAATAGAACAAAGTTGGCTCTCCTCAATGCTGCAACAACGGGGTTTCTCTCCGTTTGATATCAGCCTGTTGTCATCTATATTTGGCCTGTGCGTAGCGGCAATCTCCTGGTTTTCCGGTATCGGTGCCGGGGTTCTGGGATTACGCCGTTTAATGTGGGTTGCGACGGTGGTGTACTTTATCGGTTCTGTGCCGTTTATCTTTGTCGCCTTACCGCAAAACAACTACCCGTTAATGGTCGCCACCTATGCGTTGCGCGGTATCGCATACCCGCTGTTTGCCTACTCGTTTCTGGTGTGGATCAACCAACGCTGTGAGATTCGGATTCTGGGGCGCGCCGTTTCCTGGTTCTGGATTGCGTTTGGTGTTGGCATGACCATCGTCGGCCCGTGGTATTCAAGCCTGATGATTGCAAAATGGGGGGAAACCAACACCCTACTGAGTGGCTTTATCTTTGTCCTGTGCGGCGCGTTTTGTGCGTTGGTCCTGAACCGCGATCGTCCCGACTGGCAACGCGGTCAGGCGCTGGGACCGGCGCTTCTGGAAGGAATAACCGTACTGGCGCGCGAACCGAAAATGCGTCTGGCGGTAGTGGTGAAAACCATCAACGACATTGGTAAGTTTTCACTGGTGATCCTGATGCCGGTGTACCTGCCCCGGTTTGGCTTCAGCATCGCGGAGTGGCTGACGATTTGGGGCCTGGTCAACGTCATCAATATTTTCTCCAGTTATCTGTTTGGCTGGTTAGGTGACACCATTGGCTGGCGTAATACGGTGATGTGGTTTTCCGGCACGCTGTGTGGGGTTGCCTCGCTGGCGGTCTGCTACGCGCCGGTGTTGTTCGGTCATAGCGAACTGGCGTTGTTCCTGGCGCTGTCGATTTATGCGGTCGGGCTTGGGGCGTTTGGGCCACTGAGCGCACTGATCCCCTCGTTGTTGCCGCAAAATAAAGGGGCGGCCATTTCGTGTCTGAACCTGGGCTCCGGGTTAAGTAATTTCGCCGGACCGTTTATTGTGACGCTGTGCGTCGGGCCGTTGGGCGTGGAGGGCACCCTGTGGGTGATCGCCATTCTCTATTTTGCCGCCAGCCTGTTGACGGTACCGCTGAGATTGCCTGATAACCCGCAATCACCAGGTTAACCTCTGACTTTTCGTCTATGCTTTTTCCTCAAGTCTCTGAAAAGGGCAGCAAAAGAGTGAGGAAAGCGACATGACAATCTCAAAGCTATGGTTGAGCTCACTGGCGCTGATGGCGGCAGTGAGCTTACCTGTACAGGCTGCATCTCCTGTTACCGTCGGGTCGAAGATCGATACCGAAGGGGCGCTGCTCGGCAATATTATTCTGCAAGTGCTGGAAAGCCACGGCGTTAAAACAGTCAATAAAGTGCAACTGGGCACCACGCCTGTGGTGCGCGGGGCGATCACCTCCGGGGAACTGGATATTTACCCGGAATATACCGGTAATGGCGCCTTCTTCTTCAAAGATGAAAACGATCCGGCGTGGAAGAATGCCGAGGCCGGTTTTGAAAAAGTCAAAAAGCTGGACGCTGAGCAAAATAAACTGGTCTGGCTCACGCCTGCGCCTGCAAATAATACGTGGACCATCGCCGTACGTCAGGACGTGGCAGAAAAGCATAAACTGGCTTCGCTTGCCGATCTGGGGCGTTATCTGAAAGAGGGCGGTGAGTTTAAGCTTGCGGCGTCGGCTGAATTTATCGAGCGCACCGATGCGCTTCCCGCCTTTGAAAAAGCCTATGATTTTAAACTGAATCAGAACCAGTTGCTGTCGCTGGCCGGTGGCGATACGGCGGTCACCATCAAAGCCGCCGCCCAGCAAACCTCCGGCGTCAATGCGGCAATGGCGTACGGCACTGATGGGCCGGTCGCGGCGCTGGGTCTGCAAACGTTAAGCGATCCGAAAGGTGTTCAACCCATATATGCCCCCGCGCCGGTGATTCGCGACGCGGTGCTGAAAGCGCATCCGCAAATCGCCGAATGGCTACAGCCGGTCTTTGCCAGTCTCGATGAGAAAACGTTGCAGCAATTAAACGCCAGCATCGCCGTGGAAGGGCTGGATGCAAAAAAAGTGGCGGCAGACTACCTGAAGCAAAAAGGGTGGGTGAAGTAACTGAATTTGTCTGCAATGCGTAAAGTGTCAAAGGTCAGTATCAATCGCGTGCTGTTGCTGCTGGTTCTCCTGAGCGCCATTGCGGCTGCGCTTCCTTTCGTGAACTACGCCCCGAACCGACTGATGTCTGGTGAAGGGCGTCAGCTCTGGGATATCTGGCCGGACATCACAGGGGGACTGGTGGGCGGATTCGCGCTCCTGCTTGCCCTGTGTCTGTTCCCTGGCCAACGCGGTGCAGTCGCGACGCTGGTGGTCGTGCAACTGCTGCTAACGGGCGTACTCATCGCGGCCGGAAGCGCGGCGACGCATCTGACTCAGACTGGCAGCCTGCTGGCGCGTACCAGCCTCGGCAGCGGTTTTTGGCTGGCGCTGGGCATTGCGCTTCTGGCCTGTAGCGATGCGATTCGACGTATCAGTGTACACCCGCTGTGGCGCTGGATATTGCACGCGCAAATCGCTGTGGTGCCGCTGGCGCTGTTGATTTCTGGTGCCTTCAACGACCTCTCGTTACTGAAAGAGTACGCCAACCGTCAGGATGTTTTTGATGATGCGTTCGCGCAGCATCTGACGCTGCTGGTCGGTACGGTGGTGCCTGCATTGCTGATTGGCGTACCGCTGGGGATCGGCTGTTATTTCTCAGCAGCGCGTCAGGGGGCTATTTTTGCGGTTCTGAATGTTATCCAGACGATTCCTTCTGTCGCGCTGTTTGGCCTGTTGATTGCGCCGCTTGCCGGGCTGGTGAAACAGTTCCCCTGGCTGGGAACCGTGGGGGTGGCTGGCACTGGACTGACGCCAGCGCTGATCGCCCTTGTGCTGTATGCATTATTACCGCTGGTGCGTGGCGTGGTCGCAGGGCTCAATCAGGTGCCGCATGAGGTTCTGGAAAGCGCCAGAGCCATGGGGATGAGTCTTCGCCAGCGTTTTATCCATGTCCAGTTGCCGCTGGCGCTGCCGATTTTCTTACGCAGTTTGCGGGTGGTGATGGTACAGACCGTCGGTATGGCGGTGATCGCCGCGCTTATCGGCGCCGGAGGATTTGGCGCGCTGGTGTTTCAGGGATTGCTCAGTAGCGCCGTTGACTTAGTTTTGCTGGGGGTCGTTCCGGTCGTTGCGCTGGCAGTCGTTATCGATGCGCTGTTCGATTTAGTGGACGCACTCCTGAAGGTCAAACACGATGATTGAATTTAGCCATGTCAGTAAATCGTTTGGCGAACAAAAGGCCGTCAGCGATCTCAACCTGCATTTTCGTGAGGGCAGTTTTTCGGTTCTGATTGGGACATCTGGCTCCGGTAAATCCACCACGCTGAAGATGATTAACCGGCTGGTGGAACATGACAGTGGGCGGATCCGCTTTGCTGGTGAAGAGATTCGTAGTTTGCCGGTGCTGGAACTGCGCCGACGGATGGGATACGCCATCCAGTCGATTGGACTTTTTCCCCACTGGACGGTGGCGCAGAATATTGCCACGGTGCCGCAACTGCGGAAATGGTCGCGTTCGCAAATTGATGACCGCGTAGAAGAATTAATGGCGCTTCTGGGGTTAGAGGCGGGGCTGCGTGAGCGTTACCCTCATCAGCTTTCCGGTGGTCAACAGCAGCGGGTGGGCGTGGCGCGCGCGCTGGCGGCCGACCCGCAGGTATTGTTGATGGACGAACCGTTCGGCGCGCTGGACCCGGTGACTCGCAGCGCGTTACAGCAGGAGATGACCCGCATTCATCGCCTGCTGGGGCGCACTATCGTGCTGGTGACGCACGACATTGATGAAGCACTACGCCTCGCTGAGCATCTGGTGCTGATGGATGGTGGCGAAGTGGTGCAACAGGGAACGCCGCTGGAGATGCTCATGTCTCCTGCCAATGATTTCGTACAGGCGTTTTTTGGCCGCAGCGAGCTTGGCGTACGGCTGCTGTCGCTTCGTCATGTGGGCGATTTTGTCCGGCGTCAGGAGCGGCTTGCCGGTGAGGCGCTGGCAGAAGAAATGACCCTGCGCGACGCGCTTTCCGCCTTTGTCGCGACGGGGCGCGACGTTTTGCCGGTGGTTGATCAACAGGGTATTCCCTGCGGGACGCTCCATTTTCGTGATTTACTTTCAAAGACGATAGCTCATGAAACCTCTGCGTGATCCGCTGTTATGGCTCATTGTCGTGTTTCTGCTGTTGCTGGTGAGCTTGCCGCACAGTCAGGCGCTGTTTGGCGCGCTGTTTCCCCAACTACCGCGCCCGGTTTATCAGCAGGAAAGTTTTATCGCACTGGCGTTGGCGCACTTCTGGCTGGTGGGGATTTCGAGCGTGGTTGCTGTGGCGATAGGCGTTGGGGCGGGAATTGCAGTGACACGTCCGTGGGGGAGCGAATTCCGTCCGTTGGTCGAAACCATTGCGGCGGTTGGACAAACCTTTCCACCGGTGGCGGTGCTGGCGATAGCGGTTCCGGTGATGGGATTCGGTCAGGAACCGGCGATCATCGCCCTGATCCTTTATGGCGTGCTACCGGTTTTGCAGGCTACCCTGGCAGGGCTGGGGGCAATCCCACAGAGTGTGGTCAGCGTGGCGCGTGGGATGGGGATGAGTCGCGGGCAGCAGTTGCGCAGCGTTGAACTTCCTTTGGCGGCACCGGTGATTTTGTCCGGTATTCGAACGTCGGTGATTATCAATATTGGAACAGCGACTATTGCCTCAACGGTGGGAGCCAGCACGCTGGGCACACCCATTATCATTGGGCTCAGCGGGTTTAACACGGCCTATGTGATTCAGGGCGCGGTACTGGTGGCGCTCGCAGCAATCATTGTTGATCGTGTTTTTGAACGTCTCGGGCAATACCTTACCCGGCATGCAAAATAAACGTATAACCTGCGAGCATGACGCCGCCAATGCCACCGATGGCCATCAGCAGGAAGAGGGTAATAACACCGATTTTAGCTGCGCTCATTTTGCACTCCTTATGTTAACGGAGCGATTATATGATAAAGCGTATTTGTTAATGAACCATTAAATGCCGAGTAGATGAATATCGTGACCCTGCGCAAGCCATTCAGCAAGCTGTTGCTGCTGGCCGGGGGTCTGGTTTTCGCCGCACCAGATGAGTAACGTTCGACCATCAAATAGCTCCGGGCGCAACTGATTCAGTGAATGAGGCAGTACGTCAACGCGCCATCCCTGCTGACTGGCGATCCACCCCTCCAGCCATAATCGCGTGGTATCGTGAATATTCCAGCCGACGACCAGCGCATCTTTTCCCTGCTTTTTACGAGCCGAGGCCAGACAAATCGCAATGTAATTAATGAGTACGCCGTCGAGAATACCCAGCAGCGCTTGTAGGGTAGGCTGCTGGCATTGCAAGCGTCGTCGCAGGGGAATCAACAAGTGTGTGGTGAGTGTTTGGGCGGGGTAATCCTGGCCACGTTCTTTGATCCACAGTCTGAGGCTCTGCAGATTGTTGCTTTGCAAATAGTGCAACAGAGTCTCTTGCTGTTCGCGCCAGCCGTTCTGTAAATCGATATTATCATTGCTCAGTAGCATTTTGACCTTGCTGACCTGCACGCCATTGTCTATCCAGCGCTTGATCTCACGGATCCTGTCGATGTCCGCATCGTTAAACAGGCGATGACCACCGTCGGTTCGTTGCGGTTTCAACAATCCGTAACGTCGCTGCCACGCGCGTAATGTGACAGGGTTGATATCACAAAGCAAAGCCACTTCACCTATCGTGTAAAGCGCCATCGTCTCACCCTTGCTCGCGAGGTCCCAGTTTTACTGTAGACGCTCTTTTGCGAACCAGGTAGTTTTGGCTGTTTATTGTTCTGGCGTGGGGTGAAATTGTGCGCACACGCGCGCTTTTGAGTGATCGTTCTCACGATTTGATGTTTTTATGCAACAGTTCAAAGAAAGTTTAACGGACTCAATGTATGTTACGCGGTTTTAAGTGATGTGTGGTTAGCGGGTATGTACGAGTTCAATCTGGTGTTGCTGCTGCTTCAGCAGATGTGCGTGTTTTTGGTTATCGCGTGGTTGATGAGTAAAACGCGTCTGTTTATCCCGCTGATGCAGGTCACGGTTCGTTTACCGCATAAATTCCTCTGCTATATCATCTTTTCTATTTTCTGCATTATGGGCACCTGGTTTGGCCTGCATATTGACGACTCTATCGCCAACACGCGTGCTATTGGCGCGGTGATGGGCGGTTTGCTGGGGGGACCGGTTGTCGGTGGGCTGGTGGGACTGACCGGTGGCTTACATCGTTACTCAATGGGCGGTATGACGGCGCTCAGTTGCATGATTTCTACCATTGTCGAAGGGCTGCTGGGAGGGCTGGTTCACAGCGTGCTGATTCGTCGTGGCCGGACCGATAAAGTCTTTAGCCCGCTGACGGCGGGGGCGATTACCTTTGTGGCTGAACTGGTGCAGATGCTGATTATTCTGCTGATTGCCCGTCCGTTTGAAGATGCGCTGCATCTGGTTAGCAACATTGCGGCGCCGATGATGGTGACCAACACCGTCGGGGCGGCGTTGTTTATGCGTATTCTGCTCGACAAACGCGCGATGTTTGAAAAATACACTTCGGCGTTTTCGGCGACCGCGCTGAAAGTGGCGGCCTCCACGGAGGGTATCCTGCGTCAGGGCTTTAACGAAGTGAACAGCATGAAAGTGGCGCAGGTGCTGTATCAGGAACTCGATATTGGCGCGGTGGCGATTACCGATCGGGAAAAACTGTTGGCGTTTACCGGTATTGGCGACGATCACCATTTACCAGGGCGACCCATCTCATCGACCTATACCTTGAAGGCGATTGAAACCGGAGAGGTGGTCTACGCCGATGGCAATGAAGTGCCTTACCGGTGTTCATTGCACCCACAGTGCAAATTAGGTTCGACATTGGTTATCCCGCTACGTGGAGAGAACCAGCGGGTCATGGGCACCATTAAGCTGTATGAAGCGAAAAATCGGCTCTTCAGCTCGATCAATCGCACACTGGGGGAGGGGATCGCCCAGCTATTGTCGGCGCAGATTCTGGCAGGTCAGTATGAGCGGCAAAAGGCGCTGCTTACTCAGTCGGAAATCAAATTGCTGCACGCGCAGGTGAATCCTCATTTTCTGTTTAATGCGCTCAACACCATTAAGGCGGTGATCCGCCGTGACAGCGAGCAGGCAAGCCAGCTGGTGCAGTACCTTTCGACCTTCTTTCGCAAAAATTTAAAACGCCCATCGGAGATTGTGACCCTTGCCGATGAGATTGAGCATGTGAATGCCTATTTGCAGATTGAGAAGGCCCGCTTCCAGTCTCGTCTGCAGGTGACGCTGACCGTGCCGGAGGCGCTTTCGTACCAACAACTGCCCGCATTTACCCTGCAACCTATCGTAGAAAATGCCATCAAACATGGGACTTCCCAGCTATTGGGAACCGGCGAGGTCTCCATTACCGCGCGCCGGGAAGGGCAATATCTGATGCTGGATATTGAAGACAATGCCGGATTGTATGAACCCACTCACAATGCCAGCGGCCTCGGAATGAACCTGGTGGATAAACGACTGCGGGAGCGATTTGGCGACGACTACGGCATCAGCGTGGCCTGTGAGCCCGATCGTTTTACCCGAATAACTTTACGACTTCCTCTGGAGGAACACGCATGATTAAAGTGCTGATTGTGGATGACGAGCCGTTAGCGCGGGAAAATCTGCGGATCCTGTTACAGGTTCAGAGTGATATCGACATTGTGGGTGAATGTTCAAATGCCGTGGAAGGGATTGGTGCGGTGCATAAACTGCGCCCTGACGTCCTGTTTCTGGATATTCAGATGCCGCGCATCAGTGGGCTGGAAATGGTGGGGATGCTCGACCCGGAACACCGTCCTTATATCGTCTTTCTGACGGCGTTTGACGAATATGCCGTTAAAGCTTTCGAAGAACATGCTTTTGATTATTTGCTCAAGCCCATTGAAGAAGCGCGGCTGGAGAAAACGCTGGCGCGTCTGCGCCAGGAGCGGAGCAAGCAGGATGTTTCGGTACTACCGGAAAATCAGCAGGCATTAAAATTTATCCCCTGTACCGGACATAGCCGGATTTACCTGCTGCAACTGGATGATGTGGCGTTTGTCAGCAGCCGCATGAGCGGTGTCTATGTGACAAGTAGCGAAGGCAAAGAAGGTTTTACCGAGTTGACGCTCAGAACGCTGGAAAGCCGCACGCCGCTACTGCGCTGTCATCGCCAGTATCTGGTCAACATGGCGCACCTGCAGGAGATCCGCCTTGAGGACAATGGGCAGGCTGAACTGCTGTTGCGTAACGGGCAGACGGTGCCGGTCAGCCGTCGCTATTTAAAGACCCTGAAGGAGGCGCTGGGTCTGTAAATCATGTATACTCGTCGCGCTTCAAGTTGCAGCTGCGTTAGCTGCGCTCGCTCACCCCAGTCACATAGTTTTCTATGCTCCAGGGGATTCGTTCGCTTGCTGTCTTGCTGCAACTCGAATTGCTTAGAGTATAAAATTAGCCCCGCATTTTTTATTTTTCATCATCACCGAAGGCTCTATGGTCAGTAACGATATTTTACGCAGCGTCCGCTACATCCTGAAAATGAACAATAACGATCTGGTGCGTATTTTCGCGCTGGGGGAAGCCGAAATAACGGCAGAACAACTGGTTCCCTGGCTGCGTAAAGAAGATGAAGAGGGATTTGTGCGTTGTCCTGACATCATGTTGTCGTGCTTCCTGAACGGTCTGATTTATGAGAAACGTGGGCGTGATGAGTCGGCTCCGGCGTTAGCGGTCGAACGTCGTATTAACAACAACATTATGCTGAAGAAACTGCGCATCGCGTTTGCACTGAAAACCGATGATATCCTTGCTATTTTGACCGAACAGCAGTTCCGCGTATCAATGCCGGAAATCACTGCCATGATGCGCGCTCCTGAGCACAAAAACTTCCGCGAATGTGGCGATCAGTTCCTGCGTTATTTTCTGCGTGGGTTAGCGGTGCGCGAGCACGCCAAAAAAGCGTAAACGTCCCATGCCTGATGCGCGTCGCGCTATCAGGCGCTACCGGATAACAGTTTCACCACACTTTCCGACATAAAAAAACGCTGCCGAAGCAGCGTTTTTTATGCAGATTATTTTACCTGCTGACCCGGTTTCGCACCTTCATCCGGGCTTAACAGGAAAATGTCCTTTCCACCAGGGCCTGCGGCCATCACCATCCCTTCAGAGATGCCGAAGCGCATTTTGCGCGGCGCCAGGTTGGCGACCATCACCGTATGGCGACCGATCAGCACTTGCGGATCAGGATACGCCGTACGGATCCCCGAGAAGACGTTACGTTTCTCACCGCCGAGATCGAGCGTCAGACGCAGCAACTTATCGGAGCCGTCAACAAACTCAGCATTTTCGATCAGTGCGATGCGCAAATCTACTTTGGCGAAATCATCAAAGGAGATGGTTTCCTGAATCGGGTCGTCAGCCAGCGGACCGGTGACCGGGGTGCTGTTCAGCGCTTTCACTTCTTCTTTCGAGGCTTCCACTAACGCTTCAACCTGCTTCATATCGATACGGTTGTAGAGCGCTTTGAACACATTGACCTTGTGAGCGAGCAGCGGCTGTGCCATGGCATCCCAGCTCAGTTCTGTATTCAGGAACGCTTCCGCACGTTCGGTCAGCGTTGGCAGAACCGGCTTCAGATACGTCATCAGAACGCGGAACAGGTTGATGCCCATTGAGCAAATCGCCTGCAGGTCGGCGTCGCGGCCTTCCTGTTTCGCAACCACCCACGGCGCCTGTTCATCGACATAACGGTTGGCGACGTCAGCCAGCGCCATGATTTCACGGATCGCTTTACCGAATTCACGGCTTTCCCACGCTTCGCCAATCACCGCTGCGGCGTCGGTGAAGGTTTTATAGAGCGCAGGGTCGGCCAACTCAGAAGCCAGTACGCCATCAAAACGCTTGTTAATAAAGCCCGCGTTACGCGATGCAAGGTTAACCACCTTGTTCACGATATCGGCATTCACACGTTGCACGAAATCTTCCAGATTCAGGTCGATATCATCGATACGGGAAGAGAGCTTCGCGGTGTAGTAGTAACGCAGGCTATCGGCGTCAAAATGGTTCAGCCAGGTGCTGGCTTTAATGAAGGTGCCGCGCGATTTGGACATCTTCGCACCGTTCACCGTCACATAGCCGTGAACAAACAGGTTAGTCGGTTTGCGGAAGTTGCTGCCTTCCAGCATCGCCGGCCAGAACAGGCTGTGGAAGTAGACAATATCTTTACCGATGAAGTGATACAGTTCGGCAGTACTGTCTTTCTTCCAGTATTCGTCAAAGCTTACGGTGTCGCCGCGCTTGTCGCACAGGTTTTTGAATGAACCCATGTAGCCGATTGGCGCATCCAGCCAGACGTAGAAATATTTGCCCGGCGCATTCGGAATTTCAAAACCGAAGTACGGCGCATCGCGGGAGATGTCCCACTGTTGCAGACCGGATTCAAACCATTCCTGCATTTTGTTCGCGACCTGCTCCTGCAGCGCGCCGCTGCGGGTCCACGCTTGCAGCATCTCGCTGAAAGAGGGCAGGTCAAAGAAGAAGTGTTCAGAGTCACGCATCACCGGCGTGGCGCCGGAAATCACGGATTTCGGCTCGATAAGCTCAGTCGGGCTGTAGGTCGCGCCACACACTTCACAGTTATCGCCGTACTGGTCCGGGGATTTACATTTCGGGCAGGTGCCTTTGACAAAACGGTCAGGCAGGAACATGCCTTTTTCCGGATCGTAAAGCTGAGAGATGGTGCGGTTTTTGATAAAACCGTTCTCTTTCAGGCGCGAGTAAATCAGCTCGGACAATTCACGGTTCTCGTCGCTGTGCGTCGAGTGGTAGTTGTCATAGCTGATGTTGAAACCGGCGAAATCCGTCTGATGCTCCTGACTCATTTCGGTAATCATCTGCTCAGGCGTGATGCCCAATTGCTGTGCCTTCAGCATGATTGGCGTGCCGTGGGCGTCGTCTGCGCAGATGAAGTTAACCTGATGGCCGCGCATTCGCTGGTAACGGACCCAGACATCAGCCTGGATGTGCTCCAGCATATGGCCGAGGTGGATAGAGCCGTTTGCGTACGGCAGCGCGCACGTTACCAGAATTTTCTTCGCGACTTGAGTCATAGTAGGTATTACTTCTTCTCTATTAAAAGGGGGTTCTGATGTTACCTGAAAGGCCATAACTACGCCAAGCGATAAGGGCATTTATCCATAAATGAATATTTGTTACGACTGGAGTAGACTAGGTAGTTACAATCGTGTTTTCAGAACAACAAAAAGGAGTCGGGATGAACGCACAATCCCAGGCCAAATCACCAGAAACCTTGCGCGCTATGGTTGCCGGGACGCTGGCGAATTTTCAGCACCCCACTTTGAAGCATAATCTTACGACGCTTAAAGCGTTGCATCACGTTGCCTGGATGGATGACACGCTGCACGTTGAGCTGGTCATGCCGTTTGTCTGGCATAGCGCGTTTGAGGTGTTAAAAGAGCAATGCAGTGGCGACCTGCTGCGGATCACTGGCGCGAAAGCGATCGACTGGAAATTGTCGCACAACATTGCGACGCTTAAGCGCGTGAAAAACCAGCCGGGCATTAACGGGGTGAAGAACATCATCGCGGTCAGCTCCGGCAAAGGCGGAGTGGGTAAATCGTCTACCGCGGTGAACCTGGCACTCGCGCTGGCCGCAGAAGGGGCGAAAGTCGGCATTCTGGATGCGGATATTTACGGTCCGTCGATTCCAACCATGCTCGGTGCGGAAAACCAACGTCCAACGTCACCTGACGGCACCCACATGGCGCCGATTATGTCTCATGGGCTGGCGACGAACTCTATCGGCTATTTGGTGACAGAAGACAATGCCATGGTATGGCGTGGTCCAATGGCCAGCAAAGCGTTGATGCAGATGTTGCAGGAGACGTTGTGGCCCGATCTGGATTACCTGGTTTTGGATATGCCGCCGGGAACCGGTGACATTCAATTGACGCTGTCTCAGAACATTCCGGTGACGGGTGCTGTGGTCGTCACGACCCCGCAGGACATTGCGCTTATCGATGCCAAAAAAGGCATTGTGATGTTCGAGAAAGTCGAAGTGCCTGTGCTGGGTATTGTTGAAAACATGAGTATGCATATCTGTAGCCACTGTGGTCATCATGAGCCAATCTTCGGCACGGGCGGCGCGCAGAAGCTGGCAGAACAGTACCGTACTCAGTTACTGGGACAGATGCCGCTGCATATTAGCCTGCGCGAAGACCTCGACCGGGGGACGCCGACGGTGATCAGTCGTCCTGACAGTGAATTCACGGCCATGTACCGTGAACTGGCTGACCGTGTTGCCGCACAGCTGTACTGGCAGGGTGACGTTATCCCGGGCGAAATTGCCTTCCGCGCGGTCTAATATTCGTTAATTTACGCCGCTAACGCTTCGCTACATCAATATTAAATTGGTGTGGCGAAGGCTTTTAACCCGCTACGTCTGCCATTTCGCTTATCTTTTTTAAAGGTAACGCACATATCTGAAATCAAAACGCAACGCTATCTAAGTGATGGCAGAAAGCGTAAGAATGAATTTGCAGGGAATAATAGAGAAAAGGGTCTTTGTATCCCCCCCGGAAAAGAGGGGGAATTTATTTATCGATGATAAAAAATCTCGCCGTCATAGGCCTTCACGATTTTTCCATCGGTATCGTTGATCAGAACGTAAGCGCTACCCATGTAAGTCCAGTGAGTTCCCGCATCCGGTGCAGGCAAGTTGCGCTGTTGCCACTGCTTAATTTTGTACTCATCTGTCCGGTACAATTGCGGTACGGTATCCCCGGGTTTGAAATGGGTGAAGTCGGCAACAAATCCGCTTAATTCATACTGAGCGATGCCTGTTTTGGCTCCCGTAGCAGCCCAGGCGGTGCTGGTTGCTAACATCAGGACGCCGATCAACATCTTTTTCTTCATACCCATATACTCTCCACTTTCCACTTTATCGGGTCATAAAATTTAGCCGTGTATCATTCCCACCGCGTGGTATGTGTGACAAGCGATTTTTTGTAATCATATCCATTATTTCGTAAAAAGTGTAAACGAAAGTACGAATAAACGGTATTACTCCCCCGTAGTACCCTATGTAAACAGAGGTTTTAAGAATCATCCAGGTCAATGGATATTGTATGGCGCAGACAGAGTTTCGTGTTTCCTGCGCCAGGATATACCTGTATTACGGATCCAGGAGTGTGCGCCTGGCGTGTTTCCCAGGGTATTGCGTAGGCGTTATTTTTTGCTAATTTGCTAATGTTACTATTAATACTGACATAACCTTATGGACCGTTGGCTTTGAGTTGCTCAATACCGCGTTATCATCAATATTAACGACAAAAGAAGAGGCCAGCCTTAAATGTTCCATTACTCGCCTTTAGTATGTTCTAAGGTGAAAATTATTGCCCCCTGAATAAATAGCTCAGAAAACCATGCTTAGTCGGTTTTTCAGGTGTTTTGGGGGATGGCGGTTGTAAACTCTCCGCCAGATGTTCAGTTCTTTCTTTGATAACGCCAATAGCATTACGATAACGGATGTAAAAACTGTCAACATCGTGATATGAAGGATCAATTTTATTTTGTTCGTCTAACATGCTGCTAATGGATTGAAATGAAATTTGCCAACATTGATCAACAAATTGACTGCTCAAATCTGGCGTCAGGTTAGCTGATTCCGATAATTTATCAAAATGCAAAAGATGGGTAACAACAAAGTCATAAACAGCATCAAGTTTTTTGAAGGTCTCGGATAAGCAAAAAATACAGTATGCGGCATAGGCTTCACGATCATTACCACAAGGGCAATAGACGGAATATTGTTTACTTAACGCAATTGCAATGTCACGATACTTCGTCGCGCCATTGTATTCAACTTCATTCACCCCGTCAGCATAGAGTGGGCTACACGCTTTCAGGAATAACCTGAAATAGACTTTATTACACCAGTAATCATTATTGATCGCGACAAAATTTTCACTTTTCTCAAAATTATCAAGCATCAAACTTGTCGCCAGTTCGAGTGATTTTATATTGTCATCGTTGATATCTACCTTAGCCTGATTGAATACACGGAACAATTCAGAGACGTTAAAAAGCCCAAGACTGTTAGGTTCAAATTTAACTTTTCTATTACGCTCAGAAACAGAATTCACTAGCGCATTAATGTAAATGGGCTGTACCATATCACTCACCTTACCAAAAGAGAAAAATTGTTTTTATGCAAAGAGTAGCAGAGGTCGATATGTATTAAAAAATACTCAATAAAGTGTTTTATGACTGCCTGGTTTTGGTCCAGTTATCGCTTATTTTGCATATCCTGCAAATTGGTCATTCTTCATTACCGCAATTTTATGGTTTTTATAGGTGATGATTTTATAGATCCCTTGTTGCCATGTGGCACCGTATCCCCCGGATTCAATCACTGCAGCCGGTTTACCCTCTACCGTCACGCTCTCGTTAATTTTCCAGATGATTTTTAAACCGTCATAGTGCCTGGTGATTGTTTGACTATCAGAAGTAGCCTGGTGATGATCACAAGTACCGGCAGCGTCCTCTACTTGCGTACAGCCAGATTTCGCCAGCTTATCACGATAAGAATGACTGATAGCAAAAGCCGGAGAGCTGGCCAGGGTCACCAGAACCAGAGATATAATCAGTGTTTTCATTAATAGCCCTCGCTATTGGTGCTGTTGTGGTGGTGGTGAATCGGGTTGGTTTTATTACTGAACAGTGCGTTGGCGTTCTCCAGCGCTTGTTTCTCAGCAGCAGCATTAATGGCCGATTGACGGTTTTGATCTGCGATATAACAAGCATCACGGCTAACGCCCTGAGACTCACATGCTGCCATTCGAGAAGCGGAGGTCGAGCAGGCACTCAGAATAGTGCACACAGAAACCAGAACGAGAATACCTTTCATCATATACCTTTATCTATTTGAAATATGACTTCGTTTCAGGAGGAGTGTAATTATTAGAAACCGATGCCCACGCCCGCACCCATCGCAAAATCATTATTAGTTGAATCGCTAATACCTGCTTTAATAATGGCATTACTGCCTGCGTGGAAAGATGCGCCAACACTTAACGCTTGCTCATTTTTAAAAGAACCCGCTCCCGCAGAAACCATCATGGCCTGGCTTGCCTGAACCTGCGGCATTGACGCAATCGCAATTGCTGAAGCCGCACCGCTACGGGCCTCTTTTTTATTACTGTCGACTTCATCTTTTAACGAATTGAACTGCGCATTGCTGCTGGCTTGCTGCTGAGTGAAAAACTTTTTCGCATCCTGAAGGTCTTGAGCGACATTTGCCGATTGTTTGCTGGCACTCACAATCGCCTGGCTATTACTGGCGACTTTCGATTGCGTCGCGGTATCGATTTTCGTCACTGTGGTGGTGACGCCATTGCGTCCATCTTTGCCATCTTTTGGTTTAGGGGCGTCTTCAAGCGCTTTAATGCGCTTATCTTCGTGAGTATTTTGAGTCAACAATGCATCATTCACTTGCTGCTGGTCGGCTTTGTTGGTGGTGATTTGCGTTTGCAAATTCTTATCCCCACTTAAACGGTTAGCCGTTTCACTATCAACAGTGCTCTGATCCGCTTTGGTGTTAAATAAAATACCGATTTGATGATTATTAGAGGCAATTTGACCCGTGTGTAAATCGGCTTGTGTTTGAACATCATCCACTTTCTTGTTTACAACAATGACTGCATCCTTCGTACTGTTTAAATCAGCATCGACAGACGTAATGCGGTCGGTATTATTTTGAATCTGTTCCAGATCGTATGTTTTAACCGACTCATCAACCCCTTTAACACCGATAAAGGTATTAGTACCATCTATCGTACGGATATAACCAACGCTGGCAGCATGAGCAGAAGAAATGGCGATGGCGCTAAAAACAACGACAGAAACTGCAGATTTAACAAATTTCATTTAATTGTTCCCATAAAAAGTTAACATAAGCATTACTACTCTTATTTTTAAGCGTTGAGACGATCTTTGTCTCTTCCAGACAATATCTTACCGAGTGGTGACTCATTTCCTTTTTTAGTAACGCGAATAAACTATCCAGTAACGTGATAGGTTAAACTTTGACGCAGATCACGCATGGCACGAATAGCTAAAGCTTTGGGGGGTGAAAATATACCGTTATCCAGCTCAATAGAAGATTAGAGAATAAACGTAAGGAGTATTTAAT
>NZ_JANEWG010000160.1 GCF_028069725.1 Citrobacter sp. Awk 4
TTCTGAAAATAACTCTGAATACAGAGTGGATTAAACCCGGCATTGACCTTCCAGGTATAGGTATATTCCCCGGTTTCCCCTGCAGGAGGGGTCGACGTAAAAGCAACAGAAACGCCGGGAAGCGTCACATACGTTGAGCAGAAATCAAGCCAGCTGTTTACTGGAAGACACTGGCCGGAAGATAATGCCACGCCATCAAGACGCCGGAGTACGCCAATAAACACCGGAACTGCCGTTGCGGCATGGCTTACCGAAATAGAGCGGGATGCATCTTCCTCAATATAAACACCGGGATAGGTCGGCGTGACAGTCATCATTATTCTCCAGTTGTTGAGTTAGCAACACCATTGAGCCT
>NZ_JANEWG010000161.1 GCF_028069725.1 Citrobacter sp. Awk 4
AATGGCCACTCCAGCGCACGTTGCCGCGTACGTCGGTGACTTCCAGCGGTGCGCCGTTCAGGTCAGTACCGAACCAGTAAATCTCCCCCTGTTTATCGTCGCGCAGATGGTCGATTCGCGCCAGCGGACTCCACGCTTCGTTCGGGTCATAAAGGTATGTGCTGCATTGCCCGCCGTCGTGCTGCTCCTGCAACAGGCGGTATCCCTGCCAGAGGAAGCGGGTTTCGGTGGTGCCGTGGGCGGTGGCGACCTGTTTTCGCGTACGTCTGCCCAGCGCATCATACTGATAGTGCGCCTGAAAACGCCCCAGCGGGCCGGTTCCCT
>NZ_JANEWG010000162.1 GCF_028069725.1 Citrobacter sp. Awk 4
CACTATAATCTGTTCCGCTACTACGACCCGCAGGTCGGACGGTTTATTGTTCAGGATCCGATTGGGTTAAACGGTGGGTGGAATCTTTATCAGTATGCGCCGAATCCGCTGGGGTGGATTGATCCGCTTGGCCTTACCCCCTGTAGTACAGGCACGAAAAATTCATACGAGCAAGCTAGAAATAAAGCATTAAAATGGCTTGAAGAACGTGGATTTGTAGCAGAAAAAGTTAATACAGGTAAATTTGGCTCTACAAAGGGACAACCTGTTGGTATGACCACTCTTGATGGGAAAACCGGATTTAGAATTGAATTTGATGAGAGA
>NZ_JANEWG010000163.1 GCF_028069725.1 Citrobacter sp. Awk 4
CGGCGGCTGATGCGCATTTATCAGGGCGTATTACTGAGCTGGCGCTTGAACGCAGACGTTTTGGTTATCGGCGCATCTGGCAGCTGCTGCGTCGGGAGGGCCTTCACGTCAATCACAAGCGGGTATACCGCATTTACCACCTTAATGGACTGAGCGTAAAACGCAGACGACGCCGTAAAGGGCTGGCGACCGAACGGTTTCCGCTTCTGCGGCCGGATGCGCCGAACCTGACATGGTCGATGGATTTCGTTATGGACGCACTGGCCAACGGTCGCAGGATCAAGTGCCTGACCTGTGTGGATGATTTCACGAAGGAGTGTC
>NZ_JANEWG010000164.1 GCF_028069725.1 Citrobacter sp. Awk 4
CGGCTGATGCGCATTTATCAGGGCGTATTACTGAGCTGGCGCTTGAACGCAGACGTTTTGGTTATCGGCGCATCTGGCAGCTGCTGCGTCGGGAGGGCCTTCACGTCAATCACAAGCGGGTATACCGTATTTACCACCTTAATGGACTGAGCGTAAAACGCAGACGACGCCGTAAAGGACTGGCGACCGAGCGGTTTCCGCTTCTGCGGCCGGATGCGCCGAACCTGACATGGTCGATGGATTTCGTTATGGACGCACTGGCCAACGGTCGCAGGATCAAGTGCCTGACCTGTGTGGATGATTTCACGAAGGAGTGTC
>NZ_JANEWG010000165.1 GCF_028069725.1 Citrobacter sp. Awk 4
CCTTTCATTGCTAATGGATGTGTCTTTATCTATAAAGGATTCCATTCCTTCTGGTAATACTATTCTATACGTTGTGGCTTGAAGATATCCATCATTTAAAAAAATAGAGCTATCCCCAACATTTTCAACTTCAATGTTAATTTCATATACACTATAATATCTTTCTTTTGAAATTAATTTACCATTAAAATCAACCCTGACGCGTGAGGGTTTTAGGTTGGGTAAAGTGATGGTTTTATAATACTCTACACCAAGTATCCATGAACAAACGATGATGGCAATAATGATCACAGCTGACCATCCAAAT
>NZ_JANEWG010000166.1 GCF_028069725.1 Citrobacter sp. Awk 4
GGTTCCGTTCACTTCATGTTCTTCGCTTCTCTGGCATTTCATGTCCCGTGAACGGGTTAAGGGAGCTATCGCCGCTCCCTTAACAATCCCGGCTCCCGGCAGGAAAATTGCCGCTTCGCGGTTACCCTCCGTTTATTCCTCCAGGCTACCGGGTCGGGCGCGAGGTAACGTCCGTGTAAAACGCGCCCTGAACCCGCATCCCTGCGGGTTCCCCCGGCCTTACGGAAACACGTCGGCAATTTTCGGCCGGACCAGCCACACCTGACCACCTGAGTTGTTGTTTAAACAGCTAAACGGAAAT
>NZ_JANEWG010000167.1 GCF_028069725.1 Citrobacter sp. Awk 4
CACGGTCCAGACTCCTACGGGAGGCAGCAGTGGGGAATATTGCACAATGGGCGCAAGCCTGATGCAGCCATGCCGCGTGTATGAAGAAGGCCTTCGGGTTGTAAAGTACTTTCAGCGGGGAGGAAGGGGTTAAGGTTAATAACCTTAGCCATTGACGTTACCCGCAGAAGAAGCACCGGCTAACTCCGTGCCAGCAGCCGCGGTAATACGGAGGGTGCAAGCGTTAATCGGAATTACTGGGCGTAAAGCGCACGCAGGCGGTCTGTCAAGTCGGATG
>NZ_JANEWG010000168.1 GCF_028069725.1 Citrobacter sp. Awk 4
CGAGGCCGAAAGGCGTAGTCGATGGGAAACAGGTTAATATTCCTGTACTTGGTGTTACTGCGAAGGGGGGACGGAGAAGGCTATGTTGGCCGGGCGACGGTTGTCCCGGTTTAAGCATGTAGGCGGAACGATTAGGTAAATCCGGTCGTTTATTAACGCTGAGGTGTGATGACGAGGCACTACGGTGCTGAAGTAACAAATGCCCTGCTTCCAGGAAAAGCCTCTAAGCATCAGGTAACACAAAATCGTACCCCAAACCGACACAGGTGGTCAGGT
>NZ_JANEWG010000169.1 GCF_028069725.1 Citrobacter sp. Awk 4
CGAGGCCGAAAGGCGTAGTCGATGGGAAACAGGTTAATATTCCTGTACTTGGTGTTACTGCGAAGGGGGGACGGAGAAGGCTATGTTGGCCGGGCGACGGTTGTCCCGGTTTAAGCATGTAGGCGGAGGTTCCAGGTAAATCCGGTACCTTATTAACGCTGAGGTGTGATGACGAGGCACTACGGTGCTGAAGTAACAAATGCCCTGCTTCCAGGAAAAGCCTCTAAGCATCAGGTAACACAAAATCGTACCCCAAACCGACACAGGTGGTCAGGT
>NZ_JANEWG010000017.1 GCF_028069725.1 Citrobacter sp. Awk 4
GAGTTATACGCTTCTGTCTTTTTTTAATTTATGCTTTCAGAGAATTATGTGTGCTCTTCAGGATGAACAAAATGGATAATGTTGTTGATCGTCATGTTTTTTATATTTCTGATGGTACGGCCATCACTGCCGAAGTGCTGGGGCATGCTGTCATGTCGCAGTTTCCCGTGACGATCAGTAGCATCACGCTGCCGTTTGTCGAAAATGAGAGCCGCGCCAGGGCGGTTAAAGACCAGATCGACGCCATCTATCAGCAAACGGGTGTGCGCCCGTTGGTGTTCTACTCCATTGTGCTGCCTGAAATCCGCGCGATCATTTTGCAAAGCGAAGGTTTCTGTCAGGACATTGTACAGGCGCTGGTCGCACCGCTGCAGCAAGAAATGAAACTCGACCCCACCCCGATTGCGCATCGCACCCACGGCCTTAATCCCGGCAATCTCAATAAGTATGATGCGCGCATCGCCGCCATTGACTATACCCTCGCGCATGATGACGGCATTTCGTTGCGCAATCTCGATCAGGCGCAGGTGATCCTGTTGGGCGTCTCACGTTGTGGAAAAACGCCAACCAGTCTTTATCTGGCTATGCAGTTTGGCATCCGGGCGGCAAACTACCCCTTTATTGCTGATGATATGGATAATCTGGTGTTACCTGCGTCTCTGAAACCCCTCCAGCACAAGCTTTTTGGTCTGACGATTGAACCGGAACGTCTGGCGGCCATTCGCGAAGAGCGCCGTGAAAACAGCCGTTATGCCTCCCTGCGCCAGTGTCGGATGGAAGTGGCAGAGGTTGAAGCGCTGTATCGTAAAAACCAGATCCCGTGGTTGAACAGTACCAATTATTCGGTAGAAGAAATTGCGACTAAAATTCTCGACATTATGGGATTGAATCGCCGAATGTACTAATATGCTAGTACATTGATTCAATTTTCGTTATCATCTCTGATAGCGTGCGAGGTGTGACACGCCTCGCACTTGAAATCAGCAGGGATTGGTTTATCGTGATGCCCATCACTTCCCGGTAGTCCTGCCGTTGAAGCAACAAATTTCTGAGAGATGTAATGAACAGAACCGACGAACTCCGTACAGCGCGTATAGACAGTCTTGTCACCCCTGCCGAGTTGGCGCTACGACACCCCGTATCGCCCGCTGTTGCAAGCCACGTTACCGACTCGCGGCGCCGGATTGAAAAAATATTGAATGGTGAAGATCCCCGCCTGCTGGTGATCATTGGTCCTTGCTCGATTCACGATCTTGACGCAGCGATGGATTACGCAAGTCGTTTGCAAGCGCTACGTTCAAAACATCAGGCTCGCCTGGAAATCGTCATGCGCACCTATTTTGAGAAGCCGCGTACCGTTGTTGGCTGGAAAGGCTTAATCTCCGATCCTGATCTAAACGGCAGCTACCGTGTCAACCACGGCATTGAACTGGCAAGAAAACTACTACTTAAAATCAATGAGTTAGGCGTACCCACAGCGACTGAATTTCTTGACATGGTGACGGGACAGTTTATCGCCGATCTGATCAGTTGGGGAGCCATTGGCGCACGTACCACAGAAAGCCAAATTCACCGCGAGATGGCTTCCGCGCTCTCCTGCCCGGTCGGCTTTAAAAACGGCACCGATGGCAACACGCGCATTGCCGTCGATGCCATTCGCGCCTCCCGCGCCAGTCATATGTTCATTTCACCGGATAAATCCGGGCAGATGACCATTTATCAGACCAGCGGCAACCCCTATGGTCATATCATTATGCGTGGCGGTAAAAAGCCCAATTACCACGCCGAAGATATTGCCGCCGCCTGCGATACCTTGCACGAGTTTGATCTCCCGGAACATCTGGTGGTGGACTTTAGTCACGGCAACTGCCAAAAGCAGCACCGACGCCAACTGGACGTGTGTGATGACATTTGCCAGCAAATCCGTAACGGCTCCACCGCAATTGCCGGAGTCATGGCCGAAAGTTTCTTGCGCGAAGGCACGCAAAAAATCGTTAGCGGTCAGCCGCTGGTTTACGGCCAGTCAATTACCGACCCTTGCCTGAACTGGGAAGACACCGAACTGTTGCTGGAAAAATTAGCCTCCGCCGTAGAGTGCCGTTTTTGATGTATTGGCCCATTCCCTCCGGGATGGGCGCTTCCTTTCTCATCTCGCTTATCGCCATCTTCGTTTCGCGTTATCACGTAATAACCCATTTAACACTTGCCGTTATTGCGCACATTATTGATAATAATAATCATTGTTAAATTAATTTTTATTAACGAGCGCTATGTCACGTATGGATCGCACCGAGTCACCTCATTCTAAGGAAAAGAGCAGCGTCCCTCCCCTCAACGATACCGAACGGCGGATCAGCAGTCAGACGTTATTAGGTCAACAAGGAAAAGTGATCATTGATCATGATGGCCAGGAGTATCTGCTGCGTAAAACAAACGCAGGTAAGCTTCTCCTGACCAAATGAGTCGGTCTAGCTTGAGCAACTGACTTCCAGCCGTTTTCCCCAGTCGGGAGGACGGCTGACATAGTCATCATCTCTGTCGGTAAACGGTGTGCGCAGTACCTGATGCAGTCGGTGCAATTCGCGGGTGTCCCCCCGCTGGGCATCCTCGATAGCACGCTGGGCCAACCAGTTACGGAGTACCACCGCAGGGTTAGCACGCTGCATGTGTTGCTGACGCAATGCATCATCAACCTGTTCTCGTTGCAAGCGAGCACGATACTGTGTGAACCACTCGTCAAAGGCGGTGCGATCAATAAACTCATCCCGCAGCGGAGATGCCGCACTTTGCTGCTCTGTCTGGCTCAACATTCTGAATGTACGGGTATAGTCGCTTCCCTCACGCGCCATCAGGCTGAACAAGGTATTGAGCAACGCATTGTCGTCTTTCTGTTCGCTAAAGAATCCCAGTTTTTGCCGCATCCGCTGGCCGTAACGCGTTAGCAGGGCCAACTGATAGCCATCCAACGCCTCATTGAGCGTCTCAACCGACATAAACGGAGAAAGCGTCTGTGCCAGACGTTGTAAGTTCCAAAGCCCGACAGCGGGTTGGTTATCAAAACTGTAGCGCCCCAGATGGTCGGAATGATTACAAATCAGCCCCGGCTGATAATCATCAAGAAAACCGAACGGTCCATAATCGATCGTCAACCCCAGGATAGACATGTTGTCAGTATTCATCACACCATGGGCAAATCCCACGGTCTGCCAGTCCGCGATAAGCGTCGCCGTACGCGACACCACATCCCGAAACCAGAGCGTGTATTTATCTGCTTCGTCCTGCAAATGGGACCAGTAGTGACGAATCGCAAAGTCGGCCAACTGGCGAACTTGTTCGGGCTCACGGCGATAATAAAAGTGTTCAAAATGACCAAAACGCATGTGGCTTTGCGCCAGGCGCATCAACATTGCACCCGTTTCCTGTGTTTCCCGGTAGACCGGAGAATCACTGGTCACAATCGACAGCGCCCGGGTCGTTGGGATCCCCAGATAATGCATCGCCTCACTGGCCAGGCTCTCTCTGATTGTGGAGCGCAATACTGCTCGCCCATCGCCCATACGCGAATACGGGGTTAAACCCGCCCCTTTCAGATGCCAGTCAAGCGTCGTGCCATCGGGCAGGAGTTGTTCTCCCAGTAGAATGCCGCGCCCGTCGCCAAGTTGCCCCGCCCAGACACCAAACTGATGTCCGCTGTAGACCTGGGCCAAAGGCGACATACCGGGAAGTAGAGACTCACCACCCCAGACACCCGCTCCACTTTCAACATCAAAAAGCGTGGCGGGAATATCAAGCTGTTGTGCCAATACATCATTGTGCCAAATCACACGGGCATTGCTCAGGGGAGTTGGGGAAAGAGCGGTGTACGTTGCCGGCAGCTCATCGCGCCAGCGGGTGGTAAAAGACAGGGTCATAGGGCCTCCTGTTTGTAGTGTAGTCGGTTACTACCGTCTTAAACACCAGCAAATAGAAGGGTTATCCCTGTACCAGGGACGTTATCTGACCGACCGATACAGCTGGCCACAGGCATCCTTGCAATACACTGAAACCTAAAGGAGTGACGCGGGCCTTCATCTCTTCCGTATCGATACCCGTAATCATAACGGAATCACAACTGGATGATATTTGTGAAACAATAGCCTGCATAAACGGTTCAAATGAAACGCTCATTGCTCTGTGCTGAACAAAATTTTTATCCAGTGCGACCCGTTTGAAAAGACCGTCAAAAATGGCTTTCATCGAAGAATCACCGGCACCAAAATTAGCCAGTATGAGCGGAAACTGCGCCGCTAATTTCGCCAGTTTCGGATTTTCTTTCCCACGATTTAATTCTGGGTAATTTTCATTAATCATTAATTCAAGAAATGAAAATCGCTTAACACGCGCGTTAAACTCCTCGTCATATAATAATGCGTCCACCACTGCTGGCGTTAATTTAATCCAGGCATTCAATTTTTGTTGAATAAAAAAATGTTGGCACGTTTCAATAAGTGAGAGTTTTTCTTCGAATAAGCGGCACTGCTCCTCAGTCGACAACCGGGGTATGACCAGCTCTGTTGGCATACGTACAGCACCATCGTCACTGACAAAGTTTGCAATGATTTCTAAACCGACAAGATCCCCTTTTTCACTCCGCGCCGGCAGAAACAAGAGATCGGAATGATAGGAATTATCCAGTGAAACAATCATTTTGCCAGCCCCGCAGTTTGGGTGTAATCCGGCATCCTGTAACAAAGGATGGAAAACGACATCATTTCAGAGACTAATGGGGGTGCTTTCATTTTTTCCTTTTTATCCGGTAAACCGGGTCCTTTTTTTAGCTTATCCTGATTATAAACCAATATCCAGTTTTACACTTTTTCATGAGATGCGCGCGAATTTACACTAGCCACATTACTTTCATGAATAGTATGGTTATCAGGAAGCCAGCCTTATGTCGTTAATCACAAAATTCCATTTTTAAATATGGATGGTAAGTCAGGTAAACCTCGCCATCCGCATGATTAAATTCGTCGGGCCTGCCAAAAATTTTTACGCCAGTAGACATTATCGAGAGACGAACGCATCACCCCTCTACTGGTCGAGGCATGGATAAATTGATTATTGGTGTCATAAATTCCGACATGCAGGCCGCTCTCCCCCGAACCGGTTTTAAAGAAAACCAGATCGCCGGGCAGGAGATCATCTTTGTCGATTTCCGTACCAATTTTGGACTGTTGCCGGGTGTCTCGTGGCAGTTGCAGAGAAAACTGGTCACGCATCGTCATCAAAACAAACCCTGAACAGTCCACACCGCTACGGCTCATTCCGCCATAACGGTACGGTGTTCCGCGCCAGTTCTGCAACTGATCATTGAGACCCGCGATAACCGTAATGGAATCCGAAAGTCTGGCATTTGGTGCAGGAGCGCGATGGCTACTACACCCAGCTAACACCAGTGCTGCGATAAGAAGGAACCAAAAACGCATTCAGGACGAATCCTCTTTTTTATTTTTATATCTATATAGCGTGGAAAGCGCCTTATTTTCAAGAGACCATTTAACTTAAGTGGTTGATATGAGCATTCTGTGGCCTTCCACATCCAGCCGCCGGAAGTTTAACCCATAAGCACGTGCTAAATTGGGCGGCGTCAGCACCTCTTCACGCGGCCCCCAGGCAATCAACGCCCCACGTTTCAACAACCACGCCTGATGCGCGTGGCGTAGCGTATGGTTAAGATCATGACTGCTCATCACGACAGCAATTCCCTGAAGGCAAAGTCGACTGAGCAATCGGTCCAGTGCGTTTTGTTGCGCAACATCCAGACTGTTCATCGGTTCGTCCAGAAGCAATAATTGCCCGTGAGGATTGGATTCCGGCGAAATTTGCAGCATCACCGCAGCAAGACGAACACGTTGCCACTCGCCCCCGGAAAGCTGATTCGTGCCCCGCTCCAGTTTATCGCCCAATCCGAGCGCATCCGCCACTTCTTTGAGCAGATCGGTTCGCGTTTTATCGGGTTGATGAAGCGTCAGGTAATGCCAGACTGGCATGGCAAAAGGGGGATTTTGCTGTTGCGCAAGGTAAGCGCGATGTTGGGCAAGTTTGGCCGCTGGCCAGGTTTCCAGAGCCGTACCGCCAAATACGACAGTTCCGTCGCCGCTGGTCAAGCCCGCCATCCGCGCCAAAAGAGTACTTTTCCCCGCGCCGTTAGGTCCGACAAGGTGCAAGATTTCCCCGGCGTTGATCACCCCTGAAAGTGGACCAAGCCGGGTGCTCTCAGCCACGTCCTGTAACTGCATCAACGAAGGCATTATTTCTCCAGCGCCAGTTTGATACTTTCCATGACAATAGGATCTTCAGGCGTCATGTCGGGTGAAAAACGCTGCACGACGTGTCCATCCCGGCCCACTAAAAACTTCTCAAAGTTCCACAAAATATCGTCAGGATACAGCGGCGCACGCCCTTTGCTGACCATCCGCTCGTAAAAACCGCTTGCCTGTGGAGCAACAGCCACAGGTGCGGCAGCAATCAATTTTTGGTACAGCGGATGGCGCGCGTCGCCATTGACATCAATTTTACTGAACATCGGGAACGTCACACCCCAGGTCGTGGCGCAGTACGTTTTAATCTCATCTTCGCTGCCCGGCTCCTGGCCAAGGAACTGATTGCACGGAAAACCCAACACAGCAAATCCGTGTTCGCCCCAGGCTTTTTGCAGGTTTTCCAGTTGTTCATACTGCGGCGTTAAACCGCATTTTGATGCCACATTAACGATCAGCAGTACATTTCCGGCATACTTCTCCAGCGAAATGTCCTCGCCGTCAATGCTCGTCACTTGAGTGTTGAGAATGGTCTTTTGCATAGCGTCTCCCGGGTTACAGACGAATGAGTATGGAACAATGTCAGTTTCTAATCATAGACCGAACAGCGATTATCTTTATATTTAACGTCCTGCTTTTAATAGCAGCCAGATGAAGACAGGCGCTCCCAATGTCGCCGTTACCACACCGATGGGGAGTTCTGCAGAAGCGAGCGCCAGCCGGGCGACCACATCCGCCGTCAACAGCGCAATTGCGCCCGCCAGCGCACAGGCAGGTAATAAGACGCGATGGTCAGTTAACCCGCACAAACGCAATATATGGGGAATAACCAAACCGATAAAGCCGATTGCCCCGGCCAATGCCACGCTTACGCCAACCATCCATCCTGTCGCCACCACCAGAAGATTGCGCCAGAACCATAAAGGCAACCCAAGCTGACGGGCTGAGGTTTCGCCTAATGCCAGCATATTCATAGGCTGTGACTGACAGCAAATCCAGAGCAGAACCGGAATCAATGCGATCATTAACCAGCTCTGTTGCCAGTCAACGCCGCCGAAGCCTCCCATCATCCAGTACATCAACTGGCGCAGGTCAAAAGAGGTAGAAAAATAGATCGCCCACGTCATCAGCGCACTACATATAATGCCCAACGCGACACCGGCAAGCAGTAAGCGACTGGTCGAAAGATGACGACGAGCAAAACGCAGAAGAATTAGCGTGATAATGAGCGCACCTGCAATCGCGCACAGCCCCAGCGCCCAACCCGGAAGCTTTCCCTGCCCTAACAGCACGGCCGCAATGAGCCCCACGCCAGCGCCGTTGGAGACGCCAAGCAGTCCCGGCTCTGCAAGTGGGTTTTCAAAGAGTGCCTGCATCACCGCGCCGGAGAGCGCCAGCGCGGCCCCGACCAGCAAAACAGCCAGCGTCCGTGGCAGTCGAATTTGCCAGACAAACAGATCCCCGCGAGTACCAAACCACTCGCCAGGACCTATCCACTGTTCTCCAGCACATAAACTTACAGCGGCTGCCAGCAGCGTTAGCGCCGTCAGACTCAGTATCCAGCGAACATGTCGTCGCTGTTGTTGGCGGGCAAAAGTCAGCATATTTTCCATTCTGCTGAAAAGGGATGATATTGATTTTACGGTGCTTATACGGCAGTGAAAAGAAAAAAGGCCGCAAAAGCGGCCTTTTTAGTTAGTTAATATTACTCTTCTTTGGGCGTTGCGTTTTCAACCCGACTCTTTAACTTCTGTCCGGGTCTGAAGGTCACCACGCGCCGTGCTGTAATGGGAATATCTTCGCCCGTTTTCGGGTTACGTCCCGGACGTTGATTCTTATCACGCAGATCGAAGTTACCAAAACCAGAGAGTTTTACCTGCTCACCGTTTTCCAGAGCACGACGGATCTCTTCGAAAAACAGCTCGACCAGTTCTTTGGCATCCCGCTTGCTAAGCCCAAGCTTATCAAACAGATATTCTGACATTTCAGCTTTTGTAAGCGCCATAGGTTCAATCCCTCAATGATGCCTGGAATCGCTCTTTTAATGCCTCTACACATTTGGCGACGGTAGCGGCAATCTCCTCTTCTTCGAGTGTACGGCTGGTATCCTGAAGGATCAGGCTGATAGCGAGGCTCTTATAACCCTCCGCAACACCCTTACCGCGGTACACGTCAAATAAGTTTACGCCAACTACCTGATTTACGCCAACTTTCTTACACTCAGATAAAATATCCGCTGCAGGAACGTTTTCTGCGACCACAACCGCGATATCGCGACGGTTAGCCGGGAAGCGAGAAATCTCACCCGCCTGAGGCACCACGCGGTCTGCGAGCTTATTCCACTCCAGTTCAAACACCAGAGTGCGACCGTTGAGATCCAGTTTACGTTCCAGCTCAGGATGAACAACCCCAATAAAACCAATACGTTCACCTTTCAGATAAATCGCTGCGGACTGTCCAGGATGCAGTGCCGGATTGGCTTCTGCTTTGAACTGAACGTCAGCAAGTTTACCGGTCAGATCCAGCACTGATTCCAGGTCGCCCTTCAGATCATAGAAATCAACGGTCTCTTTTGCCAGGTTCCAGTGTTCATCGTGACGGTTGCCGCAAATCACCCCTGCCAGCATCAGATCCTGACGAATGCCCAGGTTTGCCTGAGTGTCAGGAACGAAACGCAGACCGCTTTCGAAAATGCGTACGCGATTCTGCTGACGGTTCTGGTTATAGACAACGGTCGCCAGTAAGCCGGTCCACAGAGACAGGCGCATTGCTGACATCTCGACAGAGATTGGGCTTGGCAGCAGCAGCGCTTCAACACCCGGGTGAATCAATTGCTGAACTTTAGGATCGACAAAGCTATAGGTGATCACTTCCTGATAGCCTTTGTCATTCAGCATGGTTTTGACGCGCTTCAGTGACAGGTTGGCTTCACGGTGTGTCCCCATGATCAGACCCGCCTGCACCGGTTCATCAGGGATATTGTTATAGCCGTACACGCGCGCCACTTCTTCGACCAGATCTTCTTCAATCTCCATATCGAAGCGCCAGCTCGGTGCAACCGCTTTCCACTCGTCCTGACCTTCCGTCACTTCACAACCCAGACGGCGCAGAATATCGCTCACCTGCTCATCCGCAACGTGATGACCGATCAGGCGATCCAGTTTGCTGCGACGCAGAGTAATGGTCGCACGCTTCGGCAATGTCGCTTCATGGGTGACGTCAATAACCGGACCCGCTTCACCGCCACAAATGTCGATCAGCAGGCGGGTTGCGCGTTCCATTGCTTTGTACTGCAGAACCGGATCCACACCACGTTCATAGCGGTGAGATGCGTCGGTGTGCAGACCATGACGACGTGCGCGACCCGTAATAGAGAGCAGGCTGAAGAATGCGCATTCCAGCAGCACATTTTGTGTTTCGTCGTTCACACCGGAGTGCTCGCCGCCGAAGATACCGCCCATTGCCAGCGCTTTCTGATGGTCGGCAATGACCAGCGTGTCAGCACTCAGTTTGGCTTCAGTGCCATCCAGTAGCACCAGAGATTCACCCTCTTTCGCCATCCGCACGACAATCCCGCCTTCAATGCGGTCTTTGTCGAACGCGTGCATTGGCTGACCCAGTTCGAGCAGCACGTAGTTGGTCACATCAACCACAGCATCAATAGAACGGATGCCGCAACGACGCAGTTTCTCTTTCATCCACAGCGGCGTTGGCGCTTTAACGTTGATACCTTTGACCACGCGGCCCAGGTAGCGAGGACAGGCTTCTGGCGCGTCTACTGCGATAGGCAGCGTATCATTGATCGTCGCCGCAACAGGCGCGATTTCCGGCTCGACCAGCGGCGCTTTGTTCAGCACTGCGACGTCACGGGCGACACCGATAATACCTAAACAGTCGGCACGGTTTGGCGTTACGCTGATCTCAATGGTGTTATCATTGAGTTTCAGATATTCACGGATGTCGGTACCGATCGGCGCATCCGCAGGCAGTTCGATAATGCCATTATGATCGTCGGAAATGCCCAGTTCGGAGAAGGAGCACAGCATCCCTTCCGACGGCTCGCCACGCAGCTTAGCCGCTTTAATTTTAAAATCGCCTGGCAACACAGCACCGATTGTCGCCACTGCGACACGTAGCCCCTGACGGCAGTTCGGCGCGCCGCAGACGATATCCAGCAGGCGATCGCCACCCACATTGACTTTCGTTACGCGCAGTTTGTCGGCATTAGGATGCTGACCGCACTCCACCACTTCACCCACCACTACGCCGTTAAACTCGCCGGCAACCGGATCAACACCGTCAACTTCCAGACCCGCCATGGTGATTTGGTTCGACAGCGCATCGCTATCGATAGCCGGGTTTACCCATTCGCGTAACCACAGTTCACTGAATTTCATTATTTATTCCTGCCTTTATTTAAACTGTTTGAGGAAACGCAGATCGTTTTCGAAGAATGAACGCAGGTCAGTCACGCCATAACGCAGCATCGTCAGACGTTCCATACCCATACCAAAGGCGAAGCCAGAGTAAATTTCCGGATCGATGCCGACATTGCGCAGTACGTTCGGATGCACCATGCCGCAACCCAGCACTTCCAGCCATTTGCCGTTTTTACCCATCACATCCACTTCTGCAGAAGGCTCCGTGAACGGGAAGTAAGAAGGACGGAAACGGATCTGCAAGTCTTCTTCAAAGAAGTTACGCAGGAAGTCGTGCAGCGTGCCTTTCAGGTTGGTAAAGCTGATGTTGGTATCAACAATCAATCCTTCCATCTGATGGAACATCGGGGTGTGGGTCTGATCGTAATCGTTACGATACACGCGGCCCGGTGCGATGATACGAATCGGCGGCTGTTGGTCTTTCATGGTACGGATCTGAACGCCAGAGGTCTGCGTACGCAGCAGACGGGTCGCATCAAACCAGAAAGTATCGTGATCCGCACGTGCCGGGTGATGACCAGGGATGTTCAGCGCATCGAAGTTGTGATAGTCGTCTTCGATTTCCGGGCCTGTCGCCACGGTAAAACCAAGTTCGCCAAAGAAGCTTTCAATGCGATCAATGGTACGGGTCACCGGATGCAGACCGCCATTTTCGATACGACGACCCGGCAGTGAAACGTCAATCGTTTCTGCGGACAGACGCGCGTTCAGCGCAGCATTTTCTAAATCTGCCTTACGTGCGTTCAGCGCTTGCTGCACCTGCTCTTTCGCTTCGTTGATAACCGCACCAGCGGCCGGACGCTCTTCTGGCGGCAGTTCACGCAGGGTCGTCATCTGAAGGGTTAAATGCCCTTTCTTGCCCAAATATTCGACGCGTACATTGTCTAACGCGGCAACATCTGACGCCTGGTTAATGGCTGCCTTTGCACTGGCAACCAGCTCTGCGAGATGTGACATGGTTTTCCTCATTGTGTCGGTGAAGACACCGTTTGTGGTCATTATTTTTGCTCTAACTATTTCGAGTTGCAGTCTGTACGCCTGCTACTTGAAATAGATCGCGCAATTTTAGGTACAAAAAAAGCCTCCACTGGGGAGGCTTTCTGGCGCTGTTTTCCGTTTCATTTCTCACGCGCTAGCCTCCTGAAGTCAGGTGCTAAAGTAAAAAAAGAAACGGAAAATAGCAGCATTCATGCTTGCGTTACCTTGTTGGGTAAAATCCGAAAGACCTTTATTGAAAAGGGTTACGGGTAAATTGTCAACTGATTGATTGCACTACAAATAAAAGAGAGGGAGCCAGGCTCCCTCTTTTCACTGGCTTATGCCAGAGCTGCTTTCGCTTTTTCGACCAGAGCGGTGAACGCTAATTTGTCGAATACTGCGATGTCAGCCAGGATCTTACGGTCGATTTCAACAGAGGCTTTTTTCAGGCCATTGATGAATTTGCTGTAAGAAATACCGTTCTGACGTGCTGCTGCGTTGATACGCGCAATCCACAGTTGACGGAACTGACGCTTACGTTGACGACGGTCACGGTAAGCGTACTGACCGGCTTTGATAACAGCCTGGAAGGCAACGCGGTATACGCGAGAACGCGCACCGTAGTAGCCTTTGGCTTGTTTCATGATTTTTTTGTGACGTGCGCGTGCAATTACACCACGTTTTACGCGAGCCATATGTGCTCTCCTGTATCTATATTCTTAGTGAAAAAAGTTAAACGTTAACGGCTTATGCGTACGGCAGGCACGCGATTACCAGACCCAGATCGCCTTTAGAAACAAGGCCTTTTGGACGCAGGTGACGTTTACGCTTAGTCGATTTTTTGGTCAGAATATGACGCAGGTTTGCGTGCTTACGCTTAAATCCACCACCACCGGTTTTTTTGAAGCGCTTAGCAGCACCGCGTACGGTCTTAATTTTTGGCATTTTAATAACTTCCACTTCGCATTGTTAATAAACGAAACGTAGGCGAACAAGGGCTGTGGAACCCGCAGGCTCCACAGACATTGTTACTTGAAGGCCTTACTGTTTCTTCTTAGGAGCGAGCACCATGATCATCTGGCGGCCTTCGATCTTCGTAGGGAAGGATTCGACTACTGCCAGTTCACTCAGATCGTCACGGACGCGCGTAAGCACTTCCATACCGATCTGTTGGTGGGCCATCTCACGACCGCGGAAACGCAGCGTGATCTTAGCCTTATCGCCATCTTCCAGAAAGCGTACCAGGCTGCGGAGTTTTACCTGGTAATCGCCATCGTCGGTACCAGGACGGAATTTAATTTCCTTAACCTGGATAACTTTTTGTTTCTTCTTCTGTTCCTTAGAAGACTTACTCTTTTCATAAAGGAACTTGCCGTAGTCCATAATACGACAAACTGGCGGTTCGGCGTTAGGGCTGATTTCAACTAAATCTACTCCAGCTTCTTCAGCTTTTTCGATAGCTTCTCTCAGACTCACAATACCCAAAGCTTCGCCTTCCAGACCTGTTAAGCGAACTTCCAGGGCGCGAATCTCGCCATTGATACGATTCGGACGTGCCGTTTGAACTCGTTTTCCGCCTTTAATACCTTATTCCTCCAGTTGTTGAAGACTGCGGCTGCGAATCTCTTGTTGCAGCTTCTCGATAACTTCATTTACGTCCAGGCTGCCCAAGTCTTTGCCACGACGGGTACGCACGGCAACTTTGCCTGCTTCTACCTCTTTGTCGCCACAGACCAACATGTAAGGGACACGACGTAAAGTGTGCTCGCGGATTTTAAAGCCTATCTTCTCATTTCTCAAGTCTGCTTTTACTCGAATACCCGCATTTTGTAGTTTCTGCGTTAATTCGTTAACGTATTCAGACTGTGAATCGGTAATGTTCATGACGACAACCTGAACCGGCGCAAGCCAGGTCGGGAAGAAGCCAGCGAACTCTTCAGTCAGGATACCGATGAAACGTTCCATAGACCCAAGAATTGCGCGGTGAATCATAACCGGCACCTGACGTTCGTTGTTTTCGCCAACATAAGAGGCGCTTAAACGGGACGGCAGAGAGAAGTCCAGCTGTACAGTACCGCACTGCCATGCACGATCGAGGCAGTCATACAGGGTAAATTCAATTTTCGGACCGTAGAACGCGCCTTCACCAAGTTGGAACTCAAACGGGATGTTGTTTTCTTCCAGCGCAACTGCCAGATCCGCTTCAGCACGGTCCCACATTTCATCGCTACCGATACGTTTTTCGGGGCGAGTAGACAGTTTGACGACGATTTTCTCGAAGCCAAAAGTGCTATACATATCGTAGACCATACGAATACAGGCGTTTACTTCATCACGGATCTGCTCTTCAGTACAGAAGATATGCGCATCATCCTGAGTGAAGCCGCGCACACGCATCAGGCCATGTAGCGCACCTGACGGTTCGTTACGGTGGCAACTACCGAACTCCGCCATACGCAGCGGCAAATCGCGGTAGGACTTCAGACCCTGATTGAAGATCTGAACGTGCCCCGGGCAGTTCATCGGTTTGATGCAGTATTCACGGTTCTCAGAAGAGGTGGTGAACATCGCATCTTTATAGTTGTCCCAGTGACCTGTTTTTTCCCACAGAACACGGTCCATCATGAACGGACCTTTCACTTCCTGATACTGGTACTCTTTCAGTTTTGAACGAACAAAAACTTCCAGTTCACGGAAAATGGTCCAGCCGTCATTGTGCCAGAACACCATACCCGGCGCTTCTTCCTGCATATGGTACAGGTCAAGTTGCTTACCGATTTTACGGTGGTCGCGTTTGGCCGCTTCTTCCAGACGTTGCAGGTAAGCACTCAGGGCTTTTTTATCGGCCCATGCAGTACCATAAATACGCTGCAGCATCTTATTGTTGCTGTCGCCGCGCCAGTACGCGCCTGCGGTTTTCATCAGTTTGAAGTGATGGCAGAAACGCATGTTCGGCACGTGCGGACCGCGGCACATATCGACATATTCTTCATGATGATACAAGCCAGGCTTATCATCATGCGCAATGTTTTCATCAAGAATAGAGACTTTATACGTCTCGCCACGCTTCACGAAGGTTTCACGTGCTTCGTGCCAGCTGACCTTTTTCTTAATGACGTCGTAGTTTTTCTCAGCGAGCTCGTGCATCCGCTTCTCGAGCGCGTCGACATCTTCCTGGGTTAACGTACGGTCAAGATCAATGTCATAGTAAAAACCGTTGTCGACAACCGGACCGATAGCCATTTTGGTATTCGGCCAAAGTTGTTTGATCGCGTGCCCTAACAGGTGCGCACAGGAGTGACGAATGATCTCAAGACCTTCTTCATCCTTCGCGGTGATGATGGAGAGCTTCGCATCATGCTCAATCAGGTCGGAAGCATCAACCAGCTCGCCATTTACACGGCCAGCAATGGTGGCTTTCGCCAGTCCTGGACCGATGTCCAGCGCAACATCCATGGGGCTTACAGCGTGGTCGTAATGGCGTTGGCTGCCATCAGGAAGAGTAATAACAGGCATGTTATATCCTTATTTGCAGTGGTGACCCGCACGAAAGATCACATACAAAGTTTCAATGTTAAATTTATCAAAAAGTGATGGACTGATTCCCGCTTCACTCTGCGAAATATGTCACGTACCACCGCATGGCGATACCGTAACCTACGTCCGCTTTTTGATAACACCGTTTGACAGTGTACACGGCATTGTCTGTCGTTCAAAGCCGCAATCACACTGTTCTCTATGATGTAAATCAACCCGCTGACTTGCCGCGACTTTGTTACACTAAGAAATTGAGTGTGAATTTAACAGGAAAAGGATAATGCCGACGAACCGCTTTGCGAAAAAACACTGGAAGATGGTGGTTGTGTTAATTGCCATCTGTGGAGCGATGCTTCTGCTACGCTGGGCGGCGATGATCTGGGGTTAAGCTTCAGAATAAGGGCTGAGAGTTTAGCGTAGTCTATTCCCTGTGCGACAATAAAACGCAAATGCGCGTGAATATTACCTCATTGGTGATATCCGAAATAACTTTCTGAACAGAATAAAAAAACAACCTCGCACTTTATAACAGCCGGATCGCCTGCAAACGACCCGGCGCGCATTTACATCTTATAACCCAATGAAACGGTCGTACGGCGATCCGTATGCTCTGGTGCCGTTTCCGGCGGCTCGGAGTTCCAGGTCACATTGTAGGCAACCTTCAAGCCGAAATGTTCATTGATGGCGACATCCAGAGCTGTCTCCGAATTGAGGGTGGTATCATCCGCCCCAAACACTGACACGCCCTGCGTGAATTTAGTGGTATCCGTCATCTGCCAGGCGTAAGCGCCTGAAGCATAACCGAGTGGCTGAGTTTCCGTCGTATCATCCGTGCGCTCGTCATAACGCACGCCGGGACCGAATTCAAAACGGAAACTGTGTACCGGACCATTGAGAAACTGGCGACCATACCCTGCCGTCGCGATGTCACGTTCGTGGTAGCCGTTGTAGCGATCGGTAAGCCAACTTGCCTGGCCAAAAAGATAATCATAATCGGTGGTGTTAAAACGACTACGGCCACCCACGGCATATTTCTCCGAGGAACGCTCATCATTCGACGAGGTGTTGCTGGCATTCCCCCACAGTGACCATGCGGTGGTTTTCCCGTACCAGGTCATGGTGGTATCAGCCGTCAAGGAAGAACTTTGGGTATTGCCTGACTGAGCAAGGTATCCCGCATTAAGGTTACCTTCAAAGGGTTTCTTCGCGGTGGTGGGATCATCCATGACAGTAAAAACGGAATCATCGGCGGCGGCATGCATTGACGCAACGACGCCACCCGCCAGCATCAATGCAGCGGGTACTGTCTTCAAAAGCTTCATTTATAAAGAGTCCGTACAACAAAAAAAGAGACCATGACGGTCCCGGAAACCTTCTTAGGGATCAAAGACAAACGATCGCTGGAAAGGTAACAAATTATAAAAAGGCCCGAATAACATAGCAATGAATTCTTATTTCATTTTTTGAATAAGGGCGCGCCTAAATCAATAAATTATTTATATCTGCACATAATGCAAATTATGAATAAATAGCCAGTAAATCATATCGTTAATCACTTCACTTTCCAGGCGTTCGGTGCCAGACTGAATTCAGCCTAACAGGAGGTAATGATGGTACGTATCTATACGTTAACACTTGCGCCCTCTCTCGATAGCGCAACTCTCACTCCACAAATCTACCCCGAAGGGAAACTCCGCTGCACGTCACCGGTTTTTGAGCCCGGTGGCGGTGGCATCAACGTCGCCCGCGCAATTTCACATCTTGGTGGTACTGCCACTGCAATTTTCCCCGCTGGCGGTGCCACTGGCGAACACTTGATCGCCCTATTGGCCGATGAGCATGTTCCCGTCGCGACAGTTGAAGCCAAAGACTGGACTCGCCAGAATCTGCATGTCCACGTCGGAGCCAGCGGCGAACAGTATCGCTTCGTGATGCCCGGCGCATCGCTTAGCGAGAATGAATTTCAACTGCTCGAAGAACAGGTTCTCGAAATTGAATCCGGGGCATTGCTCGTCATCAGCGGCAGCTTGCCGCCCGGCGTCAAGCTGGAAAAACTCACGCAACTCATCTCGGCGGCGCAGAAGCAAGGCATCCGCTGCATTGTTGACAGTTCAGGCGACGCCCTCCGCGCGGCCTTAGATATCGGCAATATTGAACTGGTTAAACCCAACCAAAAAGAACTGAGCGCGCTGGTCAACCGTGAACTCACTCAACCTGATGACGTGCGTAACGCGGCCCAGGAAATTGTGAAAAGCGGTAAAGCGCATCGGGTGGTTGTTTCTCTGGGTCCACAAGGTGCACTGGCGGTCGATGCCGACAACTGCGTCCAGGTCGTCCCTCCCCCAGTGAAAAGTCAAAGCACTGTGGGGGCGGGTGACAGTATGGTTGGCGCCATGACGCTTAAACTGGCTGAGGGTGCATCTCTGGAAGATATGGTGCGATTCGGTGTTGCCGCGGGGAGTGCAGCGACGCTCAATCAGGGAACGCGTTTGTGTTCTTCTGAGGATACACAAAAAATTTATGCTTATCTGACGCAGTCATAGCGGTTTTCCCCTCCTTTATTGTGAGGGGATTCGCCGACAAATCTGTCAGCATGATGATTCTCCGTCTATGCTGAAAAGTCATGTGATTACAAAGAGGTGAATTATGGCCAGTGGTGACATCACCCGTTATGTCATAACCATAACGTTTCATGAGCACTCTTTGACGGAAATTAATGAGCTTAATAACCACCTGACACGCGGTGGTTTCTTGCTGACCCTGACGGATGAAGACGGAAACGTACATGAGCTGGGCACCAACACCTTTGGTCTTATTAGCGCACTGAGTAAAGACGAGGTGACGGCACTCACCGCAGGGCTGGCTGAAAGTGCGTTAGGCAATAAACCCGGAGTTTCTGTTGCCACATGGGAGGAGTGGCGAAAAGACAAACAATAAGTGCCATTACAGCGACGACGCGGTTCAGGTGTGCGTCAGTTCGTGTTTTTTTACCGCATTTATGCGCTAACCTTATGATCTGGCAGACAACATGGGGAGAGACATCATGTGGCAGGCTATCAGTCGTCTTTTAAGCGAGCAATTAGGTGAGGGCGAAATCGAACTGCGTAATGAACTGCCTGGCGGAGAGATCCATGCCGCATGGCATTTACGCTATGCGGGACGTGATTTTTTCGTTAAGTGTGATGAAAGAGAGCTCCTTCCGGGCTTTACGGCCGAAGCTGACCAACTGGAATTACTCTCTCGCAGTAAAACCGTTACGGTGCCAAAAGTGTGGGCCGTAGGTTCAGACAGAGACTACAGTTTCCTGGTGATGGATTATCTCCCTCCCCGTCCGCTGGATGCCCATAATGCGTTTATCCTGGGTCAGCAACTCGCGAATTTACACGCATGGAGCGAGCAACCGCAATTCGGCCTTGATTTCGATAACGCACTCTCTACTACGCCACAACCCAACGCCTGGCAACGACGCTGGTCGACCTTTTTCGCAGAACAACGTATCGGTTGGCAGCTAGAGTTGGCTGCAGAAAAAGGAATAGCGTTCGGTAACATCGACGCTATTGTTGAACATATTCAACAGCGACTCTCCTCACACCAACCGCAGCCCTCACTGTTACATGGTGATTTGTGGTCTGCAAACTGTGCGCTGGGTCCAAATGGGCCTTATATCTTTGACCCTGCCTGCTACTGGGGTGACAGAGAGTGCGATCTGGCGATGCTGCCTTTGCATATCGATCAACCTCCCCAGATTTATGATGGCTACCAGTCTGTTTCCCCGTTACCGTTAGATTTTCTGGATCGCCAACCTGTCTATCAGCTGTATACGTTGCTAAACCGGGCGATTCTGTTTGGCGGGCAACATCTGGTCATTGCGCAGAAAGCGATGGACAGACTGCTGGCAGCGTAGTGCTTGTGCCCGATGGCGCGACGCTTATCGGGCACACAACGACAACCCTCTGCCGGATAAGGTTTCCGTCACCATCCGGCATTATTTTTTATCCGACAAATCCCAGCACAGAAAAGAAAACGTAGCCGAGCACGATAATAATCACCGGCAGGATATAAAGCGGGAAAAACTGCAGAAAGATGCTGTGATGCGGCACGACGATACGCGATTCGATCTGTTCGCGCGATATCCCTTCAGCGCCTTTGGCTTTCTCCAGAATCAACTGGTCTTCAACGCCTTCACGAAGAAAACGCGCCTGGCGACTCATTCTGGCACCAGAGTCCTGCAACGCCAGACCAATGAAGATCAAAACAAAAATCACCCAGAACACAACATTGAGGCTGTATTGAAAATCCGGCGTCGGCGAGTTGTACCAGAACAGGTTCAAAAACGGGGTATTAACGCGCATCATATCGATCATCACGTGGGCAAAATCGAGCATCACTGCATTTATCCCCTCTTGCTTCTCGCTGTGGGCGTACATAAATTTCAGTACCGACACCAGCGTAGAAATCAACGCAGGGATGAAAATCACCCATCCCAGAATCCTTTTTAAGATAGCAATGCGTCCAGCTTGTTGATACGTCATGAGTTCCCCTTGATAAAGACGCGTCGTTTTGGCCTTAAGTCTACCTGCTGATAACTGTTTTCGCCCGATCTTTAAAGGCGCTATGATACGTTAGTAACCATAATGCACGCTCAATACCTTACGTTTTAATCTCAACAGGAGAGGTTGTGATGTCAACCCCGCGTCAAATTCTTGCTGCAATTTTTGATATGGATGGATTACTGATCGATTCCGAGCCGCTATGGGATCAGGCTGAACTGGATGTAATCGCAAGTTTAGGCGTAGATATCGGCCGCCGCCATGAACTCCCGGACACCCTGGGTTTACGTATCGATATGGTTGTCGACCTGTGGTACGCGCAGCAGCCCTGGAAGGGACCTGATCGTCAGGAAGTCACCGACCTGATCATCGCGCGGGCTATTTCATTGGTAGAGGAAACGCGCCCGCTGTTGCCTGGCGTACGTGAGGCCGTTGCGTTATGCAAATCTCAGGGATTGCTGGTCGGCCTGGCGTCAGCCTCCCCGCTGCATATGCTGGAAAAAGTCCTGACCATGTTTGGCCTGCGCGAAAGCTTCGACGCCCTCGCCTCGGCGGAAAAACTCCCCTACAGCAAACCACACCCGCAGGTTTACATCGACTGCGCCACCAAACTGGGCATCGACCCGTTAACCTGTGTCGCGCTGGAGGACTCCGTCAACGGCATGGTGGCATCGAAAGCCGCACGAATGCGCTCCATCGTCGTTCCTGCGAAAGAGGGTCAGCACGATGCGCGTTTTGCCCTCGCCGACGTGAAGCTGAGCTCATTATCCGATCTTACAGCCACCCATTTACGTGGCTAACTGTCAGGGGCAATAGTCAATTGCCCCATATTTTTAAAACACTGTTTCATTTTTTATTGTATTCACTCGTCACCTCTTCTATCCTTCATTGCAGAAGTTATCGCCTTTCAAAATGGGTAGCCGGGGTAAGTATGATTTTGAATACATTTAGTCTGTCGGGTAAAACGGCGATCGTCACCGGTTGTGATACCGGGCTTGGTCAGGGTATGGCTGTCGCGCTTGCTGAGGCAGGCTGCAACATCGTGGGTGTGAACCGGAAGATCCCTCACGAGACGGCAGCAAAAGTTACGGCGCTGGGCAGGCAGTTTATGACGATTCAGGCCGACCTCAGCCAGCAAAGTGCTATCGCTGATATCGTGAGCCAAACGGTAACGAAATTCGGGCAGGTGGATATTCTGGTCAATAACGCCGGGACAATTCGCCGCGATGATGCGCTCTCTTTCAGCGAAAAAGACTGGGATGACGTGATGAACCTGAATCTCAAGTCTGTTTTCTTTCTTTCGCAAGCCGTAGCTCGCCAGTTTTTACAACAAGGTCATGGTGGAAAGATCATCAATATTGCCTCCATGCTCTCTTTCCAGGGCGGGATCCGTGTTCCCTCATATACTGCCTCCAAAAGCGGTGTGCTGGGCCTCACCCGTCTGCTGGCCAATGAATGGGCGCCACACCAGATCAACGTCAATGCCATCGCCCCGGGTTATATGGCTACAAACAATACGCAGCAGTTGCGCGATGATGCCGGGCGCAGCAAAGAGATCGTCGATCGCATTCCGGCCGGACGCTGGGGCACACCTGATGACCTGAAAGGCCCGGTGGTTTTTCTCGCCTCAGACGCTTCTGCCTACATCAACGGCTATACCATTGCTGTTGACGGTGGTTGGCTGGCACGCTAATCACCACTTTTGTGACATAGGGTTACAACGTCACCTCTTCCGCCTACTGTACAAAAACCCTATACTGTATGAATTGACAGTTTATTGGGTTCTATCATGACGGCGGAAGGCCACCTCCTTTTTTCAATTGCCTGTGCGGTATTTGCCAAAAATGCCGAGCTTACGCCCGTTCTCGCGCAGGGCGACTGGTGGCATATTGTCCCTTCAGCAATTCTGACCTGCCTGTTGCCTGACATTGATCATCCAAAGTCATTACTCGGGCAGCGGTTAAAATGGATCTCCAAACCGATTGCCAGGGCATTTGGTCATCGCGGATTTACTCACAGTCTGTTGGCGGTATTTGCGCTACTAACGACCTTTTATCTCAAAGTCCCCGAGACCTGGATTATCCCGGCCGACGCCCTGCAGGGCATGGTACTGGGTTACTTAAGCCATATTCTGGCAGATATGCTAACGCCAGCAGGTGTCCCTCTGCTCTGGCCGTGTCGCTGGCGCTTTCGTCTGCCTATACTTGTCCCGCAAAAAGGCAACCAACTGGAGCGCTTTCTCTGTATGGCGCTGTTTGCCTGGGCCGTGTGGATGCCGCAAACAATCCCCGAAAACAGTGCCGTACGCTGGTCATCGCATATGATCAATACGCTGCAATTTCAATTTAACCGTTTTATAAATCACCAAATTGATTAGTAAATCGACGCAACTGTCATTTTTGGCATAAACAATTCCATTTGAATATAAGAGGCAACTCACAGTTCTGCTAATCTTGCGGCAACAGAATCGCTGTAACGAAGCGACATAGATAAAAAGATCAGGAGAACGGGGATGAATTTTCCATTAATTGCGAACATCGTGGTGTTCGTTGTGTTGCTGTTTGTGCTGGCGCAAGCCCGTCATAAACAGTGGAGTCTGGCAAAGAAAGTACTGGTGGGTCTGGTTATGGGCGTGGTCTTTGGCCTTGCCCTGCATACGATTTACGGGTCTGACAGCCAGGTCTTAAAAGATTCAGTTCAGTGGTTCAACATTGTCGGTAACGGCTATGTACAACTGCTACAAATGATTGTTATGCCGCTGGTGTTCGCTTCTATCCTGAGCGCAGTAGCACGCCTTCATAACGCCTCTCAACTGGGAAAAATCAGTTTTCTGACCATCGGGACTTTGCTGTTCACCACGCTGATTGCCGCACTGGTGGGGGTACTGGTGACCAATTTGTTTGGTCTGACGGCTGAAGGTCTGGTTCAGGGTGGCGCAGAAACCGCGCGTCTGACTGCGATTGAAACCAACTATGTGGGCAAAGTGGCCGACCTCAGCGTACCGCAGCTGGTGTTGTCGTTCATCCCGAAAAACCCGTTTGCCGACCTGACCGGAGCGAACCCGACCTCTATCATCAGCGTGGTCATTTTCGCTGCGTTCCTCGGCGTTGCGGCGCTGAAACTGCTGAAAGATGACGCACCGAAAGGCGAACGCGTGTTAACCGCCATCGATACCCTGCAAAGTTGGGTGATGAAACTGGTACGTCTGGTGATGCAGTTAACGCCTTATGGTGTGCTGGCGCTGATGACCAAAGTCGTGGCGGGCTCTAACCTGCAGGACATCATCAAACTGGGAAGCTTTGTTGTGGCGTCCTATCTTGGCCTGGCGATTATGTTTGCCGTACACGGCGTTCTGCTTGGCGTCAACGGCGTCAGCCCGCTGAAATATTTCCGCAAAGTGTGGCCGGTCCTGACCTTTGCCTTTACCAGCCGTTCCAGCGCAGCGTCTATTCCGTTGAACGTTGAAGCGCAAACGCGTCGTCTGGGCGTACCGGAATCTATTGCCAGCTTTGCGGCCTCTTTTGGCGCGACAATTGGTCAGAACGGTTGTGCGGGTCTGTACCCGGCAATGCTGGCCGTGATGGTGGCGCCTACCGTTGGGATTAACCCGTTGGATCCCGTATGGATTGCCACGCTGGTTGGTATTGTCACAGTAAGCTCTGCGGGTGTTGCGGGTGTGGGTGGCGGTGCGACGTTTGCAGCGTTGATCGTTCTGCCTGCGATGGGACTGCCAGTCACGCTGGTTGCCCTGCTGATTTCCGTCGAACCGCTGATCGATATGGGACGTACTGCGCTGAATGTCAGTGGTTCAATGACGGCCGGCACCCTGACCAGTCAATGGCTGAAGCAAACGGATAAAACCATTCTGGACAGCGAGGATGATGCCGAACTGGCTCACCACTAATTCATACCCATGATGTGTAAAAACCGCCTGTATCCCCTACAGGCGGTTTTTTTATATCCCTTTATTCTGCCAGCTCGTTTTCCTGGCGGATCTGATTTGCCCAGCGCTGCGCCGACTCCGGAACGGTAAACGCAGGCGATCGCTGAAACGACTCCCCTATTAAGACAAATGCGACGTATTTTCCACGCAAAATCCACACGTCACGAAATGCGTCCATTTTCATCGCGTGTTCCGGCGGCGCTGGCTCCACGCGAGGAACATAGCTGATAACCGGGCGATTTTGTTGGCGAAGAGGTTTCATCATCAGTTGTTTCACTAAAGGCAAATTCAAAAAATCAGAAAAACACTATCTTAGCCGATTTTGCCCACCGGCGTCCTGTCCTGCGTGCGCAGTGACACACATCGAGGCGATTGCAGGCGAGAGAGTTGAAGGGGAAATAGCGAGCAGCAAACATAAACCGTGGGTGAAAGAAAAAAATGCGGCGCCTTATCGCGCCGCAAACTCAGGCTCTACACATCAAGAAAACTGCCGAGACGATACCCACGTTCCGCAATGGCATTTTTCAATGACGGGGACGTAAGCACATCAAGCTCAGTCAAGCGGGGGTAACAATAGGCGCTCTGACGAAGAGTATTGTCGACAAAGGCCGGATGACACATAACTTCAAGCGATGACTCGCCTCTTCCCGCAGAAGCGTCAAGCACCTGCAAAAAGAGTGATTCTGAAATCGCCTCACCATAAAACTCGCTGCTAAACCCTTGCGGGCTTCGCAGCGCCACCGGCAAATCGGTATCTTTAAATACCGTCTGGCGATCAATTCGCAATGCAACGCCCTGTTGTGCGGCAAAATGCGCCACCAGCGGGAAAAGTTGCGGGAACATATGGACATGGTGATGGCTGTCCAGATGCGTTGGCGCTTTACCAAACAGTTCTATAAAACGCTGATACTGACATTCCAGTTCATGGGAAATTTCGTCCAGTGGCAAAGCGTCTTCTTCCGCCATCTGCCAGATCCATTTCCCCAGACGGCCATCACGGGCAAGCCCTGGCATCTGCGTTAACGGTTTCCCCAGCGTCAGAACAAAATGCATCCCCACCGCAAGTTCAGGGACTTCACGGCGAAGCTGAACAGCATGATCGATAGCGTCACCATTGACCAGCGCAGTCGTGGAGGTGACTACGCCATGACGAAAACTGTCCACAATGCCGTAGTTTTGCCCTTTGCTTAGACCAAAATCATCCGCATTTACAATCAATAAGCGTTCCATAGCCAACCTCTGTTAATGTTCTTTGAGCTTTTCAACGCAGTCGGCAAAATGAGGCAGCCACTTTTCATGCGCCAGAATCAGTTCACGTGCCAGGCTTTCCGCATCACGGTCAGAATGCACCAGCGGGCTCAGGTTAAGCGCCAGCAAGACATCATTAAATTCGCCACTCAGCGCCGCCTTACTTGCCGCGACTTCAAACCCTTTAATGGTATAGATAAGTCCCAGCACTTTCTCGTCAAAATGCGTAATACGCGGATGTGGCGTTGCGCCATTGCGTCCTAACGTACAGGTCATTTCCACCGCCCAGTCAGCCGGAATATTATCGACATGCCCATGATGCGGGATGTTGACATAATGTTCAGTCTGTTTGTCATTATAAATTGCGTTAATCACTTCACAGGCGGCGTCGGAATAATATGCCCCACCGCGCTGTTCAAGCTCTTTCGGCTTCACATTAAGTTCTGGATTTTTATAAAGGTCAAAAAGTTGTTTCTCCACTTTCTGCACCACCTGAGCGCGAGCGCCACCTTTATAATATTCGCCTAATTCAATGGCCAGCATCTCTTTCTGTTTGAAGTAATACAGCAGATAAGAACACGGCAGCAGATTCAGAGAACGAATTAAACCTTCGCTAAACGGCAGGTCGAAAATATTCTTCACCGTTGAGGCTTTCAACTCACCGGAGGCGACACCGTCGAGAAGCTCAGCAAACCGTGATTCACCGTTCACCAGCACATCTTTAATAAAGACCATATGGTTCAAACCAAACAGGTCAATAGACAGGTCGTCATCTTCCGATAATCTCAGCACGTCATTAATAAACATCTTCATGCCAACCGGAATATTACACACGCCAATAAATTTCTTGAAGCTGGTGTGTCGATAAACGGCTTCAGTCACCATTCCTGCCGGGTTGGTAAAGTTAATCACCCATGCATTCGGGCAGAGTTCCTCCACATCTTTGATGATGTCGAAAATAACCGGAATAGTTCGCAGCCCTTTGAACAAACCGCCTGCACCATTGGTCTCCTGACCAAGATACCCCTGACTGAGTGGAATGCGTTCATCCAGTTCGCGGGCTTTCAGTTGTCCCACGCGCAATTGGGTCGTGACAAAGTCAGCCCCTTTTAACGCTTCACGGCGGTCAAGAGTTTTAAACAATTTCATCGGCACGCCAGCTTTGTCGATCATTCGCTGGCAAAGATCAAAAATAATGTCCAGCTTCTCTTTACCACCGTCAACATCGACCAACCATAATTCGGACACCGGTAATTCGTGATAGCGCTTAATAAAGCCTTCAAGTAATTCAGGGGTGTAGCTGCTCCCGCCACCAATGGTGACGATCTTTAATTTCTGGCTCATAATATCTCCCTTCAGTGTAAAAACACTGGCGTGTATTATGCTTCGCCCTAATACGGGACAGTCGCATGGCGTCCCGGCATTATTTTCGGGCAAGCTTTAAAATAATTGAGTCGAACAAATAAATCGTTATTGATTTATTTCAGTCAATCTTTTTCGGTAGCTATTCGGCGTAAATGATGTCAGCTTTTTAAAGGTTTTAATGAACAAGCTTGGGCTACTGTATCCCGCTTCATAAGCGATATCTGTCACCGAATAGTTGGTCATTTCCAGCTGTTTTTTCGCAAAGTTGATACGGATTTCATTAATTATCTGCATCGGCGTTTTGCTGTAATACCGCTGGGTCGCGCGGGTCAGATACTCCTGGGATTTTGCGGACAGGTGTACCATATTTTCCAGCGCGTTTTCGCCAAACCGCGTTTTGTCGTGCATCGCCTCCACGGTGGCTTTAAGCCATTGTGGAATATCGCCAATCACCTGCTCTTCCCGGTGGTGCCGTAACCGATTAATGATATAGAAGGTGACCACTTCTATAAATTCATCCAGTTCGTTATCACGAAAGTTGAGCGACGCAATCACTGTCTCGATATAGGTGAGAAAGGCGCTGTTAGCGCGATACACCTGCGATGCCACAAAGCAGAACGGTAATAAAGGGTGATAATGCTGTTCAAAAAAACGTTTACTGATGCCGACATTCAGAATGCGCGTGGCGCCAAATTCATAAAAACTTTGATGGTGCGATCCCAGAGGGATAAAAACAAAGTCTCCACGCTCCAGCAACACCCGCTTGCCGTTGATCTCCTGGTAATAGCGACCGGTTAATACCAGGGTAAACTCGTAGTAATCATGCTGGTGCAGCCCACTGACACTCTCAGTTTTGTTGTAGATAAACACATGGAAGTTTTTGCCGTTAAAAAGCTGCTGCTCAAAAGCGGTCGCAATTTCCGGTGCGTTAACCTGTAGCTGCATCATATTACCCCTCGCTATTTCAACTTCTCGTGAAGCTCTATCAACTCGGTGACCAGTTCACGCGCCAGCATTGACGTCATCAGGTGGTCCTGAGCATGCACCAGCACCAGACTGACTTTCATTTTACCTTCACCCTGATCGCCTTCAATCAGTTTCGTCTGTACAAGATGCGCTTCATTGAGCGCCATGCGTGACTGCTCCATCATCGCTTTTGCGGCTTCAAAATCACCCTGCTTGGCCTGCTTAAGCGCGGCGTATGCCAGGCTGCGCGCCTGACCCGAATTGATGATAAGCCCCATCACCACTTCTTCAAGTTCTTCCGCTTCTGACTGCGTATCCACAATATTTTCGAGATCGATCATAATCCGTCCTCTGGTTTGTCCCGGCATGGCTGGCCATGCCGGACTCAATTTAGAATTTCAGTGCGTTGGCAATATCTTCTTCGCTTTCTTCTTCATCAATCGCGTTCTGTGCCTTGTTGGCAACTACCACGAACGGCAGATAAATCAGCGTGGCAACGCCTAAGTTGAACAGTGCGACCAGCAGAGCAGCGACACTACCGTTAGTGTTAAAGAATGCCCCTAACCCGGTTGGCATCGTCCACGGCGCGATGTTGGTAATCGGCGGGATAATCCCCATGTAATAGGCCACCAGCGTGATACCGGCCAGAATCGGTTGTACCAGGATGAATGGAATAAACATCACCGGGTTCATGATAATTGGCAAACCAAACAGGATCGGTTCGTTAATCTGGAAGATACCGGAAGGCAGCGCCAGTTTCGCAACCTGACGATAATCCGCACGACGCGATGCCAGGAAGATAGCAATAATCAGACCCAGAGTTGCCCCGCTGCCGCCGAGGAAGATGTAGGAGTCCAGCATGGGTTTTGCCCACACATGGAACGTCTTACCGGCTTCCAGCGCCGCATCTACGGAACCAAACTGTTGGTAGATTGCGATGTTTTCCAGAGCCCAGGGGGTCATGATGCCGCTGTCCAGCGCTGTCAGCGCCAGTGAACCGTGAATACCGAAGAACCACAGCAGCGGAACAAAAAGAACATATGCCCACCCCACCACACTGCCCAGCGACGCCAGCGGTGTAGAAATGGTGTCCATAATAATCTGGTGGAAGTTTGAACCGTAATTCGACAGCGCCCAGGCAATGATCCCCATAATAGAGAGAATAATGAAACCTGGAATTAATGCCGAGAATGAACGTGAAACTGAAGTAGGCACGCTGTCCGGTAATTTAATCACCCAGTTGCGGTGAACAATAAAGGTAAACATTTCGGCCACGACCAGGCCAATAATAATACCGGAGATAATATTGGCGCCGCCTAACCAGTTTGCCCCCACCGCATAGGCTTCACCTACACTGTATGGCGTTACGGTCATAAAGGCTGCGACAGATAACAGTCCTGCGGCCAGTGAATCGACTTTACGCTCTTCTGCCAGCGCCATGCCGATAAAGAATGGCGCCATCAGGGACATAATACCTAGCGTACCGTTATAGACGTTTCCGCCGATGCCTTTCAGACTGTTCAAATTCTCAATCGTCGATGCATCAAGCCGAATGCCTAATGAATAAAAAAACGACCCCTCCCCAAAGCTAAGGAAAACGTTATTGATCAAGACAAACATGGCCCCGGCAAGGGTCAGCGGCATTAAGCGAATAAAGCCGTTTTTGATTGCATTGACGTGTGGCTGCTTTCCTATTTTAACAGCGAAAGGAAGGAGTACCTTTTCAAGTGAAGCAATAGCGTTACTCATAGAAAAATACCCTTAAATACCGCAATAAAATATTGCGGTGAATGTTTATGAAATAACTCTTTGACGGGAAAATTTAAAATTAATGCGCAGCGGCTTTTTTAATTGCTGCAACAGCAGCCTTAAGCACGCCTAAACCATCGACTTTGCCATACAGCAGCGAGTCAATTACTTCTACAGGTTTGCCTGGCAACAAACGTTGAATTTCAGGCAACATATAAGCAATTTGAGGACCTAATAAAACGACATCTGCAACAGGTCCCTTTTCTCCGGCCAGTGTCTCAGGAAATGCTTCAATAACGACCGGAACTTCATATTTCTCAGCCTGGGCACGCATTTTCGATACCAGTAACGATGTCGACATGCCCGCAGAACAAAACAGATAAATGTGTTTCTTTTCCATAAAAACGTTCCTCATGTGCGATTATCTGTCAGCCAGACATTGCGCAAGCCTTAACCTGCATCCATGCCCTGGGTAACTTGCGTAACCGAAATTACTTTTTTAGGTGGCTGAAATGAGTATACGGTATCGAACCTGTGGATGGTATTTCCTTGACCTTTCAAATTGTCTCTCATTGACCTTGCGTTATGACTACCCTCACATTTTAGGCAAATAATTCGCGATAATAAATAAGATTATCATCGCCATAAAAAAACCGGCGCAGTGGCCGGTTCTCTCAGATGCTCAGGCATTAGGCAGGGGGACTACTTACCTGTCTGCGGGTCGGTGTCATACTCTTCACAGGTTTGGTAACCTGAGTTAATGACATGTCCGGTGTCGTCCAGCGCGACAAAATAGCTTTCTATTTTATCATCCCGTTGACCCAGAATGTAAGTCTGGCAACTACCACGAGCATGAGTCATGCTCACTTCGGAATAAGGTTTCCCGGCAACTTGTTCAACCTGCGCCCGGCTCATACCTTTCTTCACATCTTTGACGACAGGCTGTACAAATTGGTCTTTGGTACGATCATACGCCGTACACCCTGCCAGCATCGTCATTACGGCCGCTGCGCTTAGAATTCCTGCCATTTTCTTGTTCATTTTCCGTCCTCTTGTTTATCAGCGTGTTAGATAAGCCTGGAATACATCAAACCATTTTTCAAGCTTACTATTTCTACGATACGTGTTTCGGAAAAATCTCTTTAAACAAAATGTTCTCTTTTTAGGCCGTAAATTGCGCCACTCGCGCCAGTGAGCCTTGTCGTTTACGCAGCAAAGCGTTAGCTTTAACGCATCATGGTTATTTTAATCGTTTCGGAGGGGTTGAATGACTCTGCAGCAAAAGATTATCCAGGCGCTTGGCGCAAAACCGCATATTAATGCCGAAGAAGAAATTCGCCGCAGCGTGGATTTTATCAAATCCTATCTGAGCACCTACCCCTTTTTGAAGTCGCTGGTCCTGGGGATAAGTGGCGGTCAGGACTCAACGTTGACCGGTAAATTATGCCAGATGGCGATAACGGAGTTGCGGGAAGAAACGGGTAATACGAGTCTGCAATTTATTGCCGTGCGTCTGCCTTATGGCGTACAGGCTGATGAACAAGACTGTCAGGATGCTATCACCTTTATTCAACCTGACCGCGTATTGACCGTCAATATCAAAGGCGCGGTGCTGGCCAGCGAACAGGCGTTGCGCGAAGCGGGCATTGAGTTGAGTGATTTTGTGCGTGGCAACGAGAAAGCCCGTGAACGGATGAAAGCACAGTACAGCATCGCCGGAATGACCAGCGGCGTCGTGGTGGGGACCGATCATGCGGCAGAAGCGCTGACCGGGTTCTTTACCAAATACGGTGACGGCGGTACCGATATCAATCCTATTTTCCGACTGAATAAGCGTCAGGGGAAGCAACTGCTTGCCGCCCTGGGCTGTCCGGAGCATTTATATAAGAAAGCGCCTACCGCCGATCTCGAAGACGATCGCCCTTCGCTTCCTGATGAAGCCGCGTTAGGCGTCACCTATGACAATATTGATGATTATCTGGAAGGCAAAACGCTGGCGGCCGAAACGGCAAAAATTATTGAAGGCTGGTATTTAAAGACGGAGCACAAGCGCCGCACACCGATTACCGTCTTTGATGATTTCTGGAAAAAAAGCGAGATCTGACCGTCACGTCAGGCCGGATAGCGCGTCCTCTATTCGGCCTGCCATTGTCTGCTACGCAGTGTGAAATTATTGCACCGACGCTGGCGCATGGCCCGCCAACCAGGTTATTTCGCTAAACAGCAGTTTTCCCTCAGATTTCAACAACCGCAGCGTATGCCGTCCATCATCCCAGCAGGCACCTTGATCGGCCGTCAGTAATTTTTCACCCAACTGCCAGGCCCCACTAATGACAAACACCACGCCACCGCGTGAGCCAAATGTCGTAAAGGAGCGATCGGCGACTCTGACTTTCGCCTGGCAACAATCGCGGCGGGTCATAATATTGAAATCCATCGACATTTTCCCCTCCGTCAGTTTCGCTTTCACCGCATGCTCGCCCGCAAAGGTAAACGGCTGATACTGTTTAAGAGTGTGGGTAAAGGTATTGCCGCCGTCCAGAGTGACCTCTCCCCCTTCCAGCAACGTAATCACGCGCTCCACCCCAGGGAAAAGCGCGAATTCGCCGTTTCCGGCAATGGAAGCAATGCTCGCACGCCAGTGAAAATCACGTGTTGCCGGAGGAAAACAGCAAATTTCTCGCGTTTCACCCGCCCCATTACGCCAGAGGTTTACCGGCATTTTACGGATATCAAAGTATTCCATCGTCACTCCTGAAAGATGCGATGCGCCAAATCATGCACGGTATCGTTATCGGCAGCAGTGAGGATTTACCTTAGTGAGAAATAAAGAAAAACCGCCGACCCTGTCCACCTCGTAAAAACGTGTTGTGGACAGGGCCGGCGGTCTTGAATGTTGACTGCGAGATTACTCGGCAGATGCAGGCATTTTACCTTCCTGCGCCGGACGTTCTGTCAGACGCTTCTCAAAATTAGCATTAAACTGTTTTTTCTGTTCCGGGGTCAGAATGTTGTAGATCTTGTTCTGGGTTTCCATGTGCGCCAGCATGTTCGCCTGGCGTTGCTCTTCCATCTTCGCAATCTGCGCTTGCGCTTTGGCTTTATCAAAGGTGTCGCTGGTAATGATGTCATGCATCGCGCGGCGTTCTTCCAGCGGCGGACGTTTCATCTGGTCACGCTGGCCTTTCATGATTTCGCGAATCTGCTGTTTCTGCGCATCGGTCAGGTTCAGGTCTTTAAACATCATATCGTGATGCGGACCAAATTTACCTTTATGGTGCATCATCGGCATAGAGTCAGCAGTAGCCGCGCTGGAAGTGTCAGCTGCGTGCGCCAGGTTTGCAGCGCCCAGCGCCAGAGTCGAGGCAACAAACAGTGCAGTTAATTTACGCATAATCTTTATCCTTCCTTTCAGTTATTTTTACGGCATTTCTGATAAGGCAGTGCCGTGTTGACGAGATTAACTTTACTGGCTTATTCGTCAATAAGTCAGAGCAACGGTAAAACAATGAAAGTGTAAAAAACAGTTTTTCGCCAATTATGAAGAAAAAAAGAATAAATCGTGGAGAGTTGAAATGAATAATTACAATACACTGATTTTGAAGGGATTATGAAAAACTATACCGCAACAGTGGTGATTAATAAAGCAGTTATCCAGGAATAATCCGTAATCCTGCAAACTGCCGTCTGATGAGTATAATTCCCTCAGGCGAACACCTGAGGGTAAATATCGTTAGCACAGTTTTTCCAGCATCAGTCCGGCGCGTAAACCGCAAGCCACATTGGGATTGGGAAAGAGAACATATTCAGTGTCATGCGTCACGACCACCCTCTCTTCACCATCCTGCGCCAATAACGTCCCTTCCTTAAAGGGCGTAAAGTTCAGCGTCTGGTTATCCATATGCAGGATAAAAGCGTCGCTGCGCCGGGTAATTTGCGACACCACCCGATAGCGTACTGGAGAGAAATCCCCTGCGATGGCGAGATTGCCGGTAAGCAACGACGCTAACGCCTGTGCGGTAGGTGCAAACAACGTAAGATCATTATGACCAAACGGCAGCGCCTTACCGAGCTCCAGCGTGCAGGACAGCGCGCCAAAATGCTCACAGCTAAAATGCGTAAACGTGCCTCCCGGCGCTTGATGGAACACCAGCGCCTCCAGACCCGCCGCGCCCAGCCAACTGAGAAACGTCTCCTCCCAGGGAATGGGACGCGAAGGCAATACCCCAAACCGGACGTGATAAGAGCCGCGAATCGCGGTGTGTAGGTCGAGATGCCAGCGTAGACGTTCACTGCCACCCGCGAAAAAATTCTCCAGACACTGCTCCAGCTCGCGGGTACGTTCCGTTTCTTCACTCTCAGGAAACACTTGCCATCGCCCGCCAAACATTCGGTTCATGTCGCTGTGGCAATACCGTTTCCCCGCCGAGAGCGCCAGCGGATTCCCCAACACCACCAGCAGTCGCCAGCGCAATGTCTGTCGCCCCTGAAAAAGTGCCGAAAGCAGCGCATCCAGCATCTCCACGGGTGCCGTTTCGTTGCCATGAATCCCCGCTGAAATCACCAGAGCACGATCCACCGGCGTTTCTGGCGTGAGTTCCAGTAGCCCATGACCTAACCACCGCCAGTGAAAACCGGGGGCTTCCCCCTCCCTGCTATCCGGTGGTTTTCCCTCCAGTGTCAGCGCCAGAAAGTTATCCATTATTTGCCCCTGATTGCTGGAAAGGATAAACAGAACCCAGATTAAGCAACTGCGTCAGCGCGTCCAGCGCCTCCCGTCCTTCACGCAACAACTGCGGATCGGCGAGATCGGCTGCCGTCAAACGGTCACGGTAGTAGCGATCCACCCACTGATTCAGCGCCGTAAAGAGCGTATCGTTCATCATCACCGACGGATTTACCGCCCGTTGTTCCTCTGGCGTTAATACCACGCGCAGACGTAAACAAGCCGGCCCACCGCCATTTGACATGCTTTCACGTAAATCAAAGACCCGGAGATCGCTTATCGGGTTATCGGCGTCCAGCAGTCCATTCAGGTAACGCCATACCCCCGCATGGTCACGACATTCCTGCGGTAAGATCAGCACCATGCTGCCGTCTTCACGACTTAGCAACTGACTGTTGAACAGATAGGTGGCAACCGCATCTTGTACCGTGACGTCAGACGAAGCGACCTCTATCGGCGTAAAATCAGCCACGCATGAGCGCAGCCGGTTCATTAGCTCGTCCTGCTTCACGAACGCCTGCTGATGGCAAAACAGCACCTGCCGGTTTGACACCGCAATCACATCGTTATGGAAAACGCCACGATCGATTACCTCCGGATTCTGCTGCGCGAAAATAACCTGGCGGGGGTTCACCTGATTCAGCCGCACCACGGCTTCGCTGGCCTCACGTGTTTGCCGTGCCGGATAGCGCGTTGGCCGTAAGGTATTTCCCTCTTCACAACCATAAACAAACAGTTGCACGCCTGCTGCGCCGTAATCGCCCCCCAGTCGGTTATGGTTCGCAGCACCTTCATCGCCCAGCAGCGCAACCTGCGGCAGCGCGTTGTGAACGGCAAAACACTGCTCATCACGAAATATCGCCCGTAGCAAGGATGCGGTGGTCGATGCTTCCAGAGAACGATGGAATTTGTTGTTCAGATTGGCGACCGTGAAATGCACTTTGCCATCCAGCGCATCTGCCGACGGGCATACTGTCGCCGCATTGGCCACCCACATTGGTGAAGCCGAACTGGCGCTGGAGAGCCATTGCGGCGCCTGACGCGCCACTTTTTCAAGCACCTGTTCGTCACTGCCGGTGAACCCTAGCTGGCGAAGAACTGGAATATAAGGGCGCTCATGGGGCGGAATCACCGCCTGCGGGAATCCGGCGTCCGCCAGCGCCTTCATCTTTAATAGCCCCTGCTTCGCCGCCAGCCGTGGATTCGACACCTGAAAACGATGGCGGGTCGACGCCTCATTGCCAAAGGACAGCCCGGCATAATGGTGCGTCAAACCGACCAGTCCATCGAAATTGACTTCATGCGCTTTCATACCGGCTCCTCATGAGAAAAATCGAGTCCGGGGCTGAGCGACGCGGGTAAGGTTAATGCCGGAGATTCGAGGCTCGCCATCGGCCAGGCGCAATAATCCGCCGCGTACCATGCGCTCGCCCGGTGGTTGCCCGATGCGCCAACACCGCCAAACGGTGCCGTACTGGCGGCCCCCGTCAACGGCTTATTCCAGTTGACGATCCCGGCCCGCGCCTCGAGCAACAGTTGCTCAAACTGTTCACGATCCGGCGATACCAGACCGCACGACAATCCAAAGCGGGTGTTATTCGCCAGTCGAATCGCCTCGTCAAAATCGTCATAGCGCCAGACCCCAAGCAGCGGGCCAAACACTTCTTCATCTGGCACGTTCGCCACGCCGGTCATCTCAATAATCCCTGGTGAAATCAGCGATGCGCCCTCTTTCAGCACGCGCGGTGCCAGTAGCGTAGTTCCGCCCAGAGACTCAAGTTTTTGCCATGCTTCATGCACGTGGCGTGCCGCCTCGCTTGAGATCAATCCCCCCATAAAGGGCTGGGGTTCGTCGTCCCAGCCCCCTGGCGTCAGCCGTTGGCTGACCTCCACCAGACGCGCCAGGAACGCATCGCCCAGCGCCCCTTTTTTGACCAACAGGCGACGCGCGCAGGTACAACGCTGGCCAGCGGTGACAAACGCCGACTGAATGGTCAGATGCACGGCAGCATCGATATCCAAAGGTTCCTCAACAATCAGCGGATTGTTGCCACCCATCTCCAGCGCGAGGATTTTTTCCGGCTGCCCGGACAACTGGCGGTGCAACTGATAACCGGTGTTCGCGCTGCCGGTGAAAAGTAGCCCATCAATATCGTCCAGCGCGCTCAGCGCCTGCCCGGTTTCGCGCCCGCCCTGCAGCATATTCAGCACTCCCGGCGGTAATCCGGCCTGTTCCCACAGTTTCATCACGGCTTCGCCGGTCCACGGCGTTAACTCGCTGGGTTTAAAAATCAGCGTATTCCCCGCCAGCAGCGCCGGAACAATATGGCCGTTCGGTAAATGTCCTGGAAAGTTGTACGGGCCAAACACCGCCAGAACGCCGTGCGGACGATGACGCAACGTTGCCGCGCCATCCGGCAGTTCACTGTGCTGTTCGCCGGTGCGGGTGTGGTAAGCCTTCACTGAAATGGCAATTTTGTTGATCATTGCCGTCACTTCCGTCACCGCCTCCCAGCGGGGCTTGCCGGTTTCGCGGGCAATAATGGTCGTGAGCTGTGCTTTATTGCTCTCCAGTAACGCCGCAAATTTCTCCACCACCGCCTGTCGCTCATTGAACGCACGTTTCGCCCAGCCGGGGAACGCCGCCCGCGCCGCGCGATTCGCCTGTAAAACCTGGGTCGCGTCCGCATCATTGCCCTGCCAGAGAATGTCTCCGGTCACCGGGTTGGTTTTAATGCGCTGCTCTCCCTGACCGGTTATCCAGTCGCCGTTAATCCATAGCGTCATACCGTTTTCTCCTCAGCGCACAGGCGCACCAGCCGAACCTTATCTCCCGCGTGGCATTTCAACGCATCTAATTGCGCTGCGGTCAGCACCAGACGCTGGGTGTCCGGGTCGGTGCGTATTAATGTGGCGCGAAAATGGTGGTAGTTTTCATTGGCGACCAGGCAAGCAGGAAACTCCCCCTGCGCAGGCTGTCCTTCAACAACCTCCACCAGTCGGCTTTTACGGATCGCCCGTACGCGATCAATATCGCATTCCAGCGTCGGGCCACCGTCAAAAATATCGATATAGTTCCGGTAGCGGAAACCTTCTTTCTCAAGTACTGCGCGGGCGGGCGCGGTCTGCGGATGTACTTCGCCTATCACCGCCTGCGCCTCTTCAGAGAGAAAGTGGGTATAAATAGGATGCTTGGGCATCAGTTCGGCAATAAACGCTTTCTGCCCTGTCCCACACAGAAAATCGGCGCGGCTAAACTCCATCGAGAAAAAGCGTTTCCCAAGGCTTTGCCAGAACGGGGAATAACCGTGCTCGTCGATCACGCCGCGCATTTCGGCCACCACTTTCTCGTTGAACTTGTCGCGAAAGGCCGCCATGAACATAAATCGCGACTTCGAGAGCAGATACCCGTTCCCCTCTTTGCGCCAGTCCGGGTCGAGAAACAGCGTACACAGTTCGCTACTGCCGGTATGGTCATTGCTGAGAAAAAGCGTCGGCAATGCGTTGTAAACATTCAACTCTTTCGACGCGTGTACCAGCGTCCCAACCCGATAGTTATACCAGGGGTCGTTCAGCCCCACCGCCACTTCAATGGCGCAAATTCCCGCCACCGCGCCGGTTTCACTCTCTTCCAGCACAAACACGTAGCCCTGCTCGCTTTTTGGCAATTCTCCCTGCCAGGTCTTTAATGCGCGATCGATTCGCGCAATCAGCGTCTCCTCATTCGCCGGTAACGAGGTCAACCCGCCGCCGGTTTTCGCGGCAAGCTGCATCAGCGCGGTAATGTCCGCTTGTTCGACGGGACGGATCACCATCATGATGAACCCCCTGCTTTAATACGTTCACAGGCCAGGGCGAAACGAACCAACCCGGTAGACACTTCTTCTTCGCTGACGTTAAGCGCAGGGGCGAAACGCACCACGTTGCCACCCGCAATCAACACCATGACACCCGCGTTTGCCGCTTCCTGTGAGATCTGTTTGGCTTTTCCAGCATATTCGGCCGTCAGCACACAGCCGATCAGCAAGCCCAGACCCCGGATTTCACTGAACAACCCAAAACGGGCGTTAATGGTATTCAGCCGTTCAACAAACCAGTTGTGACGCTGTTTGACGCCATTGAGCATCTCAGGGGTATTGACGATCTCCAGTAATTTTCCAGCCACCGCCGACGCCAGCGGATTACCGCCGTAAGTCGTGCCGTGTGTGCCCACCGTCATCACGCTGGCACACTGTTTTGTGGTCAACAGCGCGCCAATGGGGAAACCACCGCCCAGCGCTTTCGCGGTGGTCAGCAGATCCGGCGTCACGCCGTAATGCATATAGGCATAGAGTTCACCCGTACGCCCCACGCCGGTTTGCACTTCATCAAAAATCAGCAATGCATTGTGCCGATTGCACAGCTCGCGAAGCCCCTGCAAAAATGCTTTCGTCGCAGGCAGCACACCGCCCTCACCCTGCATCGGCTCCACAATCACCGCGCAGGTGGTGTCGTCGATCAGTTCACTGGCCGAATTGAGGTCGTTATACACGGCGTGACGAATATCCGGCGGCAACGGTGCAAAATCCTGCGAGTAGGCTGGCTGTCCGCCTGCGCTGACAGTAAACAGCGTCCGCCCGTGAAACGCATTCTTGAACGCGACGATGCCGCTTTTATGGCTGCTAAAATGGTCATGGGCGTACTTGCGCGCCAGTTTTAACGCCGCTTCATTCGCTTCTGCGCCTGAGTTACAGAAGAAGACACGTTCAGCAAACGTGGCATCAATCAACTGCTTTGCCAGTCTCAGTACGGGTTCATTGGTGTAGCCATTCCCGGTATGCCAGAATTTTGCCGCCTGTTCATTCAATGCCTCACGCAATGCCGGATGCGCATGACCCAGCGCGTTAACGGCGATCCCCCCTGCGAAGTCGATATACTCTTTACCCTGCTGATCCCACAAGCGCGAGCCCTCCCCACGAACCGGAATAAAAGGTGCGGGTGCGTATACGGGCATCATCCATTCTTCAAAGTTTTCACGCGTAACTGACAGAGACATAGCGACCTCTTCGGGTAAATTAAAAGTTACTTATATGTTAATAAATATGAGTGTTTGCGCTGTAAATGTAGATTGCAGAGTTCGTGCCAGCCAGTGCTAAAAATGCATAAACGGGAGATGAGAACGGAAAATCAAACGGTTAGAACCCAGACATATTCACTTTAATTGCATAAAAAGTGAATATATTTGCGTATCCGGCGGCATGGAGAGGAAAAAGCGCAATATTATTCAGTTGCCAAATATAATTCTGGAATTGTGATCGTATACGAAATTTCTCGTAAATAACGGCCTCATTCTGATGCAAGCCGCCCTAAAACAGTGCAGTTTTTGCGCCATTGTTAATACCATTCACACTCATCGCCGTAATCTCACGACAAGTGGCAGTCAGTCAGCCTAATTTCTGCTAACATCCTTGCACTATTCATCTTACAAAGTGGCAGCAACTATGAAATTTGTCTCTTTTAATATCAACGGCCTGCGAGCCCGCCCCCATCAACTGGCAGCCATTGTCGAAAAACACCAACCGGATGTTATTGGCTTACAGGAGACAAAAGTTCACGACGACATGTTCCCTCTCGAAGAGGTGGCAAAGCTGGGCTACAACGTTTTCTATCATGGGCAAAAGGGCCATTATGGCGTCGCGCTGCTGACCAAAGAGACGCCGATTTCCGTGCGCCGTGGCTTCCCACAAGACGACGAAGAAGCGCAACGCCGCATCATCATGGCGGAAATCCCTTCGCCACTGGGAAATATCACTGTCATTAACGGCTATTTCCCGCAAGGCGAAAGCCGCGACCACCCGTTGAAATTCCCGGCAAAAGCACAGTTTTACCAGAACTTGCAAAACTATCTGGAAACGGAGTTAGCACCAGAGAATCCGGTGCTGATCATGGGCGATATGAATATCAGCCCGTCCGATCTGGACATTGGTATTGGTGAAGAGAACCGCAAACGCTGGTTGCGTACCGGTAAGTGTTCCTTCCTGCCGGAAGAGCGTGAATGGATGGCTAGGCTGTTGAACTGGGGTCTGGTTGACACCTTCCGCCATGCCAATCCAGAAACTCTCGACAAATTCTCGTGGTTTGATTACCGCTCGAAAGGATTTGACGATAACCGTGGCCTGCGTATAGACCTTTTGCTGGCGAGCAATCCGCTGGCTGAACGTTGCGTGGAAACGGGCATTGACTATGAAATCCGTAGCATGGAAAAACCCTCCGACCATGCGCCAATCTGGGCCACCTTTCGCGGCTAAAGCGTGCTGACGTCCTCGCGGCACCCCAGGCGAGGACGGGATAATATTGAGTAAAATCAACAAAACGGCAGTAAGAATTTGTGACTTACTGCCGTTTATTATACTGTCGCCCTCGTTTTTATTTCCCGACAAACTCTCTATTATCAAGTCTTGATATAGGAAATCCCTGTGATGAAAGCCGAGTGTAAATTAGCGATCGCCTGTCTGTTAATTGGCGCGGTGGTTTACGCGATTTACTCCTCCGGATTCTTTGATGTCGTCGTTAATTTCTCTCATCTGCAAGAAATCGTTCGTCAATGCGGTGTGCTCGGTTACACCCTGTATATCCTGTTATTTATTATTGCCACACTCTGTCTGATGCCTGGCAGTGTACTGGTCATTGTTGGCGGTGTAGTATTTGGCCCCGTTTGGGGAACCCTACTTTCCCTGCTGGCGGCAACCCTGGCCTCATCATTGTCTTTTCTGCTTGCCCGCTGGTTGGGCAGAGATCTGCTGCTAAAATACGTCGGCCATACGCCAGTATTTCAGGCCATTGAGAAAGGGATTAGCCGCAACGGTACTGATTTCTTAATCCTGACGCGTTTGATTCCGTTATTTCCCTATAACATTCAAAATTATGCTTACGGTTTGACGTCTATTGCATTCTGGCCTTTTACGGTTATTTCCGCCATCACCACCTTACCCGGACTGTTAATCTATACCTTAATGGCCAGTGAACTCAGCCACGAAGGGATCTCCACGCTATTTATGGTGAAACTCTGTCTGGCAGGTCTGGCGTTATTTAGTTTAATTCAGCTGGCCAAAATATATGCCCGACATAAACAGGTTGATCTGCATGCTTGCGATACTCCGGATAGCTCACCAAACTGGTCATCAAATCATACAGAAGGATAGAGCGATGCAAGAACCTGGAACAGCCTGGAAAAAAGAATTAACGGCAAGAGGGCTTATGGCAGTCGCTGAACTCAACGGTGGTGTTCAAACAGGATGATGCACAATAAACCGCGTATTCTTTGGTTTTACCGCGCCGGAGTCATCCTTCTGGCGATCGCCGCGCTGTGTGCATGGGCGCTGATTCCTGGCGTTCATGCGTTTATTAACCACAGTATTGCGGCCTTTACCGCCCTGGACCAACAGGGCATTGAACGGTTTATTCAATCGTACGGCGCGCAGGCGGCGGTGGTTTCGTTCATTTTGATGATCTTGCAGGCCATTGCCGCCCCGTTGCCAGCGTTTCTCATCACCTTTGCCAATGCCTCGCTGTTCGGTGCCTTCTGGGGCGGTCTGCTCTCCTGGACAAGCGCGATGGCAGGCGCCGCCCTCTGTTTTTTCATCGCCAGAGTGATGGGCCGCAGTGTTGTCGAGAAATTAACCGGCAAAGCCGTACTGGAAAGCATGGACGGTTTTTTTGCGCGTTACGGCAAACATACTATTCTGATTTGTCGTCTGCTGCCTTTTGTCCCTTTCGATCCGATAAGTTACGCCGCCGGTCTGACATCGATCCGTTTTCGTCATTTTTTTATCGCAACAGGTTTGGGTCAGCTACCGGCAACCATTGTCTATTCGTGGGCAGGAAGCCTGTTAACCGGCGGGACATTCTGGTTGGTGAGCGGACTGTTTATTCTGTTCGCACTGACGGTGGTTATCTTTGCCGCCCGTAAATTCTATAGCGAACGTCAAAAGAGGAGTTCCTGATGGGGTTGCCGCCGCTGAACAAAATCCCGTTGATTTTACGTCCTCAGGCGTGGCTGCACCGCCGCCATTACGGCGAAGTGCTCAGTCCAATTCGCTGGTGGGGGCGTATTCCCTTCATCTTTTATCTGGTTTCCATGTTTGTGGGGTATCTGGAGCGTAAACGCTCGCCGCTTGATCCCGTGTTACGCGCCTTAGTCAGCGCCCGCATCGCGCAAATGTGCCTGTGCGAATTTTGTGTTGATATCACCAACATGAAAATCGCAGAACGCACAGGCAGTACAGACAAACTGTTGGCCGTCAGTGACTGGCGGCAAAGTCCACTGTTTAGTGAGTCGGAGCGTCTGGCGCTGGAGTATGCTGAAGCCGCCAGCATGACCCCTCCGACTGTTGATGACGCACTGCGCAGCACGTTGGCCGCCCACTTTGACGCACAGGCGCTAACGGAACTGACGGCGCTTATCGGCTTACAAAATTTATCGGCGCGTTTTAACTCGTCAATGGACATTCCCGCCCAGGGCCTGTGTCGCCTCCCGGGTGGAACGTCATCAGACGCGCAATCCTAATCATCAGGAGAAAATATGCGCCATTGTGTATGGCTATTGGGGATCTTGTCGCTCTTTTCCCAGACCACGTATGCCCTCGACTGGCAACAGATCAAAGATGAGGCGAAAGGACAGACCGTCTGGTTCAATGCCTGGGGCGGCGATAATGCCGTCAATCAGTATCTCGACTGGGTGAGCGGCGAAATGCAAACCCACTACGCGATAAACCTCAAAATTGTCCGTCTCGCCGATGCCGCCGATGCCGTCAAACGTATCCAGACGGAGTCTGCCGCCGGACGCAAAACCGGCGGCTCGGTGGATTTGTTGTGGGTGAATGGCGAAAACTTCCGTACCCTGAAAGAGGCGGGACTGCTGCAAACCGGATGGGCGCAAGCGCTGCCGAACTGGCGATTCGTCGATACACAACAACCGGTGAACGAGGACTTCGCCATTCCCACTGACGGCGCAGAATCGCCCTGGGGCGGCGCACAACTGACCTTCATTGCAAACAAAACGATCACGCCCGAACCACCCCAGACCCCACAGGCGTTGCTGGAATTTGCCAAAACGCATCCTGGAACCGTGACTTATCCGCGTCCACCGGATTTTACCGGTACCGCCTTTCTGGAACAGTTACTGCTCACGCTGACAACCCAGCCTGATGCCCTGAAAATCGCCCCCGATAACGCCACGTTTGCCGATGTTACAGCACCACTCTGGCACTATCTCGATGCGCTGCATCCCTGGTTGTGGCGTAAAGGTACCGATTTTCCGCCTTCTCCTGCACGTCTGGATGCGTTACTTAATGCCGGAGTACTGCGCATCTCTATGACCTTTAATCCTGCCCATGCGCAGCAAAAAATCGCCAGCGGCGAACTCCCCGCCGCCAGTTACAGTTTTGGTTTTTCTCAGGGCATGGTAGGCAACGTACATTTCGTCACGATCCCGGCGAATACCCGCGCCAGCGCAGGTGCGAAGGTGGTCGCTAATTTTCTGCTCTCCCCTGAAGCGCAGTTACGCAAAGCCGATCCCGCAATCTGGGGCGACCCTTCGGTGCTGGATCCGAAAAAGCTCCCGGATGCGCAACGTAACGTCCTGCAGTCGCGAGTCCCGGAAGGATTACCCGCCGTACTGCCCGAACCCCATGCCGCATGGGTAAACGCGCTGGAACAAGAATGGCTACGTCGTTACGGTACGCGTTAATTTCGTTGCTCTGGTGTGCTATGGCGGCGATCTACTCGCCGCTGGTGCCAGGCGCATTCGCGCTCATCATTCCCGCGTTGTCCGTCAGGCACTGGCTGGCGCTGTTTGCCGATCCACAGCTGGCACAGGCGCTGCTGGCGACGCTGACCTCGGTGACCATTGCCACGGTTGGCGCGCTGGCGATGGCTCTGACGGTGATTGTCGCCCTCTGGCCGGGTGCGAAATGGCTGCGTTTGTGCTCGCGTCTACCGTGGCTGCTGGCTATTCCGCATGTGGCCTTTGCCACCAGCGCGTTGCTGTTGTTTGCGGAAGGCGGGTGGCTGTACCGGACATTGCCTTTTTTCTCGCCGTTATTGGATCGCTATGGTATCGGGCTTGGCGTGACTCTGGCGGTGAAGGAGAGCGCCTTTATTCTGTGGATCCTCGCGGCACTGCTCAGCGAAAAACAGCTTTCTCAGCAGGTTATCGTACTGGATACGCTCGGTTACAGCCGTCTGCAGTGTCTGAACTTACTGCTGTTGCCTTCTGTGGCGCCCGCATTGGGTGCGGTGATGCTGGCGGTTGTCGCCTGGTCCCTCTCGGTTGTTGACGTGGCGATCATTCTCGGGCCAGGTAATCCACCTACGCTGGCGGTGTTAAGCTGGCAATGGTTAAGTCAGGGAGACAGCGAACAACAGATCAAAGGCGCGCTGGCCAGTTTGCTGCTGGTGGGACTGCTCGTTGTCTTTGCGCTGACAGGGTATCTACTGTGGCGTTGCTGGCAACGCACTCTCCCCGCAATCAGCGGCGTACGTCGTCGCCGTTCATCGACGCGACCGGGCCGCACGCTTTCGGTTCTGCTGCCGTTAACTGGCGTACTGTGCGCCCTGCTGCTGGCGCTTATCGCTCACCCTGCGTCAGTCAACCTTGAGGCGTTAATCAACAGTCTGTACCTAGGCCTGGCTGCCAGTACCCTCGGACTCATCATGATTTTGTTATGGCTGGAATGGGGCCCAACACGTGGTCATTGCTGGCTCTGGTTGCCGATTGTTCTACCGGCGCTACCGTTGGTGAACGGGCAATACGCCTTCGCGCTGCGACTTGAACTGGACGGCCAGTACGCTACCGTTATCTGGGGACATCTGCTGTGGGTGATTCCGTGGATGCTGTTTGCGTTACGTCCGGCCTGGCAACGCATCGACCCACGCCTGATACTGGTGGCGCAAACGCTGGGCTGGACAAAAGGTAAGATATTCTGCTGTGTAAAATGTCCGTTGATTGTACGTCCGGCGCTGCTGGCTTTTTCAGTCGGATTCTCCGTCAGTATCGCCCAATATATGCCAGGACTTTGGCTGGGCGCAGGTCGCTATCCAACGCTCACCACCGAAGCGGTCGCGCTCAGTAGCGGCGGCAACAACGCGATTCTGGCGGCGCAGGCGTTGTGGCAGTTGTTGCTGCCCCTGCTGGTTTTCGCGCTGACCGCGCTCATTTCAAGGTGGATTGGCTCTTCACGACAAGGACTCCGCTAATGCTCGCTGTTCGTCATCTCTCTTTGCATGTAGGACCGGTGCCTCTGCTTAAACAGATCAATTTCACTGTTGATAAAGGTGACATTGTCACTTTAATGGGGCCATCAGGCTGTGGTAAATCGACCCTGCTCTCCTGGATGGTGGGTGCCATGTCAGCGCATTTTCAGGCGTCTGGCGAACTGTGGCTGGATACACGTCGTATTGATGGTTTACCCACCGCAGAGCGACAAATCGGTATCTTGTTTCAGGATGCCTTGTTGTTTGATCATTTCAGCGTCGGGCAAAACCTGCTGCTGGCCATCCCCGTCAGTGTGAAAGGTTCGGCGCGGCGAGATGCCGTTCAGCACGCCCTTGAACGTGCCGGGCTGGAGGGGTTTTATCACCGCGACCCGGCAACGTTGTCCGGCGGACAGCGGGCGCGCGTGGCCCTGCTACGTGCGCTGCTGGCGCAGCCTCAGGCGCTCTTGCTGGATGAGCCGTTCAGCCGCCTGGATACGGAACTTCGCGATGCCTTTCGCCAGTGGGTATTTGCGCAAGTACGCCAGCAGGGTATTCCCGTGGTGCAGGTCAGCCATGATGTGCAGGATATTCCCCCGGACGGTGTGGTGTTACAAATGGCTGACTGGGCGTGAATTTACGCACAAACTGCGTTAACGCAAAGTTTTTGCCTCACGGCAGGCAGAGAATAGCGCCCTCTTATTTCAATGTCGGGCTATTCGATGAAACGTGTTTCTCAAATGACCGCGCTGGCACTGGCTTTAGGGCTCGCTTGCGCTTCTTCGCAGGCTGCTGAAATGTCGCAGGCGCTCACCCTTCACCAGTTGCAACAAAAACAGGGCGCTGCCATTGATACGCGTCAAAGCGCTTTCTACAACGGCTGGCCACAGTCGCTCAACGGCCCCTCAGGGCATGAACCCTCCGCACTGAATCTCTCCGCGAGCTGGCTCGATAAAATGAACGATGAGCAGCTCACCGCCTGGCTCAAGACGCATCAATTAACAGCCGATACCCCGGTAGCGCTTTACGGTAATGAGACCGAGATCCAGGCCGTTAAATCGCGTTTGCAAAAAGCCGGTTTACAGCAAATTTCCACCCTCAGCGACGCATTACAACAGCCCTCCCGCCTGCAACGACTGCCGCATTTTGAACAACTGGTCTACCCGCAATGGCTGCACGATCTTCAGCAAAACAAGTCCGTTACAGCCAAACCGGCCGGAGACTGGAAAGTCCTCGAAGCGGGTTGGGGAGCGCCGAAGTTCTACCTGATGAGCCATATTCCTGGCGCCGGTTATATCGATACCAATGAAGTAGAAAGCGAACCGCTGTGGAACAAAGTGTCCGATGCAGAGCTTAAAGCGATGCTGGCGAAGCATGGCATCCGCCACGATACGACGGTGGTTCTGTATGGTCGCGACGTCTACGCCGCAGCGCGTGTCGCGCAGATCATGCTCTATGCCGGTGTGAAAGATGTTCGCCTGCTTGATGGCGGCTGGCAAAGCTGGTCCGATTCCGGGCTGCCAGTTGAACGCGGCACGCCGCCAAAAGTGAAAGCGGAACCTGATTTTGGCGTCGCCATTCCGGCGCACCCGCAGCTGATGTTGAATATGGAACAGGCGCGCGCCCTCCTGCATCGCCAGGATGCTTCACTGGTCAGCATTCGTTCCTGGCCTGAATTTATTGGTACCACCAGCGGGTACAATTACATCAAACCGAAAGGCGAAATTGCCGGTGCCCGTTGGGGCCATGCCGGCAGCGACTCTACGCACATGGAAGACTTCCACAACCCGGATGGCACCATGCGTAGCGCAGACGATATCGCCGCCATGTGGAAGCAGTGGAACATCCTGCCGGATCAGCAGGTTTCCTTCTACTGTGGCACCGGCTGGCGCGCCTCAGAAACGTTTATCTATGCCCGCGCAATGGGCTGGAAAAACGTCTCCGTCTATGACGGCGGCTGGTACGAGTGGAGCAGCGATCCGAAAAACCCGGTTGCCAGCGGAGAACGAGGTCCGGACAGCAGCCACTAATTCGTAAATGCCTGATGGCGCTGCGTCGTGTTGCCGGATAAGCGTAGCGCCATCCGGCAACACGTCTTATCCGGCACGCTGAAGCGATTTCAGCGTCAGGTAGCCACTGCAAATCCGCGTAAAGGTCGTCATCCAGCACAACACGCCGAATATCCACGCAAACCACGAAAAATACGCCGGGAATAAGCAACTCAACACAAACAGCAGGATCGTCTCCGTCCCTTCCGTCAATCCTCCCAGATAGTAAAACGATTTGTGCGCATAGCCGGGATTATCAATCTGATGTTTCGCCGCCAGCGCGGCAAAGGCCAAAAAGCTGCTGCCGGTGCCGATAAACGCAAACAGCAGCCAGCCGCCGGCAAGGGCATTTTGCTCCGGCGCGGCGAGAATAAAACCAAACGGAACCAGCGCGTAAAAGAGAAAATCGAGAGAGATATCGAGAAATCCCCCCGCATCCGTCAGCCCCCGGCGTCTGGCCAATGCGCCGTCCAGACCATCCAGAAATCGGTTCAACACAATAGCGACCAGCGCGGCCTGATACCAACCTAAAGCCAGAAACGGCAAGGCGAGGACACCGATAGCAAAACCGAGCAGCGTCAGTCCGTCCGGTGTAATCGCTGGTTTATCCAGCAAACTGGCGCACCGATGCAGGAGGGGTTTCATTCCAGGGTGAAGATAGCGATCAAGCACACGTGCTCCCGTAAGCGTAAAGGTCTTCAGGTTAGATAAAACTGCGGATATTATGGCATTTTCTCTCGTCAGACAGTGTTGAATATAATGAAATCTCTCGACGTCGTTGCCGCCATCATTGAACGTGACGGCAAAATTTTACTGGCTCAGCGCCCGGAACACGCCGACCAGCCAGGAATGTGGGAATTTGCCGGTGGCAAAGTCGAGTCCGGTGAAAGCCAGCCGCAGGCATTGGCGCGCGAACTCCGGGAGGAACTGGGGATCGACGCGGTGGTTGGGCAATATATCGCCAGCCATCAGCGTGAAGTGTCGGGGCGATTAATTCATCTGCATGCCTGGCATGTGCCAGAGTTTAGCGGTACGTTGCGCGCGCATGAACACCAGCGCCTTCTCTGGTGTTCGCCTGAGGATGCGCTTAATTATCCGCTCGCCCCGGCAGACATTCCGCTTTTAGAGGCATTCAGGGTTTTACGCGACGCCAGACCAGCGGATTCGTACTGAGGGTTTTATCGTCACGTTGACACTGCAACAACACGCCGTCGGCTTTGATGACGGCCCCTTCTGAATAATTTTGGTCCTGGTAGATGCAGCACTGATTGCACGGCTGCGGACGCTGTCCGCTGGAGCTGAAGACCTCCGGCGGTATGCTAACGTCGACATCCGGGCGATAACGTTCATTCGCCTGCACAGCGTAGGGCATAAGCGCTACTGCAACAGCGGCCATCAATAAACGGCGCATAGTCATTCCTTTTAAATTGAACTCGTCTTTCCTATTAACGGTAGTAAACGCCCTAAACTTTAGCCTTTCGATCATCGCTTTTAGTAATGACGCCCGCTTCGTTATTAATTTGAGCAGCAGCATGATTTTTTTCTTGCTTAGCGTCACATTGCTGATGTTATAGTCAAAATCTGCAAACACCTATTCTCATAACACACAACAACAACCACATTCATTTATAAGAGGTTTTTAAATCTATGGATCAGACATGTTCTCTGGAGTCGTTTCTCAACCATGTTCAAAAGCGCGACCCGAATCAAACCGAGTTCGCGCAGGCCGTTCGTGAAGTCATGACCACCCTGTGGCCCTTCCTTGAGCAGAATCCCCGTTATCGTCAAATGTCGTTGCTGGAACGTCTGGTTGAACCGGAGCGCGTGATTCAGTTTCGCGTCGTTTGGCTGGACGATCGCAATCAGGTTCAGGTAAACCGGGCCTGGCGCGTACAGTTCAACGCTGCGATCGGTCCCTATAAGGGCGGGATGCGTTTCCACCCTTCGGTTAACCTGTCGATTCTGAAATTCCTCGGCTTTGAGCAAACCTTTAAAAACGCCCTGACCACACTGCCGATGGGCGGTGGTAAAGGCGGTAGCGATTTTGACCCGAAAGGCAAAAGTGAAGGCGAAGTGATGCGTTTTTGCCAGGCGCTGATGACCGAACTGTATCGTCATTTGGGGCCAGATACCGATGTGCCCGCCGGTGATATCGGCGTGGGCGGGCGTGAAGTGGGCTTTATGGCCGGGATGATGCGCAAGCTCTCCAACAATAGCGCCTGTGTCTTTACGGGCAAAGGTCTCTCCTTCGGCGGCAGCTTGATCCGCCCGGAAGCGACCGGTTATGGCCTGGTCTACTTCACCGAAGCGATGCTCAAACGCCACGGTCTTGGTTTTGAAGGGATGCGCGTCGCGATTTCCGGCTCCGGCAACGTGGCGCAATTTGCCATTGAAAAAGCGATGGAGTTTGGCGCGCGTGTAGTCACCGCCTCCGACTCCAGCGGCACCGTCGTTGACGAAAGCGGCTTTACCAAAGAAAAACTGGCGCGCCTGTGCGAAATCAAAGCCAGCCACGATGGTCGCGTCGCCGACTACGCGCGTGAGTTTGGCCTGACCTATCTGGAAGGCAAACAGCCGTGGGCAGTTCCGGTCGATATCGCCCTGCCATGCGCAACGCAAAATGAGCTGGATGTCGATGCCGCTCGCCAGCTTATCGCCAATGGCGTGAAAGCCGTAGCGGAAGGCGCAAACATGCCGACCACCATCGAAGCCACCGATCTGTTCCTCGAAGCGGGCGTCCTGTTCGCACCGGGTAAAGCGGCAAACGCAGGCGGCGTAGCCACCTCCGGGCTGGAGATGGCGCAAAACGCCGCGCGTTTAGGCTGGAAGGCAGAGAAAGTGGATGCGCGTTTGCACCACATTATGCTGGATATTCACCACGCGTGCGTGGAGTACGGCGGTGAAAATAAACAGACCAACTATGTTCGTGGCGCAAACATTGCGGGCTTCGTCAAAGTGGCCGACGCAATGCTGGGTCAGGGTGTGATTTAACGTTCTGTAGGTCTGATAAGCGTAGCGCCATCAGACATTGCCGGATGGTGGCATAACTGCCTTATCCGGCCTACGACGACTTATCAGGCCTGGACATTGTTACAGGCCCGCCTCTGCTGATGGCGGGCTTTTTTTCGCCGTGCGTTTACGCGGCGCAGACTTTTTCTTCTCGCCGCCGCCCGGCGCAACAATCCCCTTAAAGCGCCTGACCGGAGTACGCTTAGCCTGATCGATCAGCTGATACAGCGTTCCGACCAACGGCTGCATAAAATCCTGATAACGACACTGTTTCTCACTGATTTGCGTCAGGATAGACTCCCAGTGCGCCGTCATATCGGGTCGGGTCGCCATTTCCGGCAACGAGTGAAACAACGCTTTTCCGGCATCGGTAGAGTGGATGTAGCGCCCTTTCTTGGTCAGAAAACCGCGTTTAAACAGTAATTCAATGATACCGGCACGGGTCGCCTCGGTGCCAAGACCGTCAGTTGCACGCAGGATCTTTTTCAGATCTTTGTCCTGCACAAAGCGAGCGATACCGGTCATTGCCGAGAGCAAGGTCGCATCCGTAAAGTGGCGCGGCGGTTGGGTCTGACGCTCGACCACTTCGCCTTTCTCGCACAAGAGCTCATCGTCTTTCGCGACCACCGGCAGCGGCGTACCGTCGTTCTCTTCATCACGCTCTTTATTGCCCAGCAGCGTGCGCCATCCCGCTTCTGCCAGGAACCGGGCTTTGGCAATAAATTTGCCCTTCGCAATCTCCAGCTCAATCACGCACTTGCGGAACACCGCATCCGGACAGAACTGCATCAGATACTGGCGCGCAATCAGGTTGTAGACCTTCGCTTCGTTGTCATTCAGAGCGATCGATGAACTGCGCGCGGTCGGAATAATCGCGTGGTGCGCATCGACTTTTTTGTCATCCCAGCAGCGATTACGGGTATCCGGATTAACCGCAGGCTGCGGCAGCAGATCCGGCGCATGGACGCTGATGGCGTTCAGCACCGCATGGCGGCCGGCAAAATGTTCTTCCGGCAGATAGCGACAGTCAGAACGCGGATAGGTAATAAGTTTGTGGGTTTCATACAGCTTCTGGCAAATATCGAGCACGTTCTGCGCGCTCAGCCCGAAGCGTTTGGCGGCCTCAATCTGCAAGGCGGAGAGTGAAAACGGCAGCGGCGCGGATTCTGATTCCCGTTTATCGTTATAACTGGTGACCACCGCAGGTTGGCCGTTGATACGGTTGACCACGTGTTCCGCCAGCGGGCGATGCAATAAGCGCCCTTCTTCGTCCTGATACGGTTCACAGGCTTCGCTGGGTTGCCAGAGGGCGGTGAACCGTTCATCGGCCGGCGTCACAATATGCGCTTTCACTTCAAAGAAATCTTTGGCGACGAAATTTTCGATCTCTTCATCGCGGCGCACCACCAGCCCAAGAACCGGCGTCTGTACGCGCCCTACAGAGAGAACGCCCTGATAACCGGCGTTGCGTCCCAGAATGGTATACGCACGCGTCATGTTGATGCCGTACAGCCAGTCAGCACGCGCACGCGCCAGCGCCGAAACACACAGCGGCACAAATTCGCTATTGGAACGCAGACGTTCAATCGCCCGTTCGACCGCCTGCGGGTTGAGATCGTTTATCAAACAACGTTGCACCTGATGGCGTTTTTCCGGAGCCAGTTGCAGGTAATCCAGCACTTCATCCACCAGCAACTGCCCTTCACGATCGGGGTCTCCTGCGTGAATGACTTCGCTGGCTTCATGCAGGAACCGTTTGATAACGTTGAGCTGTTTGGTCACAGAAGGTCGCGGTTGCAACTGCCATTTTTCCGGCACTATCGGAAGATCGGCTAAGCTCCAGCGCGCATAACGGCTGTCATAGGCGTCGGGTTGCGCTTGTTCAAGCAGGTGACCGATACACCAGGTCACCACTTGCCCATTTCCACATTCGATAAAACCATCGCCTTTGCGATGCGGCTTTGGCAATACGTCCGCAATCGCACGGGCCAGACTCGGTTTTTCGGCAATATACAACCGCATCGAATTAACGGATCTCAACCATGGCGCGCCCACCACGGGCTTCAACCAGCTCGCCAATGGCGGTCAGATCGATACCAAACTCCGCAGCGGTCGCTTTGACTTCCGCTTCGGATTCCGGCGTCACCGCCAGCAACAATCCACCGGATGTTTGCGGATCGCACAGCAGAGAACGCACAGCGTGCGGCATCTCGCCCATCAAATGCCCGTAACTGGCATAGTTGCGCTCGGTGCCGCCTGGCACCGCACCCTGCTGAATGTACTCTTCAACGCCCGGCAGTTTCGGCACGTCCTGATAATGAATTTGCGCCTGCACCCCTGCGCCCTGACACATTTCGCTTAAATGCCCCAGCAACCCAAAACCGGTGACATCGGTCATTGCCTTCACACCGTCGATATTGGCGAACGCCGCGCCCGCAATATTCATTCGGCACATTACCTCGGTCGCCAGCCCCTGATGCTCCGGCTTCAGCAATGATTTTTTCTCTGCGGTGGTCAGTACGCCAATCCCCAGCGGTTTGGTGAGGAACAGCTTGCACCCGGCCTGTGCGGTACTGTTCTTTTTCACGCGCTCAGTGGGCACGACGCCGGTGACCGCCAGACCAAAAATCGGTTCCGGCGCATCAATGGAGTGGCCGCCCGCCAGCGCAATACCGGCTTGTTTACAGGCAAAACGCCCACCTTCGGTGACTTCCCGGGCGATCTCCGGGGACAGCGTATTGATCGGCCACCCCAAAATGGCAATCGCCATAATCGGTTTGCCGCCCATCGCAAAAATATCGCTAATGGCGTTAGTCGCCGCAATGCGACCGAAATCGAACGGGTTATCGACGATTGGCATAAAGAAGTCAGTGGTACTGATAATACTGGTGCCATTTCCCAGATCGTACACCGCCGCATCATCGCGGGTTTCGTTACCCACAAGCAGGTTCGGGTCGACAAACTTCACCTGCTCACTGTGCAGGATGGTTTCCAGCACTTTAGGGGAAATTTTACAACCGCAACCGGCTCCGTGGCTGTATTGCGTTAAACGAATGGTTTGCTCGCTCATGGACATCTCCTGTCATTGCAATCCAGCTATGGTAACGCTCATTCAATGATGTGATAAGAGTGACTGTCTGAATTCCGGCGTCTTTGCTCATAATCCAGACAGTTTCGTCGAATATCTTAAAAATAACGGACGAAGGGGGTCGGATCCGGCAGATTAATGCTCGTCGAGGCTTTCAGTTGCGGCGTCCCCAGATAGAGGAATCCCACGATTTTATCCTGCCCCTGGCACTGAAAAGCATCGCGCACGACCGGGCTTTCCGTTAATGCGCCAGTGCGCCAGATCCCATTGAAGCCTTGCGCGATCGCAGCCATCTGCATTGCCATCACCGCACAGCCCGCTGACATCTGTTGCTCCCAGACCGGCACTTTGTGGTTCTCTTCGCACTTCGCCACCACGGCAATGATCAACGGCGCGCGAAACGGCGCTGAACGGGCTTTCTCAACGGCTTTTTCATCCCCGTCTTGCGCGATGGCGGCTTTTTCCAGCGTGGCGCTAAAACGTTCGCGCCCTTCGCCTTCAATCACGAAGAAACGCCAGGGTTGCAGAGATTTGTGATCCGGCGCACGCATGCCTGCCCGCAAAATGTTTTGCAGTTGTTCTCCGGCGGGAGCGGGTTCGCCCAGACGAGAGGCGCTACGGCGGTTAACAAGTAATTCGAGTGCATCCATTTAGTTAACTCCAACAATGATGTTATTTCACAAAATTAACACGAGAGCGGATTTTGTTACAGCACAGGCAGTGATTCCTGCTGACAAGAGCCGGTTGGGTCATTACGATAGCCTCATCTTAGCGCTTTCTCCTGAAATGGTGAGAATGGCGTTGTTTTTTTTGGTTAGGGAGTATACATGCGAACCCTGTGGCGATTTATTGCCGGATTTTTTAAATGGACGTGGCGGCTGCTGAATTTCGTTCGTGAACTGGTGCTTAACCTGTTCTTTATTCTGCTGGTGCTGGTGGGTGTGGGCATCTGGATGCAAGTCAGCAGCAGTCATACCAGCGAGCAAACGGCGCGTGGCGCGCTGCTGTTGGATATTTCCGGCGTGATCGTCGATAAACCGTCCAGCACCAACCGCCTGGGCATTCTGGGTCGCCAGTTTTTTGGCGCGAGTTCTGACCGACTGCAGGAAAACTCGCTGTTTGATATCGTGAATACGATTCGTCAGGCGAAGGATGACCGTAATATTACCGGCATTGTGATGGACCTGAAAAATTTCGCCGGGGCGGATCAACCCTCTATGCAGTACATCGGTAAGGCGTTGCGCGAGTTCCGCGACAGCGGTAAGCCCGTTTTCGCCGTCGGTGATAACTACACTCAGGGGCAGTATTACCTGGCAAGCTTCGCGAATAAAATTTGGCTCTCACCGCAAGGCGCCGTCGATCTGCACGGGTTTGCTACCAATGGCCTGTATTACAAGTCCCTGCTGGATAAGCTGAAAGTCTCCACGCACGTTTTCCGCGTCGGAACCTATAAATCCGCCGTTGAACCGTTTATTCGTGATGATATGTCTCCGGCAGCGCGCGAAGCGGACAGTCGCTGGATTGGCGAACTGTGGCAAAACTACCTGAATACCGTTGCCGCAAATCGTCAGATCCCTGCCCAGCAGGTATTCCCTGGCGCACAGGCCATGCTCGACGGGTTGAGCAAGGTGGATGGCGACACAGCGAAATACGCGCTCGATAACAAACTGGTGGATAAGCTGGCCTCCAGCGCCGAAGTGGAAAAAGCGCTGACCAAACAGTTTGGCTGGAGCAAAAAAGAAAACAATTACCGCGCCATCAGCTATTACGATTATTCGCTGAATCCCCCTTCTGATACCGGCGACAGTATTGGCGTGGTCTTCGCGAATGGCGCAATCATGGATGGCGAGGAGACTCCGGGGAATGTCGGCGGCGACACCACGGCCTCGCAGATCCGCGACGCGCGTCTGGATCCTAAAGTGAAAGCGATTGTCTTGCGCGTTAATAGCCCTGGCGGTAGCGTCAGCGCCTCCGAAGTGATCCGTGCAGAACTGGCAGCGGCAAAAGCGGCAGGCAAGCCAGTGGTGGTATCAATGGGTGGGATGGCTGCCTCCGGCGGTTATTGGATCTCAACACCTGCCAGCTATATTGTGGCCAACCCCAGCACCCTGACCGGTTCTATCGGTATCTTCGGGGTGATCAACACGGTTGAAAACAGTCTGGATTCGATTGGCGTTCATACTGACGGCGTCTCCACCTCCCCACTGGCGGATATGTCGATGACCAAAGCCCTGCCGCCGGAAGTGCAGCAGATGATACAGCTGAGTATTGAGAACGGTTATAAGCGCTTTATCACGCTGGTGGCCGATGCGCGTAAGAGCACGCCGGAGCAAATTGATAAGATTGCGCAAGGCCATGTCTGGACCGGACAGGATGCGAAAGCCAATGGTCTGGTCGACAGTCTGGGCGACTTTGACGATGCGGTCACCAAAGCCGCTGAACTGGCCAAACTCAAACAATGGCATCTTGATTACTATCAGGACGAGCCAACCTTCTTTGATGTGGTCATGGACAGTATGTCCGGCTCAGTTCGCGCGATGCTGCCAGAAGCGATTCAGGCGATGCTGCCAGCCCCGCTGATCTCTGCGGCAAACGTGGTAAAAGCAGAGAGCGACAAACTGGCGGCGTTTAATGATCCACAAAACCGTTATGCGTTTTGTTTAACCTGCGCGAACGTTCGCTAATCATCAACCCCTCTTCACACGAAGAGGGGTTTTTAATGTTCCAGAAGAAACTATCATGCAGAAGAAATCGATTTACGTTGCTTATACTGGCGGTACCATTGGTATGCAGCGTTCAGAACAAGGCTACATTCCTGTTTCCGGTCATCTTCAACGTCAGCTGGCGCTGATGCCCGAGTTCCATCGCCCTGAAATGCCAGACTTCACCATCCATGAATACGCCCCCCTGATGGATTCATCCGACATGACGCCGGAAGACTGGCAGCATATTGCCGAAGACATCAAAGCGCATTACGACGAATACGATGGTTTTGTCATTTTGCACGGCACCGACACTATGGCGTTTACCGCCTCTGCGCTCTCCTTCATGCTGGAGAATCTGGGTAAACCGGTCATAGTGACAGGGTCACAAATCCCGCTGGCAGAGCTGCGTTCAGACGGTCAAATCAATTTGCTGAATGCGCTGTATATCGCGGCGAATTACCCGATCAACGAAGTGACGCTCTTTTTCAATAACCGTCTGTTTCGCGGTAATCGCACCACCAAAGCGCACGCAGACGGTTTTGATGCCTTTGCCTCTCCGAATTTACAGCCGTTACTGGAAGCCGGGATCCATATTCGTCGACTGGGCACGCCGCCCGCACCGCACGGCGAAGGTGAGTTACGGGTTCATCCGATCACGCCGCAGCCGATTGGCGTGGTGACCATTTATCCGGGAATTTCCGCCGATGTGGTGCGTAACTTCCTGCGCCAGCCGGTAAAAGCGCTGATTCTGCGCTCTTACGGGGTGGGCAATGCGCCGCAAAACAAAGAGTTCCTGAAAGAGCTGGAAGACGCGAGCTCACGGGGTATTGTCGTCGTCAATCTTACGCAATGTATGTCCGGAAAAGTGAACATGGGCGGTTACGCCACGGGTAACGCGCTGGCGCACGCGGGGGTGATTGGCGGTGCCGACATGACCGTTGAGGCGACGCTAACCAAGCTACATTATTTGCTGAGTCAGGGAGTAGACACACAAACCATTCGCACCGCGATGACGCAGAACCTTCGCGGTGAACTGACGCCGGATGACTGAGTCACCCTCAGGAGGACGAAATGACGAACCGAGCCTTGTTACTGGTTGATTTACAGAATGATTTTTGTGCCGACGGCGCACTGGCGGTTCCCGAAGGGGACAGCACGGTAGACGTTGCCAACCAACTGATTACCTGGTTTACTTCCCGGGGAGATGCCGTGATCGCCAGTCAGGACTGGCACCCCGCCGATCACGGGAGTTTTGCCAGTCAGCATCAGGCGCAGGTGTACAGCCAGGGGCAGCTTGACGGTCTGGCGCAAACCTTCTGGCCCGATCACTGCGTGCAAAACAGTGACGGTGCAGCGCTCCATCCCCTGCTCAATCAACGCGCCATTACGGCCATTTTCCATAAGGGTGAAAACCCGCTGGTCGATAGCTACAGTGCTTTTTATGATAACGGCCGTCGCCAGAAAACGGCGTTAGACGCCTGGCTTCGTGAGCATGGCGTAGATACGCTTATTATCATGGGGCTGGCAACCGACTACTGCGTGAAGTTTAGCGTGCTGGATGCCTTGCAGTTGGGCTACACGGTGAATGTCATCACCGATGGCTGCCGGGGGGTGAATATCCAGCCGCAGGACAGCGCACAGGCATTTATGGAAATGTCGAGCGCAGGCGCAACGCTGTATACCCTGGAGGACTGGGAAGAGACGCAGCAGTGAGGGGAATATTGCCGGACGCGCGATAACGCCATCCGGCAAATACCGTTTACTGTACTTTCAGGGTCGCTATTGGCGGCGGTACGATGCCGAAATCGGCTTTCAGCTGCTGCTTGCTCTTCATCACCATCTGACCCTGGGTGTCAATCGTCATATGCTGCGCGTCGGTGTTGTAACGCGCCTGCCACAGCATTACCAGTTGCAGACTGTTCTCTTTTTGTTCTGGCGTCAGCGCGACGCCATCAGGCCATTTCCCCAGTTCAACTGCGGTGGATAACCGCTGATAAACTTCCGGCGTCATGCTGTCGATCATCTCATCAAGGTTCATGATAAGTCCGCTCCTCTGGAATAATTTGCTGAATCGTTTTTTCAGCCTTTGATTTGTTCGCCATTTTCATCATCGGTAAAGCTTAGTGAGGCTGAATTGACGCAATAACGCTCACCGGTCGGTTGCGGACCGTCCGGAAAAACGTGTCCCAGGTGCGCATCACAGCTTCCGCAACGGATTTCTATACGCTGCATCCCATGGGAATTATCTTTAATGTAACGAATGGATTCTTCACTAACCGGCTCATAAAAACTGGGCCACCCACAGCCCGAATCAAACTTCGTCTGGGAGTGAAATAACGCGGCATCGCAGACCAGACAATGGTAGGTCCCACCCCGCTTGTTATGCAGCAAACGCCCGGTAAACGGCGGTTCTGTGCCGTGATTTTGCGTCACGTAAAATTGCATTTCCGATAAATTTTTTTTCAGTTCTTCCGGAGAGGGTTGCTTAGACATTTACTCGCATCTCGCTGTCGATATACTCACATCACGCAACCGATTCTAACAAAACATTAACACCTCAGTGTGAACTTTTGTTCTAAACTTGATCCTGGCGAAATGGCAGCTCACGATTCGTGATCGCAATCACATTTTTATCTGAGTTGCCCTTTAAAATTCGGGGCGCCGCCCCCACGTGGTTTCAAGCCCAAAGGAAGAGTGAGGCGAATCAGTCGTGCAAAGCTTGTTCAGAGGATTGATTTGTCGCAATGATTGACACGATTCCGCTTGACGCTGCGTAAGGTTTTTGTAATTTTACAGGCAACCTTTTATTCACTAACAAATAGCTGGTGGAATATATGACTATCAAAGTAGGTATCAACGGTTTTGGCCGTATCGGTCGCATTGTTTTCCGTGCTGCTCAAGAACGTTCTGACATCGAGATCGTTGCAATCAACGATCTGTTAGACGCTGACTACATGGCTTACATGCTGAAATATGACTCCACTCACGGCCGTTTCAACGGTACCGTTGAAGTGAAAGACGGTCATCTGATCGTTAACGGTAAAAAAATCCGTGTTACCGCTGAACGTGATCCGGCTAACCTGAAATGGGACGAAGTTGGTGTTGACGTAGTTGCTGAAGCTACTGGTCTGTTCCTGACTGACGAAACCGCTCGTAAGCACATCACTGCTGGCGCGAAAAAAGTGGTTCTGACTGGCCCGTCCAAAGACAAAACCCCGATGTTTGTTAAAGGCGCTAACTTTGACAAATATGCCGGCCAGGACATCGTTTCCAACGCATCCTGCACCACCAACTGCCTGGCTCCGCTGGCTAAAGTTATCAACGACAACTTCGGTATCGTTGAAGGCCTGATGACCACCGTTCACGCAACCACCGCTACTCAGAAAACTGTTGACGGCCCGTCTCACAAAGACTGGCGCGGCGGCCGTGGCGCGGCTCAGAACATCATCCCTTCTTCTACCGGTGCTGCTAAAGCAGTTGGCGTAGTTCTGCCAGAACTGAACGGTAAACTGACTGGTATGGCGTTCCGTGTTCCGACCCCGAACGTATCCGTTGTTGACCTGACTGTTCGTCTGGAAAAAGCGGCTTCTTACGAAGACATTAAGAAAGCCATCAAAGCAGCTTCCGAAGGCCCGATGAAAGGCGTTCTGGGTTACACCGAAGACGACGTTGTATCTACCGATTTCAACGGTGAAGTTTGCACTTCCGTGTTCGATGCTAAAGCAGGTATCGCACTGAACGACAACTTCGTGAAACTGGTATCCTGGTACGACAACGAAACCGGCTACTCCAACAAAGTTCTGGATCTGATTGCTCACATCTCCAAATAAGTTGAGATGAAACAGTAATCTGTAAGAGAGCGACTTCGGTCGCTCTTTTTTTTGCCTGAAGAGAAAGGATTGCATGATGATCAATAAAATTTTTGCACTTCCGGTAATCGAACATATTACCCCTGTCCTCTCCCGCCGCCAGCTTGATGAGCTGGAGGTGATTGTTGTCGACCACCCGCAGGTTAAAGCCTCTTTCGCATTACAGGGCGCGCACCTGCTCTCCTGGAAACCGGCAGGTGAAGACGAGGTTCTGTGGTTAAGCAACACGACGCCGTTCAAAACAGGCACCGCGTTGCGCGGCGGCGTGCCAATTTGCTGGCCGTGGTTTGGCCCGGCCGCACAAGCTGGCCTGCCTGCTCACGGTTTTGCCCGTAACCTGCCGTGGACGCTTAAAGCGCACAACGAAGATGAAAGCGGCGTGGTCCTGACCTTTGAACTGCAAAACAGCGATGCCACCCACAAGTATTGGCCGCATGACTTCACGCTGTTAGCCCGTTTTAAACTGGGGAAAACCTGCGAGATCGAACTGGAAGCCCACGGTGAGTTTGAAACGACTTCCGCGCTGCACACCTATTTTAACGTCGGTGATATCGCGGCAGTGAAAGTGAGCGGTCTTGGCGATCGTTTTATCGATAAAGTGAACGATGCCAAAGAAGATGTGCTGGCTGATGGCGTGCAAACGTTCCCGGACAGAACTGATCGTGTGTACCTGAATCCACACGCCTGTAGCGTCATTCACGATGATGCGCTCAATCGCACTATTGACGTCGTGCACCATCATCACCTCAACGTTGTAGGCTGGAACCCGGGCCCGGCACTGTCCATTAGCATGGGTGATATGCCGGATGATGGCTACAAGACGTTTGTTTGCGTTGAAACGGCGTATGCAACCGCGCCGCAAAAGACCACTGAAGAGAAACCTTCCCGTCTGGCGCAGACGATTCGCGTAGCCAAACGCTAAGTGAGTCGCGATGCCGGTGTTTCTGTCGTTTTAACAGACTTGATAAGGCCTTAACCGCCATCAGGTATAGTTCCGGAGAGCGAGGCTCACGCATCTTATCCGGCCTACAGAAATTCCGGCATCATCACACCCTGGTCAGCGCCGTTTTCCCCTGACCCACCGCAGGTCATCCTCCAGAGTTATGCACTACCGTAATGCAAAACAGGGCGCCAGCGCCCTGTTTTGATGCACAGAATGCACTGTGATGATGCACAATCAGAACTTGTAGGTCACCCCGGTGGAGATCAGGCCGCTCCAGGATTTGTCCACCATCGGGCTGTCGCTAATTTCATCCGACAAATGGGTATAGCGCGCAGTACCGTACACGCTCCAGTTGCCGAGGAAATTGTAGTTGGCGCTAATTTCCAGGTATGGGTTCCAGCTGTCGCTCGGGTCGTAGCTACGCAGACCGCTGTGCGAAGACTCTTTGCCCGAGACGCCATAGTAGTAGTCGTTCTGGTTTTCACTGTTCCATTCCACACCGATACCCGGCGTTAATGTCAAACCGCCATTGGTATAACGGTACAGCCAGGCCAGATCCCACACGATGCCGTTGCTGTTATCCAGCGTGTCGCCTGCCAGCGTGGTGCGCAGGTAGCCATACTGCGTGTAATGCGCGTAAGACAAGCCTGCCATCATGGTGCTTTTACGTTTGTCGAGCTGACGAAGTTGATGGTTGTCGCTGTCTTCCGGTTTGAAGTACATCGGAGACCAGTACGCGGTAATCGACAATTTATCGGTGTTGTCATTCCACAGGTAGTATCCACCACCCAGACCACGGAACCAGAAATTTTCACTTTCATAGGTAATGACGGGAACCGGATATACGTCGGTATCGTAATCTTTATACGGGTGCTCAATCACACCAACACCTGCGCCCAACGTCAGGGTGCTTTCAGCTTGCGCGACATTCGTCGTCGCGGCGATAAGCACGCCAAGTGCCAGAAGTTTGAGTTTGGTCACAATCCATAATTCCTTATTCAAATGTTTAGCAGCAAAATTGTAACCGCCAATGCGTTTCAACCCAACTATTTTGCTTATTACACACAAAATGTAACCGACTAATTTTTCAGCAGCAGATGACATTTCGTTTTCAGCCAGGTGAACTCTGCGTGATTTTCGTGCTTTATCTTTACATTAAATATGCATTTTTTGTGGATGAGTTATTGATATGCCATTGAAATTCATTTGCGCGCACAGGCAAGTTTTGCAAATGCCATCTACGCTTAATTTTAAGAAGGTGTATCACCGGGCACGTTGATCTCTTTGCCGCCAATTTGGCATGAGAGTTGCTGTTTTTTACCACAAGAGACAGCAGAGGCGTCGTTCAGTTTACCTCTTCCGGGGGCCTCTACTATTCATATGAACGGCTCTTAACATGTGCTAAAAAACGAAAGGACGGCATATCATGAATATATTCGATCACTATCGCCAGCGCTATGAAGCTGCCAAGGACGAAGAGTTCACACTGCAGGAGTTTCTTACCACTTGTCGGCAAGATCGCAGTGCTTATGCCAACGCGGCAGAGCGGCTATTGATGGCTATTGGTGAGCCTATTATGGTCGATACTGCCCAGGAACCCCGACTTTCTCGACTCTTTTCAAACCGGGTGATCGCGCGTTATCCCGCCTTTGAAGAGTTTTATGGCATGGAAGACGCGATTGAACAGATTGTCTCTTATCTGAAACACGCGGCGCAGGGGCTGGAAGAGAAGAAACAGATTCTATATCTGTTGGGGCCTGTAGGGGGCGGTAAATCCTCGCTTGCTGAAAGACTGAAGTCTTTGATGCAGCTGGTACCGATTTATATCCTGAGCGCAAACGGTGAACGCAGCCCGGTAAACGATCACCCGTTATGCCTGTTTAATCCGCAGGAAGACGCGCAAATTCTCGAAAAAGAGTACGGCATTCCACGTCGTTATCTTGGCACCATCATGTCACCGTGGGCGGCGAAACGCCTGCACGACTTCGGTGGCGACATCACTAAATTCCGCGTGGTGAAAGTGTGGCCGTCTATTCTTGAACAAATCGCCATCGCCAAAACGGAACCGGGGGATGAGAACAACCAGGACATTTCCGCGCTGGTCGGCAAGGTGGACATTCGTAAACTCGAACACCATGCGCAAAACGATCCTGATGCCTACGGTTACTCCGGCGCACTGTGCCGCTCAAACCAGGGGATTATGGAATTCGTCGAGATGTTCAAAGCACCGATTAAAGTGCTGCATCCTCTGCTGACGGCAACTCAGGAAGGCAACTACAACGGGACAGAGGGGATTTCTGCCCTGCCCTTTAACGGTATTATCCTTGCCCACTCGAACGAATCCGAATGGGTGACGTTCCGCAATAACAAAAATAACGAAGCCTTCCTCGATCGTGTGTATATCGTGAAGGTACCGTATTGCCTGCGCATTTCTGAAGAGATCAAAATCTACGAGAAATTGCTTAATCACAGTGAGTTAACCCATGCGCCTTGCGCGCCGGGAACCCTCGAAACCCTGTCGCGCTTCTCGATCCTTTCCCGCCTGAAAGAGCCGGAGAACTCGAGCGTCTACTCGAAAATGCGCGTCTATGACGGCGAGAGCCTGAAAGATACCGATCCGAAAGCGAAATCCTACCAGGAGTACCGTGATTACGCAGGTGTCGATGAAGGGATGAACGGTCTGTCAACGCGCTTCGCGTTTAAGATCCTCTCCCGCGTCTTTAACTTTGATCACGCTGAAGTGGCTGCCAACCCGGTGCATCTGTTCTACGTCCTCGAACAACAGATCGAGCGTGAACAGTTCCCACAGGAGCAGGCAGAGCGTTACCTTGAGTTCCTGAAAGGCTATCTGATCCCGAAATATGCTGAATTTATCGGCAAAGAGATCCAGACCGCCTATCTCGAATCCTACTCCGAATACGGACAGAACATTTTTGACCGTTATGTCACTTATGCGGATTTCTGGATTCAGGATCAGGAGTATCGCGATCCGGATACCGGTCAGCTGTTTGATCGCGAGTCGCTGAACTCAGAATTGGAAAAAATTGAAAAACCGGCGGGCATCAGCAACCCGAAAGATTTCCGTAACGAGATCGTCAACTTTGTTCTGCGTGCCCGCGCGCATAACAGCGGTCGCAACCCGAACTGGACCAGTTACGAGAAACTGCGCACGGTCATTGAGAAGAAAATGTTCTCGAATACCGAAGAGCTGTTGCCTGTGATCTCATTCAACGCCAAAACCTCAACAGATGAGCAGAAGAAACACGACGATTTTGTCGACCGTATGATGGAAAAAGGCTATACCCGCAAGCAGGTGCGTCTGTTGTGCGAATGGTATCTGCGCGTACGTAAATCGTCATAAAACCAGCCCGGTGGCATTGCGCTTACCGGGTCTGGAACGACAGCGAACCGTAGGCCGGATAAGCGCCGCTTATCCGGCGCTACAGGCGTAGCATGAAGTTGGCAAATGCAGTACGGGGGGCATATGACCTGGTTTATAGACCGGCGCCTGAATGGGAAGAATAAAAGCACTGTCAATCGCCAGCGCTTCTTACGCCGTTACAAAGGGCAAATTAAACAGTCGATCTCCGAGGCCATTAATAAGCGTTCGGTTACCGACGTGGAGAGCGGCGAGTCCGTCTCCATTCCCACAGAAGATATCAGCGAACCGATGTTTCATCAGGGGCGTGGCGGTTTGCGCCATCGCGTCCACCCGGGTAACGATCATTTTGTGCAAAATGACCGAATTGAACGTCCACAGGGCGGTGGCGGCGGCGGTGGAAGCGGGCAAGGCCAGGCCAGCCAGGATGGTGAAGGTCAGGATGAATTCGTCTTTCAGATTTCAAAAGATGAATACCTGGATCTGCTCTTTGAAGATTTAGCCCTGCCTAACCTGAAGAAAAACCAGCAACGCCAGTTGACCGAGTATAAAACGCACCGTGCCGGTTTTACCTCTAACGGTGTTCCAGCCAACATTAGCGTGGTGCGTTCTCTGCAAAACTCGCTGGCGCGCCGCACGGCAATGACCGCCGGTAAACGCCGGGAATTGCATGAACTGGAAGACGCGCTGGAAACCATCAGCAAAAGCGAACCGGTACAGCTACTTGAAGAAGAACGGTTACGCAAAGAAATTGCCGAGTTGCGGGAAAAAATTGCGCGCGTGCCGTTTATCGACACCTTTGATCTTCGCTACAAGAACTACGAAAAGCGCCCTGACCCTTCCAGCCAGGCGGTTATGTTTTGTCTGATGGACGTGTCAGGTTCCATGGATCAGGCCACCAAGGACATGGCTAAACGTTTTTATATTCTGCTGTATCTGTTTTTGAGCCGGACATATAAGAACGTTGAGGTGGTGTATATCCGTCACCATACTCAGGCCAAAGAAGTTGATGAGCATGAGTTTTTCTATTCTCAGGAAACGGGCGGAACCATCGTTTCCAGCGCCCTGAAATTAATGGATGATGTCGTGAAGGAGCGTTACGATCCCGCACACTGGAATATTTATGCGGCACAAGCGTCCGATGGCGACAACTGGGCAGATGATTCGCCATTGTGCCACGAACTTCTGGCGAAAAAACTGCTGCCGGTTGTACGCTACTACAGCTACATTGAGATCACCCGTCGTGCCCACCAGACCCTCTGGCGTGAGTATGAGCATCTGCAATCCACCTTCGAGAACTTTGCGATGCAGCATATTCGCGATCAGGATGATATTTATCCGGTCTTCCGCGAACTGTTTCATAAGCAAGGTGCCACCAGCAGGGAATAATCCATCGCTCTCAGCCAGTGGTTAACGCCGCTGGCTGATTTATGCCCCGGTTATTTGCTTACTTAATTAATAAATACCAGGTTGATAATCAAGCCCGTTAATTCCCCCCTCCATTTAATTTATTTCTTGCGTGATTATTCGAAAAAAACAACATCAGACATTTATTTTTTCCGTGCCGTCAGTAAATTGTTTTTTTACTGAGCAATGATAATTGATCCTAATCAAAACTGAGCATTAGCATCATTAATAGAATCCACTCATATCGATCAATTATCATCAAGAGTTTCTTTATGGAAAAACACAAAATAAATGCGTCTGGCATCATATTGTTCATTTTTTTACTTTCTATTGCTTTATTTTTTATGCAAATGTTTCATCAAGAAAATAGCAGCATAAAATCGATCCCGCAAATAAATTATCTTATTGTGGTTGTTGCGCTATTCTTCCTGAATACAATAATTTTCATTTTTATGATTTTAAAATACCTTGCCAACAACCAACATTTCTCTACACTCATTCTAAGCTTAGCGTTTCTGAGCAGCCTGGTCTACTTTGTCGAAACTATCTTTGCCATCCATGAGCCAATTAACGGAAGCGCATTAATTCATATAAAAGCGAATGATATCTCAATTTTTTATCTCTTTCGGCACTTGAGTTTTATCTTTTTACTTTCACTGGCACTGTACAGCGCGGACATCAATAGCGCGACCAAAAATGGCAACAAGAAGAAATTTGCCGTTTTGCTCATATCACTATTCCCTTTATTTTTCCTCCCTATATTTTCTCATAACCTCAGCAGTTACAATCCAGATTACTGCTGGTTTTTTATCGATTACTCCGACAAAAACGAATCGTTCACATGGAGGAATAATTTCATTGAAATAATAATTTGCCTGTGGGCATTCTTACTTTTTTTTATCATTACACAAACCCGACTGACATCCGACATCTGGCCCTGTATTGCTCTGCTGTGCCTTTCTGCAATATGCTGTAACTTACTGCTTTTAGCCATGGACGATTATAATTATAGTGTCTGGTATATCAGTCGCGGGATTGAGGTCGTCAGTAAACTGCTCATCATTTCAGTCCTTATTTACAATATATTCAAAGAGTTACAGTTATCAAACAAACTAGCTGTTCATGATGCGTTGACCAATATTTATAATCGCCGTTACTTCTTTAGTGAACTCGAGTCGCGGTTAAATACCAGGGACAAAGTGTGCTTCAGCATTATGTTCCTCGATATTGATCATTTCAAAAGGATCAATGACCGATGGGGACATGCAGAAGGTGACAAAGTGATCACCACAATTGCTGATATTGTGCAAAAAAGTATTCGCTCAGAAGATCTGTTAGCCCGATTGGGTGGCGAAGAATTTGGTGTCATGATGTATAATACCGATATGATACAAACCAGAATCATTGCTGAAAGAATTCGTAAAAATGTTGAAATACTCACAGGTGCAGGCAATATTTACGATATTCCTGAACCGATAACAGTAAGTATTGGTGTTTTCTTTGCGACAACGCCAGATTACAGCGCTTCAGATCTCATGGTTCAGGCAGATAAGGCACTCTATGAAGCTAAAAACAATGGCCGTAATCAAGTGGTGATCCATCACGCCTGAGTAAACTGTTTTATTTATGCCCATGCGCAATGTGCATGGGCATGACCTGCCTATTATTTTTGCGTATTCCCTCATCTCCTCTGTCCAGTGCCCCATTCATGAGTATAATTAGCGCCATCTGTATTGTGGGTGCAAAACGAACATTGAACGATAATCTGAAGTTTCCGAGCGGTAAGGAGTGTTATTTACATGAAATTGCAACATAAAGCGCTCAGGCACTTTATCTACGCAAGCGTCATCGTCCTGACCTCTTCTTTCCTAGTTTATGAGCTTATTGCCAGTAACAAGGCGATGAACGCGTATATGCGTTACATCATTGAGAAAGCGGATTCCTCTTTTCTGTATGATAAATATAAAAATCAGAGTATTGCCGCCCATTTAATGCGTACGTTCGCCTCGCCTAAAACACCGGTTACGGCAGAGGAGAAAAACGCCTTTTGCGATGCCTTTGAGACCCTCAATGATACGCACGGGCTCAACCTCACGGCGCATAATTACCCTGCGCTACACGGCACCTTGCAGACTGCTGCCGATCGCTGCACGGATCAACTCGATGACGTGTTCTTGCTACCGGCCTTCGATCAGGCAGTGAATGTCAATCGTCAACACGTGGATTTCAATCAGGGTCTGGGAACGCTCGAATATAAATTCCGTTATTACTTCGACCTGAAAAATCACTACATTTATTTTTACGATCTCGTCAATTCACGAAAGTTTTATATGCAACACTGGTCTTTTCTACAAAATAAAACTCTCGGCATTGACCAGAAAGATCTCGATAATTTATTTACCGGACGCACGGTTATTTCCAGCATCTATCATGACGATCTCACACAAAAGAAAGTGATGAGTTTTTTAACGCCGGTCTATTTATCCGGAAAGTTGAAAGGCATGGTGATGGTAGATATTAACCAGGATAATCTGAAAAATATTTTTTATACCGATGACCGCCCCCTGGTCTGGCGTTATCTGAATGTGATGCTGGCAGATATCGAATCAGGAAACACGATCGATATTCACCAAAGTGAAAGCGATCTCTATCCGTATGTTCAGTATATTCATAACATTCCTGGTGGAATGCGTGTCACGCTGTCCCTCGATCTAATGTACTTTGTCGTCTCTTCCTGGAAGCTTTTTGCCGTCTACCTGTTGGCTACTGCACTGCTACTGAATATGGTCAGAATGCATTTTCGTCTGTATCACAACGTCACACGTGAAAATATCAGCGACGCCATGACGGGGCTTTATAATCGAAAAATATTAACGCCTACCCTTGAGCTACGCTTACAACGACTGGTGAAATCAGGTACGCCAGTGACATTTATCGCCATTGATTGCGATAAATTGAAAATGATCAACGATACCCAAGGGCATCAGGAAGGTGACCGGACGATTACGATCCTCGCAAAGTCCATTGAAGCCTCCATTCGTAAAAGCGATTACGCCATCCGTCTTGGTGGCGATGAATTCTGCATTATCCTTATTGATTATGCTGCCCACACAGCCAATACACTGCCAATTCGGATCACTAAAAATCTGCAAATTATCGCCCACGAAAGAGAGATCAGTTTTTCCTGGGGAATTTATTCAATGCTGGAAAATGACACCATTGATGATGCATATCAGGCTTGCGATGCGCAACTCTATCTCAACAAACAACAAAAGCGGGATCGTTCATGATAGTCTTTTGCATTGATTTTTCTCTGCGAAGTCAGGAGTAAACATGAACGAAGTGGTTAAAGGCGCCGCGACACATCAGCGTTTGATTGCCTTATTATCACAGGAAGGGGCACGCTGGCGCGAAGTCAGCCATGAACCCGTGGGCAAATGTGAAGCGGTTTCTGAAATCCGCGGTACCGCACTGGGCCAGGGTGCAAAAGCATTGGTCTGCAAAGTAAAAGGCAATGGCGTCAACCAGCACGTACTGGCTATTCTTTCTGCCGATCAGCAGGCCGATCTCGCTCAACTGGCAACCCATCTGGGTGGTTTACGCGCCTCCCTTGCCAGCCCGGCAGAAGTTGATGAACTGACAGGCTGCGTCTTTGGCGCGATCCCCCCCTTCAGCTTCCATCCTAAGCTGAAACTGGTCGCCGATCCGCTGCTGTTCGAGCGTTTTAGCGAGATAGCGTTTAATGCAGGCGTGCTGGAAAAATCCGTCATTCTGAAGACGGAAGATTACCTTCGCATCGCCCGGCCAGAGCTGATCACATTCCGTTGTACGTCATCGTGAATTAGTGGCTCCTTTCGAGGAGTAGCACTGAAATCACAATAACGATGGCAATAGCAAAAAAGGAAGAGGTAATGATCAGCGTTTCAATAAACAGGTGATCGTTCATGGTTTCACCCCGTGGTGACAAAAATGACAACTCACGTGTTATTGATAAAGTAACTACATGACACTGTAATGACAGCCTCTTCTGTTTAAAAATCGGCCTCTGGCATTCGCCTAAAAATAAAACCCATTAATAAAAAAAGCCTGTTCAGCCGCGCATTTACGCGTACAGTAAGCAGGCTTATTTTTTTTGGCAAGGAAACCCCGATGTTTGATGTCACTCTGCTGATCCTACTCGGACTGGCGGCTCTCGGCTTTGTTAGCCATAACACCACTGTCGCCGTTTCAATTCTGGTGCTGATTATCGTCCGCGTGACCCCGCTAAATACCTTTTTTCCGTGGATTGAGAAACAGGGTCTCACAGTGGGGATTATTATTCTGACCATTGGCGTGATGGCTCCCATCGCCAGCGGAACACTTCCCCCCTCCACGCTGATCCACTCCTTTGTGAACTGGAAATCACTGGTTGCTATTGCTGTGGGCGTCTTTGTCTCGTGGTTAGGGGGACGCGGCGTAACGCTGATGGGCAGTCAGCCACAACTTGTCGCCGGACTGCTGGTGGGAACCGTACTCGGCGTCGCCCTGTTTCGCGGAGTACCGGTCGGTCCACTTATTGCGGCGGGACTGGTTTCGCTGATCGTTGGGAAGCAGTAGTCAATCCCGTCAGATAACGGCCTGGGGTTTGTCCCAGGCCTTTTTTAAACATGGTGATAAATGCCGTTGTGGAATCATAACCCAGCGTTTGCGCCACCTGTTGAACACTCTGCCCGTCAATCAGCGCCTGTAGCGCCAGGATAAGCTGTAACTGATGGCGCCAGCGACGAAAACTGAGCCCAGTCTCCTTCACAACCAACCGTGCAAGATTACGCTCGCTCATGGCGAACTCACTGGCCCACTGCCCCAGCGTCTGCCATTGGGCGGGCTCACGTGCCATCGTCGCCACCATTCGACGAATTTTCGGATGCCCGGAGACTGGCAGTTGCATCTGCTCCTGGGGTTGCTGTGGAAGTTCATCAAACAGCACCTGCGTCAGTCGCTGTGTGGTCGGTTCTGTACGCTGAAGATCCGATCTGTCGGCCAACGCTAAGATCAGCTCCCGGCACAGCGGGGCAATTTTCAATGTGCAGCAGCGTTCTGGCATTTTTACCGCCTGCGGCTCTATAAACAAAAAACAGAGCTCAGCCCCGGCGGTAACATGGTTGCTGTGTGCAATTCCACCGGGAATCCAGACAGCGTACTGCGGCGGCACCATCCACATTGCATTTTCGACTTCGCAGGTGATAGCGCCATGCTGGGCGAGGATCAGTTGCCCCTTGCGGTGCTGATGCAACGGGCTAAACAGTTCGTCTTCTCTGGCGCGGATACAAAACGCAACGGCGACATCGTGGTGAAGATCGGGCTGATAGCCATCCAGTCTCAAACCAATCATCAATTTGTCCGATTTTAGCGATAATCTGTCATTTTAGCTTGATTCATCCCGCCTGTAAAAACGCTAAGGTAGCGCCTCGCCTGACACGATGAGAAGACAATGACCCTATCACCTTCATTACACGGCAAAAATACTGCCTTATTGATTGCCGGTATCCTGATGATTGCCACTACGCTGCGCGTTACCTTCACCGGTGCGGCGCCACTGCTGGAGGCTATCCGTACGGATTACGGACTGACGACCGCCCAAACCGGTCTTCTGACCACCCTACCGTTACTGGCCTTTGCGCTGGTTTCGCCTCTGGCGGCGCTTATCGCTCGCCGGTATGGGATGGAGCGCAGTTTGTTTGCCGCCATGTTGCTGATCTGCCTCGGGATCACCGTACGATCGCTCCCCGCAACAGGCTTTTTATATAGCGGAACCGCCATCATTGGTTGCGGCATTGCCCTCGGCAATGTGCTGTTGCCTGGGCTAATCAAGCGTGATTTTTCGCAGTATGTGGCAAAACTCACCGGCGCGTATTCACTCACAATGGGTGCTGCTGCCGCGCTTGGGTCTGCTCTGGTTGTGCCATTGGCGCTACACGGATTTGGCTGGCGCGGCGCACTATTTATGCTGATGGCCTTCCCGTTACTGGCCTTATTCATCTGGCTACCGCAATGGCGCAATACCGCCCAGGCCACTCTGAGTACCTCCAGAGCGTTGCACACGCGCAGTATCTGGCGTTCGGCCCTTGCCTGGCAGGTCACACTGTTTCTGGGAATTAACTCGTTGATTTATTACGTTATCATCGGCTGGTTGCCTGCGATTTTGATAAGCCAGGGTTACAGCGAATCGCAGGCGGGCTCCGTTCACGGTTTGTTGCAACTGGCAACCGCCGCACCAGGGCTGCTGATCCCCCTCATCCTGCACCGATTGAACGATCAGCGCGGTATTGCCGCCGGGGTGTCGTTAATGTGCGCGATGGGTACCGCCGGATTCTGGCTGATGCCGGGGCAGGCGGTGCTGTGGACGCTGCTGTTTGGATTTGGCTCAGGGGCCACGATGATCCTGGGACTGACCTTTATCGGCCTGCGTGCCCGCTCTGCACACCAGGCCGCCGCGCTTTCGGGCATGGCGCAATCGGTCGGTTACTTGCTTGCGGCATGCGGCCCACCGTTGATGGGTAAAATTCACGACGCCCGCGGAGACTGGCGCATTCCGCTGGTGATGGTAGCGGTGTTATCTCTGGTTATGGCTGTGTTCGGATTCTGCGCCGGGAGAAACCGGGAGATCGCCACACAATAACGTACCGGGCAGGCATCCTGGCCTGCCCTTTTGTTTACCCTCTTGCGACCCGCAACATCGCCTGCACCAACGGCACCAGTTTGCCAGTGAGCGCGCCACGTTCATGTTGAAAGAGCGTGCCGACAAAAAACGGATGCGTCACCAGTTCAATAGCGCGAATCTCTCCGGCTTCATCCCAGCCGGTCACCCGCAGATCGCCACGTTCAAGTTCAGCGGTAAATTCTTCAGACACGCCGTAATTGCAGTGATAGCCCTCAGAGATCACCTTCTGCCCATACGCTTTGGCGATCAACGTATTCGCCCGCAGTTCGATAGCAGCGGTTTTTTCTACCAGAGAACAGGTCAGTGGTGCAATCACCATCCGGCCTGAAGTATCCGTCTCAGCGTGTGCGGCATCGTGCCAGCCCATCACATTACGCGCATACTCCAGAATAGCGTGCTGAAAGCCGCCACAGGTTCCCAGAAAAGGAATGCTATTTTCCCGCGCATAGCGAATCGCGATCAACGCGCCTTCCGTATTCTGATACGGGCTGCCGGGCACTACCCAAATCGCATCGTAACCCACCAGATCTTCAGCACTACTGATATCAGACGTCGTCAGCCAGTCGTAGTCGGCCATGAGCTCCAGCACAGCGGCGGCGTCATCAATCGCCAGGGGAATAGCCTGATGCGCCACGATCTCTGGGTTGTAATCACCCACCAGCGCGATGCGTAGCGTATCTTTAACAGGGGAGAATTCCATGAGGAGTTCCTTATGCCAGGACAATGAGGGACAACATAAGGAATCTCAAACTACCGATCTTTTGTGGTTATCACAATCCCTTAATTTAGGGGGCGTCACCGTCAGGTGCTATGATTTCCGTGCTGGTATCAGTATGGCATGCTCTGTTTTATGGCAATAATCTGGATGGGTTAACCCGCCGAATGGATAAGAGGGGAAACATGAAGATTCAGTGCAAACGCGTTTATGATCCGGTAGATCAAAACGACGGATATCGCGTCCTTGTCGACAGATTGTGGCCACGCGGGATCAAAAAATCGGATCTTGCGTGTGATGAGTGGGATAAAGCCCTTACGCCGTCGACCGAACTGCGTAAAGCCTTTCACGCTGACGCTATCGATTTCAAACACTTTTCAGAACAATACCGCGCGGAACTGGCACCACACGCGCAGGAAGGCCAACGGCTGGCGGACATTGCCCGCCAGCAAACGCTCACGCTGCTGTATTCAGCGAAAAACACTGAGCAAAATCATGCACTGGTGTTGGCCGAGTGGTTACGCGGTTTTTAATGTACTCACTGGTTGGTTGGGTGGTCTCTTCGCCAGAGCGCCCACTCATCGATAACTTCCCCGCCAGGCAGTTTGCAGTCTGCACGCGCGCCTTGCGGGGTCTGTACCGGCACGAGCGTCCCGCCTTTTTGTTCGCAATAGACTGCAGCAGGATTCGCCATAGCGACCTGAGGGGGTTTAGGGGCATCAGGCAGTGTTGAAGATGAACATGCAGCCAGTCCCAGTACACAAGGCAGCACAGCAAGAATGAATTTCATATAAACTCCCATTAACGCATTATCCGCACAGGGTAACCCGTCTGATAAGGCATCTCCATGTTTTATTAGCATCTTTTCCCTGTTACTCACTGTCTGGCAGCACAGATACATTTCATCTTTCACAGTGATGCCCTATCATGCCCGTTAACGTCGAAATTTTTAGCACGCTGTGCCATTCATCAGGGAGTACCTCCGCGTCATGTCAGATATGATCCTTGCCCGCGTTTCGCAATCACTTGTCACCGAACAGTCCCTTGAAAGCCTGGTTCGGCAACTTCTGGAGATGCTGGAGATGGTGACCGAAATGGAATCGACCTATCTGACGAAAGTGGATCTTGACGCCCGTTTGCAACACATTTTATATGCCCGTAACAGTAAGCAGATGCACATTCCAGAAGGATTATCCGTGCCCTGGGATGAAACATTGTGTAAACGCGCAATAGACGATAATTGTTTTTACAGTGATAACATTCCCGAGCGCTGGCCGGATTGCGCCGCCGCCCAGGCGCTGGAAATCACCACATTTTTAAGTACACCGGTTCATCTTCCGGATGGCACGTTTTACGGCACGCTGTGCGCCACCAGTAAGCAGCAACATAAGTTGAGTCACCGTGGAGAACAGGTGTTGCATCTGTTTGCCGGACTCATCGCCCAGTATATTCAGAAAGAGTCGCTGGTTTCTCAACTGCAAGCGGCCAATGCGGCGCTTATCGCGTACTCGTATACTGATGCGCTCACCCGCTTACCAAACCGGCGGGCCATTTTTGAGAATATGAACTCACTGTTCTCACTGGCCAGCCATTTGAATCGCAACGTTATTGTGGCGTATATCGATCTGGATCATTTTAAACAGATCAACGATCGCTATGGGCACGAAGCTGGCGACCAGTTTTTAATCCAGGTCGGTCAGCGCCTGACCGACTGGCGCAGCGAACACGATATTATTGGCCGCTTAGGCGGCGATGAGTTTCTGGCGGTGTGTCTTGCCGATGAAAATGAGCTCAGTCTGCAAACGCTAAAAGACCGCCTGCAGCAGCAAATTCGCGGGGAATACCAGATAGAGGGAGAGGTTCTGTTTTATCCTTGCGCCAGCCTGGGCGTTATTGAAGTTAATCCTCGTGAGACGGACGTTGACAGCGCCCTTCACGCTGCGGATAGCGCCATGTATCAGGATAAAAAACGCAAAGATAAAACCCCTTTTGTCACGCACTGAGCCCTGCTATTCTGGCGCGTCTTCAAATAACACAATCAGGTGGTAGCATGAGATTGGGTATTGTTTTTCCTGTCGTCATTTTTATTACAGCGGTTATTTTCTTAGCGTGGTTTTTTATTGGTGGCTACGCCGCCCCTGGGGCATAACGGTGAAAAAAACAACGCTTATCATGATCGGAGTGGCCATTATTGCGCTACTGGGAACGTCGCTGGGTTGGTGGTAACGGCAGCCATTGGAAATAATAAAGGCCACCGTCGGTAGCCTTTTTATATTGCGATATGCTTCGTTTAGCTTTTGATTTTTCTGTAGATAAACAGAACAACAATGGCACCAATAACGGCGACGGCAAAACTGCCAAAGTTGAAACCGTCAACTTTGCCAAATCCGAAAAATGTGCTGATCCATCCCCCTACCACGGCACCGACGACCCCGAGAATGATCGTCATAAAGAAACCACCGCCATCCTTACCAGGCATAATCCACTTCGCCAGAATACCTGCAATAAGCCCAAAGATAATCCATGAAATAATGCCCATTCTTTCCTCACTTATGTTTTTACGTTAGCGATTAATTCGCTGCTAAAAAGAATAGCACATGGACAGAAAATTGAAATTTGTGATCACCATCACCTTTCAATATTTCACGTTCTCGTGTTATCCGATCAAATAAACACGCATAAAATACAGGGTTGAAACATTAGATGATAAGGATTATCTTTCTCATTACCGAATGGTTGAGCAAATAACTCAGGTATTCGGTACGACATTGCTCACATTGCTTCCAGTATGTTTTGCCCGCCCCAATGAGGGCGGGCTTTTTTTGACATCTGCCCGTCATTTCTGTCGATCCACCTGTCATTTCTCACCTTCTTTCTCAGCAACGCCCCGTCGTCCCTGCTCTTCTGCTTTTGGCACAATTTATGCTTATTTCCCGCGTCGCTACGACAAAACGAAGTCCATCGCCTGTAATGCGCTGACTTCTTCTTAAATTCGCGCTATTTCAGCTTTTAACAGGTCTGTTATTGATGAAAAAAATCACCAGTGTGTGCCCTTATTGCGGGGCCGGGTGCAAGCTCACGCTTGTTGTTGAAAATAACAAAATCATCCGCGCCGAAGGTGCAGAAGGTGTAACGAACCAGAATCAGTTATGCCTGAAAGGATTTTACGGTTGGGATTTTCTTAACGATACACGCCTTCTGACGCCACGCCTGACGCGCCCAATGATTCGCTATGAAAAAGGCGGCAAACTTACCCCCGTCAGTTGGGATGAAGCCATCCGCTACACCGCAAAGCGTTTGTCAGACATTAAAGCGGCCTTCGGCCCTCGCGCCATCATGACCACCGGTTCTTCCCGCGGGACAGGGAATGAGACGAACTACGTCATGCAGAAATTTGCCCGCGCCGTGCTAAATACCAACAATGTCGATTGCTGCGCTCGCGTGTGCCACGGCCCTTCCGTTGCCGGTTTGCAAGAGACGCTGGGCAACGGCGCAATGAGCAACGCGATCAGCGATATTGAACACTCAAAATGCCTGCTCATTTTTGGCTACAACTGCGCCGACTCTCACCCTATCGTGGCTCGCCGGGTCATTAAAGCGCGTCAGAATGGCGCCAAAATTATCGTGTGCGATCCAAGGCGCATTGAAACAGCCCGTATCGCCGATCAACATCTGCAATTAAACAACGGCTGCAATATGGCGCTGGTCAACGCCTTTGGCTATGTCCTGATTGATGAGCAACTTTATGATCGGGAGTACGTGTTAAAACACACCGAAGGTTTCGACGCTTACTGGCAAACCGTGAAGGATTACGCGCCAGAATCCGTCGAACACTTAACCGGCGTCCCTGCTCAACAGGTACGTCAGGCGATGCGTACATTCGCCGCTGCGCCTTCTGCAACGGTGATGTGGGGAATGGGCGTAACGCAGTTTGGTCAGGCTGTTGACGTTGTTCGCGGTCTGTCGAGCCTTGCCCTGCTGACCGGAAACCTGGGCCGTCCTCATGTCGGCGTCGGGCCGGTACGCGGTCAGAATAACGTACAAGGGGCGTGCGATATGGGCGTGTTGCCCAATCAATTCCCCGGTTATCAGGACGTGACGGATGCCACCGTCAGAGCGAAATTTGCCCGCGCCTGGGGCATTGACGCCACTCTGATGGACGATAAAGTCGGTACGCGTATCACTGAAGTGCCTCATCTGGCACTCGAAGGTAAAGTCAAAGCTTATTACATCATGGGGGAAGACCCGCTACAGACAGAGGCCGATCTGGGGCTGGTGCGTTCAGGATTTGACGCGCTGGATTTTGTCGTAGTGCAGGATATCTTCATGACCAAAACGGCGGAAGCGGCCGATGTGATTCTTCCCGCCACATCGTGGGGTGAACACGGGGGAGTCTTTACCTGCGCCGATCGCGGTTTCCAGCGTTTTGAACAAGCCATTGAACCCGTCGGCGACGTGAAGCGTGACTGGGAAATCATCAGCCTTATCGCCACTGCAATGGGCTACCCCATGCAGTATAAAAATAATCAGCAAATCTGGGATGAGATGCGCGAGTTATGCCCGCTATTCTATGGCGTGACCTACGAAAAAATGGGCGATATGGGGCATATCCAATGGCCATGTCCTGACCTTGATCATCCCGGAACCCCGTATCTTTATCTGCACAGCAAATTTGATACGCCCAGCAGAAAAGGCAAGCTGTTCGCCGCGCCGTGGCGTGCGCCTGCTGAAGTACCGGATGAGGATTTCCCGATGGTGCTGTGCACCGTGCGTGAAGTCGGGCACTACTCCTGTCGTTCCATGACCGGTAATTGCGCGGCGTTACAAGCGCTGGCTGATGAGCCGGGGAATGTGCAAATCAACGGGCTTGATGCGGAAAAACTGGGAATTCGTCATCGCGATCTGGTCTGGGTCAGTTCTCGCCGTGGCAAGGTGATCAGCCGCGCTGACGTTTCCGATCGCATTAACCGTGGCGCAGTCTACATGACGTATCAATGGTGGATTGGCGCCTGTAATGAGCTGACTCAGGATAACCTGGATCCCATCTCAAAAACGCCTGAAACAAAATATTGCGCAGTAAAAATTGAGCCGATTGCCGATCAGCGCTGGGCGGAAAACTATGCGGTAGAAACTTACACGGCGATGAAATCGCGTCTCTGCGAGGCCATCGCGTAAGCGTCATTATCATATCTCACCTGAGTCCGTCTTTGCGGACTCAGGCTTTCTGTACCGGTTAACGCACTATTTCGCAAACTGCATGTCACCAACCTGGGACGTCGCATTTTCGCCCAGTATCTCCCGTTGCATAAACCCCTGCGTGATCAGAAATAATCCCAACATAAACGGCAACTCATACAATTCCTCAATCAGATCGGCATATTGCAGGTCGCGCAGGAAAACGGGCGCCATCAAGCGATGATGCTCTACGGCGTCGGAAATCAAAAAGGTCGCGGCGGTCACGGCGAACAACCACAACGGGAACGGCTCTTCACGCAGCCGACGTACAATTTCCTGACGCAGCGTTTTCGAGAACATCACCGGTAGTGCAAGCGCTGCGATCAATACCACTGAAATCATTCTGAATATGATTCTGGGTTCGTCAGGGAAATAAGCGCGCCCCCAACTGGTACTGCGTCCCAGTAGCACCAGCCACCATACAACGGCCCAGAGCCAAAACTGTTTTGCCCCCTCCGGGCGAGAGAGTGGCTTGATATACCATGCGGTAAACAACGCACCAAACAGCAGCCATAACGCTTGTCCATTTTCAATCCACGTCACCACGACGCCATCGAGCAGGGGAAGATGCCAGTCTGCAGTGAAGGGGATAATGATCGCAGTCAGTATAAGTAGCACCGTTGCCGGGGTGATCCGGGTATCAAGTTTCATAAGCATTTTAGCCTGTTCCGCTTTCGATACCTGAATCATAAATTCTATGAATATCCGTTCATTAGCAATCCATGCCATACTCTTAAGGTTTACTTAATATTTTATTTCTGCTGATGTCAGCGGGTAAGGTAGTCTGCCAGACCATTAACAAAAAGCCGCACAGCGCGGTCATCACGCTATGCGGCCAGGAGGATTGAAAGCGTTACGCTTTCGTTAGCTGGCAGAGTTACCAGCCGCAAACATCATGTTCATTTTCCGTGTCGTATGAACGCACGGTATTGACCAGGTCTTTAACGACTTCTGCGGCAACATCCGGCACCAGTAAGGTCATCGGCGCTTCGGTTTCATAATCGACCGAAACACCATTACTGTTATTGGTCACCGTCACGGTATATGTTGCTTTGCCCATGGTTTACTCCTTCCCGGTTCGAATGACTTTCCGTTGGTTTGCGCTTTCCAGTAACACTTCCGGCGCAACGAAAAAATCGATATTAAAGTACGTGTCGTCAGTCATCACTTCGATGTTATGCCACTTTTCCGGTGGAAAAACGCCAAACTGACCGGCTTCAATAATCATCACCTTTTCTGGCTCGGGACTGTGTTCATCGGCATATCCGAGATATTTGACCGCCCCCTGCATCACCGACAAACGTGGATACACGCCCGGTCGGGTTCCTTTATCAAGGTGGCGTTCGAAAATTCCGGCGGGGGCTGTCTCTTTGTTCCAGAATGGTGTGGCGCGTGTATGAATATGATTCTGTGGAATTTGAAGCATTGTCTTCCCTCTTTCCATCAACAACGCAGCATGTTGTCATTTATCGCTGCGGTAAGAAGGTTACGCCTCAAAATATGCTTTTAAAATACCATTTACTGGTTATCTTTTTGCTCATGCCTCAGGGCAGTGTCTTGATTTGCGGGGGGAGAAAACAGCGGCCCGTCAGAATAAACGGGCCCGCAGGGATTACGACTGCAGCGTCGCCAGACGCGCGGCAAAGCCGACAAAAATCAAACCAATCAGAGAATTCCCGACTTTCGCCAGTTTCTTTTTCGTCCGAATATAGTGGGTCACAAACGCCCCCGAAATAATCAGGAAACTCAGATAGAAGAAGCTCACCACTTCCAGCGTGATGGCCAGAATCAAAAATGACAGCCCCGTATGCGGCGCGTTCACATCAATAAATTGTACGAAGAACGACACATAAAAAAGGATCGCTTTTGGATTGGTCAGGCTCAGAATTAATGCGCGTTTAAAAATCGCACCAAAAGGGACATCCTCGCCAGCCGACGCGTTTTCTTTTGATTTCAGCGTCGCGTAGAGGATCTTTGCGCCAAGATAAAGCAGATAAAACGCGCCGAGATAGCGAACAATATTAAACAGTACCGGCGTCGTTTTAATCACCGTGGCAACGCCTGCGTAAGCCAGAAACATCAGCACCGCATCGCCAATAAACACGCCGCTTGCCGCGAGATACCCACCTTTCATCCCACGCCCGACGCTATTTTTCAGCACAAATATTGTATTAGGACCAGGGACCAGAACGATAAAAATTGCACCGACCAGATACGTCCAGTAATTCAGAACTCCATACTCTGCGAACACGTTAACCTCTTCCTGAAAAAACAGATACGCTTAGCTGCGAAACAATATGCTAACGAATGCGTCTGATGATGGAAAGTAAAATCAGGGCGTTCGACCATAGCCAGGACTTTATTCCAAAAAACAGGCAACACCATAGTCTATTCCACCATTGATAGCGCTAAAAAACGGGTGGAATAGCGTGGGGAGAGCATTTCCCGTTTCATTTGCCACTGCTGCTGCCCCCTGACCGGCATAATAGAGGGTACTCCAGTTTAGCCGGGCACTGTTTTCAGGGGGAAAATCAACACTGAACGCTCGAAAACGACAACCATAAATCAGCACATCAAGCATGAAACAAGCAGAGCATCTCCGGTTCAATACTTCTGACATAACCAGTGGTATCGGATTATGCACAGTCGAGTTTTTCAGCGCGGCGACGTTTGCAACAGCGCCGCCAAAATTATTTCCGTCAGCTGTTGTTCAAAATGTTCTGCATGAAGATATCTCTTTTCTTTATATTGTTTATCGGTATCCAGGTAGGGTTGATGTAACGTACATTCCGGTGGTGTGCCAAAGATAACGGTATTAATTATCTCAATTGGCTGCGGGTATTCAAAAAACAGCTGCCCCTGGGGATAGTTATATTTAATTTGCCATTCAGACAGATCGTTAAAGAAACAATCTGACTCTGGTTTTGGCATCGCGCTGGCTTTTTCCTTGCCCCAAACAACAAAAGCAAGGTTGTATAATCCATGCGCATGTGGCCAGAACATTTTATTAAGCTTAGAGACGCCGTGCTCCCTCACCCGTGGTACATTTTTACAATATAAATCGAGTTGATTCCCTGCTTCTTCAACATTTCCGTCAAGGAGCGCCAGAAGATAACGAATGGTCAAGAGATCGATTGTGGCTTGCTTAGTCGTAAGTACCGCTTTTGCTTTTTTCCTGGCGTCAACGTCAAAGTCAGTACGTTTGTACCACAACGCCATCACTAAATTAGTTATCGCTATTGTAACAGGATGACCATTGCCGCTCATGCCGAGCTTTTCAGGTAAAATAAGTGGCACACGGGTAAACAGACCTGCAGCAAGAATATCCAGAACTATCCCTATATTAATGCTGTGATCGCATCCTGAATCCACTCCCAGCGTTACATGCTTAATCATGGCCGACTGAAGCAAAGCGGAATGAAGAATCTCCATATTGTTTGATAATATTGCTGTTTTGTATCCCAGATAATCGGGTACACGTTTCATTCTCAGCATAAAAAGCCATGAGCTCACCTGCTCCTTAAGTGAATAATCTTTGTGGCAATTCTCATGAATATCCAGGCATTCAGCTAAATAATCCTCCGGGCGCATCCACAAGCAGGTATTTTTCTCAGCTTCTTTTTCGTACTCTCGTTGATATGTACGTTGATATTTTTCTGAAATATAACCCATGAAATCACCTGTAAAATATTATCGCCACGGCTAATGAGCACTGTTGCAAACAGAAACCAGAATAAACGATTGTGCCGCATTAAGGGTAAAAAAACTGAGTGTGCTTACGGCGCGTACCCTCATCAGATCCCGCATTCATATTCCCCATAAAACACTTATTAAACAAAGGAATGAATGCACACTTAAGAAGTATCTGATTTGAACGAAAGCTACTATATCTTGTAGTAGTCAGCATCAGGGGCCTGTGACAGTATTAACTATTCTGCAACATGTGGTGGGACCCGCTTAATGCCAGAACTCTCTCAATCCAGCCTGTTTAACGAAGGACAGATCACGCTTCCTGAAGGTTATCAGGACCGTTCAGTCAATATTTTCACTCAGCCTGGCGCTGACGCCCCGGCGTTCAATATTTCCCGCGATGCGCTGAACGCCGGTGAAAATCTTTCGGCTTACATCAACCGTCAACTGGTGCTGATGGAAAAACATCTTAAAGGCTGGAAACAGAGCGAACGCCATGCTGTCGTGCTGGGCGATAACCTGTTGCAAGGCGAAAATGTGCATGCCAGCTACCTGCGCGACGGGAAACGTATCTGGCAGCAGCAGGCCGTATTTAACACGCATGATGCGCATATTCTGGTCTTTACCATGACCTCAGCCACAACGCTGACAGGCCACGACAGTGATCTGTTTCTTTCCTTGCTCGGGAGTTTTCGCCTCCACGCTTAACGATAAGGATTATTGTTATGTTTGAAGCTGCACGCGCGGGCGATGATATTGGACACTCCGGCGCGCTGGCCGGGATGATTGCCGGAACCCTCGTTGGCGGTCTGATTTCTGCCGTGGGCGGTATCGCGGCAGGTGCGATGTTTATTGCGGGTCTTGGGGCGTCTTGTCTTGGCGTAGGCGTACTGCTTGTTGGCGCAAGCCTTGCTGTCGGTTATCTCACCGGTGAGCTGGCAACCGCCGCAAGAGACAGCATCGCGGATGCCGGGGCATCCAGTATGACGAAAAAAGGCGTCATCACCACCGGCTCGCCTGACGTTTTTATCAACAGTAAACCCGCCGCACTTGCCACCAACAGCATGCTGGAGTGCTCTGACGACGGTTCTCAGCAAATGGCAGAAGGCTCCTCGCGGGTCTCTATCAATAGCCTGCCCGCGTCCCGTCTGGGAGATCGCACCACCTGTGACGCAAAGATCATGTCCGGTTCGGGCAATGTCCGCGTGGGAGGCACCCCGAAGCAGATGCTACCTATCCAGTCCGAAGTTCCGGAATGGGTCTATAAAGCTTCAGATCTCACCCTGCTGTTCAGCGGACTGATCGGGGGCTGGGGGGGCGCTGCAGGTAAGGTGGGAGCCCTGACCAGGCTGCTTGACAAAATTCCCGGTATCAACAAACTTAGCCGCATTGCCTGCCGCGCAGGCACATTAATGACCGGCGTGGCGGCTGCAGGGATCGTTGCCCGCCCGGTGGATATGGTCAGCGGGCAGAAGTTTCTCAGTGGCGATGACGAGCTGGATTTCGTTCTTCCTTCCCGGTTGCCCGTGCGCTGGCAGCGTTACTGGCGCAGCGGTAACCCTGGCGACAGTGTCCTCGGTCGGGGCTGGAGCCTGTTCTGGGAAACCCGCCTGGAACGGTATCAGGATGGTCTGGTCTGGCGCGCGCCTTCCGGGGATTATGTTTCCTTCCCGATGGTGCCAAAAGGCCTGCGGACATACTGCGCAGACGAAAAATGCTGGCTGGAACATCACCCTGATAACAGTTGGTCAGTGTATGACATCAGCGGTGAGCGCTGGCACTATGCCCCACTGGGCGAAGCGTCGCCTTCCCTGTTACAGCGACTGTCTGATCCCTGTGGCAATGATATTCTGTTTGAATGGAACGACAACCACACCCTGCATGCGCTGACCGACAGCGCCGGGCAGCGAGTGGTCTGCCGCTATGATAAAGAGCGTCTTGCCAGTGTCTGGCAGAATGATGCAATTTGTCTGGTCAGCTATACGTATGATGAACAGCGCCAGCTCGTTTCAGTAACGGGCCGGGGCGGTAGCGTGCGCAGACGTTTCCGCTGGCAGGATGGCCTGATGAGCGCCCACGAGGATGCGAACGGGCTGCTGAGTGAATACCGCTGGCAGGAGATCGACAGCCTGCCGCGCGTGGTTGCGTTCCGGCACAGTGGCGGCGAACAGCTAACTTTCGAATACGATTTTGACAACGGCACCCGCCGTGCCATTCGTGATGACGGTGCGCAAGCGCACTGGCTGATTGACGACGATGACAATGTCGCGCGTTTTACCGATTTTGACGGCCGCCAGACCGCGTTTATTTACCGCGACGGCGAGCTCTGCGATGTTATCCTGCCAGGCGGTGCCATCCGCCGCAGTTTATGGGACAAATATGGCCGGATGACGCAGGAAACGGACCCGGCTGGCCGTCGTAGCGAATATTACTGGTACCGCCTGACGGATCGTATCACCCGTACGGTTTACCCGGATGGCACTTCATCCCAGAGCATTTATGATCTGAAGGGTCGCCTGTTGTCGGAAGAGGATGTCTCCGGCAACAAGACCACGTATCACTACCCTGCTGAAGACGAAATATTGCCGGACAGTATCACGGATGCCACCGGCGGCGTGGTGCGTCTGACGTGGAATAGCCAGGGGCTTCTGACACAACGTACCGACTGCTCCGGCAGCATCACCCGTTTCAGCTACGACCACCTTGGGCAACTGGTTGCCAGTGTCGATGCGCAAGGCAATATCACGCGCCGCGAATGGAACGACGCCGGGTTACTCAGCGCAGTGATTCACCCGGACGGTAGTCGCGAATCGCTGCTGTGGAATGAACGCGGACAACTCGCCGCCTGGCGTGATCCGCTGGAAAGCGAAGTCAGATGGACATATGACGTGCTCGGCCAGCCGGTCAGCCTCACCGATCGTATCGGTCGCATCCGTCGCTGGCGCTATGATCCGCGCGGCAACCTGCTGCGACTGGAAAACGGCAACGACGGTGAATACCGGTTTACCTATGACGCCGTGGGCCGTCCGCTGAGTGAATCGCGCCCGGATGAAACATCCCGCCAGATGGAATGGGATGCCAGGGGCTTTCTCTGCGCTCTGCAGGAGAACGGCAGACCCGTCGCCGACGGGGGGATTGCCCGTCGTTTACAGCAGTTCAGTTATGACGACAGCGGCCTGATGACCGGGCGCAGCCAGCGCCACGCTGAATATCGTTATTTCCGCGATCCGGGTGGTCAACTCATCCGCATACTGCGTACCCCCACGGCTGAAGGTGTTGCGCTGGGTATTGAAAGCGATGAAATTACCCTGATCCGTGATAGCGCCGGACGTATGCTCAGCGAGTCCGGGGTGAATGGAGAGGTTGGCTACCAGTGGGATGCGCTGAACAATCTGGCTTCCCTGACATTGCCCGGTGAGCAGCCGATTTCCTGGCTGCATTATGGCTCCGGCCATGTCAGCGCCATCCGTTTTGGCCAGCAACTGGTCACCGAATTCACCCGTGACCGTCTGCACCGTGAAACACACCGGACTCAGGGCGCACGCGGCCAGCTCCGCCGGTATGACAGCCTCGGCAGACGTACCGAGCAGCGCAGCGAAATAAACGCTGAAGTCACCCTGCCAGAACAGGCAATACTCGGGCGTCTTTATCGCTATACCGCCCGTGGCGAGCTTTCTGGCGTCAGCGACACCCTGCGTGGCGAAGTGAATTACGGCTACGACGCCGAAGGTCGCCTGCTGAAACATTACGAAGCCCNGCAGGGGCACANCAGCGCACATTTTCGTTATGACGCTGCGGATAACCTCACCGCCAGCGATAACGACCCGCCGGTCACCGATAACCGCCTGCAGCACTGGCAGAATCTGTTTATGCAGTATGACGCCTGGGGCAACCTGGTCCGCCGCCGCAGTGGTCTGTATGAACAGCACTATGCCTGGGATGCAGAAAACCGCCTGATATCGGCGCAGGGAACCGGCC
>NZ_JANEWG010000170.1 GCF_028069725.1 Citrobacter sp. Awk 4
TCTGAAAATCAGGGTTGACTCTGAAAGAGGAAAGCGTAATATACGCCACCTCGCGACAGAGCGCTAAAGCGCGTCGCAACTGCTCTTTAACAATTTATCAGACAATCTGTGTGGGCACTCAAAGTGATATGGATTCTTAACGTCCCCGGACGAAAAATGAATACCAAGTCTCTGAGTGAACATACGTAATTCATTACGAAGTTTAATTCACGAGCATCAAACTTAAATTGAAGAGTTTGATCATGGCTCAGATTGAACGCTGGCGGCAGGCCTAA
>NZ_JANEWG010000171.1 GCF_028069725.1 Citrobacter sp. Awk 4
GGACCAGCCACACCTGACCACCTGAGTTGTTGTTTAAACAGCTAAACGGAAATCACTGAAAGTCAGAATGCGGAAGCGACACCACGGTCCGGCTCGAAAATCGATGAGACGTTGACGGCTGACCGGGTCCGCCCGCAGGGACGCGGGCGGAGGGGACGGCCTGCCGGGACGCAGGCTCGACCCCGACCCGAAAGGCAGACGGCATAAGGCGAATGTATCGCGAAGCGACGATTTTCCCGCCGGGAGCCTGGGTTGCAAGGGAGGCGGCG
>NZ_JANEWG010000172.1 GCF_028069725.1 Citrobacter sp. Awk 4
CACTGTTTGTCTGCGTTCCTGCCAGTGTCCTCGCTCCCCACACCAGATATCCCCGGTCAGGGAAATAGCGGATAACATTAATTCCCTTATTATTCATGGCTCCCTGGGCATTGTCAGAAACCAGGGCGGTCACCCCGGAGATGCCGTTAATGGCCACATTGGCGGGGGCTTTCCAGACCCCGCGATTACGGTCACTGGTACAATAAATACCGGCCAGAGTGGCGGCGGGAGAAATGGGGGCTCTCTCCAGTAAGGTATCGATTTCC
>NZ_JANEWG010000173.1 GCF_028069725.1 Citrobacter sp. Awk 4
GCGGATCAATCCACCCCAGCGGATTCGGCGCATACTGATAAAGATTCCACCCACCGTTTAACCCAATCGGATCCTGAACAATAAACCGTCCGACCTGCGGGTCGTAGTAGCGGAACAGATTATAGTGGAGCCCGGTTTCGCTGTCAGCATACTGCCCGGCGTAGCGCAGGGGCTGATGGGCGAGGGCGGTGTGTTGTAACGCGCCGGTAAAACCTGCCGTCTGATGCCGTACTTCACCGAAGCTGCCGTAATGGCCAC
>NZ_JANEWG010000174.1 GCF_028069725.1 Citrobacter sp. Awk 4
AGGTAACACAAAATCGTACCCCAAACCGACACAGGTGGTCAGGTAGAGAATACCAAGGCGCTTGAGAGAACTCGGGTGAAGGAACTAGGCAAAATGGTGCCGTAACTTCGGGAGAAGGCACGCTGATGCGTAGGTGAAGCGACTTGCTCGTGGAGCTGAAATCAGTCGAAGATACCAGCTGGCTGCAACTGTTTATTAAAAACACAGCACTGTGCAAACACGAAAGTGGACGTATACGGTGTGACGCCTGCCCGGT
>NZ_JANEWG010000175.1 GCF_028069725.1 Citrobacter sp. Awk 4
ACCGGGCAGGCGTCACACCGTATACGTCCACTTTCGTGTTTGCACAGTGCTGTGTTTTTAATAAACAGTTGCAGCCAGCTGGTATCTTCGACTGATTTCAGCTCCACGAGCAAGTCGCTTCACCTACCTATCAGCGTGCCTTCTCCCGAAGTTACGGCACCATTTTGCCTAGTTCCTTCACCCGAGTTCTCTCAAGCGCCTTGGTATTCTCTACCTGACCACCTGTGTCGGTTTGGGGTACGATTTTGTGTTACCT
>NZ_JANEWG010000176.1 GCF_028069725.1 Citrobacter sp. Awk 4
GGTTCATATCACCTTACCGACGCTTATCGCAGATTAGCACGTCCTTCATCGCCTCTGACTGCCAGGGCATCCACCGTGTACGCTTAGTCGCTTAACCTCACAACCCGAAGATGTTTCGTAAAACACCACCGTGTCGTGAAAATTTGAGAGACTCGAACACACCGCTTTTCATTTCTTATTACGGAGAAATGAAACAGTGTGTCGTTTCAATTTTCAGCTTGATCCAGATTTTTAAAGAGCAAATATCTCAAACAT
>NZ_JANEWG010000177.1 GCF_028069725.1 Citrobacter sp. Awk 4
GGAAATCGTACTGAGACAGAANTTCACGAACTTCCATTTCTACCAGTTCCAGCAGCTCTTCGTCATCAACCATGTCGCATTTGTTCAGGAACACGATGATGTACGGAACGCCTACCTGACGACCCAGAAGGATGTGCTCACGAGTCTGCGGCATCGGGCCGTCAGTCGCAGCAACAACCAGGATCGCGCCGTCCATCTGCGCAGCACCGGTGATCATGTTTTTAACATAGTCGGCGTGGCCCGGGCAGTCTACGT
>NZ_JANEWG010000178.1 GCF_028069725.1 Citrobacter sp. Awk 4
AGCACCGCAAAGCAGTTCGCTTCATGGCTGGGGCTGACACCAAAGGAACATTCCAGCGGCGGGAAACAGCAACTGGGAGGGATCAGCAAACGTGGCGATGGCTATTTCCGATACCTCCTGGTTCACGACGCACGCGCACTTACCGCCTGGGTCAACCGGAACGGCGCCGTTGAGAAGAATGTCTGGCTTCAGGGACTGCTTGAGCGGAAGCACTACAATGTTGCAGTTGTCGCGATGGCGGCAAAAACGTCGAGA
>NZ_JANEWG010000179.1 GCF_028069725.1 Citrobacter sp. Awk 4
TTCGTAATGAATTACGTGTTCACTCATAAGACTTGGTATTCATTTTTCGTCTTGCGACGTTAAGAATCCATGTCACTTTGAGTGCCCACACAGATTGTCTGATAAATTGTTAAAGAGCAGTTGCGACTGCGCTTTAGCGCTCTGTCGCGAGGTGGCGTATATTACGCTTTCCTCTTTCAGAGTCAACCCTGATTTTCAGAATTTTTCTCTTCAACCGGACCGGCTGTTTGTGTGAAGTGATTCACATCCGCCGTG
>NZ_JANEWG010000018.1 GCF_028069725.1 Citrobacter sp. Awk 4
TATTTGGTAATATAGTGAAACTTATTATTGAACTTATACCACTGCGTAATTTAAAAATGGTCTGCCATTGACGGACGGGTTCGTTTAGAAATGGTTTAGGAAACACACTAAGAAAATTATAAGGATTATTGAGAATGAAACTTAAATTAGTTGCAGTGGCAGTGACTACCCTGTTGGCAGCAGGCGCAGTAAACGCAGCAGAGATTTATAATAAAGACGGCAACAAACTGGACCTGTACGGTAAAGTTCACGCTCAGCATTATTTCTCTGATGACACCAGCAGCGACGGCGACAAAACTTACGTGCGTACTGGCTTTAAAGGCGAAACTCAGATCAACGACCAACTGGTTGGTTTTGGCCAGTGGGAATATGAATTTAAAGGCAACCGTACCGAATCTACCGGTAGCTCTGACAAGAACAAAACTCGTCTGGCATTCGCTGGTCTGAAATTTGATCAGTACGGTTCCCTGGACTACGGTCGTAACTACGGCGTTGCATACGACATCGGCGCATGGACCGACGTTCTGCCTGAGTTCGGTGGTGATACCTGGACCCAGACTGACGTGTTCATGACCAGCCGTACTACCGGTGTTGCAACCTACCGTAACAACGATTTCTTCGGTCTGGTTGACGGCCTGAACTTTGCTGCTCAGTACCAGGGTAAAAACGATAGCGCAAGCGCTACCAATCCAAAAGGCCGTGATGCCATCGAATCTAATGGCGACGGTTTTGGTCTGTCTACCACTTATGAGTACGAAGGCTTCGGCGTTGGTGCAACCTATGCAAAATCTGACCGTACCGATGGTCAGGTCGCTTATGGCCGTACCAGCACTCTGAATGCCGACGGCGACACTGCTGAAGTGTGGGCTGCTGGTCTGAAATATGATGCGAACAACATCTACCTGGCAACCACTTATTCTGAAACCCGCAATATGACTGTGTTCGGCGATGACTATATCGCGAACAAAGCACAGAACTTTGAAGTGGTTGCGCAGTATCAGTTCGACTTCGGTCTGCGTCCGTCCGTTGCTTACCTGAAATCCAAAGGTAAAGATCTGGGTATTTATGGCGACCAGGATCTGGTTGAATACGTTGACCTGGGTGCGACCTACTACTTCAACAAAAACATGTCTACCTTCGTTGATTACAAAATCAACCTGCTGGATGACAACAACTTCACCAAACGCGCTGGTGTAAGCACTGATGACATCGTGGCTGTTGGCCTGACCTATCAGTTCTAATTTTGTTGTAACCTGAAATCAAAGCCAGCCCATGATGGGCTGGCTTTTCTTGATGTGTTGAACCGGTCATAAAGGAGTATGCCGTGCAAACGTTCACTGGACGTTGTCTCTGCGGACAGAGTCAATTTACCGTTAACGTCGAAATGCTCGATGTCTATGCCTGCCACTGCACGCTGTGCCAGAAATGGTCAGGTGGCATTGCCATGTATCTGGAAGCCAACGGTCAACCGCTAATGTCGCCAGAGTCATCAGAACCTTCGCACTTTCCCTCTTCTACGCGTGGAGAACGGTTTTTCTGTTCCGGTTGTGGATGCCCACTGTGGTTTACGCTGACCAACAGCGAGCGCTACTTTATTCCGTGGACATTGCTGGAACTTAACGAGGTCGATCGCCGCCGCCTGATTCTGGCCGCTGAAATCTACACCGAAACGCAACCTGCTTTCTGGCGACTGACGGGGCAATATGCTCGCCTGAGTGGTAAAGAGGTTGAGGAGATGGATTACCCCTGTCAGTTAGCCCACTAAATTAATGCTGTTTTATCCTGGCCAGACTGAACCACATCCCTACCGCCAGCAGGAACAACAGACTTCCAGCGCTACTTAACGCCACACTGTGCGACCAGGTGAATGCCTGTCTGGCCGCCCCGAGAACCGCTTCGCCAAGATTTGGTGAGAGCATATGGGCAAGCTGTACCGCCTCACCCATTGATGACGACGCGCGTTCGATCTCCTGCTCGTTTAACCCGCCCGGCAGCATGATCGACGCCGAGAAACTCCGGCTCAGCAGTAAACCAAAGATGGCGATGCCTAACCCTGCGCCCAGTTCATAAGCCATCGTTTCAATAGCGCCCGCCGCCGCGGCTTTTTCTGCTGGTGCCGCCGCCATAATGGCCGCCGTTGATGCCAGCAGCGCGCTGGCGGCGCTGAATCCGAGCAACGCCATCAGCCCCCAGGCCTGCCACTGTTGGCTACTGAAGTCGGTCAATGCCAGACCGTAGAAACTCAACGCACTGAGCGCCATACCGCCTGTCGCCACCCGACGCAGCCCCAGTCGTGATACCAGCATGCCGGCAATGGGACCACTGAATCCGCTGGCCAGCATCACGGGCAGCATAAACACTCCTGCCTGATATGGCGTTAAACCGTGAACAAACTGCAACTCCTGCGCCATCAGCAGTTCAAATCCCACCAGCGTTATCATCGCGGTCATCGCCATGACCACGCCGCTCAGGATGATGCGGTGGGTAAAAAGACGCATGTCGATCATCGGGCGCGGGGCCGCCAGCTGGATGCGCACAAACGCGGCAAGTAGCAGCGCTCCCACCAGCAACGTCAATGCAACCACGCCGACAGCAATATGCCCCTTCAGCGCCGTCTTAGCGCTATAGACCAACAGCAAAATGGCGATAATCAGCATGACAGCGTGCGCCAGATTGAGCGACTGTTCGCGACGGCCAGGCTGTGGCGGAACAAAGCGCGCCGTCAGTCCCATCACCAGTAAGACAATCGGCACGTTGATCAGAAATACCGAACCCCAGTAGAAATGCTCCAGTAGCATCCCCCCGACCAGCGGACCGAACGCAGCGCCCCCGGATCCTACGGCAGCCCAGACTCCCAGCGCCATATTGCGATGACGCGCTTCAGAGAAGGTGGCGCGGATCCCCGCCAGCGTCGCAGGCACAATCATGGCGGCGCCGATCGCCAGCAGCGCCCGCGCCGCAATCAACAGGCTGGCGCTATGGGCAAACGCGGCAGCCAGCGAGGCTATCCCAAATAACCCGCCACCCAATAACAGCAGACGCTTAAATCCGATGCGATCGCCCAGCGCGCCCATCGGCAAGACCATCCCGGCCATCACCAGAGAATAAATATCAATGATCCACAGCAGCTCGTTGCCACTGGCGCCCAGCGTCATACTCAGCGTGGGGGCGGCAACATGCAGCACCGTTGCATCGATTGCAACAGGGATGTAGACCAGCACAATAATCACTAACGTTAACCACTGACGAAACATAAAACTCCCGCTAAAAACAAAGTTGGACACATGTCCAGCTTTAGCGATCCTACGGAAAGTTGAACGCACGTCCAGCTTTTTGTTACACTGCCGTCACGGTAAACAGAGTGAGGGGCGTATGGGCTATTTAAATCGGGATGAACGTCGTGAAGTGATTCTGCAGGCGGCCATGCGCGTTGCGTTACAGGAAGGCTTTAATGCCATGACGGTGAGACGTATTGCGACAGAAGCCAGCGTGGCGACCGGACAACTTCACCACCATTTCAGCAATGCGGGCGAACTGAAATCACAGGCGTTTATTCATCTGATTCGTACCCTGCTGGATACCAACATCGCACCGGAGAACGCCAACTGGCGTACACGTCTTCATGCCATGCTGGGCAGTCACGACGGCGGTTTTGAGCCGTACATTAAACTCTGGCGGGAAGCACAAATCCTGGCGGACAAAGATCCTGAAATTAAGCATGCGTATCTGCTGACGATGAAAATGTGGCACGACGATACTGTGCGGTTGATCGAACAAGGTCGTGAGGCCGGAGAGTTCACCTTCACTGACAGCGCGACGGAGATCGCCTGGCGTTTAATTGCGCTGGTTTGCGGCCTGGACGGTATGTACGCACTTGGCATGACAGAAATGGCTGATCCCGCCTTTGAGCGGCATCTGGATCACATGATTACACGAGAACTGTTTATCTGACGTTAAATATGAATTAACAACACGCCCTGCATAATTTACATTTTGTAACACTTAAGCAACCTGATATTCCCCCTTCACTTCACGGGGTTCCGCTTTCTTATCTATCCTTTCAAACAATATTCTCAAAAAACCCAATAACTTCTAAAAAGAGCCATTGCGGCCCTGCCTCTTATTATTTCTTTTTCATGAACGACGCGTGCATGTGAGGGTAATATGGCACCACAAAATGAGAAAAAAAATCGTTATCTTTTAAGTGACTGGAAGCCTGAAAACCCCGCTTACTGGGAAAACAAAGGTAAGCACATCGCCCGAAGAAATTTATGGATATCAGTCCCTTGCCTGCTACTCGCCTTTTGCGTCTGGATGTTGTTCAGCGCCGTCGCCGTTAATTTGAATAAAGTGGGCTTTAATTTCACCACCGATCAACTCTTTTTATTAACCGCATTACCTTCACTTTCCGGCGCAATATTACGCGTTCCCTACTCCTTTATGGTGCCCTTATTTGGCGGGCGTCGCTGGACGATTTTTAGCACCGTCATTCTGATTATTCCTTGCCTGTGGCTCGGTTTTGCGGTGCAAAACCCCGCTACTCCCTATGGCGTATTTATTGTTATCGCGTTGCTATGCGGTTTTGCTGGCGCCAACTTTGCGTCGAGCATGGGCAATATCAGTTTTTTCTTCCCCAAATCGAAACAAGGCAGCGCGCTGGGGATTAACGGCGGCTTAGGCAACCTCGGCGTCAGTGTGATGCAGATGGTCGCGCCGCTGGTGATTTTTCTGCCCATTTTCACGTTTCTCGGCGTACAAGGCGTCCCGCAAGCTGACGGGTCATTGTTGTCGCTGGCGAATGCCACCTGGATTTGGGTTCCGCTGTTGATTGCCGCCACCCTTGCGGCCGGACTGGGAATGAACGATATTTCCAGTTCAAAATCCTCTATTACCGCGCAACTGCCGGTGCTCAAACGTTTTCATCTCTGGCTGTTAAGCCTGCTGTACCTCGCCACGTTTGGATCGTTTATCGGTTTTTCCGCCGGATTCGCCATGCTGGCGAAAACACAATTTCCCGATGTGAACATCCTGAAACTGGCCTTTTTTGGCCCGTTTATCGGCGCGCTGGCGCGCTCTGCCGGAGGCGTTATTTCCGATAAGTTCGGCGGCGTGCGCGTAACGCTGATCAACTTCATTTTTATGGCCCTGTTTAGCGCCCTGCTGTTTCTCACCTTGCCGGGTTCGGGTTCCGGCAGTTTTATCGCCTTTTATCTGGTGTTTATGGGGCTGTTTCTGACCGCCGGACTGGGAAGCGGTTCGACCTTCCAGATGATCGCGGTGATCTTTCGCAAAATCACCATTTATCGGGTGAAACTGCACGGCGGAACGGAAGAACAGGCTCAACGTGAAGCGGTGACGGATACCGCTGCCGCGCTTGGGTTTATCTCCGCAATCGGCGCGGTGGGCGGTTTCTTCATTCCGAAAGCGTTCGGTTCATCCCTGGCGCTAACCGGTTCTCCGGTTGGCGCAATGAAAGTATTCCTGGTGTTTTACATCGTCTGCGTGCTGGTGACCTGGCTGGTCTACGGCCGCAAATCACAAAAAAAATAACAACAATTCCGCGGTATTCATTATCGGAGCAGGAGAAATGTCATGAGCAAACTGCTGGATCGCTTCCGTTACTTTACGCAAAAAGGTGACACCTTTGCAGAGGGTCACGGTCAGGTTATGCATACCAACCGGGACTGGGAGGACAGCTATCGCCAACGCTGGCAGTTCGACAAAATCGTGCGGTCGACTCACGGGGTTAACTGTACCGGCTCGTGCAGCTGGAAAATCTACGTCAAAAACGGCCTGGTGACCTGGGAAACACAACAAACCGACTATCCGCGCACTCGCCCGGATCTTCCCAATCACGAACCACGCGGCTGCCCGCGAGGCGCCAGCTACTCCTGGTATTTATACAGCGCTAACCGGCTCAAATATCCCCTGGTGCGTAAACGGCTGATCGAACTCTGGCGTGACGCCCTCTCCCGCCAGCCCGACCCGGTTCTAGCCTGGGAGACTATCATGAACGACCCGCAAAAGTGCCAGAGCTACAAACAGGTACGCGGACGCGGTGGATTTATTCGTTCGAACTGGAAAGAGCTCAATCAGTTGATCGCCGCCGCAAACGTCTGGACGGTCAAAACCTACGGCCCCGATCGCGTCGTCGGTTTCTCGCCAATCCCGGCCATGTCGATGGTCTCCTACGCCGCCGGCACCCGCTACCTGTCACTGCTCGGCGGCACCTGCCTGAGTTTTTATGACTGGTATTGCGACTTACCCCCGGCATCGCCGATGACCTGGGGTGAGCAAACAGACGTCCCGGAATCGGCCGACTGGTACAACTCCAGCTACATCATCGCCTGGGGTTCTAACGTGCCGCAAACGCGTACCCCGGACGCCCACTTCTTTACCGAAGTGCGTTACAAAGGCACCAAAACCATCGCTATCACGCCCGATTATTCAGAAGTCGCCAAACTGTGCGACCAGTGGCTGTCGCCGAAGCAAGGCACCGACAGCGCGCTGGCGATGGCGATGGGCCATGTGATCCTGAAGGAGTTCCATCTCGACAACCCGAGCGACTACTTTATCAACTACTGTCGTCGCTACACCGATATGCCAATGCTGGTTCTGCTGGATGCGCGTGACGACGGCAGTTACGTTCCCGGACGTATGATGCGCGCCTCCGATCTGGTGGATGCCCTGGGCGAGAGCAATAATCCGGAATGGAAAACGGTCGCCCTGAATAGCGCGGGAGAACTGGTGGCGCCCAACGGTTCGATTGGCTTTCGCTGGGGGGAGCAAGGCAAATGGAACCTTGAAGCTCTGGCGGCCGGAAACGAAACAGAACTGTCGTTATCGTTGCTGGGCCAACATGATGACGTGGCGGGCGTGGCGTTCCCCTATTTCGGCGGTAACGAGAACCCGCATTTTCGCAGCGTGAAGCAGGAGCCTGTGCTCATTCGCCAGCTTCCGGTGAAACGGGTTACTCTGGCTGATGGCCGCGTTTGTCCGGTGGTCAGCGTCTACGATCTGGTGCTGGCCAATTACGGGCTGGATCGCGGGCTTGATGATGATTGCGCCGCCAAAGAGTACGGCGAGGTCAAAGCCTATACGCCAGCGTGGGGCGAACAGATCACCGGCGTACCGCGCCGTCATATCGAACAGATCGCCCGTGAATTTGCCGATACCGCGCACAAAACCCACGGACGGTCGATGATTATTCTCGGTGCCGGGGTGAACCACTGGTATCACATGGACATGAACTACCGGGGAATGATCAACATCCTGGTCTTCTGCGGCTGCGTCGGGCAAAGCGGCGGCGGCTGGGCGCACTATGTCGGACAAGAGAAACTGCGCCCGCAAACCGGCTGGCTCCCGCTGGCGTTCGCGCTGGACTGGAACCGGCCGCCGCGCCAGATGAACAGCACCTCATTTTTCTACAATCACTCCAGTCAGTGGCGCTATGAAAAACTGACGGCGCAGGAGCTGCTCTCACCATTAGCGGACGCCACGAAATTTACCGGGCATCTGATCGATTTCAACGTCCGGGCAGAACGCATGGGCTGGCTGCCTTCCGCCCCTCAGCTCAATCTCAACCCGTTGACCCTGAAAGCCAAAGCGGACCAGGCCGGATTATCCCCTGCGCAGTACACCATCCAGGCGCTCAAATCCGGTGAAATTCGTTTCGCCTGCGAGCAGCCGGACAGCGGTAAAAACCATCCGCGCAATCTCTTCGTCTGGCGTTCAAACCTGCTTGGCTCCTCGGGTAAAGGCCACGAGTACATGCTCAAATACCTGCTGGGCACCGAGAGCGGTATTCAGGGCGAAGCATTGGGTTCGCATGAAGGGATCAAGCCTGAAGAGGTCGAATGGCAGTCCGCTGCGATTGAAGGCAAGCTTGACCTGCTGGTAACGCTCGATTTTCGGATGTCCAGTACCTGCCTGTTTTCCGACATCGTGCTGCCGACCGCGACCTGGTATGAAAAAGACGACATGAATACCTCGGATATGCATCCGTTTATTCATCCTTTATCGGCCGCCGTGGACCCGGCCTGGGAATCGAAAAGCGACTGGGAGATCTACAAGGGAATCGCCAAATCGTTCTCAGAGGTGTGCGTCGGGCATCTTGGCAAAGAAACCGATGTGGTGCTGCAACCGCTGCAACACGACTCTCCGGCAGAATTGTCACAACCCTTTGATATCCAGGACTGGCGTAAAGGCGAATGTGATCTCATTCCTGGAAAAACCGCCCCCAATATTGCGGTGCTTGAACGTGACTATCCGGCCACTTACGAGCGTTTTACTTCACTCGGACCGTTGATGGACAAACTGGGCAACGGCGGTAAAGGCATCTCCTGGAACACGCAAACGGAGGTCGACTTCCTCGGCAAACTGAATTACACCAAGCTGGACGGCCCGGCGAAAGGTCGTCCGTTGATCGATACCGCCATCGATGCCTCTGAAGTGATCCTGGCGCTGGCGCCGGAAACCAACGGCCAGGTCGCGGTGAAGGCCTGGAAGGCGTTAGGCGCCATGACCGGTCGTGAACATAGCCATCTGGCGCTCAACAAAGAAGACGAGAAAATTCGCTTTCATGATATTCAGGCGCAGCCGCGTAAGATTATTTCCAGCCCAACCTGGTCCGGGCTTGAAAGCGAACATGTCTCCTACAACGCCGGTTACACCAACGTCCATGAGTTGATCCCGTGGCGCACGCTCTCGGGTCGTCAACAGTTGTATCAGGATCACACCTGGATGCGGGCGTTTGGTGAAAGTCTGGTGGCGTACCGACCGCCTATCGACACCCGCAGCGTCAGCGCGATGCGGGAGATCCCCCCTAACGGCTTCCCCGAAAAGGCGCTCAATTTCCTGACGCCACACCAGAAATGGGGCATTCACTCGACCTACAGCGAAAACCTGCTGATGCTGACGCTGTCGCGCGGCGGGCCGATTGTCTGGCTCAGTGAGACCGACGCCAAAGAGTTGGGTATCGAAGACAACGACTGGATTGAGGCCTTTAACGCCAACGGCGCCCTGACCGCCCGCGCGGTGGTGAGCCAGCGCGTTCCTCCGGGGATGACCATGATGTACCACGCGCAGGAACGCATCATGAATATTCCCGGCTCGGAAGTCACTGGCATGCGCGGCGGTATCCACAACTCAGTAACGCGCGTGTGCCCGAAACCGACGCACATGATTGGCGGCTATGCCCAACTGGCATACGGCTTTAACTACTACGGCACGGTCGGTTCGAACCGCGATGAATTCATCATGATCCGCAAAATGAAGCAGGTTAACTGGCTGGATGATGAAGGTCGGGATCAGGTACAGGAGGCGAAAAAATGAAAATACGTTCGCAGGTTGGCATGGTCCTCAATCTTGATAAGTGCATCGGTTGCCACACATGCTCGGTGACCTGTAAAAACGTCTGGACCGGACGTGAAGGCATGGAATACGCGTGGTTTAACAACGTGGAGACCAAACCGGGTATCGGTTATCCAAAGAACTGGGAAGATCAGGAGGAGTGGCAAGGCGGCTGGGTGCGCGACGTCAACGGTAAGATCAGGCCGCGTCTGGGCGGTAAGATGGGCGTCATCACGAAAATCTTCGCCAACCCGGTGATCCCGCAAATCGATGATTACTACGAGCCGTTCACCTACGATTACCAGCATCTTCATAGCGCGCCTGAGAGCAAAAATCAGCCCACTGCCCGCCCGCGTTCGCTGATTGACGGCAAGCGGATGGACAAGATTATCTGGGGGCCAAACTGGGAAGAACTGCTCGGCGGGGAATTTGAGAAACGCGCCCGTGACCGCAACTTCGACAAGATCCAGAAGGAGATGTACGGTCAGTTTGAAAACACCTTCATGATGTATCTGCCGCGGCTGTGCGAACACTGCCTGAACCCCAGTTGTGTGGCCACCTGTCCGAGCGGCGCGATTTACAAACGTGAAGAAGACGGCATTGTCTTGATCGACCAGGACAAATGTCGCGGCTGGCGTCTGTGCATCAGCGGCTGCCCGTACAAAAAAATCTACTTTAACTGGAAGAGCGGCAAATCTGAGAAATGCATTTTCTGTTATCCGCGGATTGAATCGGGCCAGCCGACCGTCTGTTCGGAAACCTGCGTTGGCCGTATCCGTTACCTAGGGGTGTTGCTCTACGATGCCGATCGTATCGAAGAGGCCGCCAGCACCGAACATGAAACCGATCTCTATGAGCGCCAGTGCGATGTGTTCCTCAACCCCAACGATCCGGCGGTGATTGAAGAGGCGCTGAAACAGGGAATACCACACAACGTGATTGAGGCTGCGCAGCGCTCGCCGGTCTACAAGATGGCGATGGACTGGAAGCTGGCGCTGCCGCTGCACCCGGAATACCGCACCCTGCCGATGGTCTGGTACGTTCCGCCGTTGTCACCCATTCAGTCGTATGCCGATGCCGGTGGATTACCGCAGACCGACAGTATCCTGCCCGCCGTCGAAAGTTTGCGCATCCCGGTGCAATATCTCGCCAATATGCTCAGCGCGGGCGACACCGGTCCCGTGCTGCGCGCCCTGAAACGAATGATGGCGATGCGCCATTACAAACGCTCGCAAACCGTCGAAGGCGTAACGGACACCCGCGCGATTGAGGAGGTGGGCTTAAGCGTGGAACAAGTGGAAGAGATGTACCGCTATCTGGCGATCGCTAACTATGAAGACCGTTTCGTGATCCCAACCAGCCACCGGGAAATGGCACGTGACGCCTTCCCGGAGAAAAACGGTTGCGGTTTCACCTTTGGCGACGGCTGCCACGGCTCAGACACCAAATTCAACCTGTTTAACAGCAGCCGAATCGACGCCATCGATGTCACGGAAGTGCGCGACAAAGCGGAGGGCGAATAATGCAAATTCTCAAAGTGATTGGGCTACTAATGGAATATCCCGATGAGTTTCTTTGGGAGTGTCGGGAGGACGCCATTGCGCTGGTCCGCAATGAAGCGCCGATGCTGAGCGACTTCGCGGAGGAGCTGCTCAACGCACCGTTGCTCGAGAAACAGGCGCAATGGTGCGAAGTGTTTGATCGTGGTCGCGCAACGTCGCTACTGCTGTTTGAGCATGTTCATGCGGAATCTCGTGACCGGGGTCAGGCGATGGTGGATCTGCTGGCGCAGTATGAAAAAGTCGGACTACAGCTCAACTGCCGGGAATTACCGGACCATCTTCCACTCTATCTGGAGTACCTGAGCATTTTGCCGGAGGCCGAGGCCAAAGAAGGATTACAGAATGTCGCCCCTATTCTGGCTTTACTGGGCGGGCGCTTAAAACAGCGCGAAACCCCGTGGTATCACCTGTTTGATGCGTTGCTTGTTCTGGCAGGCAGCCCGTTATCAAGTGACAGCGTCACTAAACAGGTCAGCGGTGAAACGCGCGATGACACGCGTCAGGCGCTGGACGCAGTGTGGGAAGAAGAACAGGTGAAGTTTATCGAAGATAACGCCACCACCTGTGACAGTTCACCGCTACAACATTATCAACGACGCTTTAGCCAGGACGTGGCGCCACAGTACGTTGACGTCAGTTCGGGAGGTCCGAAATGATACAGTACCTGAACGTCTTTTTTTACGATATCTACCCTTACTTGTGCGGTACGGTGTTTATCCTCGGCAGTTGGTTACGCTACGATTACGGGCAGTACACCTGGCGCGCCTCCTCCAGCCAAATGCTGGATAAACGCGGTATGGTGTTATGGTCGAATCTGTTCCATATCGGCATTCTGGGGATTTTCTTCGGGCACCTGTTCGGGATGTTAACCCCGCACTGGATGTACGCCTGGTTTCTGCCCATTGCGGTGAAACAGCAAATGGCGATGATTGCTGGCGGTCTTTGCGGCGTGCTGACATTGGTGGGCGGTGCAGGTTTGCTGGTTCGCCGCCTGACCAATCCCCGAATTCGCGCGACCTCTTCCACCGCTGATATTCTCATCCTCTGCATCCTGCTGTTTCAGTGCATTCTGGGTCTCATATCGATCCCCTTTTCCGCCCAGCACCCGGACGGCAGCGAAATGCTGAAACTGGTCGGTTGGGCGCAGTCAGTGGTGACTTTCCAGGGCGGAGCGTCTGCGCATCTGGACGGTGTAGCACTGGTCTTCCGGGCGCATCTGGTGCTGGGAATGACTATCTTCCTGATCTTTCCCTTTACCCGTCTGGTCCACGTCTGGAGCGCGCCGTTTGAATACTTCACGCGCCGCTACCAGATTGTCCGCTCACGTCGCTAATCCTCTGAGCCGCCGGATAGCCTTCACTTTCCGGCGGCTGGCGCGTTATGATGGTTCTCCGACCTCAGGAGAACCGAATGAAACCCCAGGTTTATCATGTTGATGCTTTCACCTCCGTACCGTTTCGCGGTAACTCCGCGGGCGTCGTGTTACATGCTGATGGACTCAGCGACGCGCAAATGCAGCTTATCGCCCGCGAACTACGCCACAGTGAAACGGCATTCGTCTTAAAAAGCGACGTCTGCGACGACTGCGATGTGCGCATTCGTTACTTTACGCCAACGGTTGAAGTGCCTATTTGTGGCCATGCGACCATTGCGGCGCATTATGTTCGCGCCAGCGTACTGGGATTGGGGAATGGTACCGTCTGGCAACGCTCGCTCGCCGGACGTCACCGGGTCGATATTCTTGCGCAAGAAAACGGCTATCGCATCACGCTGGAACAAGGTACGCCAGGCTTTGAGCCACCGCTTGAAGGGGAAACACGCGCCGCCATTATCCACGCATTCCACCTTGGTGAAGACGATATCCTCCCCGGCTTGCCCATTCAGGTGGCGACCACGGGACATTCGAAAGTGATGATCCCGCTGAAACCGGAGATCGATATTGATGCCCTTTCCCCTGATCTTGCAGCACTGATAGCCATCAGTCAGCAGATTGGCTGCAACGGCTTTTTTCCGTTCCAGATCCGCAGTGGCAAAAATGAGACTGATGGACGCATGTTCTCCCCCGCGATCGGGATTGTTGAAGACCCGGTGACAGGCAATGCGAATGGTCCAATGGGGGCATGGCTGGTGCATCACAATGTGATGGAACACGACGGCAAAACGTTGCGTGTTCTGGGGCATCAGGGACGTGCGCTGGGACGCGATGGCGTCGTCGATGTGAACGTCACTATCCGCGATAATCAGCCGGAAAAAGTCACGATTTCCGGCACGGCGGTGATCTTATTTAGCGCCGAATGGGCGATTGACCTGTAGTGTTTCTCCGCCGGAGGGCATGACTCTTCGGCGGAGGCTGCCGCAATTATTTTCCCGCTTCCGGATGGGTGTCAAAGGCCGACATCACCGCCGCCAGTTCCGCCTCGGTAAAACCATGCTTCGCATCGTCAACGCCCAACCCAAACCGCGTCTGCAACAGCGCGTATAAGCTTGCCACATCAGGTAAGTTGATCTGCTCTATCGCGTGCCCATTTTGGTAGTGAGTAAAGTGGAAGTTGGTCAGCGTTAGTTTCCCGCCGTCCGGCAGATGGCGACACATCAACAGATGGTGACGGAAATGCGATTGCGGCCAGTGCGCCGACCAGAAGTTGCCCATCACATAATCGCTTTGATGCTGTATGCCGAGATCGAAACAGTACATGGCTTGCCAGTGGTCATGATGACGGAACTGCAAAACCCACGCGTCGCCTTCCTGAAGCAGACGGTATTCCCCGTGAGGCGTCTGCTGTTCAAGCCCGTCCTGTAAACGGATCGGCGCGGTCAGCGTTTGCCCACCAAAGCCCACGTCGGCAATCCACGGTTCGCCCTCTAACTCAACCAGTAGCAGGCGATGCGTGCGTGGCGGCATACTCGCCGGATTCGCCAGCACCACTCTGCCCAGTAAACTGCGGACGGTGAATCCCATCTCACGTAATGCCCGTTCAAAAACACCATTTTGTTCGAAGCAGTATCCGCCACGACGTGCGACGATCAATTTTTCTTCCAGCGACTGATCGTCCAGCTGTATTTCTCGCGGTAACAGCACATCGAGGTTTTCAAACACGATGGCGCTGTTGTGATGCAAATGCAGCGCCCGCAGAGTCTCAATGTTGACTTCAGCCGTGGCTGACCAACCCAGGCGGGCAAAATAAGCGTGTAAAAAAGGCGTCATTGGGCATTCCTGTTGATAGCATCCTGTATTTATAACGTATTTTTGCTGTAGCACAGGCGATTTTGTGCGGTGAATGGTGGCTACGGGGCGACAAAATCGCTAATCCCGTTAATATCAATACTATTCCCGTTACGCTTTTCATCTTGCTGAGGATCTGCCATGAGCCGTTTTCGCCCTGTTGAGTTAACACATGCCTGCCGACTGTTAAATCATGGCCCGACGATTCTGATAACCAGTCGGGATATCCATACTGAACGCCGCAACGTGATGGCGGCGGCGTGGTCGATGCCGGTTGAGTTTGAGCCGCCGCGTATCGCGATTGTGGTCGATAAAAGCGCGTGGTCGCGCGAACTGATTGAGCGCAGCGGCATGTTTGGCATTGTTGTCCCTGGGGTGGCTGCCACCAACTGGACCTATGCGGTAGGCAGCGTTTCAGGGCGCGTGGAAGACAAATTCAACTGCTACGGGATCCCGGTGGTAAAAGGTCCGGTGCTCGGATTACCGCTGATTGAAGAAAAATGTCTGGCCTGGATGGAGTGTCGGCTGTTGCCTGCAACATCCGCGCAGGACAAATACGATACGCTGTTTGGCGAGGTGGTTTCGGCCTCTGCCGACGAACGCGTTTTTGTGGAAGGTCGCTGGCAATTTGACGACGATAAACTCAATACTCTGCACCATTTAGGTGCCGGCACCTTTATCACCAGCGGGAAACGGGTCACTGCGGCGTGAACGCCATAAATTTGAATTCTGCTTCACGATGGTTACACCACCACTCTCACTTCCTGGGGCGGGGTTTTCCGCCCGTTTTACAAATATGAAGTTTATGACGCCAAATAACAGAAAACCCACCTGGACTGTCTGGGCCAAACGTGAAGATATGGTTGAGCGCGGAATGGCGATCAGCCTGCCGTGGTTCGCCTTTGTGAATATCAGCTTTGCGCTAATGATCTTGTTTCGTAACGCGCTGTTTGCAGATGCGCAGACCCTGTATCAGGCACAGAAAAGCCTCCTTGAATCCATCGACGCCGCGGTACTGGGGATTGTCCTTATCAGCGTCATTCTGATTTTCTCGCCACGCCGGAAATCGTGGCTATATCAGGGATTACTGGTATTGCTGAGCCTGTTCTGGTCCTGGTGCTGCTTCTATTTCATCGACCAGTGGCAATTACCGCTGGCCTATCCATTGTGTTCCGTTTTGCTGCTCAGTGCCGTCGCCGCACTCTATTTCCACACCCCCTCGTTACTCTCCTACGTGATACCGCTGTGGTTCACGGTGCCGGTGGCCAGTGTCGTACTTAACCACGGGATAAACCCGCATTTTGCCGTCATTTGGATCATCTTCACGCTGATTATGCTCGGCGGGCGCGTTATCCTGCTTCGCTGGTTCGATGAAGCCTGGTATCAGAACCAGCATAACAACGTGCTCATCTCTCGCCTGGACGCCCTCGCGCACAGAGACGCGTTAACCGGGGCGGCGAACAGACGCGCGCTGGAGGATATTTTGCAGAGCGCGACCGCCAATGACAGCGCGTTCACCCTGCTGATGCTCGATGTCGATTTCTTTAAACGCTACAACGACACCTACGGGCACCCAAAAGGCGACGCCTGTCTGACGCAGGTGGCGGATGTGTTGATGCAATCGGTGCGTAGCCCGGAAGATGTGGTTGCGCGTTACGGCGGCGAAGAGTTCGCGGTGGTGTTGTTTGGCGCATCGCTGCCGGAGGCAGAACAGGTGGCCGCCAGAATCAAAACCGGTCTGGAGACGGTTGCAATCCCCCACTCCGCCTCAACGGTAAGTGACAACGTCACGGTAAGTCAGGGTATCGCCTGTTCAGCGAAAGGGAAAATGGCTGAACAGACGATTGCAGAGGCCGATGCCGCGCTGTATCGGGCAAAACAGGCCGGGCGGAATCGCTGGTCGCGCTAGCCGGTTACATGCTGTAGCCCGGTTTTTTAATCAGTGAATCCATCTGGGGGGCGATCTCCGCGTCCCAGACCGCTTTCCAGTCGTCTGGCTCTATTTCGTTTAACGCCACGCTCACCGAACTCTCTTTACTTTGCAGGTGGCGAACGATAACGGCAGTAATGTCGGTGGCCAGCGCGGTTTTCTCTTCTTCATTCAGATCGCGGGGGAAACATTTAATATCAACGTGCGGCATAGCAGGTTCCTTGTTGTTAGTGTGCGCTTAAAACTAGCATACCAGCGGGAAGATTAAATAATTTCATTGTTTTTCAGTACTGTTCGCAGCCGCGGGATCTGGCATACCGCATCGGCAATCGCACTAATGTTCGGCGTATGTTCCTGAAACCAGTCGTGACCAGGACCCCAACTGCGCATCACGCACAGATAGCAATCCAGCAACGTGAGTTGTTCGCCAAAAGCATACGGTTCGGCAATGAGCCGATCGTTTAGCCAGAGATAGAGCGACTTACGGTAGTCCATGCATGATTGTTTCAACTGCAGCGGCGCATCGGCAACCCAGCGCTCGGGATAATCAGCATAGGTAAAAGTGGGATACACATTCGCCACCAGCCAGATAAGCAGACGCTGGAACTGTTGGCGCTCCGGGTGATGAACAGAAGGCGCGAGGCAGGGACGATTGTCGAGGATCATCAGCGCAATGGCCGCGGTTTCCGTCATAATCTCGCCATTTTCCAGTACCAGCGTCGGCACCTGACACAACGGATTGCGTATTTTTAATAAATCGCGTTGTGGTCCCTCGTCATCGAAACCGGTGACATCAACAAATTTATACGGGATCTCCGCCAGGGTCAGCATGACCTCACTGATTGCCGATCCCCAACCAGGTACACCATAAACAGTCATCATTCCGCCTCCACAGTGCGTAAAACGCTAAGTGTAGAACAGCCTGGTCGGTTGCAGGGTTCAGGCCGGGAATACGGGCTAAAACCACGGTCATTTTCCCAGTAACGCCCACTCGCTGAATCGAGGCCATCCCCTGCCTGTTCTGACTTCATGAATTTTAATGCATTGGTTTTGCGTCATAAAAAATTAGCAGGTAGGATGCTGCGCCACCCATTTTTATCCCTACCCAGAATAACGGGAAAAGGTCGGTGACGTGCAGCGAAGCAATCGTTTGGGCAGTAAGCGAACGGGCAAGCTGCATTCCTTCGGACAGACAGGCTAACAGGTAACGTAATGCAAACAGACAACGCAAGCTCACTTGAGCAACACGCTGCGAAACGACGCTGGTTGAATACCCACGAGGAGGGGTATCACAAGGCGATGGGGAACCGCCAGGTTCAAATGATCGCCATTGGCGGCGCCATCGGCACCGGGCTCTTTTTGGGTGCTGGCGCGCGCTTACAGATGGCTGGGCCTGCGCTGGCTCTGGTGTATCTGGTGTGCGGCATTTTCTCATTTTTTATTCTTCGTGCATTAGGCGAACTGGTGCTCCATCGCCCGACCAGCGGGAGCTTTGTGTCCTATGCCCGCGAGTTTTTGGGTGAAAAAGCGGCCTATGTCGCAGGCTGGATGTATTTCATCAACTGGGCAATGACCGGGATCGTCGACATCACCGCCGTAGCGTTGTACATGCATTACTGGGGCGCTTTCGGTGATGTTCCACAATGGGTCTTCGCCCTCGGCGCGCTGGCGATTGTCGGTACCATGAACATGATCGGCGTAAAGTGGTTTGCCGAAATGGAGTTCTGGTTCGCGCTGGTGAAAGTGCTGGCGATTGTGGTTTTTCTGGTTGTCGGCACCGTCTTTTTAGGCTCAGGCCAACCGCTGGATGGCAATACCACCGGGTTTCATTTGATCACCGATAACGGCGGATTCTTCCCGCACGGTCTGTTGCCAGCCCTGGTGCTGGTGCAAGGCGTAGTATTTGCCTTTGCCTCCGTTGAGATGGTGGGGACCGCAGCCGGGGAATGCAAAGATCCGCAAACCATGGTGCCAAAGGCTATCAACAGTGTTATCTGGCGAATTGGTCTATTCTACGTCGGCTCGGTGGTACTGCTGGTGCTGTTGCTGCCGTGGAACGCATATCAGGCGGGACAGAGTCCGTTCGTGACCTTTTTCTCCAAACTGGGCGTGCCTTATGTGGGCAGCATCATGAACATCGTGGTATTGACCGCCGCGCTCTCCAGTCTCAATTCAGGTCTGTATTGTACCGGACGTATTTTGCGCTCAATGTCGATGGGCGGTTCTGCGCCGAAATTTATGGCGAAAATGAGCCGTCAACAGGTGCCATATGCCGGTATTCTGGCGACGCTTTTCGTCTACATTTTTGGCGTATTACTCAATTATCTGGTGCCTTCTCAGGTCTTTGAGATCGTGCTGAACTTTGCATCGCTGGGTATTATTGCGTCGTGGGGATTCATCGTGGTCTGCCAGATGCGTCTGCGTAAGGCGATTAAGGAAGGTAAAGCGGCAGATGTCAGTTTCAAAATGCCGGGCGCGCCGTTCACCTCCTGGCTCACCCTGCTGTTCCTGCTCAGCGTGCTGGTGCTGATGGCGTTTGACTATCCTAACGGCACCTGGACTATCGCATCCCTGCCGTTGATTGCGATTTTGCTGGTTGCCGGTTGGTTTGGCGTACGTAACCGCGTTGCGGAAATTCACCGTCATGCACCGGGTGCTGAACTCAAATAAACATAAATTTTGATGGATGCCCGGTGGCGAGACGTTTACCGGGCATTGGCGAAAGGCCGGGGCTTCCGGCCATTAGGCCATTAATTCGCTTCGATCAATTCAGCGACATCATTGCTGTTAATTTCCCGCTTATTGCCGTCCTGATCGGTGTAACTGGTCATTCCCGTCTCTTTATCCAGCTTTGGCTTGCCCTGGACAACAATGGTTTTCCCCTGTTTCGTCGTCATGACGTAATCGGTGGTGCAACCCGCCAGAGTGAAAAGCATAACGCCCGCACAAAGGCACATGAGTGGCTTCTTCATAATATTCCTGTATTTTTCAATCATCCAAACGTGCCGGTAGTGTAATTCCCGGATATTGAGCTGGCTATTTACGGGGTGTAACGAGGCATGTCGAACGTGAGCGGAAAGACAGGAGAGGATTTCCCTCTCCTGTTGAGGATTACAGTGCGATACGAATCACATCATCTGGCTGGGTAGCTTCCTGCTCGCGCGTTGATTTTTGTTTAACGCTCACGTACAGGGTTTTTCCATCAGCCGACAGCGCGAGGCTGTTCGGGAAGGTCGGTGTGTCAAACGTCTTCACCACATTGTAGCGCTTCGCGTCAATCACGCTGACTTTACCCGCCTGGCGATGAGTGACGTAAGCTTCGTTACGCGCAGGGTTGAACAGCACCGCCAGTGATTCCGGTGCCGCCACGTTTGCCAGCACTTTACCGTCACGCGTATCAATCACTAACACTTCCGCCGCTTTCGCGTCGGTGATAAACGCGCGATGCCCGGCAGTGTCCAGACTCAGGTTCATAAAGAAGTGCTCTTTACCGTCATCCAGCAATTTCTTGCGACTCAGAATTTTATTATCGGCGGTATCAATGGTGATGAATTCGCCATCAGCATTGGTGGTATACAAGCGGCCGGCTTTACTGTCGATAGCCAGGCCGGTGCTCATCTTGCCGGTATTCTGGATCGTGGTTTTCAGTTTGATGGTTTCACCATCAACCACCCACACAACGCTCTCTTTACCGATACCGCTGATGTAAACCGTATTGGTGGCGTCATCCGCCACCAGTTGGCGAGGTTGCAGTGGACGTACTTCTTCTGAGCGCTGGCGGGGATCGAGAACCAGACGTCCTTTGACATCACCCGTTTTGGCGTCAATTGCCGTCAGTGCGCTGTTTACCGTATTGCCGAACCACAGCGTTTGGGTGGCATTGTTAAGGGTTACGCCAAACGGTTTGAGATCGTTGTGAATCGCCTGAGTGACTTCCAGCGTGACCGGATCAAGGCGATAGACGATGCCGCCTTTGTCTAATTTTCGGCTCTGCGAAGTGGCCAGCCACAACGCATTTTCCTGCTGGCTATAGGCCATTTCATATGCGCCCTTACCCACGGCTTTACGCAGCATTTCTTCCGCGGCCTGCGTGCTGAATGATGACACAACAAGCAGTGAACCTAACAATAATGAACCCCGCAGGCGCGGCGAAAACAGATGACGTAAATGCATGACGACTCCCTTTGATGAATATCTGTATAACTGCTTCACACGACTTCGATGAGCAACATCATGGTGTCGCCTCTTTTATGAATGCGAATAGTAATCATTATTCACCTATATGTGGAGCATTCTTTTCACCAGGACAGCAATCTTCTTAATTTCTCCACGAAGGCGGTGATCACAAGGGGATTGGCGCTTTAAATCGCGCAGTATATTCATCCTTCAATAGCGGGGAGTCACCCCGCTATATTCCGGCGAGGTTAATGGAGATATTGCGTTCTAATGAGGGAGACATTTTTAGCAATGATGTCATTGAGACACCGGCGGGATGCTTCTTTATCTCCTTGCGCCAGCGCGTCGAGCAACGAGTGATAATACTCAACGCGGCTCTGATACCCTTCAGGCACCCCATTGCCATATAAAAAATGCAGGCTGGGGCCCATTCGTACCCACAGTTGTTCAATCATTTGGTAGAGCGTCGGCATATTGGCGTAACGGTAAATCTGAAACCGAAACGCATGATTTGCCAGAAGTCGCTCTTGTATCGTGCCGCTTTCGTGTGCCTGTTGATACTGCTCCAGTAGCGTGGTGAGCGTTTGCAGGCGCCCGGCAGAAATCGCCTCTGCGGCGGCCGCTACCGCCATACCCTCAAGTTCAGTACGGACGAGATTGATCTCTTCCCATCCCGCCAGTGAAATATCGGGCACCATAAAGGCCTGCGCCGGGGCAACAGCTAATGCGCTCGCGGAGACCAACCGCAGTAATGCTTCACGAACAGGCGTAATACTGATCCCCAGCTCGTCGGCAATATTTTTCGTTATCAGTCTCGCACCAGGTTTTAATGCACCTATCGTCAACTGGTGTTTCAAACCGTTCTCAACCTGTGTCGTCAGGCTGATATGTGATGTTTTTTCCAAACCGGGCATTTTACATCCTTCCGTTATTCATCGAGCGACATCGCAATTAAATCCACACATAGAAGGGATTTAATTGTAAAAAAGTAAACCTGGTCAGGAATGAAAAATAAAAATTAAACGTGATAGTTTACCCGCGTTATATTTCGCTTATTAACGTTTAGTGACGCATTTTGCGGTGCTTTAATTAAAGCCGCAAATGACAATTTTGCCCATTTTTATGGCGGAATTATTACTTTACACTGCGCAGATCCGTTGGTTTACGGCTTTGCGGCCGTTTTTCCCGCTCTTTCTGGTCATTAAAAACAGCGCAAAAAAAAACCGGAGTCAGATAGTGACCCCGGTTTATAGATGGTTAAAAACAAATTAATCCATTGATTAAAGAGACTTTACAGTATCTGTCAGAAACTGTATTTCACACCGATCATCGCAGAGGTATCGCTGTAACCTTTATCACCAATCTGCACGCCGACATTGCCCCACAGATTCAGATGCGGATTAAGCTGGCCCTCTACGCCGGTTTTCAGTTCTCCGATATTCTGCGCTCCCTCCTGATGGACATTCATGCCATCCATACTGACACCAAATTTCTCGGTGTTGTGGATCCAGTTGGCTTCCACGAACGGCTGGAAGGTCCGGTTTTTACCGTCATCGATTTTGCTGTGGCCTTTCAGGAAGGTGCGCATACCCAGACGGGTCTGCACGTTATTCTCCCCTTCACCGCTGACACGGGTGCCGTTGCTTTCACGGTGATCGTCCGCCGTGACGCCCATCCAGATGACCTGCGCCTGCGGCTGGATATACCACTCATTCAGTGAGCCCTGACTGCCGGTAAACTCGCCCAGTTTATGCGTGTAGCCCGCTTCAAGCGACGCGGTGAGCCCGCGCGATTTGTAGGACTCATTCTGAATATCCTGGCCTTTGACGTCATTATCAAACCAGCCGTACTGTGCCCAGCTGTCCAGGTACATGCCTTGTCTGGTTTCGTCGTTCTGATACCAGGTCGCGTAAAGCCCGGCGCTGTAACCGCTGACGGTGCCTTCTGAGCGATAACCCGTGACATTCGAGCGGCTGTTGCTACTGTTATGACCGTAGCCAGCCATCACGCCGAGATGCCAGCGTTGCAGTTCATCCGGGCTCCACTGCGCAATATCACCGCCCAGTTGCACCACATAACGGTTACTCTGGGTGCTGATTTGCCCGCTGCTGTCTTTAAAGCGGTTATGCCCGCCAACCTGGCGCAGCCACATGCTGGTCACTCTCTTCTCGCCGGTGAGCGCATCGGTGTACTGAGGCTCTCCCAGACGATCGTGCAGTCGGGTGATGAACATCGTGTTGGCGGCCATCAGGTTCGCGGTGTAGCTGGCTGATTCAGGACGCACCGTCGGTGCTCCTGGAGCATGCGGTATTTTTGGTGTGACAGGTTTATCCGGCGTACCTGGGTTTTTATCTTTATCAGACGTATCAGGGTTTGTCGGCTCTTCAGGCGTATCCGGCTCTTCAGATGTATCCGGCTTTTTCGGCGGTGTCGGAGGTGTAACATACTGATTCGTTAGGAACCAGTCCGCGCCTTTTTTCTCCAGACTGTATTCATGAATCCCGCCGACAATACGCTCTGATTTGGTGAAGACACCGTCAGACTCGCCTTTCACCTCAACAACGCGGATCCCGTTAAGGGTGTAAGCGCCATGACCACCGGCATTGATCACCTTTAGATAGGTATTACCACTGGTATTGCCGTTGACCACTATTTTGTCCGTCACGGAGGCATCATTTCCCAGCACGGTGTTCAGCACGACCGTGCCATTCTGCCCATTCCAGTTATTGGCGGTCAGGGTTTTTCCGACAGTCATGGGCTGGGAGGATGGTGCTGCAAAATTGATGGTGCCAGCGAGATTAACATCATCAACCAGCGAGTCTGCCGTCATATTCCAGGTGCTGGCGCTGTCGATATTCACGTCAGTCGGATCAATCCAGCCGGTTAATGTCGCTCCGTTACGCAGAGACAACGCGGTGTTGTCCTGGCCAATGATATTGCTGACCAGCTGAGCCCCGCCATTGCTGCCATCCAGTACCAGTTCGCCGCCGTCAATATGCGTGTCGCCAGTCCACAGAGTGTTACCTGACAACGTCAGCGAGCCATCACCGGTTTTGGTCAAACTGCCCGCCGATGTGCCATCAACGATATCCCCGGCGAAAGTGGTGCTGTCAGCGGTCGTCGCGTTGTTCACGGTCAGCATCGCCCCATTCAGACGGACTTCTCCGCCAGTACCGCCCAGGCGGCTAACCTGCTGGTTATTCGCGTTAAGATCAAACACGCCGCCGTTGATATTCACCTCATTGCTGCTGGCAATGCTGTCAACCACGTCCGTGCGTAGCGTACCGCTGCTGAGGGTGGTTTTGCCGGTGTATGTATTCACTGCGCTCAATACCGTTTCCCCGGCCCCTTTCTGGGTCAGGGAGCCCGTGCCGGAGACAACACCAGAGAGGAATGTCTCCGCTGGGTTATTGATAACAAATTCGCTGTTGTTAAGCACATTACCCACGATCGAACCTGAACTTGTGCCATCACCCAGTTGCAGCGTCCCACCACTGATGGTAGTACCGCCCTCATAGGTGTTTTCACCCGTCAACACGGTCGTACCGCTGAGATTAGTCAGGGAACCCAGCCCTGAAACGACCGGCGAGAACAGGTAATTCCCGGAAGTATCTGTGTGATTAAAAACTAACTGGCTACCGGCAGCGTGCAGTCTGACAGCCGGTGCTTCTAATGTGCCAGGCGACGCCGCTGCAGAACCCGGCGTTGCGCCGATCACCAGCATGCTGGAATCGTTATTCACATTGACGCCACCTTCAGCCACCATCTTGCCGTGATCTTCCAGTACCAGAGAACCCGTACCGGCGGTATTTCCTGACTTGGGTTTAAAACCGATACTCAGGATGTGATTTGTCCCGATGTTCCATGTTGAGCCCGCGCCCTTAATCGTTGCAATTCCTGTTGCGCCCGATTCAATGGCAATCCCCCCACCGATTGAATTCACGGTGCCGCCGTCGGTGACGTTTAAAATACCGTCGCCGCGGCGTCCAACATTTAATTGATCATCGGTAATTGTAAAACGAGAGCCTTCGCCACTGACGTTAACCACACCACGCGTTCCCGCGCTATCCGCAACGTAAGAAACCGAATTGCTGGTGACGTTACCGCCATCAGTAATATTTAACGTGGCGCTACCGCGGGTTCCTACCGTAATTCCGGAGGAGTTGTCTGCCGTCGCAAATAACGCTGAGTCCGCGCCATCAACGCTGACAACACCAGTGCTATTTTCGTTTTGGCCGATATTGATAAACTTGGTGTAGGCTTTGCCACCGTTTTTAACCTCCAGCGTACCGTTGCCTCCACCGCCAACCGCGGTGGTTCCGTTACCTGAAGGATTATTGTCGGTGGTGACGCTATCAAACCATTTTCCGCCATCAACCGTGAGCGTCCCGCTGTCGTTTTTGCCGTAGCCCATGACGGATCCGCTATCCGGACCAGGAATTTGTCCTGTTACCACCGTCTCCCCACGGGAAATAAGCAGCGAGCCCGTACCGCCATCACCGATATATAATGCGGGGGGCGACGCAGGAATATCTGCAGCAGTTTTTGAACCATTAATAGAAAGTGCGTCGGCATGCGCTGTTGTGCAAATTGACGCTAAAACAATTAAACCCACACCATCCAGAGGGGTTATTTTATAAAAATTATTGCCGTTGGAACTCAATATATAATTCTCCATGTTTCATTATTTTTTGGCTGCCAATTCCATTGGGATGGCCAGAAATAAAATTTAACACAGGGTTACGCATTATTTCAAACTTGTGACAACAACCGCATAATTAATAGTCACATTTAGTATAAATATTGACTTTGCTAGTAATCGCTACTTTTTTCAGATAAAATATAAAAAGGATTTAATTCGGTATTTATAAGTAACTCACCATTGACAAATACATTATGTTATATATTCGTCGTTCTTTTAAAGATGTATTTTATTTAAAACTTCAGCACAGAGAACGCGATTACATTGCATTGGATTTAATAATAAAAGAAGAAAACTGCTCCAGAGGAGCAGTTTATATCAACCGCGCTTGCGGATTAATTGCCGGTGTGATTTAAACGCACCACCAGATAAACGCAGGAGGACGACGTTTCATTAATAAAGCGGCAGTCATTGGGTGGTCCAAGCTCGAGACAGTCTCCTGCCTTCATTTCATGGCGGGTATCCCCTTCAACAAACACCAGCTCTCCCTGCTGTAGCCAGATTAGCTGACGGGCCAGCGCATAGGACGACGCCGGCATCGGGACGTCGCTACCCGGTGGAAGCTCGATCTGCACCAAATCAATGGGCAGGTCGCTGCGCGGCGAGACATGGCGGCGCAGATAGTGCGTTTGCGGATCGTACCAGACCGGTTGATCGGCAAAGCGCAGCAGCTTGCCCTCTTGCATCTCGGCGCGGGCGATAAGCGTCGACATGCTAATGCCAAACGCGCCCGAAAGTCTGCCGAGGAGCGTTGCCGTTGGACTGCTCTCGCCCCGTTCAATCTTATGGATCATCGCCCGTGAGACGCCTGCTCGTTCAGCAAGCTCCGTCAACGACCAACCCCGCGACTCGCGTTCAAGGCGAATTCTGACGCTGATCCGTTGATTTATGTTGTCTTCAATAGTATTCATATCGTAATACTATAGTGAACACCCCCTGAGGTTCAACATGCCCATTCGATTTGCCAGCAAAGAAGACTGTGCCGCCATCGCCGAAATCTACAATCATGCCGTTTTACATACCGCCGCCATCTGGAACGATCAAACCGTCGATGCCGACAACCGCATCGCCTGGTATGAAGCGCGTCAGTTACTGGGCTATCCGGTGCTGGTCAGCGAAGAAAATAACACCGTCACTGGCTATGCCTCCTTTGGCGACTGGCGAAACTTTGAGGGCTTTCGTCATACCGTGGAACACTCGGTCTACGTTCACCCGCAACATCAGGGTAAAGGACTGGGGCGCGCACTGCTCAGCAAGCTGATTGAGGAGGCGCGGGCGTGTGGTAAACATGTGATGGTCGCCGGGATTGAGTCGCAAAACCTCGCCTCGCTGCATCTGCATGAAACTCTGGGCTTTAAGACGACCGCGCAAATGCCACAGGTTGGCACAAAATTTGGCCGCTGGCTGGATCTGACCTTTATGCAATTGCAACTGGACGATCGTGTCGATCCGGACGGGCACCGATGAACCAGACGCTGACCTTTGCTTTCCTGATTGCCGCAGGCATTGGCCTGGTCGTACAAAACACCCTGATGGTGCGGATTACCCAAACGTCGTCGACGATCCTTATCGCGATGCTGCTCAATTCGCTGGTGGGAATTATTCTGTTTGTCAGCATTTTGGGATTCAAACAGGGGACGGCGGGATTTGGCGAGCTGATGTCCAGCGTGCGCTGGTGGACGCTGATCCCCGGACTGCTGGGGTCGTTTTTTGTCTTCGCCAGTATCAGTGGTTATCAATATGTCGGCGCGGCGACCACCATTGCGGTACTGGTCGCCAGCCAATTGATTGGCGGCTTAGTGCTGGATATCGTGCGCAGCCACGGCGTGCCGCTACGGGCGCTGGCCGGTCCCGTGTGTGGGGCGGTGCTGCTGGTTGTCGGCGCCTGGCTGGTCGCCAGACGCTCGTTTTAGGATGCTCAGAGGATCGTGCCGCCTTTGGTGAGCTGATCGCGGCGCGCTTCCATATCTTCTTTGTGCTGTCGTCCGTGATGCGCAATAGCGGTACGCAAACGTTGCTGCTGGGTATAACGATCCTCCCGACTTAGCTCGCTATCGTCGCTTAAAACCACCAGTAGTTCATTCATATGGCTGATTACGCCCTCGTGAATGGCGGCATCGACACGTAAACGGACCTCATCCAGATGCGACATAGTTTCTCCTTAACGCATTAATTTGGCTCAACTGTCAGAGTATTATATTCCCGTCTTTTTCGCAGATAAATTCATCCCTGGTCGTTAAGGCATTTACCTTAAGTCTTTTTGTTAACGTCAAGATGTTTCCTTGTCCTCTATGCCTGGAAAATTCACCCCTTTTTACCTCTCTTCCGCCGTTTGCAAGTCGCTGCGGCCCGTAAAGTAGATGCGTGAAGAAGTCTAAGGGACAATAACGTGGCAAAAACACTCTTGCGTAGCGGCAATCTGGATGACTATCAGGCCGTGGGCGGCGGCGGTCAGGCCGTTTTTGATTCAGCCTTGCAAATTCGTGAAACGCTTCGCCTGCGTAAACAGCAGGCCATAGCGGAATGTCTGGCGATACCGCAACTCAATGATAGCGGCGAGCGCGTTGACTGGTACTCCCCTGTTGAAGGAGAAGCTATCACGTGGAAATCCGCCGATGAAGAGTCGCGTGCACGGGCGTTACGCGCGCTGTCTGGCATGGTAGAGACGGCAGCGGCATTGAGTCGAAAAAGCCTGCAATCCGGTAAAACGTCCCAGCAACTGTTTGGATCGTTGCTGGAGAAAGCCTTTCAGTTCCCTGGCGAAAATCATGTTTTTCTGGTGAACGGGAAACCGGTTATCACCTTCTGGGGTTTCGTCAATCTCAATGAAAATACCCGTGAAGAGGTCCTGGATTGCCTGCGCACCGTTGATGCGTCCCCTGTGCTTTGCGCGAAACCTGAGCCGGAAGATGACCCCGTACCCGAAATAACATTCACCCAGGCGGATGAACCTTTGCTCATACCGGTCATTGAGCCTCTCCCGGAGCCTGAACCGGTTTCAATTCCCGCTCTACATATCAGTGAGCCGGAAACGCCAGCGCCGTCAGTGAAACCCATTCGCCGTCTGCCGGTATGGTGTTTGCCGCTCGCGGCGGCGCTTATTGTGGTTATCGCCGTGCCATTACTGTGGAAGCCATCGGCTGTCGTCCCTGAAACACCCGCCCCAGAGACGCTGGCAACATCAGCGATAAAACCGTTGCCGAAAACAATCGCCCCGCTGCCGCTGCATCAGGCGGAAGTGATCCCCGCCGCCGAAAAAGAGAAAAAACCGGATCAGCCGGTGGTGATTGCCGCCATCCCGAAAGATGCGCTGGTGATGGATGCTAATCAGATGAAGGCCGGGACAACACGTTTTTTAAACGGCAACTGGCGCGTGATGCTCGATGTGAAGGACCCCATTACCGGGAAAGCGCCCTCTCTGCGCTATCAGTTGCAAAACAATAAGGGCACCGCTCGCGTGGTGCATGGCGACAGTATTGTCTGTCGGGCAGAGGTGTTCTCTGGTCTGCATCAGACGGGTGAACTGATGATCAAGAGTCGCGGCAATGCGCGTTGCACTGACGGTTCACGCTACCCCATGCCGGAAATTACCTGTAAAGCGGGCGCGAATGACGTCGCGATTTGCACGGCACGTTACGATGCTCACGCGGCGCTGCCGTTGACGTTTAAAAAGATAGGTGCCTGATTTTATGCTGGTAAATCTGTGTGATTACAAACAAAGCGTCACGCTCATCGCCAACAGCGGCGTGCAGTTTTTGGATTTTGGGCTGACGCCGCAGGAGTCCGCGCAACGGGGTCGCTTTGTGCGAAAAACCGCCAACGGTCCTTTGCTGCGGCTGGATTTCGATCTCAGTAGCGGTCGCTATACGTTACCGGGGCGAACCGGTGGACAACCCGAAGTCGTCAAGCCGGAAAGTACCCAGACGCTGCATCATTCGCTGGAGGTGCTTGACGGCGTCTGGCTGCCGCTGCCGTTTTTGCGTTTCAATCCACCCCGCACTTTCGTGGAAGGCCCGGATAACTGGGCACGGGTTCAGGTGCGTAAACTGTCGCACCCCGACGCGGCGGGCAATACTCATCGCATTACCCTGGCGTTAGACAGCCAACTGGCACAGACCGTCTCTGCAACGCTTGCGCCAAATGAAAACGATCTGCTCAACGGGACACGCTTTGCGCTCGCCTGGCGCGATGACGAAGTGGCTGAGTTTCTTGATCAGACCTGGGTTGACGGCTGGCTGAGGGAATCTTTTCTCCATCATCTTACGCAGAAGAATCTTCACTCAGAGCAGGACGTTCAACTGGCGCTGCGCAACTTTGAGTATCAGGCGCACTGGCTGAATTTGCTGACGCTGTTGGGCGAACAACTTGCAGTGCCGGAAGTGAAACTGGTTACCCATACGCTGAGTACGCCCGCAATCCCGGTTGATTTGATTCTGGATGTCGGAAACACGCACACCTGCGGCGTTCTGATTGAAGATCACGGCGATGCCAACGACGGGCTGCGCCAGACGGCAGAATTGCAGGTTCGTTCGTTAAGCGAGCCGCAGTTCCTCAATGATCCCCTCTTCACCAGTCGTCTGGAGTTCTGTGAAGCGCGCTTTGGCAAACAGCACTTTTCTTTGGAAAGCGGTCGTGACGATGCCTTTGTCTGGCCTTCTATTGTGCGAGTGGGCGACGAAGCCAGAAAACTGGCCATGCAGCGTTTAGGCACCGAAGGTAACAGCGGGATCTCCAGCCCGCGTCGCTATCTGTGGGATGAAACGCCGGTGTTGCAGGATTGGCGTTTTAGCCAGATGAACAGCAAAACCCAGCGCGAACCGCTGGCCACGGCGTTTCCGTTAATGAACCTGATGAATGACGACGGACAGCCGCTGTTCAGTCTGCCGCAGGATGACCGATTACCGGTATTCTCCCCACAATACAGCCGCAGCACGCTAATGACCCACATGCTGTGTGAAATTCTGGCACAGGCGCTGGGGCAAATGAACAGCGTTGCGACCCGGCTGCGTCTGGGGTTTCCGACCTCTCCCCGTCAGCTACGCTCGCTGATTTTGACGTTGCCGTCTGCAATGCCGAAACAAGAGCGCGAGATTTTCCGCCAGCGTATGTTCGAAGCTGTCGCGCTGGTGTGGAAGGCGATGGGCTGGCATCCACAAGACGAGGATTTCGCCACCCGCAAACAGCAGGAAAAGAGCGTTATCCCGGTGCCGACCATCCAGATGGAATGGGATGAAGCCAGCTGCGGGCAGCTCGTCTGGCTGTACAACGAAGCGATTTCGCACTACGCCGGTCGAACGGAGTCCTTCTTTAATGCGCTCTCCCGTCCGGATCGTCTGCCAGAACCCGGGGAAGTGAAAGGCCGGGCGCTACGCGTTGCCTCTATCGACATTGGCGGCGGCACCACCGATATGGCGGTTGTTCATTATCAGCTTGATGACGGTGTCGGCGCCAACGTCAAAATCACGCCGCACTTATTGTTTCGCGAAGGGTTCAAAGTTGCCGGCGACGACCTGCTGCTGGATGTCATTCAACGTTGCGTCCTGCCTGCATTACAAACCCGTTTGCAACAGGCTGGGGTGAGCGATGCCGCCGCCCTGCTGGCAACGTTGTTTGGCGACTCGGGGCGGATAGATACCCAGGCGATTTTGCGCCAACAGACGGCGTTACAGCTGTTTATGCCGCTGGGGCACGCGGTGCTGAGCGCCTGGGAGCAAAGTGATGTTAACGATCCGTTGGCCGGATTACATGCTTCGTTTGGTGAACTGCTGCCTCATCGCCCCACGCGCAACGTGATGAACTATATCCAGCAGGCGATCAATCATGCGCTGCCATCAGGCTCCGGGCCGTTTGATCTGCTCAGTGTGCCGCTACAAGTGCAGTTCAGCGTGTTGCAGGAGGCGCTGCTGGCGGGCCAGTTCACACTGACCTCCCCGCTTCATGCCGTCTGTGAAGCCATTTCTCACTATAATTGTGACGTATTGCTGGTCACTGGACGTCCTGCCTGCTTGCCAGGCGTACAGGCGTTGATCCGCCATTTGCAGCCGGTTCCGGTCAACCGAATCGTCTGGATGGACAACTACCGCGTGCATGAATGGTATCCGTTCAGCCAGCAAGGCCGTATTGGCAATCCGAAATCGACCGCTGCCGTCGGCGCGATGCTGTGTAGTCTGGCGCTGGACTTACGCCTGCCGCGCTTTAATTTTAAAGCGGCGGATATTGGCGCTTACTCCACAGTCCGCTATCTCGGGGTACTGGATAACACGGTGAACACGCTGCGCGATGAGAATGTCTGGTATCACAACGTTGACCTCGACAAACCCGGCATGAAGCTGGACACCCGTCTGCACTTCCCTTTACGCGGTAACGTCACCCTCGGTTTTCGCCAACTGGCGAACAGTCGCTGGCCGGCAACGCCGTTGTATACCCTGAGTATCAATTCCGCCGAACTGGCGAAAACCATTGCCGGAGACGGCGTCTTAAACGTGCAGCTACAGTTGCGCGGCGCACATAAAGAAACCGGGCCGGATTCCTTTGTGCTGAGCGAGGCCTGGTTACAGGATGGCACGCCGGTCGCCGCCAATGCCCTGACCCTCAAATTAAATACGCTGGCAGACCGCCGACACAGCGGCAGCCACTACTGGATCGACAGCGGGAGTGTGTACCTGAAATGAGTAAGCCGTTAAACACCACACAGGCCATCATTGACTGGGTTAATCACACTCGTCAGCAGGCAACGCGTCTTGATGATGAAGCCGATGCGCTGCTGGCGCGGCTCTCCCTTGCCGCCATGAAAGAATCGGCCCTGCACCAGGTGCAGGCAACCAGGGGCTGCGTGGGGCTGTATGGACATTCACAATCCGCAAAAGCGCATCTGCTCAGCGCGCTTTGCAGCCACGGTAACGGTCCCCTGACTATCGTTACGCCGGATCGCAGTTTTGACTATTTTTCGCATATTAATCCGGGACATGCGCCAACGAATATGGCGCTACGTTTTACCCGGGACAACGTCGCAATTGACAGTGACTGGCCGCTGCGTTTGCGGCTTATCAACGAAGCCGAACTGGTGCAGATTTTTATCGCCCAGGCCTGCGCGCAGCCCGCCCATCGACCGGTTGAAAGGTCGATCATCGAATCACGATTAGAAAAGTGGCAGACGCTGCGCCAGCATCAGCCCGTACCGGGCGTGACGCCTGAAGACGTTGCGGCCATTGCCCATTTCTGGCGAACATGCGTGCCTTCAGGCCAACAGCAGATTGACGATGCGCTCTGGCACCAGTTTGCCACCCTCATGCCTGCGGTCGACCTCACCACCCGGGCAAGCGCGTGGGCGTTATTGTGGGGGGAACAACCGGAACTGACCCGCCAATGGTTGGATCTGGCGCATACGTTGCAGCAAACCATTCATGCAGAAGCGCTGGCGGCGCCACTGAGTTTACTGGTCGACAATTTTGGTTTACCGACGGAAAACTTTCTCACCCAGGGAGCGCAGAGCAATGGGGAGACACAGAGCGATGTGGTGGTTCATCCGGTGGTGGATGGGCAAGCGCAGAATGCGATCAGCCTGTCGCTGGACGCCCTTGCGCTGTTGACCCGTGAAGTGGTTCTGACCGTTGAAGAAACGGTGCTGGAGAACGTTGATCTGCTGGAGATCCCACTGGCACCCGACAGCGCGATTTCTCCGTTGTGGCAGGCCAAGCTGGACTGGATGCTGGAGAGTTATCGTCAGCATTTGCAACCCGACGTTTTGGTTATCTGCAACGCCCTTTCCTCCCGTTCGCAAACCCCTGCGGTCGCCCGCAAGCTATCAGGCTGGGTGCATGAGACTCAACCGTTGCGCGAGGCCGCAATGCCAGGGGTGGTGTGGGCCATTACGCCGCAGGATGCTCGCTTTGCGACGCACCAAAATCTGGATGAAGCCGTTCAGCAGTTAATGGGCAAGCCCGGTTTACACTGGGGCACGCTACAGGCGCTGGATAAACACAGTTTACAACGCCTGGTGGAGTGGCTCTCGCAGGCGACTTCGCCGGTCCAGCGCCAGGCGCGGCTGACCTCATTGACCGGGCAGCATCATCAGCAGCTGCGCGACCTGATGCTACCGGACGCTTGCGAGTCTATGACCAGCGAAACCGTTATCCGCCAGTTGCAGGCACAGGCTGCCCGTCACGGCGAACTGCTCGACGGGCTGTTGCCGCCGATTCACCGTTTTGAGTCATTGTTACAAACTCAACAACCGCGTGAGGAACAGGTTAGCGGGTTGTTCAGCGAAGATATCGACCTGTTTGCTGACATGCGCGACGCGCCCCGCCCAGCGGAAAATAAAGAGACCGGTGATCTGGCGCATCGCATGTGGGTTAACCATGCACGTCAGTGGTGTCGTAATGAGGATAATGCGCGTCGATTAGGTCTGGCGCCGGAAACGCTCCGACAGACCGTGGATATTCTGGTAACCGCAAGCTATCGGCTCAATCTGCCCCAGCATTTACAGCAGATGATGCAGCGTGAAGAGGTCTGTGGCGCGCAGTTGCACGCCGGAATAGGCAACTTTATCGCCTGGCTCGGCTATGAAGAGATCGCAGAAGCAGCACGTCCTGCCAGTCGCATCCGCAAAGGTGCCGCTATTTTTAGCGCGACGGTGCAACCGCCGATGTCCCGCTTAACGCAACTGGACGAACAGCCCGTGCACGCCGCCAGTCGCTATGTCTATGACTGGCTGGTGGCGCTTTACACGCGCGCCAATGAAAACAAAGGATACCAGCATCCGCGGGATGTCACAGACGCAGACAAAAAACGGTTGCGCGAATGCCTGTCTGCTGCCAGATAACGAGGCTCAGGCCGCTTCTCTGGCAGTGCCATGTTGCATCAGAACAGCGAAAACATCAGCGCGACAGGAAAACTCATCGGCCAGGTCGCGCCGACAAGCACGGCGCTCAGCAAGCGGATCCGTTTTTTATCGTGGGAGAGAAACCAGGTGATCAAGCAGGTGATTGACGCCATTACGGCGTAAAAAATTAACATCTTTTGGTAGACAGACATGTCAGGCATCCAGGCCAGAATTAAAAAACGGGCACAATATGCTCCTTTTTTTGATCTCCATCAAGTTTTATTGCCCTCTGACACACCGATTTTACAGAGGTTCAACACAACTCTGTGAAGTTAACAATAAGTGCTATTGCTTATAGTTTGAAGCCGTACTATACACATAGGGGCAATATAAAAAGGTGGCAAAAATGAATGTTTCCAGTAAAACCGTCGTGCTGATAAATGTCTTTGCTGCTGTGGGGCTTTTTGGTCTTATCTCTTTGAGATTTGGCTGGTTTTCTTGATTTAATACCGTGCTTGCAATGTAGACTGGCAGAGAGAATTTCTCCTCTCTGCCATCGATTTACACTCTTCCTGTCTGTGAGATTTTCCGTTAATGCTTAACCATCACGTGGCGGACAACGGTGTAATCTTCCAGTCCATACAGTGACATATCCTTACCGTACCCCGACAGTTTTTGCCCGCCATGAGGCATTTCACTGACTAACATGAAATGGGTATTCACCCAGGTACAGCCATACTGCAGTCTGGCGCTCAGACGATGCGCCCGGCCAACGTCACGCGTCCACACCGATGACGCCAGCCCGTACTGCGTGTCGTTCGCCCACGCCAGCACCTGATCTTCATCTTCAAAGACGGTGACGCTCACCACAGGACCGAACACTTCGCGCTGCACAATGGCATCTTCCTGTTTCGCGCCTGCCAGCAGTGTCGGTGCAAAATAGTACCCCGCCCCGGCCACTTTATTACCGCCCGTAATGACCTTGATATGACCGAGCTTTTTCGCTGCTTCCACGGCTTTGCTTACCCGCTCAAGATGGGCCAGCGAACTTAACGGTCCCAATTCAGTGGTCTCATCTTCCGGCGCGCCGGTCTTCAGGCTAGCGACGGCCGCACCGAGTTTCTCAACCAGCGCGTCGTAGACCCCTTTCTGGGCATAAATTCGGCAGGCTGCGGTACAGTCTTGCCCGGCATTGTAGAATCCAAAGGTGCGTACGCCCTCGACCACCGCATCCAGGTCTGCATCGTCAAAGACAATCACCGGCGCTTTGCCCCCCAACTCCATATGCGTGCGTTTAATCGACGGCGCAGTATGGCTGATGATGTGTTCGCCCGTCGCGATGGAGCCGGTCAGAGAAACCATGCGCACCTTTTCATGACCCGTCAGCGGATCGCCCACCGTTTTCCCGCGACCAAACAGCACGTTAATTACGCCCGCGGGGAAAATGTCCTTCGCAAATTCGGCCAGTTTCAGCGCCGTGAGCGGTGTGATTTCAGAGGGTTTAATCACCACACAGTTACCTGCCGCCAGCGCAGGCGCCAGTTTCCACGCAGCCATCATCAGTGGGTAGTTCCACGGGGCGATTGACGCGACAACGCCAATCGGATCACGGCGGATCATCGACGTGTGCCCTTCCAGATACTCACCGGCGGCCAGACCGTTCAGGCAACGCGCCGCCCCGGCAAAAAAGCGAAACACGTCGACAATCGCCGGGATCTCATCGTTGAGTACGCAGTGCAGCGGTTTTCCGCAGTTTTGCGACTCCAGCGCTGCAAAGACTCCGGCGTTGGCTTCTATCGTATCGGCCAGTTTAAGCAGCAGGTCGGCACGCGACTTCGGCGTGGTTTGTCCCCATTCGACAAAAGCGCGATCGGCCGCCCGCACAGCGGCATCGACCTGCGCGGGGGAGGCTTCCGCAATCTCCAGAATCACCTCGCCAGTCGCGGGGTTGTAAACGGGTTGCTTTTCACCTTCACCGCTGACCAGCTCACCGTTAATCAGTAATTGATGTTGCATAGCATTTTCCCATATTGTCGTTTATTTACCGTTTTCGGCGAGCGAGTCGCCTTCACGTGTTAGCCACCAGGCACCTAAAATCGGAATCGTTGTCACCATCATCACCAGCAATGCCACCACGTTTGTCACCGGGACATCGCGCGGTCGTCCCAGTTGATTGAGCAGCCACAGCGGCAGCGTCCGTTCATGCCCGGCTGTGAATGTGGTGACGATGATCTCATCAAAGGAGAGCGCAAAGGCCAGCATGCCGCCCGCCAGCAGCGCAGACCCTAAATTGGGCAGCACCACGTAGCGGAAGGTTTGCCAGCCATTCGCCCCCAGATCCATTGACGCTTCCACCAGACTCCAGGAGGTACGTCTGAAACGGGCAATCACGTTGTTAAAAACCACCACCACGCAAAACGTCGCATGCCCCACCACAATGGTGAAAAAGCCCGGCTCCAGATTGATGGTCTTAAATGCCGTCAGTAAGGCCAGACCGGTGATAATTCCCGGTAGCGCAATCGGCAACAACAGCAGCAATGAGATCGCATTCTTACCGAAGAAGTCACGACGCCAGAGCGCTGCCGCCGCCAGCGTTCCCAGCACCAGAGCGATCCCGGTGGATAACGCGGCGATTTTCAGTGACAACGTCACAGACTCGAGAATATCGCTGCGCTGCGCCGCGACGCTAAACCAACGAAGCGTCAGCCCCTGAGGCGGGAAACTAAACGCCGCATCTTCGGTGTTAAACGCATAGGTGGCGATAATCAGTATCGGGAAATGAAGAAAAATCACCCCGCCCCAGGCGGCCAGTTTGAGGAGAAAAGGTGCGCGTTCAGAGTGCATTGAACGCTCCCAGGCGTTTCACGAACGCCAGATACAGTGCGATCAAGACCATCGGCACCAGCGTGAATGCCGCCGCCATCGGCATATTGCCGATCGCCCCTTGTTGCGAATAGACCATGTTGCCGATGAAATAGCCGGGCGGCCCCACCAGTTGCGGCACGATAAAATCACCCAGGGTCAGCGAAAAGGTAAAGATCGACCCTGCTGCAATCCCCGGAATGGCCAGCGGTAGCACCACGTAGCGAAAGGTTTGTCCTGGGCGCGCGCCCAGATCCGCTGACGCCTGTAGTAGTGACGGCGGTAAACGTTCCAGCGCGGCCTGAACAGGAAGGATCATGAACGGCAGCCAGATATAGACAAACACCAGAAAACGGCCAAAACCGGAGGTTGATAGCGTGTTGCCGCCGACGCCGGGTAGCGTCAGAAATGACATCAGCAGTGGTTCCAGCCCCATATGGGTCAGGAACCACTGCGCCACGCCGTCTTTTGCCAACAACAATGTCCAGGCATACGCTTTGACAATGTAACTGGCCCACATCGGCAGCATGACCGCGATGTAGAAAAAGGCTTTCATCTTGCCGCGCGTGTAACGCGCCATAAACCACGCCATCGGGAACGCCAGAATCGCACTGGCGATTGTCACCGCCACCGCCATTGTCAGCGTTCGCAAAATGATGTCGTAGTTGGCGGGATTAAACAGCGCCTGCAGGTTGGCCAGCGTCAGGTCGGGCGTGACTGACATGGTAAAATCGTCAAAGGTATAGAACCCTTGCCACAGCAACGTCAGTAAAGACCCAAAATAGACGATACCAAACCACATCAAGGGTCCCAACAACAGCAGGAACAGCCCAAGCCCTGGGTTGCGCCAGAAAAATCCGGAGATTTTACTCAGGCGTTTTGGTGGGGAGGGCGAATGTAATACGCTCATTGCCATTTACCTCTCCTCAATCAACGGTACCATGACATTGCGTGACCATGAGGCCATCACGTTTTGTCCTGGTGACAGCGCGGAAGGCAGACTTTCCCCCGTCAGGTTGGCCTGACTGACCAGCAGCTTTTCACCACCGCTCAGTTTCAGCTCAAAGCGGGTCGCCGCCCCCTGATACTGCACCGCCTGAATCACCCCCGCCGTCTGCACTTCCCCCGGCACGTTTAACCGAATATGCTCCGGGCGCAGCGAGTACGTTCCGGCAAGACCGCAAACACGGGAGGCCATCGCCGCATCAAACACGTTTGATGTGCCGACAAACCCCGCCACAAACGGCGTACGCGGTCGCATATAGAGTTCATGGGGAGAGTCAACCTGCTCGATACGGCCATTATTGAACACCGCCACGCGATCCGACATTGACAGCGCCTCACCCTGATCGTGCGTGACAAAGATGAAGGTAATGCCGAGCGACTGCTGCAGTTTTTTCAACTCCAGCTGCATCTGCTCGCGCAATTTGAGATCGAGCGCACCCAGCGGTTCATCCAGCAGGAGCACCCGCGGCTCATTGACCAGCGCCCGGGCAATCGCCACACGCTGGCGTTGACCGCCGGAAAGTTGCGAAGGTTTACGTCCATGAACAAAACCGAGGGCGACTTTTTCCAGCGCCTCCTGGGCCTGCGCATAACGCTGTTTTTTCGCAACGCCTTTGACCATCAGACCATACGCGACGTTGTCGAGAATCGACATATGCGGGAACAGCGCGTAATCCTGGAAGACGGTGTTGACGTCCCGCTCCCAGGGCGGCAGTTCGCTGGCGTGCTGACCAAAAATTTTAATTTCACCGCCGGAGAGCTGCTCAAAGCCCGCAATCAAGCGTAAGCAGGTTGTTTTGCCGGAGCCGGAAGGCCCCAGCATCGAAAAAAACTCACCGTCATTAATCGCAATACTGACGCCATCCACCGCCCGTACGTCACCGTACAGGCGTGAGACGTTCTCAAATTCCACTGCGTACGTCATAAATCACCCCAGAGGAATTAGCGACCGCCCATAATGGCAATATAATCCTGCGTCCAACGGCTGTAAGGCACGAATTTGCCGCCTTCCGCGATTGGGGTTTTCCAGAAAGCGATTTTGTCGAAGAAGTTGTAGCCGTTGGTTTCACACCCTTTTTCACCCAACAGCGGGCTGGCTTTACAACCATTTGGCACCACGGGCAGTGAGCCAAACCAGGCGGCGACATCGCCCTGCACTTTCGGCGTCAGCGACCAGTTCATCCACTTATAGGCACAAACCGGGTGTTTAGCCTCGCTGTGCAACATGGTGGTATCGGCCCAGCCGGTCACCCCCTCTTTTGGAAAGACCGTGGCGATAGGCTGACCTTCGGCTTTCAGCGCATTCGCCTGATAAGGCCAGGCACCGGAGGCAACCACACCTTCATTTTTGAAATCACTCATTTGCACGGTGGTATCGTGCCAGTAGCGATGGATCAAACCGTGCTGGGTACGCAGCACTTCGAGTACGGCCTGGTACTGTCTTTCATTTAACTGGTAGGGGTCGGTGATGCCCAACTTCGGTTGGGTCGCTTTCAGGTATAACGCGGCATCCGCAAGATAGATTGGGCCATCGTAGGCCTGGACGCGTCCCTGGTTTGTTTTACCATCCGGGAGATCTTGTTTAACAAACACAACGCCCCAACTGTCCGGCGGGGTTGGGAAGGTTTTGGTGTTGTACATCAACAGGTTAGGCCCCCACTGATATGGCGTGCCGTAAACCTTGCCGTCGACGTTAAACCACTCGCCTTTCACGACGCGTGGGTCGACCTCTTTCCAGTTGGGGATCAACGCTGTGTTAATCGGTTGCACGCGTTTGCCCATAATCAGTCGCAGTGACGCATCCCCCGAGGCGGTCACCAGATCGTAGCCCCCTTTTGCCATCAGGCTCACCATCTCATCTGACGTTGCGGCCGTTTTCACATTGACCGCACAGCCCGTCTCTTTTTCAAACTGGGTGACCCAATCGTACTGTTTATCAGTTTGACCCCGTTCGATGTAACCAGGCCAGGCGATAATATCCAGACGACCTTCCGGTTTGTCTAATGAGGTAGGTGGTTCGGCGGCGTGTGCGGTCATCAAGGTCATACCGAGCGCACACAGGCTGCTGCGGGCAAATTTCTTGCTCATAACGTCTTACTCCTGTCGCAAAATATTGAGCGGCAGCCTTGCCGTAAATATATGTCCTTTCCTAAAAATAGTCGGCGGCTTTGAAGCGCACCTGTCGGGGCAAGGAAATTTAATCAGGTTGTGAGCTAACGCGCATTACGCTGCGGATTGCAGCAGCAATGCTAAATCTTCTGGAGTATAGACAAGGAGTTAGGGCGAAGCGGAAAAATACAGCAGGCTATTCAAATTTCCTATGACGGGCAAGACGTTAATAGTAATGGGATTAACAATTGGTCATGAATAACTATTTTGAAAAAGCTCAGGCGCTATTCAAATAAAAACAATAGCGCCAGAGAATTTATTTCAGCATTCCGCGAATCAGATTTCCGAGTTGTTTCACCGCCTGCTCTTCTCTTTCTCCCCACGGCCAGGCGGTATTAAAACGAAAGAAGCGAGTCCATGTGTCTGCGGTAGAAAACATTTTTCCAGGGGCGATACTGATGTGATGCGCCAGCGCTTGCGCGCTCAACGTCCCGGCGTCCAGCGCATCAGGCAGCTCCAGCCAGAGAAAATAGCCACTGTCGTTATGATGAATTTTGACTTCTGCCGGAAGATGACGGAGCAGCGTTTGCCAGGCCTGCTGCTTGCGCTCGGCAAGCTGGCGACGTAAACGGCGTAAGTGGGCGTCATAACGGCGGGTTGCGAGATAATCCACCAACGCCAGTTGCATCGGCGAACTGGTGGAAAGCGTACTCATCAGTTGCAACCGCTGGATTTGCCGGGCGTGCTGACCTGCCGCAACCCAGCCGATGCGAAATCCTGGCACCAGACATTTCGAAAACGACGAGCAATGTAGCACCCTGTCGCTGCGGTCCCAGGCTTTGGCAGGCAAGGGTTTTTCACGGCCAAAATAGAGTTCGCTGTAGACATCATCTTCTATCAGCATCACGTTGTACGTTTCCAGCAGCGCGACCAGTCGCGCCTTTTTCTCCGGGCTGAGCGTGAATCCGAGCGGGTTTTGGCTGTTGGTCATCAGCCAGCACGCTTTCACCGGGTACTCCTGTAATGCCTGTTCCAGCGCCGCTAAATCAATGCCCTCTTTAACATCGGTCGCCACCGACAACGCTTTCAGGCGTAATCGTTCTAACGCCTGCAATGCGCCGTAGAAACACGGATTTTCAACAATCACCCAATCACCAGGTTCGGTCACGGCTTGCAGACTGAGGTTTAACGCCTCCAGCGCCCCGGCGGTGATCACGATTTCATCGGGAGAGACGGTAATGCCCTGCTGGGCATAACGGCGCGCAATTGCATGGCGCAACTCGGCATTCCCCGGCGGCAGGTTTTCAATAACGCTCATCGCCGTGGCGGTCTTGCTGACCTGGGCGAGCGATCGGTTAAGCTGTTGTAGCGGAAATAATCGCGGGTCGGGAAACGCCGAGGCAAACGGCATAACGGAAGCGTCCCGGCTGGCCTGTAACATCTCAAAAATATAGGTATTGATGTCCACCGCTTCATCGCGCATGACCTGCGCAGGCGGCACAACAGGCTGGCGCACCGGACGCGGCGCAACGTAGTAGCCCGATTGCGGGCGGGCAATAATGCGCCCCTGACTTTCCAGCAACTGATAAGCGTGCCCCACCGTCATAAAGCTCATGCCGCTACTGGCAACCTGCTCTCGCAATGACGGTAAACGGTCGCCTGGCTGCCACACGCCGGAGGCGATTTGATCGCGGATCTGTTCGGCCAGTCGCTGATATTTTTTCATTTCTCTTCCTGAACGCGGACAGGGATAAACGCAGTGTATATCAGTTTACATAATCACCTTATTTTTGATAACTGTTATGAACAATTTAGCTCAAAACCTGATACCCGCTTGCCAGTCACACGAGCGTCAGTTTCAGTTCTTTCCCCAGCGCTTTGGCCGCAGCCTGGACGGTATCAATTTTCGTCGAATGGCGTAAATCAAAGAGCCGGGTAATTTCTTGTTTTGGCTTACCAATCCGCGTTGCCAACTCCTGCTGCGTGATGTGAGATTCCAGAAATGCGTTGAGTAACAAAATCTTAGAGGTCACGCTTAACGGGACGTCTATGTAAGCATCTGCATCGCAACGCACTGAAGGCTGCGGTATCGATTCATTGTCCTCAAAATAAAATTCTAACGCGGTCATCAGCGCATCAAAGGCCGCCTCTAAAGACTCCTGACGTGTATCACCCTGTGTTAATGCCTCCGGGATGTCCGGGAACGAGACAACATAACCGCCTTCTGGCGCAGGCGTTAAATTGACGGGATAGCGCATAATGATTTGAGACTCTCGCATGTGGTCAACCTCTTTATCCGTGATGATCAACGCAAACCCAGTTGCTTAAGTATGGCTTTACGCAACGGTTCTTTTATCTCATCGCCGGGATGTCTGGGCATGACGCTGCGTTTCCCGTGATATCTCAGTTTCAAATGGTTGGTACCATTTGTTACTTCAACGCCCTGAGATTCAAGCCAGCGTCTTAATTCGCTTTGCTTCACTGCGCCCCCAACGGTGTATTATAACCACAAAGTAAACGTTTATGTTTACCTGCCTCTTTTTTTTAGCATCTATATCACGCTTTTGTTCATCCGGTATCCGCGACATTTAAAAACGGGAACGCGGATTCCAGAATCGCGTTCATCAGCCCCAACACATAACAGCGTGCAACTGTTATGGTTAAATAAGCGGGTTCTGTTTCTGCCACTGAACATGCCGGACGCTTAAAATTGCGCTGAATCAATTTTTTCTGTGGAGTTAGGCATGTTCGGTCTTGATGCGTTTCACCTGGCGCGGATTCAGTTCGCGTTTACGGTTTCTTTCCACATTATTTTCCCCGCGATCACCATTGGGCTCGCCAGTTACCTGGCGGTACTGGAAGGTCTTTGGCTGAAAACGAAAAACCCCACCTGGCGTTCGCTGTACCATTTTTGGTCAAAAATTTTTGCCGTTAACTTTGGTATGGGGGTCGTCTCGGGCCTGGTGATGGCCTACCAGTTTGGCACCAACTGGAGCGGTTTTTCTGAGTTTGCGGGCAGTATTACCGGCCCATTACTCACCTATGAGGTACTGACCGCCTTCTTCCTGGAGGCAGGATTCCTCGGGGTGATGCTGTTTGGCTGGCACAAAGTGGGCCCCGGACTGCACTTTTTTTCTACCTGCATGGTGGCGCTGGGCACCATTATCTCAACCTTCTGGATCCTCGCTTCAAACAGTTGGATGCAGACACCGCAAGGGTATGAAATCGTCAACGGCCAGGTCGTGCCGGTCGACTGGTTTGCCGTGATTTTCAACCCCTCGTTCCCCTGGCGTCTGTTACATATGTCCGTGGCGGCATTCCTGAGCAGCGCGTTGTTCGTGGGTGCCTCTGCGGCCTGGCACCTGTTGCGCGGCAATAACACGCCCGCCATCCGCGCGATGTTTTCCATGGCGCTGTGGATGCTCTTAATCGTTGCACCTCTCCAGGCGGTGATCGGCGATATGCACGGGCTGAACACCCTGAAGCATCAACCGGCGAAAATTGCCGCCATTGAAGGTCACTGGGAGAATCCTCCCGGCAAGCCCACGCCACTTCTTCTGTTTGGCTGGCCGGATATGGAGCAGGAACGCACCCGCTACGGGCTGGCGATTCCCGCGCTGGGTAGCCTGATCCTCACGCACAGTCTGGATAAACAGGTCCCCGCGCTGAAAGAGTTTGCAAAACAGGATCGTCCAAATTCAACCCTGGTGTTCTGGTCGTTTCGCATAATGGCTGGCCTCGGTATGTTGATGATTCTGTTGGGTGCCATCGCGCTATGGCTGCGCTACAAAGAGCGGCTGTACACTTCGCGACCGTTCCTGCGCTTCGCGTTATGGATGGGCCCCTCAGGATTGGTAGCCATTCTTGCCGGATGGGTCACCACCGAAGTCGGTCGCCAGCCCTGGGTGGTATATGGCCTGCAACGCACCGCTGATGCCGTCTCCGCCCACGGCGATCTGCACATGAGCATCAGTCTGCTGGGTTTCTTTGTGGTCTACAGTTCCGTGTTTGGCGTCGGTTATAGCTACATGATCCGCCTTATCCGCAAAGGACCGCAGGAAGATGATCCCACACCTGCGCCAACCGGTACGCCTGCACGGCCGCTTTCTGCTGCTGTCCTCGATTCTCAACAAGAGGCACATCGCTAATGGGTATTGATTTATCAGTAATTTGGTTTGTTATCATCGTGTTCGCCACGCTGATGTATATCGTGATGGACGGCTTCGATTTAGGGATTGGCATCCTGTTTCCCGCCACCCGTGATGCCGATGATCGCGATGTGATGGTAAACAGCGTCGCCCCGGTCTGGGATGGCAATGAAACCTGGCTGGTGCTGGGCGGCGCGGGATTATTCGGTGCGTTTCCGCTGGCTTATGCGGTGATAGTCGATGCGCTGACCATCCCGCTTACGCTGATGCTAATGGGATTAATCTTTCGCGGCGTCGCTTTTGAATTTCGTTTCAAGGCCACGCCTGCGCACCGCCCTTTCTGGGATAACGCCTTTCTGGGCGGTTCGATACTCGCGACCTTTTCGCAGGGGGTTGTTGTCGGCGCGGTGATCAACGGTTTTTCCGTCACCGGACGCAGCTACAGCGGCGGTCCGTTCGACTGGCTGACGCCGTTTACCCTCTTTTGCGGTGCCGGACTGGTCGTAGCCTACGCGTTGCTGGGCGCCACCTGGCTGGTCATGAAGAGCGAGAATCCCTTGCAGGATAAAATGCGGGCGGCGGCGAAAAAGTGGTTAATGGCGTTATTGCTGGTGATTGCCATCATCAGCCTCTGGACGCCGCTGGCGCACAGTGACATTGCCGCACGCTGGTTTAGCCTGCCGAATTTGTGGTTCCTGCTGCCCGTGCCTGTCCTCGTTGGGCTGTGCAGCCTGTGGCTGTGGCGATCGCTGAACCAGCCTGAGAGCCATGCGCTGCCGTTTATCCTGACATTAGGGCTGATTTTCCTCGGCTTCAGTGGCCTGGGGATCAGTATTTGGCCGCACATTATTCCGCCTTCTATCACCCTATGGCAGGCGGCGGCTCCCGCGCAAAGTCAGGGCTTTATGTTGGTTGGCGCGCTGCTGATTATCCCTGTCATCCTGGTTTACACCTTCTGGAGCTATTACGTTTTTCGTGGAAAAGTTCAACATGGCGAGGGGTATCATTGATGGAACACTCAGTCTGGAAGCGGTTGATGTGGTTGGTTGTCTTGTGGGGAGGCAGCGTACTGGCGCTGGCCGCCGTGGGCATGTTCTTTCGCGTTTTGATGGCGGCGGCCGGGTTTAAAGCGCATTAGTCTGTGTGCCGGGGGCAGCTTTGCTCCCGGCACATGCCTTTCTTCAGCACGCACTGACAAAGTCTTTTCGCAAATTTGAATTGTTGAATAATAACCCGACGAAAGCATGGGCATGATAGCCGCAAAAGGTAATCAGGCGGTGGCATGATGTTTACGAAAGCGTTATCAGTGATGTTACTGACCTGCGCGCTGTTTTCGGGTCAGTTGATGGCGGGACACAAAGGGCACACATTTTTGTGGGTAAAGAATGTGGATCATCAGCTTCGCCATGAAGCGGACAGCGATGAACTTCGTACCGCGGCGGAAGAGTCTGCGGAAGGCTTGCGCGAACACCACTACTGGCAAAAATCACGCAAGCCTGAAACCCATTTTCGCTAACACTTAGCCTTTACGTTTCGGCAGCGTTTTCATCAGTTCATCCGGACTGACCGACGCCACCACACTCCCCGGCAACGGCATTTTCAGAATATGATTTTTGATCTTGCCGATGACATGCATTTCACAGGGACGACAATCAAACTTCAGCGTCAGCACTTCATCGCCGTGGACCAGTTGCATCGGCGTGGCTTTCCAGCTCTTGATATTACCTTTCGCCTGTTTCGGGCACAGGTTAAACGCAAAACGCAGACAGTGTTTGGTGATCATCACCGGTACGTCACCTTTTTCCTCATGCGCTTCATATGCAGAATCAATCAGTTGTACGCCATAGCGATGGTAAAACTCTCGCGCCTTGTGGTTGTAGACGTTTGCCAGAAAGCTGAGATGGCTTTCCGGATATACCGGCGCGGGCTCCGCCACCGGTTTACGGCGACCGCGCTGATAGCTGGCGAGACGTGCGGCGTCCAGCATTTCTGTCGCTTCCCGCCGGAACTGGTTAAGCACGCTGTTCGGCACAAACAGCGCACCGGGCAGATTCACCTGAATATCACGGGCGTAGTACATCGTCTGCCCCAGTTTGGCTAAACCGTCTTTTAAGTTGTTCAGCGCTTTTTCAGCATTGTTAGCGTCGTCGAACTGACCGTCCAGACTGTGCGTAATGCTGACGCCCTCTTCGCTGGTCAGCGTCAGGAGCAGTTGTTCCTGCCAGCCCCCCAGTTCAATATCAACCGCCACGCGGCGCTCGCTGGAGGTTTTCGTTAATGCCTGCTGCCAGTTGTGATCAAGGTTGCGATTGAGCGGGTGATGTGGGCGCACTTTGTGCAGATCCGCAGGCATCTCGTTTGGCCAGACGCGATAACGATTCTGTCCCGTTTTTTCAACGGTATTGGCGCGAAATCCAACCACGTCACGCTTAATCAGCACATTTAATCCGTCACCGTTTGCCAGCGGTTCCGTGACTTCCACGTCGAGATAATCTTTCGCCACTTTCAGAACTTCACCGACCGGAAGACCAATAAATTTCGGTGAATCAAAAGCGCCGATGTCGCCTTTACGGTCATTCACAAAGTAATCGGTGCTGCCGCGGTGGAATGTTTTGTCCGTCGAGGGAATAAAGAAATGTTCAGTGCGTCCCGCTGATGCCCGGGCCAGGTCGCTACGATCGTCGATAATCGCATCCAGCATTTGCCGATAATGGGCGGTGATGTTCTTCACGTAGCTCATGTCTTTGTAGCGCCCTTCAATTTTGAAGGAACGCACACCGGCGTCAATCAACGCCCCCAGATTGGCCGTCTGGTCATTATCTTTCATTGATAACAGGTGTTTTTCATACGACACGACACGACCCTGATCGTCTTTGAGGGTATACGGCAGTCGGCAGGCCTGGGAACAATCGCCACGGTTGGCGCTACGTCCGGTCTGCGCATGAGAGATATAACACTGCCCGGAATAGGCCACACACAGCGCACCGTGGACAAAGAACTCAATGGTGGCGTCGGTCGCCTGATGGATCGCCTGAATCTGGCTCAGACTCAGTTCGCGCGCCAGCACGATCTGGGTAAATCCAACATCAGCAAGAAACTTCGCTTTCTCAACGCTGCGAATATCGCACTGGGTACTGGCATGCAGTTCAATGGGCGGGATATCCAGTTCCAGAATCCCCATGTCCTGTACAATCAGCGCGTCCACACCAGTCTGATACAGATCGGTAATCAACCGCTGTGCGGGTTCCAGCTCATCATCATGCAAAATGGTATTGAGCGTCACAAAGATCTTCGCCCCATAACGGTGAGCGAAAGGCACCAGTTCCGCAATATCTTTCAGGCTGTTACTGGCGTTATGACGCGCGCCAAAGCCGGGGCCACCGATATAGACGGCATCCGCGCCATGCAAAATCGCTTCACGGGCGATGGCCGTGTCGCGGGCCGGGCTTAACAATTCGAGGTGATGAGGTTGCTGGCGCATACAGTGATTACCATCCGATAACAGCGAAATGGCGGCTATTGTAGTCAGAAGCGCCGATTTACGGAATACTTTTCCCGTTTAACCCTGTGGGTAATGAATGAGTGAATGAAAGTGCGCGGTTTGCCCGCTGCTGTTGCGATACGCGTGGGCAACATCCCCGGCAAAACGCACGCCTTCTCCGGCCTGTAGCGTTTTCCATTCACCGTTGATGCACATGTCCAGCTGACCTGAAATGACCACCACATGTTCGATCACGCCGTGTTCATGCGGGGTTGATTCACTGAGCGCGCCGGGCGCCAACAGAATGGAAAAATGGTCAAAACAGAGCTCGGGATCCCAGGGAAACAGCGGTGTGACCACCATCGCTTGCTGTTGTGGATCAAATGCAGGCGGTGTCACGGATTCCGGTGGCGTAATAAAGGTTGAAAACGGCACGTTCAATCCCGTCGCTATCTTCCATAACGTCGCCACCGTGGGACTGGACTCATTGCGTTCTATTTGCCCAAGCATGGCTTTTGAGACGCCCGTCGCCTCGGCCAGACGCGACAGACTCCATTCACGCTGCTGACGTAGCGTTTTCAGGGTGGTGGCCAAATAGTGAGTCAGATTATCCATTTTATCCTCCTGTAAAGAGTCAGCGTACCACTTGTACGCTATAACGCACAAATGTTACAGTGAACGACCGCTATAACGCACAAGAAGGTGCCCATGCGTTCGTTTTCTGTTCCTCTGCCTACGGTGTTGTCTGGATTTGTCGCCGTTCTGGTGGGCTATGCGAGTTCCGCTGCCATCATCTGGCAAGCGGCAATTGCCGCCGGTGCAACCACCGGTCAAATCGCCGGGTGGATGACGGCGCTCGGCGTCGCCATGGGCGTCAGTACCCTCGCGTTAACGTTGTGGTATCGCGCGCCAGTGCTGACCGCATGGTCGACCCCAGGCGCGGCGTTGTTGGTCACCGGACTACAGGGATTGACGCTTCAGGAGGCGGTTGGCGTTTTCATTGTCGCCAATCTGTTGATTGTCCTGTGTGGGGTTACCGGACTGTTTGCCAGGTTAATGCAGATAATTCCACACTCTCTCGCAGCGGCAATGCTGGCTGGGATCCTGCTGCGCTTTGGGTTGCAGGCTTTTAACCGCTTTGACGGTGAGTTTTTACTGTGCGCCAGTATGTTTATCGCCTGGCTGGTGATGAAAATCATCGCGCCGCGCTACGCCATCATCGCCGCGATGCTGGCGGGAATGGTGATTGCGTTGCTGAAAGGTGACGTTGTCACGCAAAGTATTCAATTATCGCCGGTGTTCCCTGCATTTACCGCCCCACAGTTTTCCTTTGCGCACAGCCTTAGCGTGGCGCTACCGCTGTTTCTGGTCACGATGGCGTCGCAAAATGCTCCCGGCATCGCCACCATGAAAGCCTCGGGTTATGCGTTGCCGGTCTCGCCGCTGATCATTTTCACCGGACTTCTGGCGCTGCTTTTCTCCCCCTTTGGCGTCTTTTCCATTTGTATTGCCGCCATTACGGCGGCGATTTGCCAAAGCCCGGAAGCACATCCGGACGCCAAACGTCGCTGGATGGCGGCGGCATCGGCGGGAGTATTTTATCTGCTGGCCGGCGTGTTTGGTGGATCTGTCACCAGCCTGATGGCCGCCCTTCCCGTCACCTGGATTCAGATGCTGGCCGGACTTGCCCTGTTAGGCACCATTGGTGGAAGTCTGTATCAGGCGCTGAACAGCGTGACGGAACGCGATGCCGCTGTCGTTACATTTCTGGTAACAGCAAGCGGAGTGACGTTGCTGGGGATCGGCGCCGCATTCTGGGGGCTCATTGCCGGAGGAGTTTGCTACAGCGCGTTAGGCCTGGCGCGTCGCGCATAGCTGAGACGGTTTTAAACGATGGCTGAAAGGATTTACGAAGCAAAAAACCGATACGAGGGCGAGCAAGCGAAGAGTGGGAGACAAAAAATTGCGCCATCCGAAGATGGCGCAATGTGCTTATTTTTGACCTGTTTTATTGACATCAAACATGGTCGCATCGGTCGCCATGTCGTCAACAACTTGCTTCAACGCTTCGAACGTCATTTGCGTTTTTTCGTTGTTCAGGTCTTTACCTTCACCCTGACGCACAACTTTAATCACCGGCTTGTTGGTTGCCGCGTCGATCAGCTCGCCTTCAAAGTAGAGGTGGGTGTCCATGTCACGATGGCCAGTCGCCATCTGCGTACCTGCAACCACTAACGCTACAGGAACCACTTCATAGAATTGCAGTCCTTCTTTGCTGGTATCCACACCAGTGATCGCACCGCGGAAAATCAGAGTGCGAGGACCTGCGGTTGCGACCAGCGGTTTACGCTGTCCGAGAGCCGTTTTCATTTTGGTGTTGGTATAGCTCAGCAGTTTATCCAGTACTTGCTGTCCAATCTGAGTGCTTGGCTTAGGTACCGGGTAATAGGTAATCGGATTATAAACAATGTTGTCATAATTTGATTGTTTAAAGCCAGGATCGACCCAACGTAAAACAGGATGCCCCGTAGCAGATTTTGTTTCCTTAAGACCAGAATAGTCTTTTAAAAAACCCGAGTATTTCTCTGGCTGAGTGATTTTTGACGCACAGCCCGACAACGCCAGTAAACCAGTAAGCACTGCAACTTTTATTAAAGTTTGAGCACGCATGAAACGATCCCTTAGTTTTTGAAGATATGCATCCGAAATAATAGCAAAGAGAAAATAAATACGATGTACCAAAAATGGTATCACCTGCACAAATTTTATATCTGCGTTCGCTAAAACAACGAATTCCGAACGCAGCGCAGATGACAATCATCGTCTGGCAATCGGAATTACCCGTTTTTACGCGCCAGTATTGTCGCAAAACGTAATTTAATTCGGTTGCCATTAGCATCCGTACGATGTAATTCTCCGACATCTTCGTTGTATTTCAGCAGTTCCCAGCCTTCATAATAATCGCGCAATTCACCCTCTTTAAAGGTAAAGGGGAAATCTACGGTACACGGGAAATCTTCCGTATCCATCGCCGCCACGATCAGGTTATAGCCTCCCGGTTTTGTGCAGCGCTGCATATTCGCAATCAATCCCGGAATGGTGTTTGCTTCAAGGAACATCAACACCACGGTAGAAAGAATAAAATCATACTCGCCGTCAAAACTCAGCGTATTGAGATCGACAACCTTCTCATGCACGTTTTCCAGCCCTTCCGCCGCTTTAATGCGTGTCACGTTGGCGATACTCATCGGGTTTTTATCCCATGCCGTCACGTCGAAACCGTTGGCCGCCAGATAAAGGCTATTGCGGCCATTGCCACAGCCCAGATCCAGTGTTTTTCCAGGTTTGACAACCTTAACGGCCTCTAACACTTCAGAATGGGTGCGGGTGAGATCGTATTTTTCAGTAAAGTAATTTTCGTCGCGAAGGGTCATTTTTTATCCTCAGATTTTTGTAATGTTGCACGTTCGGCGCGAATCAGCAGTCTTCCCTGCATCAGTAAAGCAACCGTACGTACCAGCAATAACGCAATGATAAAATTGGTGAAAATAAACAGTGGGATCGACAAAGTATGGAAAAACCCTGTCGGCGAGCCATTCCCCAGATGCAATCCTGTGGTAGCCAGCGCAGAAACGCCGAACGAGAAACTCCAGAACGAGGCATTAAACGGTTGCGACAGATACCACGGCATTAACCGCAACATAAAAAGCAGTTGCAACAAACCGTAGCCAAACAGCATTTTCGCCAGAATATCGCCTTCGCCACCGTTGACACTCAGCCAGGCGCTACAGGCCACCAGCGCGGGCGCTAACTGAATGCCAAGAGAGGTGCGCAACATTGTTGGCAACTCTCCGGCGCTGCGCAGACGCTGCAAAATAACCGGCTCCAGGCTCAGCCACGAGAACACACCGGCACCTAAAAAGACCAGACCGGCATCATTGAAACCGAGCGCACCGCAGGCCATCGCGCTGATAAAGTTGTTCGCCACCGTCGGCAAATACAAACCCGGTGTCGTGGCTTCTTCCGGATGTGAGCCCCGCCACAATCCGGCTGTTTGCCACGCGGCGTAAGTTAACTGAATGACGACGCCAATACTGAATAACACAACCGATAACGGACGACACCAGGGCACAAAGCCAATGGCGACCAGCATGGTCGTCGCGGGGAACAGGCTCACAAAGCTGCTCATCACCGGATGGCGCACTTCGGCCAGCACACTGTGGGGAAAGCGCACCAGGCGACTGAGAAACGCAAGCGTCAGCAATCCCCAGATGATCATCGCCAGTATCACCAGACCATCGCCTATCCAGTGGCTTACAGGCCAAATCTGACTTGCATATCGCCATGCGAAGCCCATACCGATGGTGCCCAGGACCATGCCAAAGTATCCCGCAGGAAGATTGAGCACCCGGTCGTTCTGTTTTTTATTACTCATTTCGTTTAATTTATAAATTATATTTGAAATGCATTTTATGAAATTTCGCTATGTTTATCCAGAGCCGAAATATTTGCTACGGTTATCTTAAGCGACTGAGTGGAAATAACCCATGACCAAATATCGTTTGAGTGAAGAACAGCGATCTTTTAGTTTTCAGGAGAATGGCAGTAAAAAAAGCGTCCTCCTGCGCCAAATCATCGCGCTGCAAGACTTTAACGACGTCAAGGCGGGCACGCCAGGTGGCTGGGTGGACGCGGATTCCGTTCTCGCGCAGGAAGGTCACTGCTGGATCTACGATGAAAATAGTCTTGCTTTTGCCGGAGCGCGGATTTCCGGGAATGCCCGAATTACCCAGCATTGTGTGATCAAAGAGGACGCGCAAATCGGTGACAACACCTGGATAGACCAGGCAGAAATCAGTCATGGCGCCCGAATAAGTGACAATGTCACCATTCAGCATTCCGTGGTTCGCGGTATTTGTCACCTCTTTGGCGATGCGCGTGTTTTGCATCAGTCCGAAATTATCGCCGCGATTGGGTTAACGCGCGCTAATGACCTGATATTGCAAATCTATGACCGCGCCACGGTAAGTCGCTCGCGGGTAGTGCATCAGGCGCAAATCTATGGGGATGCGATCGTCAATGAGGCATTTATCGAACACCGTGCTGAAGTGTTTGATTTTGCGCTGATCGAAGGCAATGCCGAAAACAATGTCTGGATTTGCGATTGCGCGAAAGTGTACGGTCACGCCCGTATCATTGCCGGTACTCACGAGGATGCCATACCCACCCTGCGCTACAGCTCGCAGGTGGCCGAACACGCGACCGTGGAAGGGAATTGTGTGTTGAAACATCACGTGCTGGTCGGCGGGCGCGCCCATCTGAGCGGCGGGCCCATTTTGCTCGATGATCATGTTTTAATCGAGGGCGACACCCGTGTGATGGGCGAAGTATTGATAGAACACCGTGTTGAAATCAGCGACCGGGCGACGGTGGAAGCCTTTGATGGCGACAGTATTCACCTGCGCGGGCCGAAGACCATTAACGGTGAGCAGCATATTACGCGTACTCCCTTAGCGGGTTTACTGTGAAACAGTATCAATAATACGGGCGTACATATTGACGTCGTGATAATCGCCGTTGAGAAACTCAGCCTGTTTCATACAGCCTTCCAGCGTGAAGCCATTGTGGAGAGCCACGCGGTTGCTTCTGGCGTTATCGACACGGCATTTGATGACAAAGCGTCGGATCTCGCCACGCTGCGCATAAAAATGGATTACGCCCTGCAGCGCCCGCGAAAGGATCCCCTGCCCCTGATTTTCTTCATCCAGCCAGTAACCGATATAGGCCGTTTTATTAAGCGGTTCGATTGCATTAAACGAAATAACGCCCACAACATCGTCATGATTAAAAATAAGGTACATTTTGGCGTAGCCGCGCTGATGCAACATCATGTTGCCCAGTACGGTTTTGCGGGTGTCCTCTTCTGAATTGACGAATTGCGGCCAGTCCAGCGATTGTTGCAGCCACGCTTTATTTTTGAGGATTAACTGGTGCAGCGGTGTCACATGACTTTCGTCTACCGCCCGCAGTTGTAAGGAGTCGTCGAGAGTGATGATGTCGGACATTTCAGGCCATTTCCACATTGAAAATTAAGATGGCCAGAATAATATCAGATGAAGGGCCTCACCGCAGGTGAAGCCCTTTTTGTACATGCGTTATTCAACGCTTTCTTTTTGCAACATTTTAAGCAGATCGTCCTTCAACAGGAGTTTCTGTTTCTTCAGGCGAACAATATCCAAATTGTATCCACGGCCATCAGAACCTTCCAGCCGGGCAATCTCGTGATCAAGTTTATTGTGTTTTTCAAACAAGGACAGAAAGCGAGGATTCTCGGTTTTCAGTCGGGAAATGAGATCTCTGTACTCTGGAAACATACGCTCTCCCTGTGAGTGGCAAAAATGTGTATGGGAAATACACACAGCCAGCTTACGCAATTAACACAGGGAATACTGCGAACGGGATCGAGTTTAAATCGTGTACAGACGTCAACGGCAGGAAATGTAAAAACGGCTCTTCCCGTCAGGAAGAGCCGTGATAAACGTTACTCGCGCATGATGCGATCGTCGACATACTTGCGTTTGTCTGGGGCTGGCGGGAAATAGTGATATAGCCAGGTTTCACTGATTGCATCACCCTGACAGCGCAGGAACAGGCGCATATCCACCGGGTCGGTAGAGTCCGAGGTGGGATACCAGTCAAACTGAATGCGATACCCGTCGAAAGGTTCAACATAGAGAATTTCGACTTGTTTTGCTTCACCGCTGGAAAGCGTGATCACCGGTTCGATGCCTTTCGGTGCCGCGGCTTTCAGGTCACCGCCGACAAAATCAATGGCAAAGCGACGACACCATTTCTCCGGGTAATGCTCACCCGGCGCCCAACCTTCCGGGAAGCCGCCCATACCGGTGCGGGTTGCCATCACGCGCGCCAGCGGCGAACGTACAGGCGGTTGCGCGCTCCAGTACAAACGATATTTGAACGCCAGTTCGTCACCGGCTTTAATCGCTTTCTCCGGTTGCCAGAAGCAGACGATGTTATCCAGCGTTTCCCCGGTAGTCGGGATCTCCATCAGGCCAATCGTGCCCTTGCCCCATTGATTGCGCGGCTCGACCCACAGGCTTGGGCGTTTGTTATACCAACCCATGATGTCCTGATAGTGGGTAAAATCACGATCAAGCTGCAACAGACCAAACCCTCTCGGGTTGTTGTCGGTATAAGCGTTGAACTGCAGTTTTTGCGGATTATTCAGCGGACGACAAACCCATTCACCGTTGCCGCGCCACATCGCCAGGCGATCGGAATCGTGAATCTGCGGGTGAATGGTGTCGCACATACGGCGTTCGTTATTACCGCAGCTGAACATACTGGTCATTGGCGCAATGCCCAGTTGCTGAATGTCTTTACGGGCATAGATGTGATTTTCCACATCCATGATCACCTGCGTCTTCTCGCAATGGATCACAAACTTATAGGCGCCTGTGACGCTTGGGCTGTCTAACAGCGCGTACACCGTAAACGTGGTGTCGCCCGGCTTCGCGGTTTCAAACCAGAACGCCGTGAAATCAGGAAACTCTTCTTTCTTATCCGCGTAGGTATCAACCGCCAGACCGCGCGCAGACAAACCGTACTGGTAGGTGTCATCAACGGCACGGAAATAGCTGGCACCGAGGAACGACACAATGTCGCGACGCGCCAGTTCCGGTGCCTTAAACGCGCGGAAACCGGCAAACCCAAGGTCGGTCTGCCCTTCCAGTTGTTTTGTGTCGACGCCTGCATCGTTGTATTTGAACAGTTCCGGGCGGAAGTGGATCTCACGCGCCTGATGCGTTCCTGCATCCACGGAGAACATCCGCACGCGACGACGGAATCCCATCCCGACATGGAAGAACTGCACATCGAGCTCGCGGCCTTCAACGTTATTCCACAGCGACTGTTCGGCATCATACTGGATGCTGTTGTACGCCTGCGGCGTCAGATTCGCCAGCGTATTCGGCAGTGCGCGAGTCGCGCCGCCCCACGGTTTCTCGGCCAGGTCGTGCGCCATGGATTGCAGAACAGAGAAGTCAAAACGGACGGTTTGACCATCGGCAATGTCGGATTCGGCCGCAAAGGCAGCGCGAGAAAAGAGAGATGCAATACCACTGGTACCGCACACGGCGGCCATTGCCATTGAACCTTGAATAAATCGTCTACGATCCATACCTGAAAGTGAGTCCTTCTGGTCGTGTGAATGGTCCCGCGCTGGTATGTAACAGCGGCAAGAGAGTGCACGTTTCTGAGCGCTCACTCTAGACAAAATCGATTAATAATCCAATTGTTGCCCGCCGATAATCTGTACAAAAATGAAAATATTTTATGTCGATCGGAACAGACTGATTCCAATGTAAAGTTAGCACAGGGTTATTACAGGGTTGAAACATGTTAATCGGCGTTAATCCAGGCTGACATGGTGTTTCATCACCCGCTTAAACAGTGACATCCGCGCCCGCATAAAACGGTTTTCCACCTTAAAACCGGCAAATTTGTTCAGGCCAATGCGCAACAGGCGATCGCGTCCCTGAATTGCGGCAGGCCAGCGTACCGGGCCGTGCAAAACATCACAGGTACGACTGGCGTGATGGGCGAAGCTGACCCAATAATCCGCCACCTGCGATGCAAACGCCCGATCGTTTTCATTGGCATAATAGCGCGACGGTTCCGCCAGCATCAGCGTATCAAAAACATATGGCACTTCATTGCCGTGCCATGCCCCTTTGGCATAAGTGGCATGCTCGCTTTCCGCGACATAATCGAACCAGTATCGCCAGCAGGGCTCGCCGACCCGCTGCTGCGCTTGCATAACCACATATCCGAGAGTAGTAAACGCCATATCCCGGCACACCTGGCGTCCCAGTTCTTCATCTCCTTTGACGCCGGGATACAACAGCTTGATCAATCCTAATCCGAGTCGGCGCTCCCGGCGTAACTTTTCGATTTGCCCGGCGAGATCGACGCCAAACACCGCCATCACGCTGGCTTCATCGCTGTTTGAGCCAATCAGTACCGGCATGGGATGCTGTTTTCCCGCAAAAAAGACATCGAGCATCGGTTCCGGGAGCACCGCATCGCCAGAGATAGGCGTCGGTGCTATTTTCAACGGCGCGCCGAGCGACCAAAAAGCATGGGCCGGAATCGCCCGTAACTGTTCGGCGGTGGCGTTTTGCAGACCAAAGTGCGCGGCCACGGCGACGCCCTTTTCAAGCGCACTTTCGCGTGGCGTATCGGGCAGCGTATACCCGCTCTGAATCATTGCCTTGTGAAATAGCCCTTTGGCACGCGGTGAGGCCATTAATGAGAGGACGCTGCGCGCGCCAGCGGATTCACCAAACAAAGTGACATTCTGCGTATCGCCCCCGAACGCGGCGATGTTGTCCTGCACCCAACGAAGCGCCGCAATCTGGTCAAGCAAGGCAAAATTGTTCAGGCATTCGCCCTCTTCGCCCTCCAGCGCCGGATGCGCAAAAAAGCCGAGATGACCGAGGCGGTAATTGAGCGTGACGACCACCACCTCTCGTTTTGCCAGCGCTTCGCCATCGTAAGGCGGCAGACACCCGGAACCGATGGTGTAACCCCCACCGTGCAGCCACACCATGACAGGTAATGGCCGGGTACGCGTCGCCGGGGACCAGATATTCAAATAGAGGCAATCTTCCGAAAAACGCCCCGGATCGCCGCCGCCAAGCGCTTTGCAATATTCAATATCCTGCCAGCTTGCACAGGAAAATGCGTGCGCCTGCCGGACGCCCTGCCACGCAGGCGCAGGTTGCGGCGCACGCCAGCGCAGTTCGCCTGTCGGCGCCGCCGCATAAGGGATCCCACGCCAGAGATGGATGCCGCCTTGCGCGACACCCATAAGGTTACCCTGCTGCGTTTCCGCCAGCGGGAGGGAAGGGATTTTCATAACAATATCCTGATACTACGTCTTTCACATCCCAACAGGATACCGCGTTCAGAGCAGGCCGCAACGCCGCTTGCTGCGTTCTTCCGCCTCCTGGTACAACACAAACTCATCATAGACCGGACAACCTAATGCCTGCTCGAAGGCGTCACGGCTGGCATTACCGTGGCTGCGTGCCTGGGTTTCATTGCCGAGATTTGACTGAAAAATTCCCGCCGCGCTCACCGGCAGAAAATCTTCATAGGTAATGGGTTGCGCCACCACCCACCCACGCTCGATAAGCGGTTGCGGGTCATCTCCCGCATGGATCGCCTGACGATGCGCCTCGCCCGATGGCGTCAGGCGATAGCGAAACCAGGCCAGTCCTTGCTGGCGCAGGAGAAATTCGCTGTCGGGAAAGGATTTGAACACGTCCTGCAAATGGAGTTGGTGCGTGAGATTATCTTTACCGGTCCCGGCCTGTTGCAGCAGCGTGTCATACAGCGCCCGGCCTTTTGGCGTCAGCGCCACGCCGCGCTGTTCGATTTCACCAAACCTCGCCGAATGAGTTCCCTGCATTTCACCGGCAAACAGCACCGGCTCTTCCAGCGCTTTAAAACTGGTCTGGCGCAACAGAATCGGCACGTCGCGGCGCGGCGGGCCTTCAATCAAAACTTTGGGTTCGATTCCGCACTCCGGCATCATGGATTGCACCCTATCGATGTCCAGCGTACGCGGCGTCAGGTGATTAATATGGCAACCGGGGAAACATACCACGTCAGCAATCAGGCGGTGTTCATTGTGCAACGCATGGTATGTCGCCTCATCGACCGTGGCATGGCGATGCCAGCGAAAAGTCTCCAGCGCTTCCTGAACAAACTCTCGCGCCTGAGCAAGGGTAAAACTGCCCTGTGCGTCAAATTCATCCAACAGTTCATGGCAACGCGGGGTAAAAATATCGCGCTTCGCCAGGATCTCTGCCGCTCGCTTTCTGAGACCTTCGTTCTCGATAAGCTCGAGTCGTAACAACGAAGTAAAGACGCGGAAAGGATTGCGGGAAAGTGAAGCATCATCAATGGGGCGAAAGGCGGTGGAATGCACAGGGACGCCCGCCTGGGAAAGATCGTAATAGCTCACAGGATACATCCCCATAATGGCGAACATCCTGCGCAGCGTGGAAAGCTCCTGCGCGGTTCCTACCCGAATCGCGCCGTGACGCTCCACGTTTAGCCGCGCCAGTTCATCGGCATTGGCCAGTTTTTCATGTAGCGTCGGATTATTTTCCAGTACCGACAGATTCACGTCAGCGACAAGTTCCAGCAATGTACCGTATTGCGGCACTTCCTGCTGGTACATTGCTGACATTGCCTGCGAAAAGTGTTCCCGAATCTCATCTGCCGTGATGGTGTTCGCCATAATGTCATGCCTCCAGTGAATATTACCTGGAGTGTAGAGAACGCTATTCACTCTGGGGGGAAGAATTTACGAAGTGTGATCTCGCCTGAATTCGTCCCTACCCCCCGCGTTTACCCCCTCCTCCTCAGATGGCCGACATGCGCCAGGTCGGTAAGCACATCGCAGAACGGTACAAAACATAAGCAAAACAAAACAGTTGTAACTCAAATGCTTTAAATGTTAATAATAATTTGCTAGCAGGTTATCAAAAACAAACAACTTTACTTGTCACCAACACTGCTCTGTTTTTAACATCTATTATGGAAAAAAATGGTTTGTTCAGTCAGCGCATTCGCTTGCGCCACCTTCATACTTTCGTAGCCGTCGCCCAACAGGGAACACTGGGGCGCGCGGCTGAAACCCTCAACTTGAGTCAACCGGCGCTCTCCAAAACGCTTAACGAGCTGGAGCAATTGACCGGAACCCGTCTTTTTGATCGTGGACGCCTCGGCGCGCAACTCACGCTGCCTGGCGAACAGTTTCTTACCCATGCAGTGAAAGTGCTTGATGCGCTAAACACGGCAGGACAGGCGCTGAACCGCAAAGAAGGTATCAACCATGATGTGGTGCGCATTGGCGCCCTACCTACCGCCGCGCTGGGGATCCTCCCCGCTGTGATTGGACAATTTCATCAGCAACAAAAAGAGACGACCCTGCAAGTGGCGACCATGAACAATCCCATGCTACTGGCGGGTTTGAAATCGGGAGAGATCGATCTGGGGATTGGCCGAATGTCCGACCCGGAATTGATGAGCGGACTCAATTATGAATTATTGTTTCTCGAATCTCTGAAACTGGTTGTGCGCCCCAACCACCCGTTGTTGCAGGAAACGGTGACGCTGAGTCGCGTAACGGACTGGCCGGTCGTTGTCTCCCCTAAAGGCACCGTCCCCCGGCAAAATGCAGAAGCCTTACTGCAAAGCCAGGGTTGTAAAATGCCTTCCGGCTGCATTGAGACACTTTCAGCGTCACTTTCTCGTCAGCTTACCGTCGATTATGACTACGTTTGGTTCGTGCCTTCCGGCGCAGTCAGGGACGATTTACGTCAGGCGACGCTGGTGTCGCTGCCAATTCCGTCTCAGGGGGCCGGTGAACCTATCGGGATCCTCACCCGGGTCGATACGACCCTTTCCTCTGCGGCGCAAACGCTGATTTCAACGATTCGCAAATCCATGCCTCTCTGACCCCTTCGCGTTGCCGTCACCCGGCCCGTCATTAGCAGAAAGTCAGGCCGGGTCAACCCCGGCCTGTTGCTTAGAACGTTTCCCAGTTATCGACATTTGGTGTGGCGGGTTGCGGTGAATACGCCCCCGGCGCGGTTTTGCTCCGGCTTTCGGAGCGCAAACGAAACGTCCCTACGGCATCGGTTAATCGGGCGGCCTGCGCCTCCAGAGAGGCGGCCGCAGCAGACGCCTCTTCAACCAGCGACGCGTTTTGCTGCGTCACTTTATCCATCTCTGAAATGGCCTGGCTGACCTGCACAATACCGCGGCTCTGTTCATCCGAAGCGGCGGCGATGTTCAGCATAATATCGGTAACGCGTTTAACAGCCTCAACAATCTCCGTCATCGTTTCGCCCGCCGCCACCACTTCGCCCGACCCCTGCTCGGTAAGCCTGACCGACTCGCTGATCAGTCCTTCAATCTCTTTCGCCGCTTGCGCACTGAGACTGGCAAGGGTGCGGACTTCACTGGCGACCACGGCAAATCCGCGCCCCTGTTCACCCGCGCGTGCAGCCTCCACGGCGGCATTCAACGCCAGAATATTGGTCTGGAACGCAATACTGTTGATAACCGCCGTGATTTCGGAAATCTTCTTCGAACTGGAGGAGATATTGCCCATCGTTTTCACCACGCCAGAAACCATCTGGCCGCCCCGACTGGCTTTGTCTGAGGCGTCTTCCGCCAGTTTGCTGGCATGATGCGCGTTATCGGCATTTTGTTTCACGGTCGCGGTTAACTCCTCCATGCTGGCGGCCGTCTGTTCTATCGCAGCCGCCTGTTGTTCCGTACGTGAAGAGAGGTCGGCGTTACCCGCCGAAATTTCACTGGTGCCGCGATAGATCTCTTCCGTCCCCTGGCGGACCGTGCCAACGGTCCGCACCAGCGCGTGCTGCATTTTTTGCAGATGACGGCTCAGGCGACCAATTTCACTGCCTCCGGCGAGATCATCCTGTAGGGTCAAATCACCGGAGGCAATCTGTTCGATACGTCGGGCAGCACGTTGCAACGGCTGAATCACGGTGCGACGTAGCACGATAAACGTCATCAAAGTCAGGACCAGCGCCAGCGCAAATGCGCCAATCATAAACATCAGCCCCAGTTGGCTGCGCTGGTGCGCCTGAGCACTCAGCCGGTTTGCGCGTTCAGCACGCAGTTCAACCGCGTGTTGCAAGGTGGTGTTATACGCGCTGTCCAGCGGTCGAGCCTGTTCGTTTTCATGGTTGATGATGGCTTCAAACATGCCATTTTTGGCGTATTTAAGCATCGGCTGCAAACCGTCGATATAGGCGGTAAATCGGGCGCGCAACGCGTCATCCAGCGCTTCATCGGCGGGCGTTTTCACGGCTCGCGCCATCCAGGCGTTAAACCCCTCCTGCGCCAATTTGATGCGTGTTTCCGCCTCATTGATGTTCGCTTTCATGTCTGCCATTTCAGCTATACGGCTGGCGGCGCCAGCATGGATCAGACTGATACGTGCGGTTCGCAGGTGGTCAGCACTACTGGATAGTCCCATGCGCACCTGTATTTCATCCGTTACATCGCGTAGGTCGCAGTCTGCCTGCAACAGAAAATAGCCTGCCAGCCCCGAACTGAGCGCGAACAAAAGCAGGATGCCACCGAGAATGGAGGAAAACAGCGGAACCAGCCGGATATGATGCAAAAAGCCCAGCTTATGCGGTGCCTGCATCGATGATGTATTGTCCATGACCGTCGACTCTCTTGTAGGTGAATGCGCAAAAAACACGCCCGTGAGAGGATCATCGGCATCTCCCGACAATTGCTTACCCTGAAAAGCGCCATGCTCGTCACATTTCAGAACAATTCATTCCGGAAAATTCAGGAAAGTGCCAGCGGCAGATACCGCTGGCGGAGTGCTTAGTTATCGCCGAAGTGGATAACGGTGCGGATAGATTTGCCTTGATGCATGAGATCGAACGCCTCATTAATCTGTTCCAGCGGCAGGCGGTGGGTAATGAACGGGTCCAGTTGAATTTTCCCGCTCATGGCCTCTTCCACCATCCCCGGCAGCTGTGAACGTCCTTTCACGCCGCCAAAGGCCGAACCACGCCAGACACGACCGGTCACTAACTGGAAGGGACGGGTTTTGATCTCCTGGCCCGCCCCCGCCACGCCGATAATAATGCTCTCGCCCCATCCCTTGTGGCAGCACTCAAGCGCGGCGCGCATCACATTGACGTTACCGATGCACTCGAAGCTAAAGTCGACGCCGCCATCGGTCAGTTCAACAATCACATCCTGAACCGGTTTGTCGTGATCGTTCGGGTTGATAAAGTCCGTCGCGCCCATTTCACCGGCGAGTTTGAATTTTTCCGGATTGGTGTCGATAGCCAGAATGCGTCCGGCCTTCGCCTGTACCGCCCCCTGAATGACTGCCAGGCCAATGCCGCCCAAACCGAATACGGCCACGGTGTCGCCCTCTTTCACTTTTGCCGTGTTATGCACCGCGCCGATACCGGTCGTCACGCCACATCCCAGCAGACACACTTTGTCCAGCGGTGCCTGCGGGTTCACTTTTGCCAGTGAGATCTCTGCGCAAACCGTGTACTCACTGAAGGTACTGGTGCCCATATAGTGATAAATGGGTTCCCCATTCCAGGAAAAACGGGTGGTGCCATCCGGCATCAGACCTTTCCCCTGCGTGGCGCGAACGGCCTGACACAAGTTCGTTTTACCCGACTTACAGAACTTACACTCACCACATTCTGCCGTGTACAGAGGGATGACGTGGTCGCCCGGCTTCAGACTGGTCACGCCTTCGCCAACTTCGACGACGATCCCACCGCCTTCGTGTCCCAGCACCGCTGGGAACACCCCTTCCGGATCATCGCCAGAAAGCGTAAACGCATCGGTATGGCAAACCCCGGTATGGGTGATTTTTACCAGCACTTCACCTTTTTTTGGCGGTGCGACGTCAATCTCAACAATTTTTAGCGGCTGGCCGGGGCCAAATGCAACTGCAGCACGTGATTTCATGTGTCTCTTCTCTTTATCGTCAGGTGATGTATTTATTTTAGATAAGCACGAAGCAGGTGGCCGATTTCGGCCATGCGCACCGCGCGCTGATCTGGTGTGGTTTCGCCACTGACCAGCTCATCTTTCAGGTGGATCTCGACCATCTCGCCCATCAGGCCATTAGATGCCCCGCGCACCGCCGCGATTTGTTGCAGGATAGCCAGGCAAGGCTCGCCGGACTCTAACGCCCTCTCCAGCGCATCAACCTGCCCGCGAATGCGACGAACGCGAGTAAGAATACGTTTTTTATCTTCAGGGGAATGTGGCATACGCCCTCCATACTATAGGGGGGTATAGTAACAACTTTTGTTAGCCGCTGTAAAACGATGACGTGATGAATGGATAGTTCATGTGAATAATACAGCGGGAGATACACACAAAACCCCGAATCGTCAGGTGGCCTGGTTTCGGGGTTTCTTTCACGCAGGCAGCGTATTGCCTGGCGGTGGTTTAATGATGCCGGTATTCTCCGGCACTGTGTTGCGGCCCAATGCGTCCTGCTTCAATTAAAATTTCTTCGATAAGCTCTTCAAGGCACTCTTTTCCGTGTTTGTCGCAAACCAGATGCACTTGTCTGCAGATCTCATCCCCCTTCATACCATCACACAGCGCCGATTTCAGCATGAGCGTCGCCCAGCGTCGGGCTTCAGAGTGAGTCAGCATAACCCCTCCCGATATCTATATCCTTTTAAGCGTAGTTCGCAGAACAGGCTTTATCCATGTTTAGAGCAAGGATAATGGACCGTGTATGGCGTGCCTGTCAGCCAATTACCAAACCCGTTTGTATTCATCATACAAATGAATATAATATCCGCTTCCGATGTAGACCCGTTTTTTTCACCTGCGTACGGGTCTGGTTAGACGCAGGTGCTTTCTCTCCCCCGTACAAAGAAAAAACCCCGCAAAGGCGGGGCGATGAGTGACGTCAGGAACGTTTACGCGGCATCATGCGCAACAGCGTATTGTCTTTCCAGAAATAGTGGTGCATCAGCGCGGCGCCAGCATGCAGAGCAATCACAAAGTAGCCCAGGTTTGCCAGAGTGACATGCCAGGATTTCAACATATCCGAAAGGTCAAAATTGGCTTCGGCGGCATGTGGCATCACAATCCCAAATGCGAGCCAGGGATTTCCCCGGTTGTAAATCATCAGCAGGCCAATGATCGGCAGCACAATAAACAACAGGTAGATCACCAGATGGCCAAGGTGCGCAAGTCCAGTCATCATCGGCTTCGGTTTTGGCACAATCGGCGGCGCCGGATACTTAAGCCGGACTAATAGACGCGTCACCATCAATACCAGAATCGAGATCCCGCATGAAACGTGGACCATATTGAACCACGGACGGTAACTGCGCGGCGCAAATCCACGTAATTCCATGGCGCAGTAAGCGCCTATTACCAGTAAAAAAACCAGCCAATGAATGCCAATTTGTAGGCCAGAATACTTATTGCCCATAACAATTCCTGAATAAAAACAATAAAGCGCCAACATAGCGGGCTTTTGTTAAAAATTCATTAACTTTTGTTCCCCCGTTTTCAATCGGTTACGGCGAGTCGCAAGAATGGTGGTTGCCCGCAACGGCAGAGTGAACTAAGCCTGGTAGGGAAAAAATGAGGCGAATTGCCCTACCCTGACAGGAGAAAATCATGAGTAAGATTGGCATTAACGGTTTTGGTCGTATCGGTCGTCTGGTCCTGCGACGTCTGTTGGAAGTGAACAGCCATGTGGATGTTGTGGCAATCAACGATCTCACCTCCCCCAAAATACTCGCTTATCTGTTAAAGCATGACTCTAACTACGGGCCGTTCCCCTGGAGCGTTGATTTCACTGAGGATGCGCTGATTGTCGACGGCAAGAAAATTGCCGTTTACGCAGAGAAAGAAGCTAAAAACATTCCCTGGAAAACCACCGGCGCCGAGTACATCATCGAGTGTACCGGCTTCTATACCTCCGCAGAAAAAGCCCACGCACACCTCGACGCCGGAGCTAAAAAAGTGCTGATCTCAGCGCCGGCGGGTGAGATGAAAACCATTGTCTTTAACGTCAATGATGAGACGCTGACGGCCAGCGACCAGATTGTCTCTGTCGCCTCCTGCACCACCAACTGCCTCGCGCCGATGGCAAAAGCGTTGCATGACAACTTCGGTATTCAGGTCGGCACCATGACCACCATTCACGCCTATACCGGTACGCAATCGCTGGTCGATGGCCCGCGAGGCAAAGATCTGCGCGCGTCGCGAGCAGCGGCAGAAAATATCATCCCCCATACCACCGGTGCTGCAAAAGCGATTGGCCTGGTGATACCGGAATTAAGCGGCAAACTGAAAGGCCACGCTCAGCGTGTTCCTGTAAAAACAGGTTCAGTCACGGAACTGGTTTCGATTTTGGGTAAAAAAGTGACCGCTGAAGAGGTCAATAATGCGCTGAAAAAAGCGACGGCGAATAATGAATCCTTTGGCTATACCGATGAGGAGATCGTCTCTTCCGATGTCATCGGCTCTCACTTTGGCTCGGTGTTTGACGCCACGCAAACAGAGATTACTGAGGTGGGCGATCTACAACTGGTGAAAACGGTCGCCTGGTACGATAACGAGTACGGATTCGTCACCCAACTGATTCGTACTCTGGAGAAATTCGTCAAACTTTAAACACTGGGAGTATGGCCGGGTAGCGTTCACGCTCACCCGGCCAGCCCGATTTTGCTCACCGATCAGGACTGTAGATAGACGACCTGCGTTTGCAGATACTCATTCAGCCCGTGCTTGCCGTCGGCACCGCCAATACCCGATTTTCGCCAACCCGCATGAAAACCCTGCATGGCTTCAAAGTTTTCGCGATTAATGTAGGTTTCACCGAACTTAAGCCCTTTGATCGCCTGCATTGCAACGCTCAGATTCTGCGTATAAATAGAAGACGTGAGGCCGTAATCGCTGTCATTTGCCATCTGCAACGCCTGTTCCAGAGTGTCAAACGCCACGACAGGCAGTACCGGCCCGAAGGTTTCTTCGTGCATGATCGCCATCTCCTGACGCACATCCAGCAGCAGGGTCGGCGGATAATAGTAGCCTTTTCCCTCAACCGCTTTACCGCCCAGCACCACTCTCGCCCCTTCCTGGACTGCTCTCGCCACTTTTTGCTCCACCCGCGCCAGCGCCGCCGCATTAATCAATGGCCCCATCGCAATATCATCCCGCTGTGCCGGATCGCCAAACTGGACTGCTTTCATCGCCTCGCCCAGTCGATTAACAAAACGATCGTAGATCCCTTTTTGCACATAGACGCGTTCCGCGCAGTTGCATACCTGCCCGGTGTTAATCACCCGTGAGTCGACAATCGCTTTAACGGCCAAATCCAAATCCGCATCATCCATCACAATTGCGGGCGCTTTACCGCCCAGTTCCAGGCACACTTTGGTGATATTTTTCGCCGCTGCCGTCATGATTTTCTCACCCGCCGTCACGCTGCCGGTCATGCTCACCATCGTCACTTTCGGGTTGCCCGCCAGTTCCTGTCCCACGGTTTCACCACGCCCTAACACCAAGTTAAAGACGCCGGCAGGCAACCCGACGTCATGCACAATTTGCGCAAAGGCAATGGCATTATTGGGAGTGAACTCACTGGGTTTAATGACGATTGTATTCCCGGTCAGCAGCGCTGGCGCCAGCTTGCGGGCAATCAAAAAGAACGGGAAATTCCACGGGAGGATCCCGGTGGTCACCCCAAGCGCGCGTTTGAACAGCAAAATATTTTCACCCGGACGATCGCTTTGCAGAATTTCGCCTTCGTAACGGCGCGCCCACTCCGCCATGTAGTCGATGTAATCGGCGGTAAAGGCGACTTCCACTTGCGCCAGTTGCTGGATTTTTCCGCTTTCCGCGACGATTAGCGCGCTGATCTCTGCTGCGCGTTCGCGAATACCCGCCGCAATTTTTCGCAACCACCCCGCCCGTTGTATGGCGGGTAACGCCTCCCAGCCAGGCTGCGCGCGTTCCGCCGCATCAATCGCCTGACGCGCCTCTTCTGCGCTGCCATCGGGAATGCGGGAAATCAGTTCTTCCGTTGCAGGATTAACCACATCAATCCATGACGTTCCCTGCCAGCTCACAAACTGGCCATTGATATACATCGGATGTTGTACGGGTGCTGACATGCGCTGCTCCTGTAATTGATTTGTTTTTAACAAGTAAAATCATTGTTAATTAATATCAATCATGAAGTAGATACTGCCGTCAGGTTAGCGACTTTGTGAAGCAGTTCATAAAAGAAGCCCCGAAAGAGGCGCAGGAAGGACGCTGGTGCAGAAAAATCATGCCCGTTTGAGTATAAATCGGCGCAAACGGGCAGATAAGATCGGTTAACGCAGGGAACGGCTGAGTATTGCCTCATTCAGGACATCATCGTTTTGCAGGGTCTGCCAGGCGGTCTCAACCTCATCGGGAATATCAATGTGGACAATAAAATCACGTCCACGCGGTCCGTAACCAGCCTCATTATCGCGCACCCGCGGGAGTTCTCCCGCAATTAATGACAGGTAACGATCGACGGGCCACACCCCTTGTTCCGCATTCGTAAAATCAACCCCCTCTTCCTGATGACGCAACACCGGCGTAAAACCAGGAAAGCTGAGCCAACGCGGGGCGTCCGGGTCATCCCGCGTCACACGCCGGAATGTCGCCATCGTGCGGCGCTGCATGGTGGGGTCCTGCACCACAATCGCCGTGTTAATGGTCATCGGAGCCTGACGAATTAACGCACAGCTAAAACGCGCGTTCTCTCCGCAGTTTGTTGACTGGTCTTCCACCCAAATGGATTCGCCTGGAATTTGCCAAAACTGACTGGCAATGTCGGCCAGAATCGCCGCTTCTGCCCGCCCGGCGGTACGTATCGTGTGATAACGCGGGTGCTCTGCGACCGCCGAATAGAGAAACGTCGTCGAGTGACCAATCCCGCCGCTGATCAGCAGGGGAATACGCAACTCTTTCGCCATTTTGCACGCCGCATCGATGGTCGGCATGACGGCATTTCCCGCCAGAACGACGCAGTCAGCCTGAAAAGGTTCCTCTGCTGAGAAATCGTTTTGCGCCAGCCAAAGGCCGACGGTGTTCACTGCCTGTAACGTCACATCAGACAGTGGCGGAAATTGACGCATGTTCATGATTCCTCCTCATTGTTCACTGCAGGGTACCGAACTCACTTCGCGAAAATAGCGGATCACTCTGAAAGACGGCCTGTTGAATTTCAGCATTTTTTAGCATCCCTGTGAAATAACAAGAAATAACTAAAAATGTCGCGGTTGCACCTGGAGATTATCCTGTCACTTTCATTCAAGAGAAAGTATTTACTTTCAATAACGACAAATAACAGTGAATAACACTGCAATAATGTTGCAGGTTTAGCCCTTTTATTGGCTTTGTCACTTGTTAAATATTACAAACAATTCTAGTTTGATTAACAATTTAACAACCTTTGTAACGCGACAGGTTGCACCCACACCGCTTCGGGTATCACCTGATTTACACTCTTTGTGGCGAGGTTCCCAGTAATGACAACGCATGAAAGCAGCACGGCTATCCTGAAGAAAAACAAAAAAGTTCTCATCGCCAGTCTGACCGGCAGCGCGATAGAGTGGTTTGATTATTTTTTATATGGCACCGCCGCCGCACTGGTGTTTAACAAAATATTCTTCCCGATGGTGGATCCGGTTATTGGGTTGATTCTCTCTTATCTTTCTTTCTCCCTCACCTTTTTTATCCGTCCTATCGGCGGGGTGTTGTTTGCCCATATTGGCGATCGTATTGGGCGTAAGAAAACGCTGGTGCTTACCCTGTCGCTGATGGGCGGCGCAACCGTGATGATCGGCCTGTTGCCAACCTATGAGATGATCGGTATTTGGGCGCCCATTTTATTGATTCTGATGCGTGTTATTCAGGGGATGGGGATCGGCGGCGAATGGGGCGGCGCCCTGTTACTGGCGTATGAGTATGCGCCCGAAAAACGCAAAGGCTTTTTTGGCAGTATTCCGCAGGCGGGCGTCACCATCGGCATGCTGATGGCCACCTTTATCGTTTCGCTGATGACCTTGTTCAGTGAAGAAGACTTCCTCTCCTGGGGCTGGCGTATTCCGTTCCTGTTAAGTTCTGTACTGGTGCTATTAGGACTGTGGATCCGCAAAGATATCGATGAAACACCGGAATTTAAGAAGGTGAAGCAGTCTGGTCAGGTAGCCAAAGCGCCGCTGCGTGATACGCTGACAAATCACTGGCGTGAAGTGCTGATCGCCGCCGGGTTGAAAGTGGTTGAAACCGCGCCGTTCTATATTTTCTCGACCTTCGTCGTCAGCTACGCCACCACCACCCTGACCTACCAAAAATCCCAGGTGCTGGAAGCGGTCACGCTGGGTGCGCTGGTCGCGACGGTGATGATCCCGTTTATGGGGCTGCTTTCCGATAAAATCGGACGCCAAAAAATGTACGCCATCAGCGTATTTGCACTGGGGCTGTTTATTGTTCCGTGGTTCCTGTTACTCAACACCGGCACCACCTGGGGAATCGTGGTCGCCACGGTTATCATGTTTGGCATCTTGTGGGCGCCGGTGACAGCCGTTCTGGGCACCCTGTGCTCTGAAATCTTTAGCGCTAACGTTCGCTATACCGGCATTACACTGGGATATCAGATTGGCGCAGCGCTGGCGGGCGGTACAGCTCCACTGATCGCCACTGGCCTGTTAGCAAAATATGATGGCGACTGGGTGCCTGTCGCCATCTATCTGATGACCACCGTCGCCATTTCACTGACAGCGATTTTCTTCGCCAGCCGACGCCGCCGCACCGCCGTTATTGACGCACAAACATCAACCCTGTAATCAGCAAAACGGCCAGCAAATGCTGGCCGTAAGATTTACTGGCTGGCGTGACAAACACTAGCCGCTAATCTGCTCCATCGCTTGCAGAATACGCTTATCCGAGATGGGGTACGGTGTTCCCAACTGTTGGGCAAAGTAGCTGACGCGCAGTTCTTCAATCATCCAGCGGATCGCTTTGACATCTTCATCGTCACAACGCGCTGGCGGCAGTTTGTTGATCCACTGCTGCCAGGCCTGCTGTACGCTTTCGACTTTCAACATCTGCGCACGGTCACGGTGCGGATCGGTAGCCAATTTCTCGAGGCGTTTTTCAATCGCCTGTAAATAACGCAGCGTGTCGCCGAGGCGTTTGAAGCCGTTGCCGGTGACGAAACCGCGATACACCAGCCCGCCCATTTGCGCTTTAACATCGGAAAGCCCCAGCGCCATGGTCATATCCACCCGCCCTTTCAGGCGTTTGTTGATATTGAAAACGGCAGTCAGGATCTGTTCGACCTGTTTTGCAATGTCGACCACCGTCTCGTTCAACTCGGCGCGGACTTTCTCATGCAGCGCCGCAAAACCCTCTTCCGTCCACACCGGCCCGCCGTTAGCGTCAATCAACTTGTCAACGCCGCAGGAGATGCAGTCGTCGATCAGATCCAGCACCTTGCCGTACGGGTTAAAGTACAGGCCAAGTTTGGCTTTGTTCGGCAGCTTCTCGTGCAGATACTTGATCGGCGACGGAATGTTCAGCAGCAACAGGCGGCGCAATCCGCACCACATCGCTTGCTGTTGTTCCAGCGGATTGTCGAATAGTTTGATGGCAACGCTGTCGCGCTCATCCACCAGCGCGGGCCAGGCTTTCACTTTGTAGTTGCCGCGTTTCTGTTCGTAGCTTTCAGGTAGCTGACCAAAACTCCAGATGTGCAAGCCGCTCTGTTCGATACCGTCATCGGCAACCGCGGAGAGCGTTTCCTGCACTTTGCTCTTCAGCGCCTCTTTCAAATCTTGCAACGAACGGCCTTCCTGGAGCTTCTTGTTTTTGTCATCCACCACCCGGAAAGTGATTTTCAGGTGATCGGGCACCTGTTCCCACTGCCAGGCTTCGCGATCAACAGTGACACCGGTCATTCGGCGCAGCTCACGCTCCAGCGAATCCAGTAACGGCAGTTCCAGCGGCGTCACGCGGCCTAAAAACGCTTCGGCATAGTTTGGCGCGGGCACAAAGTTACGCCGTACCGGTTTCGGTAACGATTTAATCAGTGCGATAACCAGTTCACGGCGCAGTCCGGGGATTTGCCATTCAAAACCGCTCTCTTCCACCTGGTTTAACAACGGCAGCGGAATATGGACGGTGACGCCGTCGGCATCCGCGCCGGGCTCAAACTGATAGCTTAAGCGCAGCTTAAGATTGCCCTGATGCCAGAAGTTCGGGTAATCCAGCTTGCTGATGCTTTCCGCCCCCTCTTTGATCAGCATGCTCTTTTCAAAGTTGAGCAGATCCGGGGTTTCGCGACTGACTTTCTTCCACCAGTTGTCGAAGTGGCGCGCGGAGATCACGTCATGGCTGATACGCTGGTCATAGAATTCGAACAACGTCTCGTCATCCACCAGAATGTCGCGGCGGCGCGATTTGTGTTCCAGCTCTTCCACTTCGGCGCGCAGTTTCAGGTTCTCACGGAAGAACGCATGGCGTGTCTGCCAGTCACCTTCCACCAACGCGTGGCGGATAAACAGCTCGCGGCAGAGTACAGGGTCTACCTGGCTGTAGTTGACCTTACGCGCTGCGATAATCGGCAAACCATAAACGGTGACCTTTTCGGTCGCCATCACGGCGCCCTGCGCCCGTTCCCAGTGCGGTTCGCTGTAAGAACGTTTGATCAAATGCTGTGCGACCGGCTCCACCCACTCGGGATCGATCCGCGCGGCGATGCGTCCCCACAGACGGCTGGTTTCCACCAGTTCGGCAACCATCGTCCATTTCGGCGGCTTTTTAAACAAGCCTGAACCTGGGAAAATGGAGAAACGGGCGTTACGCGCGCCGGTAAACTCCTGCTTATCCGCATCCTTCATGCCGATATGGGAAAGTAAACCGGTGAGTAGCGCGATATGAATCTCACGATACTCTGCGGGTTCACTGTTCACCGGAATACCGAGTTCTTTCACCACCTGACGCAGTTGAGTGTAGATATCCTGCCACTCGCGTACACGCAGATAGTTAAGGAAGTCTACCTTGCACTGACGGCGGAACTGATTCGATGACAGCGCTTTCTGCTGCTCGCCGAGGTAATTCCACAGATTCACAAAGGCGAGGAAATCGGACTCTTTATCGTGGAAGCGGCGGTGCTTCTCATCGGAGGCCTGCTGTTTGTCCATCGGACGTTCACGCGGATCCTGGATAGACAGCGCAGAGGTGATGATCATCGCCTCGCGCACGCAGCCATGTTTTTGCGCTTCCAGCACCATCCGCGCCAGACGCGGGTCCACCGGCAACTGTGATAACTGACGACCAAGCGGCGTCAGTTTGTACGCGGTCTGTTGTTCATCAGTGGTGATCGCGCCCAGCTCTTCCAGCAGGCGTACACCATCCTGGATGTTGCGTTTATCTGGCGCTTCAACAAACGGGAACGCGGCAATATCGCCCAGCCCTAACGCCGTCATCTGCAAAATGACCGACGCCAGGTTGGTACGCAGAATTTCCGGATCGGTAAATTCCGGACGCGACAGGAAATCGTCTTCCGAATAGAGACGAATACAGATCCCTTCCGACACACGTCCGCAGCGGCCTTTTCGCTGGTTAGCGGAGGCCTGGGACACCGGTTCAATCGGTAGCCGCTGGACTTTGGTACGGAAACTGTAACGACTGATACGCGCGGTACCTGGGTCGATGACGTACTTGATGCCCGGCACCGTCAGGGAGGTTTCCGCTACGTTGGTCGCCAGCACAATGCGGCGTCCGCTGTGCGACTGGAAGACCCGGTTCTGTTCGCTATTGGAAAGCCGGGCATACAGCGGCAGCACTTCGGTATGGCGCAGATCGAGTTTATTTAGCGCATCGGCGGTGTCGCGAATTTCACGCTCGCCGCTCATAAAAATCAGAATATCGCCGGAGCTCTCGCGTCCCAGTTCATCCACCGCGTCAAAAATCGCCTGTAGCTGATCGCGCTCGGTATCGTCCGCGTCTTCAACAATCGGGCGATAGCGCACTTCAACCGGGTAAGTCCGACCGGAAACTTCAATGATTGGCGCATTATTAAAGTGGCGTGAAAAACGTTCCGGATCGATGGTCGCGGAGGTAATGATAATTTTCAGATCCGGGCGACGCGGCAGCAGTTCTTTCAGATAGCCGAGCAGAAAATCGATGTTCAGACTGCGTTCGTGCGCTTCATCAATGATGATGGTGTCGTACTGCATCAGCAGTCTGTCCTGCTGGATTTCGGCCAGCAGGATACCGTCGGTCATCAGCTTAACCATGGTGTTGTCGCTGACATGATCGCTAAAACGCACTTTATAGCCGATACAGCCGCCCGGCTCCGTTTGCAGTTCCTCTGCAATACGGTTAGCAACGGTACGCGCCGCCAGTCGACGCGGCTGCGTATGACCAATCAATCCTTTAATACCGCGCCCCAGTTCCATGCAGATTTTGGGTAACTGCGTGGTTTTCCCGGAACCGGTCTCCCCCGCCACAATCACCACCTGATGGTCACGAACGGCGTTCAGGATATCCTGTTTTTTCTGGCTTACCGGCAGGTTGTCCGGGTAAGTGATGTCAGGACGTGCCGCTTCGCGCAGCAGGACTTTACCTGCTGCCTGTTCAATCTCTTTCGCCATCTCCTGGTAAATGGCCTGTTGTGCATCAGGATTTTTAACCTTCTTCACACCGTGCAGACGCCGGGCAAAGCGCTGCCGATCGCGCAGCATCAGCGAATCCAACTGTTGCTGCAAGGCGTGAAAAGTCAATTTTTGTTGTTCTGTCATAACGTTAGAGGGCAGTGCTCTGCCTGATCAAATCTCATTTCGATGTTGGGTATAGATTACCACATCGGCGTTAACCGTGCGTTGTTCAATAATTTCGAACATAGGCTTCGATATATTGCGCTATCACTGCGGCAGGATTGTGAATAAAGTGTCAACAAGCAACGGGGCATCCCCCTTCAAACACATACAAGGAACCACCCATGAGCAAGGTATTAGTCCTCAAATCCAGTATTCTGGCAGGGTACTCTCAGTCAGGTCAGTTGTCTGATTATTTTGTTGAACAATGGCGTGAAAAGCACTCCGCAGACGAAATCACCGTTCGCGACCTCGCTGCGAACCCTATTCCGGTGCTGGATGGCGAGTTGGTCGGTGCCCTGCGTCCGAGCGACGCTGCGCTTACCGTGCGTCAACAAGAAGCGCTGGCGCTCTCTGATGAGCTGATTTCGGAACTGAAAGCCCACGACGTGATCGTCATCGCCGCGCCAATGTACAACTTCAACATCCCGACTCAGTTGAAAAACTACTTCGACCTGATTGCGCGTGCTGGCGTTACGTTCCGCTACACCGAAAAAGGTCCGGAAGGTCTGGTGACTGGTAAACGTGCGGTGATCCTCTCCAGCCGTGGTGGTATTCACAAAGATTCCCCGACTGACCTGATCGCGCCGTACCTGAAAGTCTTCCTCGGTTTTATCGGTATTACTGACGTGAACTTCGTGTTTGCAGAAGGGATTGCCTACGGCCCGGATGTTGCGTCCAAAGCCCAGTCCGACGCCAAAGCGGCCATCGACAGCGTCGTGGCGGCCTAAAAATTCACCCTCTCACCGCCCGGTGGGAGGGTTTTGTCTTTCTTTTATATCCAAAAATCCCCCCTCCGTATTTTGTATTACATATTCCTTATATTTACCGCAAAGGCATACAGTTAATGTGCTTTTTATTTATTCATGTCGCGAATGTTTTGTTCATTTTATCTCCCCTGTCATTTCTATTTTCCGCGTAACAGTTTAGAAAAAATATTTCGGTTCATGAAAAAGTATGATGGTTCTAAAACCATGACCTTTCATAGTTATGAACATTACGCAATTGTAACACTACTGAAATACTCCTTAATATTTATAAACAACGCTAATGTATTTTTATCTTACAAATGGGGTTTTGTGGTGTTTTTAAGTAATTTCAATACATTAACAGCTTTTTAAAAGCTGTTTTTATTATCACCTTGTGTTGGAAATAAACTTAGCGAACAAAGTAAATTTAAATATCGACAAGAAATGGAGGCCCAGAGGTATTGTCATTTACCACTTAGAAAAGAACTCAGATGCGTAATTATTAATCAGATAATTTTTCCAGTCGGACTCAGTGCATTTCTTCTGCCTTTATTTCGGTAGATGCGAATGAGAATGCTTATTCAAGCAATGAGGCAATTATCTATGGCTACACAATACGACTTCACAGTAACGTTACACGACCTGGCGTTTATTCTTCAGCAAATCAAGATATCAGAAGCTGCAACCAATCCGGATGGCAGCGTGAATGGCGATCTGCTTCGTGAATTAGTCTCCAGCCCCCTTTTACCCTACGGCCTGCGTACCGTAGATGGTTCATGGAACAACCTTCTGCCCGGTCAGGAACTATACGGTTCTGCCGACCAGACCATGCCAAGATTGGTCGCGCTGGATTTGAATGATTTGCAGGCACTGGCAAAGTACCTCATTTTAAATCCCAATCAGATGGTGACCGATGCCGATCCGCGCATTATCAGTAATCTGATTTCCGACCAAACCGCGTCGAACCCGGCGGCCCAGGAAGCCCATGACGGACTGGTTGACGTCCCCGGCGGCGGTACGGTTTCCGACAATGGCAGTTTATCCATTCCGAACCTCTCGCCTGATATTGGTTTATCACCGGCGTTTAATGGCTGGATGACCTTTTTCGGGCAATTCTTTGACCACGGTCTGGATCTGATCCCTAAGGAAGGGAATGGCATTGTCTTTATTCCGCTGATGCCGGATGACCCTTTGTGGGTTGATCCGGTACTCACCGGAGGCGTTGACAAAAACTTCATGATCCTCACCCGCGCAAAAGTCGATGCCAATCATGAAACCATTAACACCACCACGCCGTGGATTGATCAGAACCAAACCTACACCTCTCACCCTTCTCATCAGATCTTTATCCGCGAATATGTGATGGTGGATGGTAAGCCAGTGCCCACCGGCCATTTGCTGGAAGGCAGCAACGGCGGCCTGGCCACCTGGGCTGATATCAAACTTCAGGCGGAAACCTTGCTGGGCATTAAGCTGACCAATCAGGACGTTTTCAATGTGCCGCTACTGGCGACCGACCGCTATGGCAACCTGATATTAAGTGAAAACGGCAAAGTACAAATTGTCACCGCTAATGGGCTGGTGGAAGCCAATGGCGGAACGTTACCCGCCGATACATTGAGAACCGGGCACGCATTCCTCGATGATATTGCCCACACGGCGGTGCCGAAAGCCAACCTCGTCGCCGATAGCGATACCGACATCGGCAATGCGCCGGCGGCGGGTACCTATGACGATGAACTGCTCGACAGACACTTCATTACCGGTGACGGTCGTGGCAACGAAAACATCGGTCTGACTGCCGTACACTCGGTGTTCCACAGCGAACATAACCGGCTGGTCGAGCAGTACAAAACCACCATTCTTGAAACCAACGATATTGATCTGATCAACCAATGGCTGATGCCGGAACATCAGATTACCGAAATTCCAGCGGACACCAGCACCCTGCAATGGAACGGGGAATACCTCTTCCAGGCCGGTCGTTTCGCCACGGAAATGCAATATCAGCACCTGGTGTTTGAAGAGTTCGCCCGCGCTGTGCAACCGGCGGTCGATCCGTTCGTCTTCTCGAACACGGCGGATATCAACCCGGCTATTTTTGCTGAATTTGCCCACGTGGTTTACCGCTTTGGTCACTCAATGCTGACCGAAACCGTCGCCCGTACCGATGCCGACATGCAAGACGGCGACATCGGGCTGATTGAGGCATTTCTGAACCCCGTCGCGTTCCATGAGCTTAACGGCGAAACCATCTCCAGCGAGCAGGCCGTCGGCGCGATTGTGCGCGGTATGACCCGTCAGGTCGGCAACGAAATTGACGAATTCATTACCGAAGCGCTGCGTAATAACCTGGTTGGGCTGCCGCTGGATTTAGGCGCACTCAACATCGCTCGCGGGCGCGACACGCTCATGCCCACCCTCAATCAGGCGCGTGAGCAATTTTACGAATTAACCGGCAACAGCGAGTTACGTCCCTATACCAGTTGGGCCGATTTTGGCTCTTTCCTGAAAAACCCGTCCTCGATCATCAACTTTATGGCGGCCTACGGCCAACATGAGTTGATTAAAGCCGCCACAACGCTGGAAGGAAAACGCGATGCGGTGAACTTCCTCCTGTTCGGACCGGAAGAAGACCCGGCACGTTCAGATGCGCTCGATTTCTTTATGGGAACCGGTGCCTGGGCAGATAAAGAGACCGGCCTCAATATGGTCGATTTCTGGATTGGCGGGCTGGCGGAACGCAAAAATGAGTTCGGCGGCATGCTCGGCTCCACCTTCAACTTTGTCTTTGAAACCCAGATGGAGATGTTGCAGGACGGTGACCGGTTCTACTATCTGAGCCGTGTCCAGGGTCTCAACATGCTGAACGAACTGGAGGCAAACTCCTTCTCCGCCCTGGTGATGCGTAACAGCGACCTGGGCGATCCGGGTTCGTCTCACCTGCCTGCTCACCTGTTCCAGACGCCGGATTATACCTTTGAAGTCAACCAGTCCTTGCAGACGCATGCCGATCCGAAATGGGGCAATGCGCTGAAAGACCTCCTCTTCCCACTGGTGGTTCGCCGTGCGGCGGGAGCGGACGTCGATGGAGATGGCGCAGCTGACGGTGCCTACATCAAGTACTCGGGTGATGGTCACGTGGTGCTCGGCGGCTCAGCGGGCAACGACACCTTAATTGGCGGAAAAGGGATCGACAGCCTGTGGGGTGATGCCGGTGACGACCGTCTCGACGGTGGCGATGAAGCCGACGTGGTACACGGCGGCGATGGCAACGACATCATCACCGACACCGGAACCCCCATTGGCGGCGCTGACTTCCTGCATGGTGATGCGGGACACGACGTCATTTTCTCCGGCAACGGCAACGACCTGATCTTCGGCGGTAGCGGCAGTGATTTCATGGTGATCGGCGAAGATGCTCAGGAAGTTTTTGCCGGACGCGATAATGACTTCGCGCTGGGGGGATCCGGCGGTGACCTCCTGATGGGCAACGAAGGCGACGACTGGTTAGAAGGCGGTGACGGCTTCGATACCCTGGCCGGCGATAACTCCGAACTGTTCTTTAACAGTACCATCATAGGGCATGACGTACTGAACGGTCAGGGCAACGACACCGACTACGATGGCGAAGGCGGTGACGACATCATGGTTCAGGGTGCGGGTATTCAACGCAACAACGGCATGTCCGGTTTTGACTGGGCCATTCATAAAGGTGACCCGAACGCCGCCAACTCCGACCTGGGCATCCCGATTTTCGTCAACCAGCAAGAGTTTATCCTGCGCGATCGCTTTGACCTGGTGGAAGGACTTTCGGGCTGGAAATTTAACGATGTGCTGGTTGGCACTGAGCAACCTATCGGTACTGCGCCGGTTCAGGGGACTCCGCTTTCCAACAACCTGACTCAGGAGGGTGCAGACCGAATCACTGGACTGCAGTCGATTCTGGGTGTTCCACGCGCCGCATCGGGCGATGCCGTCTTGTTTAATCCGGACAACGGTGGCGACATTTTACTTGGCGGCGGCGGCAGCGACCGCATCACCGGTAAGGCTGGCAACGACATCATCGACGGTGATTCGTGGCTGAACGTGCGTATCGCGGTTTCCGGGCTGGCTGGGGTAACGAGCGCAGACAGCATGAATGAGCTCAAATCCTACATGATGGCGGGCACGCTCAAACCGAACCAACTGTCGATTGTGCGGGAAATCCTTCGCGACGGTGATGGTACTGAAACCGACGTTGCCGTCTACCGCGATCTCAGCAGCAACTATCAATTCCAGCGTAACGCCGACGGCAGTCTCACCGTCAATCATGCCACTCCGGCGGCAGGACTGGCGTTCAATGACGGCGTAGACCGCCTGCTCAACATTGAAAAAGTGGAGTTTGGCGACGGTGAACAGCTCTGGGTAACGGCACAAAAAGCCACCGGTAATCTCGCTATCAGCGATGGGACACCGGAAGTCGGCGATTTGTTGCAGGTCAATCTGTCTAATCTGCTGGACGGGAATGGTATTGCCGCTAATACGCCAATCACCATGACCTGGCAGGCACTGGTCGGCGGTCAATGGCGCGATCAGGCAACAGGCACGCAGTTCCGGGTTCCGGGGAATATTCTGGGCGCGCCGCTGCGGGTTGTCGCCAGCTTTACCGACCGCATGGGGGATGCTGAAACGCTGGTGTCGTCACAAACCAGCGCCGTGATGGTTCGCGATCAGCCGACCACTGGTTCGCCGGTCATTAGCGATCTGACGCCAACGGAAAGCGTCACCCTGACCGCTCTTGTCTCCGGTATTGCGGATGCAGACGGCTTAACCGGAGATAACTTCCGCTACCAATGGCGAGTGAGCCAGCCAAACGGAGGATTCACCAATATCAACGGCGCGACGTCAGCGACCTACACTCCACCGGCAACCATGATTGGTCGTACATTGCTGGTTGTGGTGACGGTCACGGATGATGAAGGAAACCCATCCGTCGTTCTGACCTCTGCGGCCACACAACCGATTGGCGACATGATTGTCGGCACCAACGCGTCAAACACCCACTCGGGAACAGCATGGAGTGATGTCATCCTCGCGCAAGGCGGTAACGACACCCTGCTCGGTCAGGCGGGTGACGATCTGCTGAACGGCGGAGCCGGCGATGACGACATTGAAGGCGGCAGCGGTCGGGATACGCTGATTGGCGAGGCCGGTAACGATCAACTGGATGGTGGACTGGATGCCGATACGATGGACGGCGGCGCAGGAAATGACCTCTATATCGTTGATAACGTAGGAGATGTTGTAACAGAAGGTGTGAATGCGGGGACCGATACTGTCGAGACCAGTCTCGCCACTTACGTCCTGACGGACAACGTCGAAATCCTGGAATACACCGGTACAGGGAATTTCACCGGCACGGGTAACGCGCTGGCGAATACCATCACCGGGGGTAGCGGCAATGACAACTTATCCGGGATGGGCGGGAATGACCAGTTGCTGGGTGGCATTGGCAACGACATTCTCGACGGTGGCGACGGTAACGACAACCTGCAAGGGGCAAACGGTGTCGACACTCTGCTGGGTGGCGCAGGCAACGATGTGCTCTCTGGCGGTCTCGGCAATGACTTGCTGACCGGCGGTGCGGGTAACGACACGATGGACGGCGGTACCGGTGACGACCGTTTCATCTTCTCATCCGGGTTCGGACAGGACAGCATTTCTGGTTTCGACAGTAATGCTACCGGCGGACAGGACCTGATTAATATCTCCGGAATGGGAGTGACTACCGCAAACTTTACCTCTACGGTTTTGATTTCGGGAAATAATAACCAAACGATCATCACCATCGGCGGCGATGTTATTACGCTGACGGGTGTTGCGGCCAATACCGTTAATTCCACAGACTTTATTATTTAACGTCTGGGGAAAACGGGCAGCCAAATTTTACTAACTCGATAAACGAGTAAGGAGCCTAATATGCCGCGCCAGCAAACGCCAACTGAGCTACAAAATGCGTTGAAAGGAAGTAAGCCTGCATTTCTGATGTTACTGTTTTTTAGCAGTATGATTAATATGCTAATGCTGGCGCCGGCAATTTATATGCTACAAGTCTATGATCGCGTGTTGGTCAGTAAGAACACCACCACATTGTTAATGCTGACATTGCTGATAATCGGTCTGTATACCGTTATCTCAATGATTGAATATGCCCGTACCAGCGTGATGACGCGATTTGGCAACCGACTGGATGTTAAATTAAATCAATTAGTCTTTAATGCCGCGTTTAAACGCCGGGTGGCCACCCGTGAAAATAATCCGGCGCAGGCACTGGCCGATCTGGCGCAAATTCGCCAGTTTCTCTCTGGCAACAGTCTATTTGCGCTGCTGGATATTCCGTGGACGCCCTTCTATTTACTGATTGCGTTTATTGTCCACCCTCTTTTGGGATATCTCTCCATCGTCGGAATACTGATCTTATTTACCCTGACGCTGGTCTCCGAACTGTCGACCAAAAAACCGATTCAGCAGGCGCACGCATTAACCATCAACAATACCAGTAAGCTGAATAAGCAATTACAAAACTCCGACACCATTGAAGCGATGGGAATGCTGGCAACGCTGAAAAATCACTGGCTGGCGCAACACAGCAAAGTACTGGTTTTGCAAACGCAGATTGCGGACAAAACCGCCACATTAAGCAGCCTGAGCCGCTTTGTTCGCATCTTATTGCAATCTATTTCGCTGGGTGCGGGGGCCTTACTGGTGATCGGTGGTCAAATCACCCCCGGTCTGATGATTGCCGCCTCCATTATCCTCGGCAGAGTGCTGAACCCGGTAGAACAGGTTATCGGTAGCTGGAAACAGTTTGTACAGTTTCGCAACGCCTGGCATCAAACCTCAACGCTGTTACGGGAATTTCCGCAGCAGAAAGAGGTGCTGACGCTGCCAACGCCAAAAGGCAATATCAGCGTAGAGAGTGTTTTCGCCGCGCCTCCGGGGCAAAAAACCCCCACGCTACGTAATATCTCTTTCCAGCTTGAACAGGGCGAAGTGCTGGGGATAATCGGCCCCTCCGCTTCCGGGAAAACCTCGCTGGCCAAACTCCTGGTCGGCGTCTGGAACCCACTCTCCGGTAAAGTTCGTATTGATGGCGCAGATATCTGCCAGTGGGACAAAGCCTTGCTCGGCCCGTCGCTCGGCTACCTGCCGCAGGAAGTTGAATTGTTTGACGGTAGCATTGCGCAGAATATCGCCCGCTTTACCGCCAGTAACAGTGAACTGATTGTCGCGGCGGCGCAGCTTGCGGGGGTGCATGAGATGATTTTGCGCCTGCCGCAGGGATACGATACCCCGCTCGGCGCTGAGGGATACCAACTCTCGGGCGGCCAGCGGCAGCGTATTGGACTGGCGCGGGCGGTCTATAACAACCCGGCATTCATCGTGCTGGACGAACCCAACGCCAACCTTGACGACGCCGGTGAACAGGCCCTCATCAAGGCCATCAATACGCTACGCACGCAAGGGCAAACGGTGATCATTATCTCGCACCGGCCAACGCTGCTGGGCGTCGTCAATAAAGTGCTATTGCTCAACGAAGGGGCGATTCAGGAATTCGGTCCTCGCGACCAGGTGTTTGCCAATTTGCGTCAGGCAAATATTTTAAAATCGGTTCCCAACGCATCAACCCCCCCAACCCCTGCCCAAAATAATGAACCACAACGGGAGGCTTTATCATGAAAAAGCGTACAGATAATTCTGCAACGTCAGAGACCGATAGTGTCGATACGAATATATGGCCGCCGCTGATCAGAGGTCTTGCCGTGATTATTCTGGGGGTTGGGGGATTTATATTATGGGCGGTCGGCGCACCACTGGACGCCGGTGTCGTCGCTGACGGTACGGTTACCGTCTCCAGCAATCGTAAAACCATTCAGCATTTAAGCGGCGGACGGGTGACCGATATTCTGATTAAAGAAGGGAATCTGGTGAAGAAAGATCAAATTCTGGTGCGTCTGGATAAAATGCAACTCGATATGCGTTACAGCGCATTGATTGCACAATATATTTCGGCAAAAACCCATGAGGACAGATTACTGGCAGAACGAGATGGCCGCGATGCGATCGTTTTTAGTGAAGAATTGATCAGCCAGTTTTCCAGTAATAAGCGCCTTATCGAAGTCCGTCAATTACAAGAAAAATTATTTGATACCCGCAGAAAAAATATTCAGGATGAATTATCCATGATTCAGGAAACCCTGGACGGCCTGACCGGGCAAACCGAAAATTTAACCAAGATAAAAGGGTTTCGCGAGCATCAATTTACGCTTATTAGCAGAGAACTGGGCGCCATTCGCGCACTGAGCGAAAAAAACTATTATCCCAAGGCCCAATTACTGGTGCTTGAGCGGGAGGCCGCCGAAATCTCCAGCAATGTTTCAGAAGATATTCTCAATATCGCCAAACTCAAGTCGCAGCAAAATGAAATGAAGATCAAAGCGTATCAGGTACAGCATCAGTTTCTCCAGGAAGTAGAATCGGAGCTGACCCTCAAACAAAAAGAGGTCGCGATGCTGGAAGATGAGTTAGCATCGACCCGGCACGAACTGAATAATACGGAGATCCGCTCGCCGATTGACGGGATCGTGCTGGACGTAAAAGTCAGTACGGTCGGTGGGATCATTCAGCCAGGTGAGCCCTTAATGGATATTGTCGCCGCAGAGCAACCGCTGCAAATTGACGCCAAAATCCCGGTGCATGCCATTGATAAAATGACGCCGGGACTGACCGTCGACGTGCTGTTTCCGGCGCTCAACCATGCATTATTGCCTTCGGTTCCGGCACAGGTATTGACCGTCTCGGCCGACCGCCTGATCGATAAAGCCACCCAGCAACCCTATTATCTCGCTGAAGTACGGGTCTCCCCGGAAGGCGTGCATCTGTTGGGAAATTACAAAATTAAAGCGGGAATGCCCGCCAGCGTAACGATAAAAACCGGTGAGCGCACATTCCTGAGCTACCTGTTTAAACCGCTGCTTGCCCGTCTGGAGCTGGCGTTTAAAGAGTATTAATGCTGGGGAATGTTGGTCATGAAGCTATTAGGGAGAACAGAAAGCCTGAGGTATTTATCCAGAAGAAGTAACATTCTGGTTTTGAGAAGGGTTCCGTTCACCTTATGTCCACAGCCTCTCTGACACCACCCTACCTGTGAACGTGCAAGGGAGGCTCGCCGCCGCCTCCCTTGCAACCCAGGCTCCCGGCGGGAAAATCGTCGCTTCGCGATACATTCGCCTTATGCCGTCTGCCTTTCGGGTCGGGGTCGAGCCTTCGTCCCTGCAGGCCGTCCCCTCCGCCCGCGTCCCTGCGGGCGGCCCCGGTCAGCCGTCAACGTCTCATCGATTTTCGAGCCGGACCGTGGTGTCGCTTCCGCATTCTGACTTTCAGTGATTTCCGTTTAGCTGT
>NZ_JANEWG010000180.1 GCF_028069725.1 Citrobacter sp. Awk 4
TCTCGACGTTTTTGCCGCCATCGCGACAACTGCAACATTGTAGTGCTTCCGCTCAAGCAGTCCCTGAAGCCAGACATTCTTCTCAACGGCGCCGTTCCGGTTGACCCAGGCGGTAAGTGCGCGTGCGCCGTGAACCAGGAGGTATCGGAAATAGCCATCGCCACGTTTGCTGATCCCTCCCAGTTGCTGTTTCCCGCCGCTGGAATGTTCCTTTGGTGTCAGCCCCAGCCATGAAGCGAACTGCTTTGCGGTGCT
>NZ_JANEWG010000181.1 GCF_028069725.1 Citrobacter sp. Awk 4
ACCATTAAAATCAACCCTGACGCGTGAGGGTTTTAGGTTGGGTAAAGTGATGGTTTTATAATACTCTACACCAAGTATCCATGAACAAACGATGATGGCAATAATGATCACAGCTGACCATCCAAATCCTTTCATTGCTAATGGATGTGTCTTTATCTATAAAGGATTCCATTCCTTCTGGTAATACTATTCTATACGTTGTGGCTTGAAGATATCCATCATTTAAAAAAATAGAGCTATCCCCAACATTTTCA
>NZ_JANEWG010000182.1 GCF_028069725.1 Citrobacter sp. Awk 4
GGGAGCAAGCTCCCCTGTGCTACCGTTCGACTTGCATGTGTTAGGCCTGCCGCCAGCGTTCAATCTGAGCCATGATCAAACTCTTCAATTTAAAAGTTTGATGCTCATGAAATTAAACTTCGTAATGAATTACGTGTTCACTCATAAGACTTGGTATTCATTTTTCGTCTTGCGACGTTAAGAATCCATGTCACTTTGAGTGCCCACACAGATTGTCTGATAAATTGTTAAAGAGCAGTTGCGAC
>NZ_JANEWG010000183.1 GCF_028069725.1 Citrobacter sp. Awk 4
CCGGTTTCGCTGTCAGCATACTGCCCGGCGTAGCGCAGGGGCTGATGGGCGAGGGCGGTGTGTTGTAACGCGCCGGTAAAACCTGCCGTCTGATGCCGTACTTCACCGAAGCTGCCGTAATGGCCACTCCAGCGCACGTTGCCGCGTACGTCGGTGACTTCCAGCGGTGCGCCGTTCAGGTCAGTACCGAACCAGTAAATCTCCCCCTGTTTATCGTCGCGCAGATGGTCGATTCGCGCCAGCGG
>NZ_JANEWG010000184.1 GCF_028069725.1 Citrobacter sp. Awk 4
CGGTATCCCTGCCAGAGGAAGCGGGTTTCGGTGGTGCCGTGGGCGGTGGCGACCTGTTTTCGCGTACGTCTGCCCAGCGCATCATACTGATAGTGCGCCTGAAAACGCCCCAGCGGGCCGGTTCCCTGCGCCGATATCAGGCGGTTTTCTGCATCCCAGGCATAGTGCTGTTCATACAGACCACTGCGGCGGCGGACCAGGTTGCCCCAGGCGTCATACTGCATAAACAGATTCTGCCAGTG
>NZ_JANEWG010000185.1 GCF_028069725.1 Citrobacter sp. Awk 4
AATGGCCACTCCAGCGCACGTTGCCGCGTACGTCGGTGACTTCCAGCGGTGCGCCGTTCAGGTCAGTACCGAACCAGTAAATCTCCCCCTGTTTATCGTCGCGCAGATGGTCGATTCGCGCCAGCGGGCTCCACGCTTCGTTCGGGTCATAAAGGTATGTGCTGCATTGCCCGCCGTCGTGCTGCTCCTGCAACAGACGGTATCCCTGCCAGA
>NZ_JANEWG010000186.1 GCF_028069725.1 Citrobacter sp. Awk 4
TTATTAACGCTGAGGTGTGATGACGAGGCACTACGGTGCTGAAGTAACAAATGCCCTGCTTCCAGGAAAAGCCTCTAAGCATCAGGTAACACAAAATCGTACCCCAAACCGACACAGGTGGTCAGGTAGAGAATACCAAGGCGCTTGAGAGAACTCGGGTGAAGGAACTAGGCAAAATGGTGCCGTAACTTCGGGAGAAGGCACGCTGAT
>NZ_JANEWG010000187.1 GCF_028069725.1 Citrobacter sp. Awk 4
TGTAAAACGCGCCCTGAACCCGCATCCCTGCGGGTTCCCCCGGCCTTACGGAAACACGTCGGCAATTTTCGGCCGGACCAGCCACACCTGACCACCTGAGTTGTTGTTTAAACAGCTAAACGGAAATCACTGAAAGTCAGAATGCGGAAGCGACACCACGGTCCGGCTCGAAAATCGATGAGACGTTGACGGCTGACCGGG